>CAJOEH010000001.1 GCA_905233385.1 uncultured Oscillospiraceae bacterium
CGGCGTGCCGGTGGTCGCCTCCTGCGCTCTGCAAGAGGAAGGAACGGACGCGCTGATGGAGCGTGTGCGCGAGGTGTGCGACGGATTAATGCCCCTGCGCTAATTCGACCGTCTTGCCCGGCCAGTTGCCCGTGTGCTGATCCATCCCCGTCAGGGCGTTGAACAGGGTGCTTTTCCCGACGTTCGGATTGCCCGCCAGCGCGATCAGCCGCATGGGATCACCTCCACGGCGATCCATTGGCTGTCCTGCCGGCGCAGCGCGAGCATCGTCCCGCGCACGCGGTAGATCACCGGGTCGCCCGCAGGGCTTTTGCGCAGACAGCGGATCGTCGTTCCCTCGATCATGCCGAAGTCCAGCAGTCGGCGGCGCATCGCCCCGCGCAGGGCGAGGCGCGCGATGCGGGCGCACTCCCCCTCGCGCAGCCGATCCAGCGTCGTCTCCATCGCAAAGCCCCCCTTCGTCTTCCCCATTCTATACGGAACGGCGCGCCGTGGTGCACGTTTTCCCGCCGCGCCGCATAGAACATAGAGAAGGAGGCTGTTTATGGAATCTGTATTCTTTCTCGGCGCAAGCACGCCGCGGGGCTTTGTGTCCCACTACGACACCTTATTCGACGAGGTGCGGCACCTGACGATCCTCAAGGGCGGCTCCGGCTGCGGCAAATCGACCTTCCTGCGCGCGATCGGCCGCGCGGCGCAGCAGCGCGGGCTGGACGTATCGTACATCTTATGTTCTTCCGATCCCGATTCGCTCGACGGCGTTCTCCTGCCGCAGTTATCCGCCGCCTACGTGGACGGCACCGCGCCGCACGTTTTAGAGCCGCGGCTCTGCGGCGGCGGCATGAACTATCTGAATTTCGGCGAATTCTACGACAGCGACGGCATGATGGAGCAGGAGGAGGAAATCCTGCGCGTACAGCGCGAAAACGCCGCGCAGTACCCGCACGTCACGGCCTGCCTCGCCGCCGCGGGCGAGCTGCTCGGCGGCGTACGGCGAATCGTCGACACGCCCGCGTACCGCGAGGAAACGGCGGCGATCGCGGAGTGCATCGCCCTGTCCTCGCTCCGGCGCGTCAGCAATCCGCAGGAGACGTTCCGGCGGCGGTTTCTGAGCGCGGTCACGCCGCAGGGCCTGTATTTCTGTCAAAAAACGCCTGCCGCCCTCTGCGGCCGCGTCTACGTCCTGCGCGACGACTACGGTCTCGCGCCGCTCCTGCTCGAAGTCCTGCAAACGAGGGCGCAGGAGCTGGGGCACGACTGTGTCGCCTGTTATTCTCCCCTGCTGCCGGACGGACGGCCGACGCACCTGCTGATCCCCTCGGCGGACGTCGCCGTCGTCAGTGAAAGCGCGGCGCTCCTGTATGACGCGCCGTGCTTCTGCCGGATCGACCTGAACTCATCCCTGCCGCCGAAGACGCGCGAATCGTTAGCGTTCTACACCCAAACGGTCGCGTCTCTGCTCGATCAGGCGGTCGCCTATCTTCGCGCCGCGAAGCAGCACCATGACCGTCTGGAGGCGCTTTGCCGTCCGTTCGTCGATTTCGCGGCGGCGGATCGGCTCACGAAAAAGACGATCCGCCTGTTATTCGGCGAAAAATAGCCGTTTCTGCGGTTGCATTCTGCCGGATTTGGTGGTAATATAGCAGCGCAAAAACCGCAGGAGGTACAACCGATGAAATGTTTGATCATCATTCTGAATAAAGTCGAATGTCTCGAAAAGATCCTGACCAAGTTCGGCAAACAACACATCCCCGGCGCGACCATCCTCGACAGCAAGGGCATGGCGCAGTCGCTGGAAGGGCATGACGAGCTGCGCTTCATGGCGTCGCTGCGTCTGCTGATGAACCCGGCGCACAAGGAAAATAAGACGATCCTCATGGTCCTGCCGGACGAGAAGGTCGCCACGGTCAGCCGCATCGTCAACGAGGTCACCGGCGGTCTCGACAAGCCGGACACCGGCATTCTCTTTACGCTCCCCGTCGACTACGTGGAGGGAATGGAGAAGAACGCATGACACTCAACACACTGATAGACCTTGCCATCATGATCTTTGCCGGCATGTTCTTCGGGCGCATGGCGAAACACCTGCATCTGCCGAACGTCACCGGTTATCTGATCGCAGGTCTGCTGATCGGGCCGAATCTGACCCATCTGATCTTCGGCGCGGACTCGTTCAGTCTGCTGTCCGACGATTTTCTGGAGTCGATTAACATCATCTCCGACGTTGCCCTCGGCTTCATCGCCTTCTCCATCGGCAACGAGTTCAAAATGTCCTACTTCAAGCGCGTCGGCGCGGCGCCGATCGTGATCGCCTGCCTGGAATCCCTGTTCGCCGTGCTGTTCGTCGTGGCGGGACTGCTGATTGCAGGACAGAAGGTCGCCTTCTCCCTCGTGCTCGCCGCCATCGCCGCCGCGACCGCGCCGGCCGCGACCATCATGGTCATCAAGCAGTACCGCGCGAAGGGGCCTGTCACGGAATCCTTATTGTCCGTCGTCGCCATCGACGACGCGACCGCGCTGATCCTGTTCTCCATGTCCGTGGCGATCGCGCAGGCGATCAGCGACAGCGGAGCCTCCCTCGGCGCTTCCCTGCTCGTTCCCTTGAAGGAGATCGGCGGCGCGTTAGTCGCCGGCGCGGTGCTGGGTTTCATCTTCCTGATCCCGCTGCGCTTCTTCAAAAAGCAGGGCAACCGCCTGTCTCTGATCTGCGGCTTCATCTTCGCAGGTCTGGGACTTGCGAAGTGGCTCGGGCTGTCCAATCTGCTCCTGTGCATGTCGATGGGCGCGGTGATCGCGAACTTCTCTTCCGACGTCAATCAGCTCATGGACATCTGCGACAGCGTCACGCCGCCGATCTTCATGCTGTTCTTCGTCGCCTCGGGCGCGGACCTACGGCTGGACGTTCTGCCGACCGTCGGCGTCATCGGCGCGATCTACATCGTCCTGCGCGTGGTCGGCAAGATCGTCGGCGCGGGCGTCGGCGCGGCTGTGAGCAAGTGCGGCCGCACCGTGAAAAAGTACCTCGGTCCGTGTCTTCTGCCGCAGGCAGGCGTCGCGATCGGCCTGTCGCTGGCGGCGGGCGAGGTCGTGCCGGACTACGCCCCGCAGATCCGCGCCGTCATTCTCTGCGGCACGCTGATCTACGAGAGGCCGGCGAAATCACGGATTGATCCATACAACGCAACATAAGACACAGCAGGCGCTCGCCGTTTGGCAAGCGCCTGCTGCTTTCTTAGGAAGCTCTCCGTCCGCGTCATTGCGAGGAGCGAAGCGACGCGGCAATGTGTGCCTCCCTCCTGAGGGAGGTGGCACGGCGAAGCCGTGACGGAGGGAGTCGTATTGCATTGATTATCCACGCTGATTGCAATGAGCCGACCAACTCTCCCTCCATGTCATTGCGAGACCGACGGAGTCGGTCTCGCAATCTGTCCCTCGCAGGGTTGTACCTTGCATCGTATTTCGCACCGCACCACAACGCTGCCATTCCCGCCTGCCAAAGGCAGGGAGCCCAATGGGCGCCCCTACGCGGAAAAGTCCGAATGTGCGCCGTCCAACGACGAAACGGACAGATTGCCGCGAAAGCGCAGCATCCGTTTGGATGCTGCGCTTTCTCGCAATGACACGGTATGGGAATTTTCTACTTACTTCTTCGCGATGTTCTCAATGAACCGCATGAGGATGGTCGAGACCTGGGCGCGGGTGGCGTTGCCCTGCGGGAGAAGCTTGCCGTCGGAGCCGCCGATGATCTTCTCAGCGACTGCCCACGCGATCGCGTCCTTCGCCCAAGCGCTGACCTTTCCCGCGTCGGGGAAACCGCTCAGGTCGCCGCGCTTGCTCGTGTCGAGCTTCTTCCCATCCGCATAACGGAAGAGGATTGCCGCCATCTGCTCGCGGGTGATGTTGCCGTTCGGGTCGAATCTGCCGTTGCCCACGCCGCCGACGATGCCGTTCGCCGCCGCCCACGCAACCGCCTGCGTGTACCACTGTCCGTCTGGGACATCCGTGAAGGTGTTTTTGCCCTCCTTCGGCTCGCCCTCGTACCGCCACAGGACGGTCACGAGCATGGCGCGGGTCATCGGAGAATCGGGTGCGAAATTGCCGCCGCCCACGCCGTTCATCAGTCCGTTCGACACGGCGTAATCCACCGCGCCGTAGTACCATGCGTTCGGGGATACGTCGTTGAAGCTGACGGGCTCATGCTCCTTCGCGCCGCAGCGCGTGCAGACGCCGTCCACGTAATTGTGACCCAACGCGGGAACGTAGGTGTCCACATAGCTGTCGCCGCAGGCGCAGGTGTGGGTCGTATAGCCCTGCTCGGTGCAGGTCGGCTGCGTCACGGCCGCCGTGTAGCTGTGGACGTGCGAAAGCTCCGGAATCGTCTCCGTCTTTGTTTCGCCGCAGCGGCTACAGGTAAAGGTCTTTTCACCCTTTTCCGTTTCCGTCGGCTGGACCGTCACGACGCCGGCATCCCAGTTATGGCCAAGGGCGGGAACGACTTCCTGCGCAACCTTATAATTGCAGCGCGTGCAATGCTCGCCGGCGGTAAGTCCGGTCTCGGTGCAGGTGGCAGGAACTGCCGTGTCGTTTACTATGTCGTGGCCCAGTGCGGGCAGCGTTTCCGTATAGGTATCGCCGCAAAGCGTGCAGGTGTATCTGACGACGCCCGCCTCCGTGCAGGTCGCCGGGGTGACAACGGTGGACTGATACTGGTGGGTGCAATCCACCTGCTCCCACACTGCGATAAAGGTATACGTAGAGATGCCGTCATACCCCTTTGTAAACGAACCTCCGACTATTAGTTCTCGTTCCGGCGTATAGAATTGCTTTGCGTATCCGTTTGCGCTGATCTCCGCTTCCGTGAACCATCCTTTTCCGGCAACGTAATACTTGTTATCGGCATCGCGGTACAGATTCCAGCCTGTCTGCTTGAATCCGCTTCTTGTAAACTGACTTTTTGAAATTACAAAGCTCTCTCCAAACTTGACCGTTATCGGATCCATCGTTCCGGTTCCGCCGTTTGCGTCGAAGCTGATCGTATAGCTGTTAGCATTCCAATGCGCATATACGATCAAATCGCCGTCCATCACCGCGGTCTGATTTGTGATCTTCGTGCCGCCTCTGTTTGCGGTATACCAGCCGTCGAAAGTATAGCCTTCACGCACGGGATCGTCCGGAAGCTGATACTTCTGTCCCTGCGTCTGCGTCAAGATCGCATGGTTGATCGGCTTGATATCTTCCGGCACAAAGGCGGTCGCTTCCGTGCCGTCCTCAAGCTGCATCTCCGTGATCCAGACCGTACCGGCTTTGTCGACGTAGGGGTGCATGGCTGACCCGTGCGACGTCGTTTTGTTCATAGGAAGCGTATAATACGCCCAATCCTTCGTCAGCGTCGCGCTGACGTAGCTTCCGTAGCCCCAGCGGAAATAGATTCTGGTATCCGCGTTTGACGCCTTTGCCCAGAAGCTCAGGGTCATTTCCTTGTTGTCGGCGACGTTGCCGTTTGCTTCGCGGTCATTGGTCAGCGTAACGATCGCCAGATCCTTGCCGGAGGCGCCAGCTGCGGTATTGACGATTTTCAGCGAGCTGTAGCCGTTGTGCTTTGTCGTCTGGTCCGTACTCACCGTCGTCACGCTCGTATCGCGCGAATAGATGATGTCGGAATCCAGCGAGCCGCTGAAATCCGTGCCGAACAGATAGTTCTTGCCGCTGTAGTTGTTGTGGCAGTAGAGTTTATAGATTTCCGAATTGCTCAATTCAACATTCGCATGCCATCCATAGCCTCTGTACGGATACCCACGACCGACGACATAATCTATAGTGTCCCTTCGTACTTTTCCAGCCCAAGAATGGATGATTTCTCCATCTCCGACATAGATACCGACATGGCCAGCATGATTTTTGCAAGTACTGCATATAACATCGCTTCCGCCAAAGAAAACATCTGCCCCTAATGGAATATTATTTCTGGATGTACTGTCAATATATGAAGATCCATATTTATATGCACAACACGCGCTTGAGGATATGCCATATGCTTCTTGAAAGCATGTTCTAACAAACGCCAAGCATAAGTTATTCCATTTTGTCGATCCCAAATAGCCTTCTGCAACACTCACCACAACACTCGCTTCATATTGTGCCGCATTTGCACTCATTCCAAGTGGGGTAAGCACCCCCAAAATGATTGCTACAGCTAATACTAAAAGTGCTATTCGTTTCATCTTTTTCTCCCCTTGCTAATACTTAACTATTGAGGCAAAAAATGCCTATATAGTTTATTTCATGATAGCACGATTGCCCATATAATTCAAGTAGAATTATATTGCATAGGTGAGAATGATGGACTACTACGAGATCGGGCAACGAATCCGCGCCGCACGGAAGGCAGCAGGTCTGTCACAGGAGCAGCTGGCGGAGCAGATCAACATCTCCGTGACGCATATGAGCCATATCGAGACCGGAAACACCAAGCTGAGTCTCGGCGTTCTGGCGGCGATTTCGAGGCAGCTCGGTGTGCGAACTGACACCCTGCTGTTAGGCGACCTTCCCCGCAGTGAAGCGGAGGCCGCAGCGGAAATCACTGCCTTGCTGCGCGGCTTCGGCGAGAAAGAAACGGCGTTCCTGCTCACGGTCGTCAAGAGCGTCGCTGCGGGCGTCGGCGCGGCTGTGAGCAAGTGCGGCCGCACCGTGAAAAAGTACCTCGGCCCGTGTCTCCTGCCGCAGGCGGGCGTCGCGATCGGCCTGTCGCTGGCGGCGGGCGAGGTCGTGCCGGACTACGCCCCGCAGATCCGCGCCGTCATTCTCTGCGGCACGCTGATCTACGAGGAGATCACGGAATAACTACTTACAAGAAAGCAGGCGCTTGCCGATTCGCAAGCGCCTGCCTTCTTTTTGGCATAGTCTCCCCATCCATGTCATTGCGAGGCTACGCAGCCGTTGGCGGCTTTGCCGCCTTACGGATGCGGCCTACCCCCTGCGGGTACAATCCGTCCGTCGCCGGTACGGGAACTGCATTGTTTACGCTTTCCCGTAGGGAGGCGTCCCCTGACGCCTCCGTGTCGATCTCGGATTCGCTTCATTATTGCGGAGGCATGTGGGCATGCCTCCCTACGGCGTTCCATTTTCGGGAAAGTGTCCCGCGTCGGTAGGGACAGATTGCCACGACCGACTCCGTCGGTCTCGCAATGACAGACCTGATGGTGCGTTCCATAATATAGAACAGCCGCGCTGTGGAAACACCACAGCGCGGCTCTTTCGCTATTCTCTTACTTCGTGCCGAAGATGCGGTCGCCGCAGTCGCCCAGACCGGGGACGATGTAGGCGTTCTCGTTCAGGCACTCGTCCACCGCCGCGACGTAGATCTCAACGTCGGGATGCGCCTCGGTGACGGCCTTCAGGCCCTCGGGCGCGGCGATGATGTTCATCAGCGTGATGGCCTTGCAGCCGTACTCGTTCTTGAGCACGTCGATCGCCGCGACGACCGTGCCGCCCGTGGCGAGCATCGGATCGACGACGAAGACCTGCCGCTCGGAGATGTCCGGCGGCATCTTGCAGTAATACTTCACGGGCAGATGCGTCTCCGGATCGCGGAACATGCCGATGTGTCCGACCTTCGCGGAGGGCATGAGCGCGATCATGGAATCGACCATGCCGAGACCGGCGCGGAGGATCGGCACGATGGCGAGCTTCTTGCCGGCCAGGACCTTGAACTTTGCCGTGGTGATCGGCGTCTCGATCTCGATCTCCTCCGTGGGAAGATCGCGGGTCGCCTCGTAGCACATCAGCGCGGCGATCTCGCCGACCGCTTCACGGAATTCCTTGACGCCGGTGTTCTTGTCGCGGAGGATCGACAGCTTGTGCTGCAGCAGGGGATGATCCAGAATATGCACTTTACCCATACTTATTCTCCTTTACTTTGCATGCGCGCGTTGCGTTCGCGCTCCGCCTGCGAAAGCCGCAGGTAGTTCGGCTCCAGCGCCGCGCCGTCGAAGGTTTCTCCCGTCAGGAGCTTCTCTCTTGCGCACAGCGCCACGCCCGACGCGCGCTGCATGACCGAGGCTTCCGGCGCGAGGACGCAGCCGGAAACGCTCTTCCTGCATGTATTATAACACAACTGCGCGCCGTCGCCAACCATAATTTTCAACTTTTCGTGCTTTTTCAGCTCCTGCTCCAGTTCCTCCAGCGAGATCGCCCGATCCTCGGTCAGGCGGGTCAGGACGCCGCCCTCACAGGAGAAGAGAGCGTTATAGACCTGCTCGCGCCGCGCGTCCATCGCGCAGCAGACGATCCCGTCGAAGAGCGCGGCCTGCCGCGCCATCGCCTCCAGCGTGGAAACGCCGACGCAGGGGAGTTCCCTGCCCCAGGCAAAGCCCTTCGCCGCGGCGACGCCGATCCGTACGCCGGTGAAGCTGCCCGGTCCCGCAGCGCAGGCGACCGCCGTAACGTCCGCAGGCGTCAGGCCGCAGTTCTCCAGCAGCTCCTGCGCCATCTGCATCAGGGTGCGGCTGTGCGTCTGGCCGCAGTTCAGATAGTACTCTCCGACCAGGCGGTCGTCCTCCAGCAGGGCGACGGACGCCGCCTTCGCGGAGGTCTCAAAGGCTAAGATCCGCATATGCCGCTCCTCCTTCGATCGTGATTTCCCGCACCTCGTGCGAGACCCGGTCGATATGGACGGAGATCGCGTCCTCCATCGCGCCGCGGACGTTCTCGCTCCACTCGACGGCGCAGACGCCGCCGCGCCGGAGATAGTCCTCCCAGCCGATGTCGAACAGCTCGTCCTCCGAGCCCAGACGGTACATATCAAAATGGAACAGCGGCAACCTGCCGCCCGTATACTCGTTCACGATCGTGTAGGTCGGGCTGGTGACGCGCATCGGGATCTCCAGTCCCCGCGCAAGGCCGCGCGTGAACGCCGTCTTTCCCGCGCCGAGGCCGCCCGAGAAGGCGACGATCTCGCCGCCGCACAGACGCCTGCCCAGCTTTTCGCCGAGCAGTTCGGTCTCCTCGGTCGATCTTGTGATGAATTGCATCCGCATTCACATCCTTTGCCGCGATTATATCACACCTGCCCCGATTTTGCAAAAGCAACTTTACAGAAATGACTTTTTGTGTTAAAATGTATGTCTGAAAATACTGAACGGGGGTGAGCGCATGGGAAAACTGTATGATCGGATCAAAGAGATCGCGAAAAAGGGCGACATGATCCTGCTGGCCCTCTGCGTCGTCGCGACGGGCTTCGGCATCGTCATGATCTACGCGGCAACCGCGACCGCGGACAACAGCCGTTACATCATCATTCAGACGAGCTGCCTGCTCGTCGGCGTCATCATTTACTTCGCGCTGACCGCCTTCGACATCGACATCCTCGCCGGACAGCGGACCGCGCTCTTCCTCTTCAACGTCTTCTTCATCGGCCTGCTGCTGATCTTCGGCATCGAGGTCAACGGCAACCGCGGCTGGCTGCACTTCCCCTTCCTGCCGTTCAATATCCAGCCCGCCGAGGTCTGCAAGATCACCTACGTCATCATCCTCGCGCGAACGCTCAGCGTCAACCAGACAAGAACGTCCTCCGTCCGCTGCGTCAGCCAGCTCGTCTTCCACATGCTCTTTATCGTCGGCTTCTACGTCTTCATTTCCAGCGATACCGGCGTTTCTCTGATCTTTATCTTCGTCTTCCTCGTGATGGCCTACGTCGGCGGCGTCAACGGTCTGTGGTTCCTCGCGGGAGGCGGCGCGCTCGCCGTCGCCGCGCCGACCCTCTGGGCGACCGTCATGCGCGACGACCAGAAGAACCGTATCCTCGCGCTGTACGACAGCAGCATCGACCCGAACGGTCTGAGCGTCATGTGGCAGACCAACCAGAACATCAAGACCCTGCGCAACGGCGGCCTTTCCGGCCAGGGCCTCTTCAACGGCACGATGACCAACAGCGGCGCGATCCCCGCGCGGCACACCGACTCGATCTTCTCCACCATCGGCGAACAGCTCGGCATGATCGGCTGTATCGCGGTGCTGATCCTTTTGTTCGCGATCGTCGCGCGCATCATCTACGTCGGCATGAAGACCCCCGACTATCAGAACCGGCTGATCTGCATGGGCATCGCCGCGATGTTCCTCTTCCAGATCTTCATCAACGTCAGCGTCTGCCTCGGTCTGCTGCCCGTTATCGGTCTGGCGCTGCCCTTCTTCAGCTATGGAGGCAGTTCGATCCTCACCTCGTTTATCGCCATGGGCATCGTATCGGGGATCAAAATGCGGCCAACGCCGGATTCGAGCGCACATTATATCCGTCCATATTGACACGAAGCATCCCGCTGCTCCCGCAGCGGGATGCTTTCGCTGCGTGACAAGCAGAATCTACAGACATGCAGGCATCATAAGCCTTCTCCTTGAGGAGAAGGTGCGAGCCTGCGAGGCGGATGAGGTGGAGCTTCTTCAAGCACGGCAGTCTTGTAACACGCAGCTGCGCCATACACCTCATCCGTCATCCGGCTTGCGTGAGACGCCGGATGACACCTTCCCCTCCAGGGGAAGGCTTTTACCCGCTGTTCCCGCAGCGGGATTTTTTTGCATATTTGCAAAAAATCGGTTCATCCTAAGCCTTGTAGCAAATCATAGGAGGAACCGATATGAAATCCATCATTCGCATCGCCTTACTGCTCGTCTGCCTGTCCGCGCTCTGCATGGGCGCAGCCGCCGCCGACGGCGAAACGCTTTACACCGGAGAATACTGCTTCAACCAGTCCGACTTCTCCAACGACCCAGGCGTGGACCTGCGCGGCATTTTCGTCACAGCCGTGCCGGAGGAAAAGGTCGCCGCGCTCATGCTCGGCAGCCGCATCATCCGCGCGGGCGATATTCTCCCGCAGAACGCCCTGAACGAGCTGCGCATGACGCCCGCGTGCACGGAAAGCTGCGATGCGGTGCTGTGCTATCAGCCGATCTGCGGCTGCGCGCTCGGCGCGCCTTCGCAGCTCACCATCCGCATCCAGTCCGGCAAAAACGAGACCCCGAAGGCGATCCGCGGCGAATTTGAGACCTACAAGAACGTCGCCAACGACGGCACGCTCACAGGCTCCGACCCGGAGGGCGGCCCGCTGACCTTCCAACTCGCGGAGAAGCCGAAGCGCGGCACGGTCAAGATCGAGCCTGACGGCAGCTACGTCTACACGCCCGACAGGAACCGCGTCGGCGAGGATAGCTTCACCTTCACCGTCACGGACGACGCGGGCAACGTCTCCCAGCCCGCCGCGGTCAACATTCGCATTCTGAAGCCCTCGGAGGCGATGACCTTCGCCGACGTGGCGGACAACGACCAGTATGAGGCCATGTGGCTGCGCGAACAGGGGCTCTCCGGCGGACGCACGGTCGCGGGCGTTTCCTGCTTCTGCCCGCAGGAGTCGGTCTCCCGCGCGGAGTTTCTCGTCATGGCGATGGAGCTCAAGGGCGTGCCCGTGGACGAGAATCTGACCGTGTCCGGCTTCGCGGACGCCGACGAGGCCGCGGCATGGATGCAGCCCTATCTCGCAAGCGCCATGCGGCGCGGTCTGGTCAGCGGCGAATCGACGGAGGACGGCCTGATATTCCGCCCGAACGATCCGGTCACCGGGCAGGAGGCGGCGGTCATGCTCCAGAATCTCCTGCGGCTTCCCGTCACCGCCGCCGTCATTCCGTCGGAAGATACGAGCTGGGCGGCTGCCTCCCTGCAGGCGCTCCGCGAGGCGGGCGTCGCCCTCTCCTCTCCCGAAGCGCCTCTGACAAGGCAGGACACCGCCTGCCTCCTGCGCCAGATCGCCGAACTGCCGTAACTACAAAAAGGAACCGCAAGCCGAACGGCTTGCGGTTCTTCTGCGCGCTGCGGACGACTATTCGGCAGACTCCTCGACGGGCTCGTCGCAGGGAACGCCGGGATCGTCGCAGGGCTCGCCGGCTTTGTAGGCTTCCTTTTCTGCGGCGATCTGCTCCTGCAGCTCGTTGATCCGGCGGAAGGACGCGGAGATCTGGTCGCACAGCGGCTTGTACTCCGCCTCGTCCGGCTCTTCGTCGGTCACATAGTCCTTGTAATAGACCTTGCCGAGCTTCGTGTAGGTGCGGCGGATCAGTTCCTTCTCCTTGACGATCTCGACGCGCATTTTGGAGATAGAAGCCACGTACTTTGCCGTCTTTGCCGCGGTCTGCGCCGCGCTGCTTGCCTTTTCTTTCAAAGAATCCATTGTTGCCATCGTGTATTACCTCCTTATTCTTCGGGTTCTTTCGGTTCTTCAGGCGTATCCGCTTCCGCGGCTACGCGGTTTACCAGCATTTTTTCCGGCGCCGGGCGTTTGATCAGCAGGACGTACAGCATGATCCCTACCGCCGCCAGACACGAGACCGCCGCGAGGACCTGGCTGACGCGGAAACTGCCCCACCAGAGGCTGTCCGTGCGCAGGCCTTCGATCCAGGCGCGTCCGAGGCCGTACCACGCGAGGTAGAGCAGGAAGACCTGCCCGTCGAACTTGCGCTTCTTCGACAGGAAGTGCAGCAGGATCAGGCCGGCCAGATTCCATACCGACTCATACAGGAAGGTCGGATGATTGCAGATCCGCTCGCCGTTCTCGATCTGGCCGATGTCCATGCGGAGGAAGTTCGCGCACCTGCCGCCGAACGCCTCGCGGTTGAAGAAATTGCCCCAGCGGCCGACCGCCTGCCCGATCAGCAGGCCGAGGCCGGTCACGTCGAAATACGGAAGGATCTTGGCGCGGCGTTTCTTGCTGCTCAGGCAGAAGATGATGATCCCGAGCGCCGCGCCGATCACGCCGCCGTAGATCGCCAGGCCGCCCTTGCGGATGTTGAGGAAATCGTACCAGTTGTGACCCGGGCCGAAAAACTGATCCCACTCGAAGATCACGTAGTACAGCCGCGCGCCGACGATGGCGCAGGGCATCCCGACGATCACAAGGTTGTAGATATCGTCGGCTTTCAGGCCGAAGTCTCTGCTGCGGCGGACGGTGTACAGCACCGCCAGAATGATGCCGATCACAATGACCAGCGCGTAGAATTTGATCTCAAAATTCGTGCCGGGGATGGTGAATCCGTCCGGCGGGTTTACCTCGATCCCTAAACCGGGAAAAACGATGGGGGTGGTATCGGAAAAAGTCATGGCTGCCTCCTATTTCTTAGGCCGGACGACCGAAAGCGCGGCGCGCTCGGGACGGATCACGTTCGTCAGGAACGCCTGCACGTCCTCCGGCGCGACGGATGCGTACGCTGCGGGGAACTCGAAATAGTCCGCTCCGTCAAACTGATATGCACAAATACGATAACAGATACTTTCAAAACTGTCAAGGTCTCTGGTGCGTCTGCCGAGGGCGGATTTTTTCAGGCGGCGGAAGAGATCTTCCTCGAAGCCCTCGCGGGCGACCCGCTCGCCTTCCTTTAAGATCGCGTCCAGCACCGCCTCCGGGTCGTCGCTGTCGCCGTTTGCGCTGATCAGGCAGGCGTCCTTGATGCTCTCGTAGCCGACGGAGAAACCGCCGTCAATCAGCCCGCTCTCATAGAGCCGCTGATACAGCGGAGAGGACTCGCCGACGAGGATCTCCGCCGCGATATCGCCGACGACCTCGCGGCGCATGGCCTCCATGCCCTTCCCTGCCGGCTCGACCTTGAAGCCGAGCGCGAAGGTCGGCATGGAGATCTCCATCTGCCGCAGCGTCCGCGCCTCGGCAGGCCGCATCGCCTCCGGCGCGCCGTACCGGCGTTCGGGCAGGTCGGCATTCTCCTGCGGGGTCATTTCCTCCGCGATCCGCATGACCTCCTCCGCGTCCACGTCACCCGTGACGCACAGGACCATGTTGGACGGCTGGTAGAAGGCGCGGAAGCAGTCGTACAGCGACTGCGCCGTGATTTCTCCGATGCTCTCCACGGTACCCGCGATGGAGGTGCGCACCGGGTGCTCTTTGTACAGCGCGGCGAACAGGTCCTCCGCGGCGCGCTGCTCGGCGTTGTCCTCATACATGCGGATCTCCTGCGTGATGATCCCGCGCTCCTTCTCCACGCTCTCCGGCGTGAAATACGGCGTCGTCACCATGCGCAGCAGCAGGCGCAGATTCTCCGCGAAGTGCTCCGTGCAGGAGAAATGGTACGCCGTCATGTCGTAACTCGTAAAGGCGTTCGGAACTGCGCCCAGAGCGGCGAACCTGCCGTCCGCGCTCCCCTCCGGCAGGTCGAACATCTTATGCTCCAAATAATGCGCGATGCCGTCCGGCACGCGGACAGGCTCGCCGCGCAGGCGGAACGACGTGTCGATCGCGCCGAAATCCACGGCAGCGAAGGCGTATTTTTTCGCAAAGTCGCGTTTCGGCACGACGCGGACCAGCATCCCGTTACCGAGCCGCTGCTCGTAACAGCACTCGCCGATGCGGGGGTATTTCAACAGCTTCATGCGCTCTCCCCCTTCAGGAAATAGATCGTGTCGACCGACAGCTTCTGCGCGGCACGGCGCAGATCCTCCGCCGTCAGCGCGTCCAGCTTTTCGATCAGTTCCGGGATATCGTCGCCGCGCTCCACGGCGCTGCCGATATAGAACTCGTCCAGCCGCGCGGGTGAATCCATCGTGGCACGCAGAGAAGACGTGAGGAAGCTGCGCGCCTGATGGAGTTCTTCCTCGGTAAAATCGCCGTTTTTGCATGCGTCCAGCTCGCGCAGGATCGCCCGTTTCGCCGTCTCGTAATTCTCGAACGCGATGCCGGAGGAGACCAGCATCAGTCCCTTGTACTTTTCCATCGAGGTGCTGGCGTAATAGCAAAGCGAGAGCTTCTCCCGCACGTTGCGGTAGAGCTTGCTCGAAACGCTCCAGCCGTAGATCGCGTTCAGGAGCAGCAGGGCGGGATAGTCCGGGTCGCTCACGGTGACGCCCGTCCGCAGGCCGATGACAAGCTTGCCCTGCGTGACGTCCATCGCCTCCGCGACTTCTTTGATCTCGCCTGCCGCGCGGCGCACCTCCGTCTTCACAGGGACGAAGTCCGTTCCGCGCTCTGCGGAGAACACTTTGCCGAACTGCGCCGCCGCTTCCTCGGGCGAACAGCGTCCTGCGTAAAAGATCTCGATCCGGGATGTCCGCAGGACGGTCTGATAATGCTCCCACAAGGACTGCGGCGTGACGGCGCGCACGTCCTCCGCGCAGCCCAGGCGCGGCGTGCCGTAGGCTTCGCCCGCGCACATCGTTTCCAGGAGCCGCGCGGTGGCATAGGCGCGTTTGTCGTTCAGATCGGACTCGATCGCGTTGATCAGGTTCTGCTTCTCGCCCTCGACGTTCTTCGCGCAGAAGCAGCCGTTCTTCGTCAGCGGATGATAGAGCACCTCGTGCAGGAAATCGACGACGGCGGGAAAGATCGCTTCGCCTTCCGGCAGGAAGGCGTCGTCGATGAAATCGGCGTAGAAGCCCGTCAGCTTGACCTCGCCCTTGCGGCGCACCAGCGTGCCGAAGCCTGTGCCGTATAATTCGTCCAAATGCATGGAAATACTGCGGATGTCGGGATACCGCTCCGTCGCGCGCAGCAGGACGCTCGGCAGGAGCGCGTCCGCCGCCGCGGTCTGCCGGCAGTGCGGCCGCAGGAAATTCACGCTGAAGCAGGAAGTCTTGAATTTATCGGTCTGCATCGCGCGCAGGGTCACGCCCGGCGCGAGCACGATGTCTTTGATCATGTGTTTCACCCTTTCGCTGCAACCATTATACACGATTTTCCGAAAAATAAAAGGGGAAAAGAAATTATGCTTGTTATTCCGCGCGAAATCCTGTAGAATATATGGGAAAAAGTGATCCGTGCTTGGAGGAGAACGATGCAATGGATTGAAGTGACCGTCCGCACCGCGCCGGAAGGGATCGACCTGCTGTGCGCGGAGCTGACCGAGGCGGGCTTTGACAGCTTTATGGTGGACGACAGCGAACAGTTCGAACAGTTTTTGGAGGATTCCAAAGACTACTGGGACTACGTCGACGAAACGCTTGCGCAGAAGATGCGGAACGTCTCGCAGGTGCGCCTGTATCTTGAGGAAGAAACCGCGCAGGCGCAGCTCGATGAACTGCGCTCCCTGCTGGAAGCCCTGCCCGCCCGCTATCCCGCCTGCGATTTCGGACCTCTGACGATCGCGCTGGAGGACGTTCCCGACGAGGACTGGGAAAACTCCTGGAAAGCTGGCTACCGTCCCCTGCCGATCGGCGAAAAGCTGCTGATCGTCCCGCAGTGGATGACCGTGGACGACACGCAGGGCAGACTGCCCGTGATCCTCGATCTCGGGCTGACCTTCGGCACGGGAGAGCACGCCTCCACGCGGATGTGCCTGTGCGCACTGGAGGAACTGATCTCCGGCGGCGAGCGCGTGGCCGACCTCGGCAGCGGCAGCGGCATCCTCTCGATCGCCGCGCTCCGCCTCGGCGCAAAGAGCGCCGTCGGCATCGACGTCGACCCCGCCGCGGAGCATATCGCCCGCGAAAACGCCGCGCGCAACGGCTTCGGCGCGGACCGTTTCTCCGCCTGCACCGGCAACGTGATCACCGACCGCGCGCGGATGGAAGAACTCGCTGCAGGGCGTTACGACGTCGTGTGCGCCAACATCGTCGCCGGCGTGATCGTGCAGCTTCTGCCGGTCGTGCCGAACTTCCTCAAGCCAAACGGCGTCTTCCTCTGCTCCGGCATCCTGAACGAGCGCGAGCAGGAGGTGCGCGGCGCGATCGCCGCCGCCGGTCTGACCGTTATCGCGCAGCGGCGCGAGGACGGCTGGAGCTGTCTGCTCGCAAAATAAACAGAAAGGAGTGCGCGTATGCATATCTCCTACCGCAATAAAATACTGCTCAAGAAGCTGCTGCGCGTACTGCTCATCCTGCTCGCGGTCGCGCTGGTCGCCGGCATCCTGCTCGTCATCTATCTTGAGCCCTTCCTCGTCTACGACCGCGACGGCGCGCATCTGGACATGGACGGCACGATGATGCAGGTCGCCACGCCGAACGAGCCCGCCGCAGCGCGGCCCGTGATCGACAACCCGCAGATCGTCTATACCTCCGGCGCGGCCATGAACAAGACCATCCAGGAAATGGGCGGCTACTATATCACGACCGCCATGCTCCAGGATCCCGACGCGGTGTTCGAGGAGATCAAGCAGATCGAAGAGCCCTGCGCCGTGATGATCCAGCTCAAGAGTCGTTTCGGCAATTTCTATTATTCCTCCTCGATCTCCGGCTCGCAGAAGGCGGACGTCAAGATCTCGGTCATCGACCAGATGATCACCTACCTGTCCAACAAGGGCTTCTACCTGATCGCGGAGATCCCGGCGTTCAGCGACCCGGTCTTCGCGCTCGATCACCAGGAGTGCGGCCTGCCGATGGCGGGCGGTTACCTGTGGATGGACGAATACGGCTGCTACTGGCTCGATCCGGCGGACGAGGAAGTGCTTTCCTATCTTTCGCAGATCGCGCGCGAGCTCGTCGGCCGCGGCTTCCATGAGGTCGCCTTCTCCGAGTACCGTTTCCCCGACACCAACAGCATCTCCTACTACTCCGAAAAAACGCGCAGCGAGGTCATTGCCGACTCCGTCGCGCAGCTCACGTCCAACTTCGCCGGCTCCGCGACGGTCATCTCCTTCGTCTCCTCAGCGGACGATTTCCCGGTGGAATCCTGCACGGGCAGGATGTACGTCAAGGACGTCGCCGGCTCGAAGGTCACGCATTATCAGCAGACCTACGGCGCGGCGGGCACGCTGACGGAGATCGTCTACGTCGTCAATTCCCGCGACACCCGCTTTGAAGATCAGGCGGTGCTGCGTCCGCTGATCGCGGATTAAAATATTGATTCGAAGGAGTTATCAACCTTGTCTCCTGTATTAACGCATGCCGCGGAGCAAGCGGCGTTCTGGCCGCGGGTCGGCGAGGCCGCGCTGGACGGGCTCAAGGACGGCCTGTGGAGCATTCCGATCCTCTTTGTCGCCTACCTGCTCATGGAGCTTTTGGAGCGCAGCAAGCGCTTCAACGAGAGCATCCTGCACGGCTATTCCCGCAAGGCGGGCCCCTTCCTCGGCGGTCTGTTGGGCGTCGTGCCGCAGTGCGGCATCTCCGGCGCGGCCGCGACCCTCTTCTCCACCGGCTCGATCACCGTCGGCACGATGCTGGCCGTTTTCTTCGCCACCTCGGATGAAATGCTGCCGGTCATGCTCTCGTCCCTGACGGAGGGAGTTTCCCTCTCTGCGGTCAAAATCGTCTATATCCTGCTCGCGAAAGCGGCCTTCGGCATCGTGCTCGGCTATCTCGCCGACCTTCTGCTGCTGCGCAGACTGCGGTCGCAGAAGGATATCCACAGCTTCTGCGAGCGCGAGCATTGCTCCTGCGACGAGGAGGAAGGCAGCGTCTTCCTTTCGGCGCTGAAGCACACGGTCAAAATCGCGATCATGCTGATCGCCGTCAATTTCGCCCTGAATCTGCTCTTTTCCTTCATCGGCGTGGAGCGGCTCTCCGGCTCGATTCTCGGCAAGCCGATCGTCGGCCCGCTGCTCGTCGGCCTGTTCGGGCTGATCCCCAACTGCTCCGTCTCCGTCGTCATCACGAGGTCGTACCTGTACGGCGTGTTCGGGATCGGATGCCTGTTCGCGGGTCTGCTTGCCAACGCGGGCATCGGCCTTCTGGTCCTGCTGCGCAGCAACAAAAACCACAAGGAAAACGCGATCATCATCGCGACGCTGTACGCTTTGAGCGCTCTGGCCGGCATCCTACTCGACGCCGCCGGCCGCCTGTTTTTCTAACACATACTAAAACGCCGGCCGTTTTCACGGCCGGCGTTGCAATAATTTTAGTATCAGTAGTAATCGCCGCCGAGGAGCTCGCCGGTGTAGTAGTCCACGTAGAATTCCATCTTGGAGTCGAACTCTTCTACCCCTTTGCTCTCATAGGTCAGCACCCACGCGAGGCGGGTCACGTCGCTGGCGACCGCGTCGCCGTCTGTCGGGAACTTGTCGGTAAACATCCAGTTCGGCAGTACGATCTTGACCTCCGCGCCCGTCAGCTCCATATTCTCCGGCGCTCTCCCGGCGGCCTGCAGGACTGCCTCCGCCTGCGCCTGCGTCAGGGGAACGTCCCCCTCCTCGTGGTCGTCGAGTAGGGGCACGTAAAACACGACCAGATTGTCGAGCTTTCCGGAGACGGGATTGATGGAAAGCCGCACCATCTCATATTCGTTGAAGAAGCCCTCCAGCGGCTCGTTGCAGAATTCGTACGTCCAGAACTGCTCGTCGTACTTCGTGCAGCCGTAATAGGCATAGCCCTGCGGCACGGGCAGGGATTCGTACAGAGACAGGGCCAGCTCGCAGACTTCCTCCTCCGTCTTGCAGACAGGCTCACCCTCGCCGTACACCCATTGGATGTCGCTCAGACCGATCAGGTAGCCGCTCTGCGCGTCAAAGGTGATCCGAATATCGCTGTGCCCGATGAGATAGCCGCTTTGCTCTTCAAGGGTAAGCGCGGTCGGCGCTGCATTCGTCGAGAAGGAGACGACCGCCTCCTCCCGGTCCCAGCCCATATGCTTCTGCCGGATGACCGTCATCCGGCTCGTGTCGGCGTCCGTCAGGCCGAGCATTTGCAGCAGATCGACCGCCTTTCGGGCGAACGCCTCGTCCGAGGTATCCTCCTGCGCGGCAGTCGCCGTGGGAATGTCCTCCTGAAGATAGGTTTCGGTCGTGTGAACATCGTAATAGCCGTTGCCGGACGGATATGTCTTCGGCTCCGGCAGCGACCATTTCAAATACGCCGCGACCCCGGCGGCGCTCACCGCTGCGAGGAGCGCGATACACGCCGCGATCAGTAGGACCCTCCGCGCCACGGGGCGTTTGCTTTGCGCAGTGTTCTCCGCCCGGGCTTTGATGGTTCGGAGCATCCGTTCTTCCGTTTCTGCGTCCGGAAGGATCGCATCATACGCCTGCTTGATCTTATCCTTCATCCTTATAACCTCCAATTCTCGCTTTCAGCGTCAGACGCGCGCGGCGCAGATCGCTTCGCACGGTGCTTTCCCGCCGGCGCAGTATCGCGGCGATCTCCGCGCAGGAATAGCCCTCGTAATAGTGCAGATAGACCGCGGTCTTCTGCTGATCCGGCAGCGACTGTATCGCGGACAGCAGCTCCGTCTTTTCATCTGTCGCTGCGGGCAGCTCTCCCGCCTGCTCCAGCGAAACGTTTTTACGGCGCGCGCGTTTCAGTTCGTCCTTGCAGACGTTCCTTGCGGTCACGATGAGCCACGCTTTTTCGTGGTTTTTGTCGGCGAAGCTTCTGCTGCTTTCGATGTAACGCAGGAAGGTG
Source organism: uncultured Oscillospiraceae bacterium (assembly GCA_905233385.1). GTDB lineage: Bacteria > Bacillota > Clostridia > Oscillospirales > Oscillospiraceae > JAZOXB01. Next base: position 20,312 of record CAJOEH010000001.1, read on the forward strand.
TCCTCTACCGCGTCCTCCGTGTCCGCAGGATTCAAAAAGTAGGAATAGCAGATATTCCAAACGGTTTTGCGGTGTCTGGCGTAGCATTCCGTCAGTTCTTGCATCGTTCTCATTTGTGTTCCTCCTTCGCATACTACACGATTCACGCGAAGAAAATGTTGCATCTTGTACGAAAAAACGTGCCGGAGCGTTCTGCTCCGGCACGACGTCAGGCAATTCTATTCTGCGGAGAGCAGCCGTTCGCAAAGGCGCATGATCTCCGGCGTGGGCAGGCTGTTGGTCAGCTCCACCTTCCCCGGCGAACCTGCGCGGAGCAGGCCCGCCTCTAAAAGGCGGCGCTTCGTCTCCTTTGCCGTGCCGTCCGCGCCGTCCAAAATCTCAGGCGTTTCTCCGACGACCGCGCGGATCGCGCCGCGCAGGAAGGGATAATGCGTGCAGCCGAGCACCACGGCGTCGGGCGTTTCGGTGAGGCAGTCTTTGAGTTCCTCCCGCAGCGCGGCCTCGACCGCAGAGCCTTGCAGCTCGCCGCGCTCGACGAACTCCACCAGTCCGGGGCACGGGCACTTTACGATGTCGCACTGCTGCGCGAAGCGCTCCATGAGGGCCGCGAATTTTCGCTCCCGGAGCGTCGCCTCCGTCGCCATGACAAGGATCCGCCCCGCGGGATAATGCGTCACGGCGAGCTTTAACGCCGGCTCGATGCCGATGATGATCTTGTTCGGATACTGCGCCCGCAAATCGTTGATCGCCGCGCTCGTCGCCGTGTTGCACGCCACGACCAGCGCCTTGCACCCGCGGGCAAAGAGGTCCTCCGCGTGGCGGAGGGTCATCGCACGGATCTCCTCGGTGGGCTTGCCGCCGTAGGGCGCGTTGGCGGAATCGCCGAAGTAGAGAAAGTTCTCCTCCGGCAGGACGCGGATGAGCTCCCGCAGGACGCTCAGGCCGCCCAGGCCCGAGTCAAAGACCGCGATCGGTCGGTTGTTCACGCGCCGCGCCTCCCTTCGTTTCATCTTCTGCAATCATACCACATTTTTGACGCTTTGCAAAGCAAAAATGCGGAAAAAGTCTGCAAAAAACACTTGACAACCGCTTTTCCCGATGCTATACTATTTAAGCAAAACAAAGAAGGTCGGCAGCCCCGTCCTCACCTTCAGCGAAAGCGAAGAGGTCGAACATCGAAATTCTCGCGCGATTTCTGCGCGTTTCGGTAGCGGGTGCTGTTGGCATCCGCATTTTTTGTCGTGAAAACGGAGGTGCATTCACATCGGCAAATTAGATCATCAGCTCAACGAAGAGATCCAGGACAAGGAGATCCGCCTGATCGGCGCCGACGGGACCATGCTCGGCATTCTTCCCGTGGAGCAGGCGCTGGCGATGGCAGAGGAACAGGAGCTTGACCTCGTCAAGATCTCGCCCAACGCCGTTCCGCCGGTCTGCAAGATCATGGACTACGGAAAGTTCCGCTTCGACCAGCTCAAAAGGGAAAAGGAAGCAAAGAAAAATCAGCGCGTCGTGGAGATCAAAGAGATCCGTATGTCTCCCGGCATCGACACCAATGACCTGAACACCAAAATGCGCAGCGCGATCAAGTTCCTCAAGGAAGGCAATCGCGTTAAGGTCACCGTGCGCTTCCGCGGCCGTGAGATGGCACACACCGAGATCGGTGAAGAGCTTTTGATTCGATTTGGCGAAGGCTGCGCCGAAGTTTCCAACCTCGAAAAGAAACCCAAGCTCGACGGCAGACACATGTCCATCTTCCTGTCGCCGAAGAACGCAAAATAATTACAAAGGAGATCAATCATGCCGAAACTCAAAACCCACAGCGGTGCAAAGAAGAGATTCAATCTCACCAAGACCGGTAAGGTCAAGAGAGCGCACGCTTTCAAGAGCCATATCCTCACCAAGAAGGACACCAAGCGCGGCCGTCGTCTGAGAAGCACGACTTACGCTGATGTCACCAATACGGACGCCATCAAAAAGATGATCCCGTACAAGTAATCGGATAGGAGGATACAGAAATGGCAAGAATTAAAGGCGCAATGATGACGCGCAAGAGAAGAAATAAGGTCCTGAAGCTTGCGAAGTCCTACTGGGGCTCCAAGTCCACCCACTTCAAGATGGCGAAGCAGGCCGTCAAGAAGTCCGGCGTTTACGCATATATCGGCCGTAAGCAGAAGAAGCGCGATTTCCGCCGTCTGTGGATCGCCCGTATCTCCGCCGCCGTGAAGCCGTACGATATGAACTACTCCCGCTTCATGAACGGTCTGAAGAAGTCCGGCATCGAGATGAACCGCAAGGCCCTCTCCGAGCTGGCCATCTCCGACAGCGCTGCGTTCGCGGCCCTCGTCGACACCGCCAAGAAGGCGCAGTAATTGATTGATAAAGAGAGCGCACGTTTCGTGCGCTCTCTTTTTATATCGTTCGGGAACGTCCCTTCCTGTCATTGCCCCGCATGGGGTAATCTGTCCGTCGCGGGTATGGGAATTGCATCGTATTCCGCTCCGTCGTAGGGAGGCGTCCCCTGACGCCTCCGCGTCCTGATTGCAGACACACACAATTCGCGGAGGCATGTGGGCATGCCTCCCTACGGGATACCGTATTTCGGCGAAGTGTGCCATATCGATAGGCATGGATTGCCCGCATAAAGCGGGCAATGACAAGTTTTAACATAATCCTCTTATCCTGTCATTACCCGGCTTGTCCGGGTAATCTGTCCGTCACAGGTATGGGATTTGCATCGTATTCCGCTCCGTCGTAGGGAGGCGTCCCCTGACGCCTCCGCGTCCTGATTGCAGGCACACACAATTCGCGGAGGCATGTGGGCATGCCTCCCTACGGGATACCGTATTTCGGTGAAGTGTGCCATATCGATAGGCACGGATTGCCCGGACAAGCCGGGCAATGACAAAGTCGGGATTGCATAAAAAACGACTCCAAAGCGCGAGGCGCTTCGGGGTCGTTTTTTTATTACACCAGCTCGATGATCGCCATCTCCGCTGCGTCGCCGCGGCGGGGACCGATGCGGGTGACTCTGGTATAGCCGCCGTTGCGGTCGGCATACTTCGGAGCCACTTCCTTGAACAGCTTATGTGCAACGTCTTCCTTGGTGATGAAAGCCAGCGCTCTGCGGTAGTTGGCCAGGTCGCCCTTCTTGCCGAGGGTGATCAGCTTCTCGACCACGGGCTGCACTTCCTTCGCTCTGCAGAAAGTCGTTTCGAGCTTGCCGTTCTCCAGCAGGTCAGTGCTCAGCTGGCGAAGCATCGCCTTACGCTGATCGCTCGTTCTGCCGAGCTTACGGGATCCAAACATTCGTATATCCTCCTTCTTGAAAGGTAAAACGGGTTGCTTAATTGTTTCCGGACTCTTCCGTGGCGAGAGACAGGCCCATCATCGCCAGCTTGTTCTGCACTTCGTCCAGGGACTTCTTGCCCATGTTGCGCACCTTCATCATCTCTTCCGGCGTTCTGGAGATCAGATCGCGGACGGTGTTGATGTTCGCGCGCTTCAGGCAGTTGAAGCTGCGGACGGACAGATCGAGCTCTTCGATGGTCAGCTTCAGGGCTGCGGGCTCCGCCGTTTCCTTGTTCTCGCGCACGAGCGTCTGGCCGGCCGCCGTCTCGGACAGCTCGGTGAACAGCGTCAGGTGCTCGGTGAGGATCTTCGCCGCGATGGACACGGCGTCCTTCGCAGTGGTGGTGGAGTCGGTCCAGACCTCAAGCGTCAGCTTATCGAAGTCGGTCATGTTGCCGACACGTGTGTTTTCCACCGTGTAGTTGACCTTATAGACCGGCGAATACAGGGAATCGACGGGGATCACGCCGATGGGGGTCTGCGGGGTCTTGTTGCGCTCCGCAGGCACGTAGCCGCGGCCGCGGCTCATCGTGATCTCCATATTGAGCGTGGCGTCAGGACCGAGGGAGCAGATGTGCAGATCCTTGTTGATGATCTCCACCTCGTCGTCGGTCTTGATGTCGCCGGCGGTCACTTCGCACTCGCCGGCCGCGTCAATATAGACGGTCTTTTCGCCGTCGCAGTTCATCTTGGAGATGATCCTCTTGATGTTCAGGACGATCTCGGTGACGTCTTCCTTGACGCCGGGGATCGTGGAGAACTCGTGCTGGATGCCGGCGATCTTGATGGAGGTCGCGGCGGTACCGGGCAGCGAGGAAAGAAGGATCCTTCTCAGAGAATTCCCCAGGGTGGTGCCGTAGCCTCTTTCCAGAGGCTCTACGATAAATACGCCATGGGACGGATCTTCGGGAGAGTCAATACACTCAATACGCGGCTTGTCAATTTCTACCATTAATCAGATACCCTCCTTATGAAATTGCAAAACACTTGTTCTGCGGTGGTCTTCAGCTTACCAGAAAACGAGGGTGAAGCTTACTTGGAGTACAACTCGACGATGAGGTGTTCTGCGATCTCGAAGTCGATATCGTCTCTTGCAGGCAGGGCAAGAACTTTACCCGTCAGGGTGTTCTTGTCGCGGTCAAGCCACTTCGGAGCGGCGACGAAAGCGTCGTCTTCCTTGAGCTTCTTGAAACGATTGTTGGAGCTGCTCTTCTCGCAGACGGCGATCACGTCACCGGTCTTCACGAGGTAAGACGGGATGTTGACGCGCTTGCCGTTGACGGTGTAGTGGCCGTGGTTGACCAGCTGACGCGCCTCGCGGCGGGTCGCGGCAAAGCCGAGGCGGTAGACGACGTTATCCAGACGGCGCTCGATCAGGCTGAGCAGGACTTCGCCGGTGTTGCCTTCTGCACGGGCAGCTTTTTCATAGTACATACGGAACTGCTTTTCAAGAATACCGTAAACGAATTTGACCTTCTGCTTCTCAGTCAGCTGCATTGCGTATTCGGACTTCTTCGTTCTTCTCTGACCGCCGGGGTTCTTGTTGGAAGTCTTGGAATAACCCATAACGGCAGGAGAAACGCCGAGCGTACGGCAGCGCTTAAGAACGGGTTGCGTATTTTTCGCCATTCTAACTTTTCCTCCTTAACGAATTAGACGCGGCGTCTCTTCGGGGGACGGCAGCCATTGTGAGCAATGGGGGTGACGTCCTTGATGGAGACGACTTCCAGACCGGCGGACTGCAGGGCGCGGATCGCTGCTTCACGGCCTTGGCCGGGGCCCTTGACGTAGACTTCGACGGTCTTCAGACCGCAGGAGTCGATCGCAGCCTTCGCAGCAGTCTCTGCGCACATCTGTGCAGCATACGGGGTGGACTTACGGGAACCGCGGAAGCCGAGGCCGCCGGAAGACGCCCAGGAAAGAGCGTTGCCCTGCAGGTCGGTGACGGTTACCATGGTGTTGTTAAAGGAAGCGCGGATATGAACGGCGCCCTTTTCTACGTTCTTGCGCTCACGACGGCGCTTGACGACTTTCTTCGCATTCGCTTTTGCCATTACATATCCCTCCCCTTACTTCTTCTTGTTCGCGATGGTCTTCTTCGGGCCCTTGCGGGTGCGTGCGTTGGTCTTGGTGCGCTGTCCGCGAACGGGCAGGCCGCGACGGTGACGCAGACCGCGATAGCAGCCGATTTCAGTCAAACGCTTAATGTTCAGAGCGACTTCACGGCGGAGGTCGCCTTCAATGGTGTAGTTCTTGTCGATGACATCACGCAGCGCGGCTTCCTGATCTTCCGTCAGGTCCTTGACGCGGGTGTCGGGATCAACGCCGGCCATCTCGAGGATGTCCTTGGCGCTCTTTCTGCCGATGCCGAAGATATAAGTGAGTCCGATCTCAATTCTCTTCTCGCGGGGCAGGTCAATACCAGCAATACGTGCCATTTACTTCAAGCACCTCCTATTAGCCTTGTCTCTGCTTATGCTTGGGATTTTCGCAAATTACCATGACGCGGCCCTTGCGCTTAATGATCTTGCATTTCTCACACATGGGCTTCACGGACGGTCTAACCTTCATACTGTTTAACCTCCATATGAGAACAATGTCTCTTGAATTACTTGCTTCTCCACGTGATCCGGCCCTGGGTCAGATCATAGGGAGACATCTGAACAGTTACCTTGTCACCGGGCAAGATCTTGATATAGTTCATTCTGAGCTTGCCGGAAATGTGCGCCAGAATCACGTGTTCTCCGCCGATTTTGACTTTGAACATCGCGTTCGGCAATGCATCGGTTACGATGCCCTCAAGTTCGATTACGTCGTCCTTTGCCAAGTTTTTTCAACCCTCCTTGGTTAAAACGCTGATTTCCCGGCGAATGATCGCCAGTTCCCTTCGTAATTCGCTGTTGAGTAGCGGCTCACCGGAACGGATCTTCTCGGTGAGCGACGAATTTTCCCGAGGGAGTTTGCGGACGTGTTTGATTTTTTTGCGTTTGGGCTTTTCCACCGTTCTTTCCTTGCCGTTCGCGAGGGAAACGTACACACCGTCTGTGTCGATCACATAGAACAGCATTCCCTTGTCGTGACCGGCGACGGAAAGAACGACATCCGATCTGGAAATATCCATTGTCAAAGCCCCTCGGTGACGGTGAGAATTTCCGGCTCGCCGTCGGTGATGAGGACAGTATTTTCGTAGTGTGCCGAGAGCTTGCCGTCCGCGGTGACCGTCGTCCAGCCGTCCTTCAAAACCCGCACCTCGTAGGTGCCGACGTTGACCATCGGCTCGATCGCAATCGTCATTCCGCGGACCAGTCTCGGTCCTCTTCCGGGCTGCCCGTAGTTCGGGACCTCCGGCTCCTCGTGCAGATGCTCGCCCACACCGTGACCGATGAAGGCACGCACCACGGAGAACCCGTTGGCTTCGGCATGGGTCTGCACAGCATGACCGATGTCGGAAATACGGTAACCCTGGCGTGCGAATTTCACGCCCTCGAAAAAGCTCTGCCTCGTGACATCAATGAGCTTTTGTGCCTCCGGAGAGATCTCTCCACAGGCGAAGGTTGCGGCGCAGTCCCCGTGGAATCCGCCCCAGCGGGCGCCGACGTCGATGGAGACGATGTCGCCCTCTTTCAGCACCCTGCCGTCCGGAATCCCGTGAATGACGGTATTGTTCACGGAAATGCAGACGCTGGCGGGATAGCCGGAATAGTTGAGGAAGGAAGGGGTCGCGCCTTGCGACACGATATAATCGTGGACCGCTTTGTCAATCTCCCTGGTTGTTACGCCGGGTCTTACCATCTCCCCTGCCAAGGCACGGGCTGCCGCGGTAATTTTACAGGCGCGGCGCATCACGGAGATTTCGCGTTCGTTTTTGATGGGGATCATTCGTTAATCACCCAAAGCCGCCAGGATATCACGAGTTGCATCCTCGATGGGCTGATTTCCCTCGACAAGCCGCAGCTTTCCGAGCTTTTCATAGAAGCCCTTGAGTGCTTCGGTCTCGCTGTGATAGACTGCAAGGCGATGACGCACCGTTTCCGGCTTGTCGTCCTTGCGGATCACCAGCTCGCCGCCGCACGCGTTGCAGATGCCCTCCGTTTTGGGCGGGTTGGCCGTGACGTGATAGCTTGCGCCGCAGACACTGCACACGCGGCGTCCGGTCATGCGCGCTTCGATCACTTCATCGGCGATCTCGATAGAGACGACACGGTCGATCTCGACGCCTTGCTCCAGCAGAGCCTGCGCCTGCGGGATCGTGCGCGGCATTCCGTCAAGAATGTAGCCGTTTGCACAATCCGGCTGCGCGAGCCGCTCCCGGACGATGCCGATGATGACATCGTCGGGAACGAGCATGCCCTGATCCATGAAGCTCTTGGCTTTCAGACCGGTTTCCGTACCGTTTTTGATTGCTTCCCGAAGGATATTCCCGGTGGAAATGGTCGGGATGTTCAGCTTCGCGGCGATGATCTCCGCCTGCGTGCCTTTTCCCGCGCCGGGGGCTCCTAAAAGAATCAGTCTCATAGTTCGGCCTCCGCTTACTTCTCGAGGAAGCCGGAATAGTTGCGCATCATCATCTGCGCCTCGATGGCAGCGACGGTTTCAAGCGCAACGGACACGATAATGATGACAGACGTGCCGCCGAAGGAGAATCTGGTGTCTCCCATGACCGCGCCGAGGATGATCGGAATGACCGCAACGATACCAAGATAGATCGCGCCGAAGAGGGTGACCTTGTTGATGACCTTGTGGATGAAATCCGACGTCGGGCGTCCCGGACGGAAGCCGGGGATGAAGCCGCCGTTCTTTTTGAGGTTGTTGGCGACCTCGACGGGGTTGTACTGCACCGTAGCGTAGAAATAGCTGAAGCCGATGATGAGCAGCAGATAGATGATCACGTAGATCACGCTGGTGCTGCTGAACACGTTGTCATACCACCAGCCGCTCTTCACGCCTGCGAAAGCGCAGATCGTAGCGGGCAGCGAAGCGATCGACTGCGCGAAGATGATCGGCAGAACGCCGGACATATTGACCTTGATCGGCAGGTGCGTGTTCTGACCGCCGTAGACCTTGCGTCCGACGACCCGCTTGGCGTACTGCACAGGGATCCTGCGCTCCGCCTGCGAGACGAAGATGATGAAGACGATGATCGCCAGCATCGCGACGATGAGCGCGAGCACCCAGTACCACTGCTCCCAGAGCATGTTGATCATCGGCATGATGATGCCGCCGGGGATACGGGCGATGATGTTCGCGAACAGGATCATGGAGATACCGTTGCCGATACCGTGCTGGGTGATCTGGTCGCCCAACCACATAACCAGCGTCGAGCCGGTCATGAAGGAGAGGATGATCACGATCGGAGCCAGGAGGCCCATGCCTTCGGTGTTCATCAGCAGGGCGCCGCCGTACTGATCGTTGTAGTTGACCAGCATGATATAGTAGGCAAAGCCCATCAGGAGGCCGAGGCCCACAGTCGTCAGCTGGGTGATCTTGTTGATCTTCTTCTTGCCTTCCTCGCCGCCTTCCTTGCTCAGACGTTCCAGAGCAGGGATCGCGATGGTGAGGAGCTGGATGATGATGGATGCGTTGATATACGGCTGGATGCTCAGGGCGAAGATGGTCGCCATGGAGAACGCGTTGCCGGACATCATGTTGAACAGGCCGAAGATAGTGCCGCTCAACTGCTCGTCAAACATCTTGGACATGGTCTCGACGTTGACGAACGGGACGGGGATGACGTTACCGATACGGTAAAGCAGAACGATCAGGAGCGTGAAGAGGATCTTCTTGCGAAGGTCCGCGATCTTCCACGCGTTGCGAAGTGTCGTAAGCACTTACACCACCTCAGCCTTTCCGCCTGCCTCCTCGATCTTTGCCTTGGCAGACTCGGAGAACGCCGCCGCCTTGACGGTCAGCTTCTTCGTGAGGGTGCCGTTGGAGAGGACCTTCAGACCGTACTTGCAGTCACGGATAATGCCCTTCTCTTCCAGAGCAGCCGCGTCAACAACCGCGCCGTCCTCAAAGGCCTCGAAGGCGCCGAGATTGACCTCGGTGAGGGGCTTTGCGAAGATGTTGTTGAAGCCGCGCTTCGGAACACGGCGAGCCAGAGGCATCTGGCCGCCTTCAAAGCCGACACGGATCTTGCCGCCGGAGCGGGCTTTCTGACCCTTGTGACCGCGACCCGCGGTCTTGCCGTTGCCGGTGCCGCAGCCGCGGCCCTTGCGCTTTGCTACCTGGGTAGAACCCAGAATGGGAGCAAGTTCATGTAATTCCATTCTTGTCTCCTCCTTATTCTACTTCGGTGACCTCGAGCAGATAGCCGATCTTGGCGATCTTGCCGCGAGTCTGTTCATTGTCGGGCTGGATGGTTTCCTGGCCGATCTTGCGAAGGCCGAGGGATTCCGCCGTGGCAATGTGCTTCTGGATACGACCGTTCACGCTCTTGACGAGCTTGATCTTTAACTGTGCCATGTTCGTATCCTCCTTATCCGATGATTTCTTCCACGCTCTTGCCGCGGATGCGGGCGACCTCGGACGGGCCGCGCAGGCTCAGCAGGCCCTGCATCGTCGCCTTGACGACGTTCTGCGGGTTATTGGAGCGCAGGCACTTGGTACGAATGTTGCTGATGCCGACCGCTTCCATGACAGCACGCACCGCGCCGCCGGCGATAACGCCGGTACCGACGGAGGCGGGCTTCATCAGGACGGAGCCTGCACCGTAAATGCCGATGACCTCATGGGGGATCGTGGTGCCGGAGAGGACGACCTTATGCAGGTTCTTCTTCGCGTTTGCGATGCCCTTGAGGATGGCTTCGGAAACTTCCGCCGCCTTGCCGAGGCCGTAGCCCACGGTGCCGTTGCCGTCGCCGACGACGACCAGCGCGGAGAACTTCATGACGCGGCCGCCCTTGACCGTCTTGCTGACACGGTTCAGGTAAACGACGCGTTCGATCATTTCAGGAGCGTTGTCCTTTTCAGGAGCTCTGTTATAAGCCATTCTTCAGTTCCTCCTCTTAGAATTTGAGTCCGCCTTCGCGGGCGCCGTCAGCCAGGGCAGCGATACGGCCGTGATAGACATAACCGCCGCGGTCGAAAACGACCTCTTCGATGTCCTTGGCCTTTGCGCGCTCGGCGATCAGCTGGCCAACCTTCTTGGCAGCTTCGCAGTTGCCGGTTGCGCCTTCGAACTCTTTCTCCACGGTAGAAGCGGAAACCAGAGTGACTCCGTTGACATCATCAATGATCTGAGCATAGATGTTGGCGTTGCTTCTGAAAACATTCAGGCGGGGTCTGCACGGTGTGCCGGAGATCTTACCGCGAACGCGAACGTGGCGCTTCAGGCGCATTGCTTTCTTATCGGTTTTCTTAATCATTTACGCACACCTCCTATTACTTCTTGCCGCCGGCTTTGCCCTCTTTGAGGTGCAAAACTTCGGTGGAATACTTGATGCCCTTGCCCTTATAGGGTTCCGGCGGCCGCTTGCCTCTGACGTTGGCAGCGAACTGACCGACCTTCTGCTTGTCGATGCCGCTGATAACGATCTTGTTGGGAGCGGGGACCTCGATCGTGATGCCGTCGGTCTCTTCCATCGCAACGGGATGAGAGTAGCCGACGTTCAGGATGAGCTTCTTGTCTTCTTTCGCCGCACGGTAGCCGACGCCGTTGACCTCGAGCTCCTTGGTGAAGCCCTTGTCTACGCCGACGACCATGTTGTGCAGCAGGGTGCGGGTCAAGCCATGCAGGCTCTTGTGCTCATGCTCTTCGTCAGGGCGGGAAACAGTGAGGACTGCGCCGTCCTGCTTGATGATCATATCATGATGGAATGTGCGGGTCAACGTACCCTTCGGGCCCTTGACGGTAACGACGTTGCCGTCTTCGATGGTCACTTCAACGCCCGCCGGTACAGTGATAGGCATTTTGCCGATTCTGGACATAGTGTTACCTCCTTACCAGACGAACGCAAGGACTTCGCCGCCGACATGCGCTGCGCGGGCAGCCTTGTCGGTCATAACGCCCTTGGATGTGGAAATGATGGCAATACCCAGGCCGCGCAGGACCTTCGGCAGCTCGTCGGCGCCGGCGTAGACACGCAGGCCGGGCTTGGAGACGCGGCGAAGACCGGAGATGACCTTTTCTTTATTGCCGAGATACTTCAGGGTGATGTGGATCATGCCCTGCTTGCCGTCCTCCTCGACGTCATAAGCGGCGATGTAGCCTTCGTCGAGCAGGATCTTCGCGATGTCCTTCTTCAGGTTGGAAGCGGGGACATCAACGGTGTCGTGCTTCGCAGAGTTCGCGTTGCGGATTCTGGTGAGCATGTCTGCTACGGGATCGGTGATTTGCATGTGATGTTACCTCCTTTAGAAGTTACGGGCTGTACCCGTTAAGACGCCAGAGTATCAGGAGAATGTGAGCCGCAAATCCGGCTCCATCTTCCCCTGACTTCTGATGCCTGTTTTACATTTCGATCACACTAACGTGTGCTTTGCTCGTTCCGGGCGGCGGAGCCGCCCATCAGAGCTCGTTGTTTTTTACCAGCTTGCCTTCTTCACGCCGGGGATCTCGCCCTTGTACGCGAGGTTGCGGAAGCAGATACGGCATACGCCGAAGTCGCGCAGGTAAGCGTGGGGTCTGCCGCAGATCTTGCAGCGGTTGTAGCGGCGGGTGGAGAACTTGTTTCCAGCCTGCTGCTTCAGGATCATAGCTTTCTTTGCCATTTCGTTCTTCCTCCCAAATTAAGCGTGGAACGGGGCGCCGACCAGGGTCAGCAGTTCCTTGGCTTCTTCGTCGGTATTCGCGGTGGTGCAGATGCAGATGTCCATGCCGCGGATCTTGTCGACCTTATCGTACTCGATTTCCGGGAAGATGAGCTGTTCCTTCAGGCCGAGGGCGTAGTTGCCGCGGCCGTCGAAGGCGTTGGGGTTGATGCCGCGGAAGTCGCGGACACGGGGCAGCGCCACGTTGAACAGACGGTCGATGAATTCCCACATCTTCGCGCCGCGCAGCGTGACCTTCACGCCGACGGTCTCGCCCTCACGAACTTTGAAGTTCGCGACGGACTTGCGCGCCTTGGTGGTAATGGGCTTCTGGCCGGTGATGGTGGCGATGTCCTTGCAGATCGCTTCGATTTCCTTCGCGTTGTTCTTGCTCTCGCCGCAGCCGACGTTTACAATGACCTTCGCGATCTGGGGGATCTGCATGACGCTCTTGTACTGGAACTTCTTCATCAGAGCAGGAGCGATTTCTTCTTTGTACTTCACTTGCAGTCTTGCCATTTTCTCGTTCCTCCTCCTTAGATTTCCTTGCCGCACTTCTTGCAGACGCGGACCTTCTTGTCGCCGTCGACGTTGAAGCCGACGCGGACGCCCTTCTTGCAGTTGGAGCAGTAGAGCTGGACCTTGTCCACACGAATGGGAATCTCACGCTTGATGATGCCGCCGGTCTCGTTCTGCTTGCGTGCCTTCACGTGGCAGGTCGCAATGTTGACGCCTTCGACGACGACTTTGCCTTCGCTGGGCATGGCGGTGAGGACCTTGCCCTTCTTGCCCTTGGACTTGCCGGACAAGACGATAACGGTATCGTTTTTCTTAATGTTCATTCTTTGCTCCCCCTATTAAATGACTTCCGGCGCCAGGGAGAGGATCTTCATGTATTCCTTGTCACGAAGCTCTCTTGCGACCGGCCCAAAAATACGGGTACCGCAGGGATTCTTGTCCTCTTTGATCAGGACTGCGGCATTCTCATCGAAACGAACATAGGTGCCGTCGGTGCGGCGGACGCCCTTTGCGGTACGGACGATGACAGCGCGAACGACTTCGCCCTTCTTCACCGTGCCGCCGGGAGCTGCCTTGCGGACGGAAGCGACGATCACGTCGCCGATATTGCCGAACTTGCGTCTGGAGCCGCCGAGAATGCGGATGCACTTGATCTCCTTCGCGCCGGTGTTGTCAGCAACTTTCAGATAAGATTCTTCTTGGATCATTAGTTGTCGACCTCCTTATTCAGCCTTCTTGATGATTTCAACGAGACGCCATCTCTTGTCCTTGGACAGGGGGCGGCACTCCATCACCTTTACGGTATCGCCGATGCCGCACTCGTTGTTCTCGTCGTGCGCCTTCAGCTTATAGGTTCTTTTCACGATTTTCTTGTACAGCTTGTGCTGCACGCTGTCCTCAATAGCAACCACGATGGTCTTGTCCATCTTATCGGAGACGACCTGACCAACTCTGGTTTTGCGGAAAGCTCTTGTAGTTTCACTCATTTTCGCTTACCTCCTCAGATTGCGGTCTCTTTCTCACGAATAATTGTTTTGATGCGGGCAATGTCTTTCTTGACAGCGGCGATTTTGATCGGATTATCGAGCTGGTTCGTCGCGTGCTGCATACGCAGGAAGAAGAGATCCTTCTTGAGGTCCTTCGCCTTCGCTTCCAGTTCAGCCACGGACATGGCTCTGAGTTCTTTAGCCTTCATCATTATTCACCACCATTCTCAGATACTGCTTCCTCACGGGCGATGATCTTGGTCTTGATGGGCAGCTTGTGCTGTGCCAGACGAAGCGCCTCACGAGCGTCTTCTTCGGACACGCCGCCGATCTCGAACATGACCTTCTGCGCCTTGACGACTGCAACCCAGTATTCGGGAGCGCCCTTACCGGAGCCCATACGGACGCCGAGAGCCTTCTTAGAAACAGGCTTGTCGGGGAAGATTTTGATCCAGACCTGGCCGCTGCGCTTGGTGTAACGGGTCATCGCGATACGAGCCGCTTCGATCTGGTTGCCGGTGATCCAGCCGGGCTCCACGGCCTGAATGCCGAATTCGCCGTAGGATACCTTGTTGCCGCGGGAAGCTGCGCCCTTCATACGGCCGCGCTGCACACGACGGAATTTTGCTCTCTTAGGCATTAACATTAGCGGTTGCCTCCTTCCCTGCGATCGTCACGACGACGCTCGCCATTGAAAGGCCTCCGGTCACCACGGCGCTCACCGCTGCGGCGGTCGTCACCGCGACGGTCGTCACGGCGGCGGTCGTTGTTGCGGCGGTCACGACGCGGCGCTTCCGGAGCGGACTGACGCAGCGTGGAGTTCAGGACTTCGCCCTTGTAGATCCACACCTTGCAGCCGATCTTGCCATAGGTGGTATTCGCTTCCGCAAAGCCGTACTCGATGTCCGCACGGAGGGTCTGCAGGGGGATGGTGCCCTCGTGATAGGACTCGCTGCGGGCGATTTCCGCGCCGCCCAGACGGCCGCCGCAAGCGCACTTGATGCCCTTCGCGCCCAGACGGGTCGCTCTCTGCATCGCCTGCTTCATTGCACGGCGGAAGGAAATTCTCTTCTCCAGCTGCGCAGCGATGTTCTCTGCGACCAGCTGAGCGTTCAGGTCCGGGCTGCGAACTTCAACGATGTTCAGAGCGACGGACTTGCCGATCTTCTGCTCGAGCTCCAGACGGAGCTTCTCGATCTCCTGGCCGCCCTTGCCGATGACGACGCCGGGGCGGGAGCAGTGCAGATTGATCTTGACGCGGGCGTTGCTGCGCTCGATTTCGATCTTCGCAATGCCTGCTGCAAAGAGTCTCTTCTTGAGATCCTTGCGGATATTGTAGTCCTCAACGACCAGATCGCCGACCTTGTCGTTGCGGGCGTACCAACGGGAATCCCAGTCCTTGATTACGCCGACGCGTAAACCATGAGGATTAACTTTCTGTCCCATAGTAACCTCCTTAAGCCTTCTCGCTCACGCCGATGGTGAGGTGCGTGGTTCTCTTGAGAATGCGATTGTATCTGCCCTTTGCTCTCGGTCTGCCGCGCTTCAGCGTCGGGCCGGGATTGGCAACCGCGGTGGAGACGAAGAGATTGTCCGCGTCCATGCCGTGGTTGTTTTCGGCGTTGGCGATCGCACTCTTGAGGAGCTTGAGCATGGGCTCGGAAGCTGCCTTCGGGGTCTGCATGATATAGGCGCATGCGGTCTTCGCATCCTTGCCGCGAATCATGTCGCAGAGGATCGAAACCTTGCGCGGAGAAATACGCAGGTATTTCAGGTGTGCTCTTGCTTCCATGTTTTCTCCTCCTTACTTGGTATTGGAGGTCTTGGAGCCGGAATGTCCGCGGAACGTTCTGGTGGGAACGAACTCGCCCAGCTTATGACCAACCATGTCTTCTGTCACGTAGACGGGAACGTGCTTGCGGCCGTCATGGACAGCGATTGTGTGACCGACAAAGGAGGGGAAAATGGTGGAAGATCTGGACCAGGTCTTCAGCACTTTCTTTTCACCGGTTTTGTTGAGCTCTTCAACGCGCTTATACAGCTCAGGAGCAACAAACGGGCCTTTCTTAATGCTTCTGCTCATTATTCATTTCCTCCTTACTTACTGTTTCTGCGCTTGATGATGAACTTGTTGGTACGGTTCTTCGTCTTGCGGGTCTTGTAACCCATCGCCGGCTTGCCCCACGGGGTGACAGGGCCGGGACGGCCGACAGGAGCGCGGCCTTCGCCGCCGCCGTGCGGATGGTCGTTCGGGTTCATGACGGAGCCGCGGACGGTCGGGCGGATACCCATGTGACGGGTACGGCCGGCCTTGCCGATGTGGATGTTGCCGTGGTCGATGTTGCCGACCTGACCGATGCACGCCGTGCAGTTCAGGGGGATATAGCGGACTTCGCCGGAGGGCATTCTGACCTGGGCCAGGCCCTTCTCGGGTTCCTTCGCGAGCAGCTGCGCCGCAACGCCTGCGCTGCGGACGAGCTGAGCGCCGGAGCCGGGCTGAAGCTCGATATTGTGAATGACGGTACCAACGGGGATGTTCGCGATGGGCAGGCAGTTGCCGGGCTTGATGTCGGCCGCTGCGGACGCCACGACGGTCGCGCCGGGCTTCAGACCGACCGGAGCCAGAATGTAGCGGAGCTCGCCGTCTTCGTACTTGACCAGCGCGATGAAGGCGCTGCGGTTGGGATCGTACTCGATCCGCTCGACGACCGCCGGCATATCCAGCTTGCCGCGCTTGAAGTCAATGATACGATACTTTTTCTTGTTGCCGCCGCCGCGATGACGGACGGTGATTCTGCCGTAGCTGTTGCGACCGGAATGCTTCTTCAGGGTCTCAACCAGGCTACGCTCGGGCTTTGCCTTCTTATCTACGCCCTCGAACGCGGACACGGTCATGCCGCGGCGAGCGGGGGTATAAGGCTTGTAAGTCTTAATCGCCATTTTGCGTTACACTCCTTTAATTGAGATGGTTTAGACCATACCCTCGAAGAATTCGATGGTCTTGGAATCGGCAGTCAGCTTCACGACAGCCTTCTTGTAGGACGCGCTGCGGCCTTCCGGGTATCTGCCCTGGCGGCGCTTCTTGCCGTCCATACGGATGGTGGTGACCTTGTCGACCTTCACGCCGAAGATCTCGGAAACAGCCTTCTTGATTTCGGTCTTGTTCGCATCGTTCGCGACGATGAAAACGTACTTCTTGAGATCGGTCGCTTCCATGGACTGTTCGGTGATGACCGGACGGATGATGATATCGTATGCAGTCTTCATGCGAACACCTCCTCAATCTTCGCGAGCGCAGCCTTATCGAGCACGAGCTTCTTCGCGTTCAGGATGTCGTAGACATTGATAAGGTTGGCAAACGTGGTGGTAACGCCGGGCAGGTTGCGCGCGGAGAGGACCACGTTCTCGTTGACCTCTGCGGTGACGACCAGCGCCTTGCCGTCGACCTTGACGGCGTTCAGGAAACCGGCGAACTTCTTGGTCTTGATCTCGTCCATCTTGATCTCGTCGATCACGACGATGTTCTCGGACTGGGCCTTCGCGCTCAGGACGGACTTCAGCGCCAGACGGCGGACCTTCTTGTTCAGCGTGTAGCTGTAGCTGCGGGGCTTCGGCGCAAACACGATGCCGCCGTGCGTCCACTGCGGTGCGCGGGTGCTGCCCTGACGGGCGTGGCCGGTACCCTTCTGACGCCACGGCTTCTTGCCGCCGCCGGAGACCTCTGCGCGGGTCAGAGCGGACTGTGTGCCCTGACGGCAGTTGGCCAGATGGTTCTTCACAACGTCATGGACGACGGATTCGTTGGGCTCGATACCGAAAACAGCTTCGGAAAGTTCAACTTCGCCGACCTGTTTGCCGTTCATATCGTAAACGTTCGTCTTCATAAGTTAACTCTCCTTTCTTTTAGCCGTTTCTCGCGGAAGCCTTCTGCGGGTTACGGCCGGAAGCCTTCTGCGGGTTCTTGCTGATCGCGGTAGCAGCGGATGCAACCTTGATCGTCTTGACGGTGCTCTTGATATACACGACGCCGCCCTTCGGGCCGGGGATCGCGCCGCGGATGACGATCATGTTGAGGTCGGGATCGACCTTCACGACGTCGAGGTTCTGCACAGTGACCTGCTCAACGCCCATCTGGCCCGCGCCGATGTGTCCCTTGAAGATACGGGAAGGATCGGAGGAGGAGCCCATGGAGCCCGCATGACGGTGGACCGGGCCGCCGCCGTGGCTTGTCGGGGTACGCTGTGCGTTCCATCTCTTGATAACGCCCTGGTAGCCGTGGCCCTTGGAGATGCCGGTCACGTCGACGTGATCGCCCGCGGCGAACAGGTCGGCCTTGATCTCGGCGCCGACTTCGAGGTCAGCGGCGTTGTCGAGCTTGAATTCCTTGAGATGCTTCTTGGCAGAGACGCCTGCCTTCTTGAGATGACCGAGTTCCGGCTTGGACAGCTTCTTTTCGGCGACGTCGCCGTAAGCCAGCTGCACGGACACATAGCCATCGTTTTCGATCGTCTTCTTCTGAGCGACGACGCAGGGACCCGCTTCAATTACGGTGACGGGGATCACGTGGCCGTTCTCATCGAAGATCTGGGTCATGCCCACTTTCTTGCCGATGATTGCTTTCTGCATGTTTCTTACTCCTTATTTTAGGTTATTGGTTGGCAAACTTGACCATTGGGCAGCCATTGGTTTACCAACTTGACCCGGGATCGCCTCGGCAGGCGATCGGGGTTCGCTATAATTTATAATGTATATAAATTACAGCTTTATCTCAATCTCAACGCCGGCGGGAAGGTCGAGGCCCTGGAGCGCTTCGATGCACTTTGCGTTCGGGTTGAGGATATCGATCAGTCTCTTATGGGTTCTGCGCTCGAACTGCTCACGGGAATCCTTGTACTTGTGAACAGCGCGAAGGATGGTGACGACTTCCTTCTTCGTGGGAAGGGGAATCGGACCGGATACGGAAGCGCCGTTGCGCTTCGCGGACTCAACGATTTTCTCCGCGGTGGAGTCGATGAGCTGATGATCATAAGCCTTCAGGCGAATTCTGATCATGGTGTTTGCCATTTTGTTGTTTCCTCCTTAAAATCGTACTCAGTTTTCGTTGTCTCGCTGGGTACGGTCGAGGTGATTTGCTGTACGCTTAACCGTGCGTATCACTCCGCGTCCATGAAAAATGGCCGACTTGTGCCGGCCGTGCATCCATTCGCGGCGATATACGCCACATACACAGATTACCTCAGCCGCCCGATGACCGGACATACTCCGCAGAAGTTACCGCCTTACGGCGCAATCTCCTGCTTCATCGCAGTGCAGGCACTTAAGGTCCCCCTCTCGCGCGTGCCTGTCCATAATAATACACGCGCCCGTGAATGTCAAGAACTTTTTTGTATTTTTCACAAATTTTTTCTGAAAATTTTGTGCGAAACACAGAAAATCATTTTTTGCCCGCGCGGCGCTTCCGAAATCCGGAAAACGGATGGATATTTATCCGAAAAGCTTGCAATTTCTGAAAGAACTTGCTACAATGAGCGCAACTGGAGGAATAATTATGAGAATCGTAGTCAAAGTCGGCACCTCTACCCTCGCCCACGCCACCGGCAACCTGAATATTCGCCGCGTGGAGCAGCTTTGCAAGGTGCTGAGCGATATGAAAAACGCGGGGCATGAGATCGTCCTCGTCTCTTCCGGCGCGATCGGCATGGGCATCGGCAAGCTCGGTCTGCGGGAGCGTCCCGCCGACATTCCCACGAAGCAGGCCGCCGCGGCGGTCGGCCAGTGCGAGCTGATGTACACCTATGACAAGCTGTTTTCCGAGTACCACCACACGGTCGGGCAGATCCTGCTGACCGGCAGCGACATCCAGGACCCGCAGCGGCAGAAAAACTTCCACAATACCCTCTTCCGTCTGCTCGAGCTCGGCGCGCTGCCGATCATCAACGAGAACGACACCGTCGCGACGGAGGAGATTGTGATCGGCGACAACGACACGCTCGCCGCCGTCGTCGCGCAGAGCGTCAGCGCGGATCTGCTGATCCTGCTGTCGGACATCGAAGGTCTCTACACCGCGGATCCGAAGACAGATCACGCAGCCGCGCTGATCCACACCGTCCCGGAGATCACGGACGAGATTCTCCGTCTGGCGGGCGCAGGCGGCTCCGGCCTCGGAACGGGCGGCATGGCGACCAAACTCCGCGCCGCGCAGACCGTGACCGCCGTCGGGATCGACATGGTGATCGCCAACGGCGCGAAGCCGGAGGTCCTCTACCGCATCGTGGACGGCGAAGCGATCGGCACGCGCTTTATCGGGAGAAAAACGGTATGACGACGCTGGAACAGATGAAAGCGGCGAAGGCGGCGGCTCCCCTGCTCGCCCGCGCCGACACCGAATTGAAAAACTGCGCGCTGCGCGCCATGGCGAAGCAGCTGATCGCGCAGACGCGGGAGATCCTGCGGGCGAACGCGGACGATATGGAGCAGGCGGCGGGAACGATCTCCCCCGTCATGCTCGACAGGCTTGCGCTGAACGAGCCCCGCGTTGCCGGCATGGCGGAGGGCATTTGCCAGGTCGCCGCCCTGCCCGACCCGGTCGGCGAGGTGCTCTCGCGGGTCGTCCGGCCGAACGGCCTCGTGATCGAAAAGACCGCCGTTCCGCTCGGCGTGATCGCGATCATCTACGAGAGCCGCCCGAACGTGACCTCGGACGCCGCCGCCCTCTGCGTCAAGAGCGGCAACGCCTGCATCCTGCGCGGCGGCAAAGAGGCCTTCCGCAGCGCGTCCGCGATCGCGAAGGCTTTGCAGGACGGTCTGGCCGCCGCCGGCCTGCCGAAAGAGCTGGTGCAGCTCGTGCAGGACACAACGCGCGCCGGCGCGGCGGAGCTGATGCGGGGCGTCGGCTATATCGACCTTTTGATCCCGCGCGGCGGCGCGGGCCTGATCCGCGCCTGCACGGAAAACGCGAAAGTCCCCTGCATCCAGACCGGCACGGGCATCTGCCACATCTACGTCGACCGCGCCGCGGACCTATCCATGGCGGTCAGGATCATTGAGAACGCGAAAACGAGCCGTCCCTCCGTCTGCAACGCCGCGGAGGTCTTAATCGTCCACCGCGAGATCGCGGCAAGCTTCCTGCCGATGCTGCAGGAGGCGCTCGTCACGCGCCGCGCGGCGGCAGGACTGCAGCCCGTGGAATTCCGCGCCGACGAAGAAGCCGTCGCCTATCTCGGCGTGCCTGCCGGCGCGGCGGATTTCGACACGGAGTTTTTGGATTATATTATGGCGGTGAAGACTGTCGGCTCCGTCGAGGAGGCGATCGCGCACATCGCGGCGCACTCCACCGGGCACAGCGAGGCGATCCTCACGAACGACCCGGACGCGGCGGAGCGATTCGTCCGCGCGGTCGACAGCGCGGCCGTCTACGTCAACGCCTCCACCCGCTTCACGGACGGCGGCGAGTTCGGCCTCGGCTGCGAAATGGGCATCTCCACGCAGAAGCTCCACGCCAGAGGCCCGATGGGCCTGCGGGAGCTGACCGCATACAAATACATCGTCCGCGGCAGCGGACAGATCCGTTGAGGTGAATCCTATGAAGAAGATCGGTTTTATCGGCGTCGGCAGCATGGGCGGCACGCTCGCGAAGATCGCGATCCGCTCGTGCGGCGGGCAGTCCGTCTTTGTCAGCAGCCGCACGCCGGAGAAAGCGCAGCGCTTCGCCGAGGAAAACGGCTGCCTCGCGATGCGCAACGTCGCGCTCGCGGAACGCGCGGACGTGATCTTTCTCGGCGTGAAGCCGCAGAAAATGTCGGAAGTCCTCGAGCAGATCGCTCCCGCGCTCGCGGGCCGCTATGAACGCTTCGTCCTGGTGACGATGGCGGCTGGCCTGACCTGTGAAAAGATCACGGAGCTCGCGGGCGGCGACTACCCCGTCATCCGCATCATGCCCAACACGCCCGCGCTGGTCGGGCAGGGCGTGATCCCCTACTGCGGCAGCGAATCTGTCCTGGAGGAAGACTTCGCCGATCTGGAGCAGATTCTCTCCGGCGCGGGACTGGTGACGAAGCTGCCCGAAGCCCTGATCGACGCGGCAAGCGCCCTGTCCGGCTGCGGTCCCGCCTTCGTCTATATCTTCATCGAGGCGCTTGCGGACGCGGCGGTCTCCTGTGGTCTGCCGCGCGGCACCGCGCTGGAGTTCGCCGCGCAGACCGTCCTCGGCGCAGGAAAGATGGTCCTCGAGACCGGACAGCACCCGGGAACGCTCAAGGACGCCGTCTGCTCCCCTGCGGGCAGCACCATCGCGGGCGTCCGGGCGCTGGAGGACGGCGCGTTCCGCGCCGCCGCGGAGAACGCGGTCCTCGCCGCCTACAAGCGGACGAAAGAACTCGGAAAATGAGCAAAAAAACGACGGGCAACGCCCGTCATTTTTTGATCTAAAACACACCATATTTCACTCCGTGCGCCGGCGCACGGAACTTCACATCGCGCCACGCGCGATACTTCACTGCGCAAAGCGCAACTTCACTCGGCGCAGCCGAACTTCACTAACAAAGGCTCCCTCTGATGGGGAGGCTTCAAACTGACCGCAACGCACCTTCAAGCCTGTCATTGCGAGACCGACAAAGTCGGTCGTTGCAATCTGTGCCTCTCAATGCGGGACGCTTTTCTGTAATACGAGACGACGTAGGGAGGCATGCCCTCATGCCTCCGCGATTAACGAGATACACCCAAAATCAGCACACGGAGGCGTCAGGGGACGCCTCCCTACGGCCGAAGCGTAATAAGATGCAGTTCCCAAACCTGCGACGGACAGATTGCCCGCGTAAAGCGGGCAATGACAGTGGACACGCTTTTGCAGGAAACGCGCTCAGATCTCCGCGACGACTTCGACCTCGACCAGCGCGCCCTTCGGCAGGGCAGCGACGGCGACGCAGCTTCGCGCGGGATTGCCGGTGAAATACTTCGCGTAGACCGCGTTGAACGCGGCGAAGTCGCCCATGTCCTTCAGGAAGCACAGCGTCTTGACCGCCTTGGTCAGGGAGCTGCCCGCCGCGGTCAACACGGCGTCCAGATTCTTCATGACCTGCTCGGTCTGTCCGGTGATGTCCTGCGCGGCGAATTCGCCGGTCTTCGGATCGATGGGGATCTGCCCCGACGTATAGACCAGATTGCCGACCTTCATCGCCTGTGAATACGGTCCGATGGCCGCCGGCGCGTTTTCCGTAAAGATCTTTTCCATAATAAAACCCTCCGTTTGCGTTTTTCTTATCATAACGCATTCCGGAGGGTTTGTCAATTTTCGTTATTCTTTGATCCTTCCGCGGATGTACTCCGGCACTTCGCGCTGCTTGATATTCAGCACGACGGAGAATTCCTCGTCCAGAAGCTTCTCCGCGTCGCGGAGCATCTGCTCGTCGTTCATGCGCAGGCGCTTGCCGCAGGTCGCGAGATTCTGGCGGCGCAGGAACAGCACGCGCACCATCGCCAGCAGTTCGCGGCGATCCGCGCTGAGCAGGACGCGCTGGAACGCCGACTTGCGCTCGGACGCGTCGTCGATCCAGTCCGCGTCTTCCTCGTTGACCTCGTCGATCATGCGGTTGATCTCCTCCACGGTCAACAGCGGACGCATTCTCGATACCAGCAGTTCGCTTTTCAGCGGAACGAACACGGTCGAGCCTTCGCGGTAGATCGGGCGAAGGACGTAGTATTCCGCGGCTTCCCCGCCGACTTTCATCTCGCGAATCTCTTCCACGCGGCATACGCCTTCCGTGCCGTAGAACACGGTTTCACCGGCCTGATACATGCTCCGCCCTCCTTCCGTTGATTCATATCCATATTATAGCAGATTTTCGGAAGATTTGTCAAAGCAAAATCCGCGAAATTTTGCAAAAAAATCCCTCTGCACAACAATTTTGTCATGCAGAGGGGATTTTTTAATCAACAACCTGATAGCCGGCGTCGATCACGGCCTGACGGAGCGCCGCGGGATCGGCGGTCCCGGTCACGGCAGCGCGCTTGTTTTCCAGGCTGACCTCGACCGTTTCCACGCCCGCGACCGCCTGCAGCGCCTTCTCCACAGCCGCCTTGCAGTGCATGCACATCATGCCTTCGATTTTGATCGTCATCGCTTCTTCTCCTTTCGGAACTGTCTGAAATTTCGGGCGGAAGGACCGCAGCCGCAGGGCGTTGCTGACCACGCAGACGGAGCTGAAGCTCATGGCGGCGGCTCCGATCATCGGGTTCAGGAGGCCGAGCGCGGCGACGGGGATCCCGACGCAGTTATAGAAGAACGCCCAGAAGAGGTTCATCTTGATATTGCGGATGGTCGCGCGGCTTAGCGCGATCGCGGCCGCGACGTCGGTCGGGTCGCTCTTCATCAGCACGACGTCCGCGGCCTCGACGGCGATGTCCGTTCCCGTGCCGATCGCGATGCCGACGTCGGCGCGCACCAGCGCGGGCGCGTCGTTGATGCCGTCGCCGACCATGGCGACCTTGCGGCCGCCCGCCTGCAAAGCGGCGACTTCCTTTTCCTTATTGGCGGGCAGGATCCCCGCGCTGAGCTCGTCGATCCCGAGCTTGTCCGCGATCTTCTGCGCGGCGCTGAGGTTGTCGCCGGTCAGCATTTTGACCTTCAGGCCCATGGAATGCAGAGTATCCACGGCGGTCTTCGCGGTTTTCTTCTCCGTGTCCGCCATGACGAGCAGGCCAAGGTATTCGTCCCTTGCCCCGCAGAACAGCAGGGTCCCGATCGGGAACAGCAGCGATGGGATCTCCACGCCGTTGTCTTCCAGATACGCGCTGCTGCCGCAGAACCAGTCTTTCCCGTCCAGACGGCAGGAAACGCCTCTGCCCGGCGCCGCCTCAAAGCGCTCCGGCGTCGGAATCTCGACGCCGCGTCGTCTGCACTCCGCGACGGCGGCTGCCGCGATCGGGTGCTCCGAATACTGCTCCATCGCGCCGACGACCGCCAGCAGACGCTCCGGCTGTTCCGCGCGGACCTCCGTGACGAAGAGCTTGCCCTCCGTCAGCGTGCCGGTCTTGTCTATCGCGACCGTATCGACGTGGTGCAGGGTCTCCAACGCCTCCGCCGAGCGGAAGAGCACGCCGAGCTTCGCGCCGGCGCCCGTGCCGACCATGACTGCGACCGGCGTCGCCAGTCCCAGCGCGCATGGGCAGGAGATCACGAGCACGGAGATCGCCGCGGAGAGAGCGAACGACAGCGGCTTGCCGAGAAGCATCCACACGGCGAAGGTCACGAGGGCGATCCCGATGACGACGGGAACGAACACGCCCGCGACCTTGTCCGCCAGACGGGAGATCGGCGCTTTGGAGCTGCCCGCCTCCTCGACCAGACGGATCATCTGCGCGAGGGTCGTGTCCTCGCCGACCTTGTCGGCGCGGAAGGTCAAGACGCCCGTCTGATTGACGGTCGCGGCGGCGAGCGTGTCGCCGGCGGTCTTGTGCACCGGCAGGCTCTCGCCCGTCAGGGCGCTCTCGTCCACGTCGGACTCGCCCGCGAGCACCGTCCCGTCGACCGGGATCCTTGCGCCGGGACGGACCTGCACTTTATCGCCCTGCCGCACCTCCGCGGTCGGGAGCTCGACCCACCTGCCGTCCCGCTCGACGAGCGCAGTATCCGGCGACAGGTCCATCAGCGCGGCGATTGCCTCGCCGGTCTTGCCCTTCGAGCGGGTCTCGAAGTATTTGCCGAGGGTCACGAGGGTCAGGATCATGGCGGCGGACTCGAAGTACAGATCGTCGGCAGGCTTTCCGAGGAAGAGCCGCACGGTCACGAAAATCCCGTAGATCAGCGCCGCGCCCGAGCCGACCGCGATCAGGGTGTCCATGTTCGGGCCGCCGTGCAGGAGGGTCTTGAGGCCCTTCGTGTAATAGGTGTAATTAACGAGCACAACGGGCAGGGTCAGCGCGAGCTGGATGACCGCGCCGAGCGGCGTGCCGTGCAGCTTGTGCGTCAGCGGCAGGCCGATCATATGCCCCATGGAGAAATACATTAAAATCAAAAGCAGCGGGATCGAGACGCACAGGCGGATCTTCATGTTCCGAAGCGCCTTTTCCTGCGGCTTGTTTTCCCGCGGTGCGTTCTGTGCCTGTTTCTCCGCGCCGTAGCCCGCCGCGGTGACGGCGGCGACGATGTCCTCCGAAGAAAGACGCGCCTCGTCGTATTCAATTTCCATCGAGCCCGCGAGCAGATTGACCTCGGAGGACTTCACGCCCTCCAGCTTCTCGGTCGCCCGCTGCACTCTCGCCGAGCAGGCCGCGCAGCTCATGCCCGTCACGCGGTAGCGTTCTTTCATACGGTTTCACCTCTTTGTTTTCGTCTGAAATGATACCATTTTTCCGCGAAGAAAGCAAGGGCTTCTTGCTTTTTCCTTTTTGCTCCGCTATGATAATGGTAAGAAACGGAGGCGAAAGAATGGCGGGCAGTATTCCGATCTTATATGAAGACGACGCGCTTCTCGTCTGCGTCAAGCCGCGCGGGCTCCTGTCGGCGAAGGACGCGTCGGGCAAGCCCGCGGTCACGGACGGCCTGCCGGGCGGTCTTTTTCCCGTGCACCGGCTCGACCGCGAGGCGACCGGCCTGATGGTCTTCGCGAAGACCGCCGGAAGCGCCGCCTTCCTGTCCGACGCGATGGGAAAGGCCGTGCGCAAGGAGTACCTCGCCGTCTGCGAGGGGCAGCCCGCGCCGTCCGGCGAGCTGACGGATTTATTGTACCACGACCGCATCAGGAATAAAACCTACGTCGTGCAGAGAAGGCGGAACGGCGTCCGCGAGGCGCGGCTGTCCTACGAGGTCCTGCGCGGCGGGGAGACTTCCCTGCTGCGCGTCCTTCTGCGCACGGGCCGCACCCACCAGATCCGCGTGCAGTTCGCCTCGCGCGGCTATCCGCTCTGCGGCGACCGCAAGTACGGCGCGAAGGCCGGCGGCGACCTGCAGCTCTACGCCTGGAAGCTGACCTTCCCCCACCCCGACGGCGGAACGCTGTCGTTCACCCTGCCGGAGAAATTCTGTCCTCCGGAGGCCTTCGCGTGAGTTTCGCAGCGGTATTTCTTTTCAGTAGGGATGTCATACGCATAAGCTGAGGAGCGTCTGTCATTCCCGCCTGCTGAAAGCAGGCAGGGAATCTGTCCGTCGCAGATTCGGGAACTGTATCGTATGACGGAGCAACGCACGATCCCGCAAGGGACAGATTGCCCGGGCAAGCCGGGCAATGACATAACGGATGGTTCAATTATCTTCAAGGAGCAAGATGTATGAGTACCAGACAGGAGATCCTGAACAGTTTTTATGATCGGGCGGAGGAGGACGGCAGACTGCGCCGGACCCGCCAAGGTCAGCTGGAATACCGCACGACCATGGCCTATATCCGCCGTTACGTACCCGAACGCGCGAAAGTCCTGGAGATCGGCGCGGGTACCGGCAGGTATTCCGTCGCGCTCGCAAAGGAAGGCTTCGACGTGACCGCCGTGGAACTGGTGGAAAGCAATCTTGCGGTCCTCCGGGAAAACAGCAAGGGGTTGAAGAACATTCGCTCGTATCAGGGCGACGCGACGGACCTCAGCCGCTTTCCGGACAACGCGTTCGACGTGACACTGGTTTTCGGGCCGATGTACCACCTGTACGAACCGGAGGAAGTGCATCGTGCGATCGACGAGGCGATCCGGGTCACGAAACCCGGCGGCGTGATGCTCTTCGCGTTTCTCTCCGTGTACGCCATCATGTACGCAAACTACTTCTCCGGCGACTGGGCGCTCGGGCAGAAGGAGAACTTCACGGAGAATTATCGGGTAAAGCATTTCAAGGAGCAGCTCTTCACCGGCTACGACGTGACGGAGTTCGAGGAGTTGTTTTGGGACAAGCCCGTGGCATGGATCACGACGGCAGGCGTCGACGGCGCGCTGGAGCCGATCGAACGCCGCCCGGATTTCCGGCTTTCCGACGAGGATTTCGACGCGTTCGCGGCGTGGTATCTGGCGTTTGCGGAGAAGCGGGAACTGCTGGGCAATACCAACCATCTTTTGTACATCTGCCGTAAGAGATAACATGCCTCGGAATCAGCAGGAGGTCATCATGAAAAAACGAAAAATCAGCACAGAGCTCGCCTACGTGTTCGGCATCGTGTTCGTCGCGTTCGGCGTGGTATTAATGGAGAAGGCGGACTTCGGCGTTTCGATGGTCGTTGCGCCGGCCTATCTGCTGTACCGATGGCTGTCTCCGACGTGGACGTTCGTGACCTTCGGCATGGCGGAATACTGCCTGCAGGCGGTCCTGCTGGCGGTCATGGCGCTGATCCTCCGCAGGTTCCGTTTGTCGTATCTGTTTTCCTTTGTGACGGCGGTGATCTACGGCTTCGTCCTGGACGGCTTCATGGCGCTCGGCGCGGTCCTGCCGGCGGACGAGATCTGGCAGCGGATCATTTATTATATCCTGGGGATGCTGTTCTGCTCCGCGGGCGTTTCCGCCATGTTCCACACGTATATTTCTCCGGAAGCGTACGAGCTGTTCGTGAAAGAGGTATCCTCTCATTTTCACGCGGATATCCACAGGTTCAAAACCGTTTACGACTGCGTCAGCTGCCTGATCGGCATCCTGCTGAGTTTTCTCGCGTTCGGCCTCTGGCATTTTGAGGGCGTCAAATGGGGCACCGTCCTGTGCGCGCTGATCAACGGATGGATCATCGGACGCTTCTCCGCCTTTTATGAAAAGCACTGGTCGTTCTATGACCGGTTCGGCTGGCGGAAATTCTTCGAATCGTAACGCCTGAAAGGAATCTGCTATGTCCGCCGCGTGATTGTCCTTGTAAATTTGCCCGGAATATCGTATAATATAGGTTGAACGCTTTACAGGAGGCTTTTCTATGGCAATCCGCAAACGACTGGACGCCTATCTGGTGCCCGGAAAACATATTCATCTGATCGGCATCGGCGGCGTTTCCATGCGGCCGCTCGGCCTCGTCCTACGCGGCATGGGCATGACCGTGACCGGCTCGGACATGAACTCGTCCGTCTCGACCGACGAGCTGATCGCCAAGGGCATCGAGGTGCACATCGGTCACAACGCGAAAAACATCGAGGGCGCGGACTGCATCATCCGCACCGCCGCGGCGCACAACGACAACCCGGAGATCGCCGCCGCCCGCGCGCTGGGCATCCCCGTTTTTGAGCGCGCGCAGGCGTGGGGCCTGATCATGCGCGAATACAAAAACGCGATCTGCATCTCCGGCACTCACGGCAAGACGACCACCACCTCCATGATCACGCACATCTTCATGGAAGCGCAGCGCGATCCGACCGTCATGCTCGGCGGCTATCTGCCGCTCCTGCACGCGGGGCACCGCGTTGGCAGCGGCGACACTGTCATCATGGAGAGCTGCGAATACTGCGACTCCTTCCTGAACTTCTACCCGACCGTCGCGATCGTCAACAACATCGAGGCGGATCATCTGGACTATTTCAAGGATTTAGAGGCGGTCGAGCGTTCCTTCCGCAAGTTCGCGGGGCTCGTGCCGCGCACGGGCTGCGTCATCGCCAACGGCGACGACGAGAACACCGTCCATACCCTTTCCGATCTGCACTATATCTCCTTCGGCATCGACCCGAAAAACGATATTCACGCGGAAAACCTGTCCGAGGACATGCGCTCGTTCGACGTGATCTGCTTCGGCAAGCCCTACTGCCACGTGGAGCTGAACGTCTACGGCAGGCACAACGTCTACAACGCGCTCGCCGCGGCCGCGGCCGCTTACGTGATGAGCGTGGACGGCGAGGCGGTCACCCGCGGCCTCGCCTCCTTCTACGGCGCGGGACGCCGCATGGAGCACAAGGGCACCTACAACGGCGCGGAGGTCTACGACGACTACGCCCACCATCCGGGCGAGCTGAAATCCCTGATCGACGCGGTCAAGACCATGGGCTTCCGGCGGATCATCCTCGCCTTCCAGCCGCACACCTACACCCGCACCAAGGCGCTGTTCGACGACTTCGTGGAGCAGCTAAAGCGCGTGGACGTGGCGGTGCTGGCGGAGATCTACGCCGCGCGGGAGAGCAACAAGGTCGGCATCTCCTCGGCGGACCTCGCCGCGAAGATCGACGGCGCGATCTACTTCGAGACCCTGCCGGAGGTCGCGGCCTATCTGAAGTCCATCGCCCGCGAGGGCGACATCATCCTCACCGTCGGCGCGGGCGACATCTACAAAGCCGGAGAAATGCTCCTGAAATGAGGAACGTATGAAGATTGCTTTTTTCGACGCCAAGCCCTACGACATCCCTCATTTTGAGGAATGCGGCGCGGCATACGGCATAACCTTCAAGTTTTTTGAAACGAAGCTGACCGAGGACACGGCAAACCTGGCAAACGGCTTCGACGGCGTCTGCGTCTTCGTCAACGACACGGTGAACGCCGCCGTGATCGACCGCCTGTCCGCCTGCGGCGTCCGTCTGATCGCCCTGCGCTGCGCAGGCTTTAACAACATCGATCTGCAGCACTGCTTTGGGAGAATCCACGTCGTCCGCGTGCCCGCCTACTCGCCCTACGCAGTCGCGGAGCACGCGATGGCGCTGCTTCTGACCTGCAACCGCCGCATCCACAAGGCGTATATCCGCACGAAGGACTTTAACTTCCGCCTGGACGGGCTGACCGGCGTAGATCTGCACGGTAAGACCGTCGGCGTGATCGGCACGGGCAAGATCGGCAGAGTCTTCATCGACATCTGCCGCGGCTTCGGGATGCAGGTGATCGCCTACGACAAGTTTCCTGCGGAAAACGCGGGGATCGACTACGTTTCGCTCGAAGAACTCTTTGCGCGCAGCGACTTCATTTCCCTCCACTGCCCGCTGACCGAGGACACCTATCACCTGATCAACGCGGACGCGATCGCGCAGATGAAGAAGGGCGTGTATCTCATCAACACCTCGCGCGGCGCGTTGATCGACGCCGAGGCGCTGCTCGAGGGCATCAAGGCGCGCAAGGTCGGCGCGGCCTGTCTGGACGTGTACGAGGAGGAGTCCGATCTTTTCTTCGAGGATTTCTCCGGTCACATCGTCGAGGACGATACGCTGGCTCGGCTGATCTCCATGCCGAACGTCATCGTCACCTCCCATCAGGCGTTTCTGACGCAGGAGGCTCTGCAAAACATCGCGGATACCACTGCAAGCAATATCGTTTCGTTCTTCCGCGACGGGATCTGCGACAACGAGGTCTGCTACAAATGCGGGAACATCGACCACTGCCGCAAGAAACGCAAAGAAAAGTGCTTCTGAAGCGAAGGACGGCGGAGTACAACTCCGCCGTCCTTTTATGAGCAAAAATTATACTGTCAGTATATAAATTAATATCGTATTCGTATGAATTGTCTGTTCCATTCTGCATTTTCCCGTGTTATAATGACGGCAGAAGATCAAACGAGGGGGCAACCACATGGAAATGAAGTTAGCGGAGAACATCCGCAGATTCCGCAAAGAACGGTCGCTGACGCAGGAGCAGCTCTCCGAAGTGCTGGGCGTGACGGCGGGCGCCGTCTACAAGTGGGAGGCGAAGCTGTCCGTGCCGGATTTAGAGCTGATCGTGCAGATGGCGGACTTTTTCGACACGTCGGTCGACGTGCTGCTCGGTTATGAGATCAAGGACAACCGCCTTGACGCAACGGTGACGCGCCTGCGGGAATACCGCCGCAAAAAGGATCGGGAAGGGCTTTCGGAGGCAGAAAAGGCGCTGAAAAAATACCCCCATTCCTTCCGGATCGTCTACGAAAGCGCCGCGATCTGCCGCGCGTTCGGCATCGAAAGCGGCGACAAAGACCTGCTGCGGCGCGCGTTGGAGCTTCTGGAACAGGCGCGTTTGCTGCTGCCGCAGAATACCGACCCCGAGATCAGCGAGCAGACCCTGTACGGAAAGATCGCGCAGACGTATCTCGGACTGGGAGAAACGGACAAGGCGATCGAGCTTTGGAAGGCCAATAACGCCGGCGGGCTTTACAATCACGACATCGGTCATGTTCTCGCCATGTCCGAGCGCGCGGAGGAGGCAGTGCCGTTTCTGTCCGAATCGTTGGCGAAGATCGTCTCCGAACTGTGCGATCTGATCACCGGCTACATGTACGTCTACTTATCCCGCGGCGACTATGCGTCCGCCGAAGGGATCCTCGCCCTGGGGATCGGCTTCTTTGCCGGACTGCGCAGGGAGAATAAGCCGAATCTCCTCGACAAGGTCGGCAGCGCGTTTCTCGCCGCCCTCGCCTACGTGCAGTTTGCGTCCGGGCGGGAGGACGCGGCGCGCGCCTCCCTGTTGAAAGCAAAAGAACTGGCGGCGTTCTTCGACGCGTCTCCGAGCTACGACGAGACCGACGTCCGCTTCATCTCCCGCATCGAAGGCGCAAGCGCGCATGACGACATCGGCGCGACGGCGGCGGACGCCGTCGAAAACGTCGTAAACGAATCTGAAAGCGAAGCGTTTGCCGTGCTGTGGAAAGAAGTTAAGGAGAAAGAAACCGATGAATAAGAAAGAATTGAAGGCGCTGCGGCGTCCGTTCGTCAAAGAACTCTTCCGCAAAAACAAATTCAACCTCGTGATGACCGTGCTTGCGGCGTTTCTCGGCGCGGTGTCGAATCTCGTCATCTCGTGGACGATCAAGGGAATTTCCGATCTGATCTCCGGCGACACGGACATCGGCTTTCGCACGATGCTCCTTGTCGCGGGCGTCGGCTTCGCGCTGCTGCTGATCGCTTGGATGCTGGATAAAGTGTTTCTGTCCAGATTCCGCGCGCAGGCAATGCAGCAGTACCGGAAATACGCCTTTGACCGGCTGCTGGAAAAGGGCATTCAGGCGTTCTCCGGCGAGAACAGCGCGCGCTATCTCTCCGCCCTGTCCAACGACGCGAACACCATTGAGCAGGATTACATCAAGCTGCTGCAAAACGCGATCCAGGTCGGCATCACCTTCGTCGGCGCGCTGGGGCTGATGCTGTGGTACAGCCCGCTGCTGACGCTGATCGCGATCGGCTTCTCCCTGGTGCCTGTGATCGTTTCCATCGTGCTCGGCAACAAGACTGCCGTGGCGGAAAAGAACGTCTCCGACAAGAAAGAAAGCTACACCGCCATGCTTAAGGACGTGCTCTCCGGCTTTGCGGTGATCAAGAGCTTCAAGGCGGAGAAGAG
Source organism: uncultured Oscillospiraceae bacterium (assembly GCA_905233385.1). Lineage (GTDB taxonomy): Bacteria > Bacillota > Clostridia > Oscillospirales > Oscillospiraceae > JAZOXB01. The sequence goes on from CAJOEH010000001.1 coordinate 53,081, forward strand.
CATCTCCGGCATCCACGACGGGAGCAACAACAGCGTCGCGGAAGCGGCAAAGACGCGCGAGCAGGTCAAGCTTCACGTCTCCTATGCCTCCGGGCTTGCGGGCGGCGTGCTGCAGTTCGGCGTGTTCTTCGTCGCGGCGGCGCTCGCGCTCTCCGGCAGAGGCGGCATCACCGCCGGCACCGCCATCGTCTTCGTGCAGCTTCTGAACTACGTTCTCGAACCGATCCGGGTCTTCCCGATGTATTACGCCGGGAAAAAATCTGCCTACGGTCTCATCGACAAGCTGGCGCAGGCGCTCCATCAGAATATCCCCGACGAGGGCGAGCACATCGCGCCGCAGCTTGAAGGCGGCATTCAGGTCAAGGATCTCGCATTTGCCTACGAGGAAGCCAAGCCCGTGCTGAACGGCATGGATATGGACATCCGCGCCGGCGGCTGCTACGCGCTGGTCGGCGGCTCCGGCAGCGGCAAATCGACCCTCCTGAATCTGCTCATGGCCTCCTCGCGCAAGTATCAGGGCGAGATCCTCTACGACGGCAAAGAGCTCAAGACCATCTCTCCGAGCTCGCTGTACGACCTCGTCTCGATCATCCAGCAGAACGTGTTCGTCTTCAACAGCACCATCCGCAACAATATCACGATGTTCTCCGACTTCCCCGAGGAGGAGATCGAACGCGCGGTGCGCCTGTCCGGTCTTTCCAAACTCATCGACGAGAAGGGCGCGGACTATCTGTGCGGCGAGAACGGCTCCGGCCTCTCCGGCGGCGAACGCCAGCGGATTTCGATCGCCAGAGCGCTGCTGCGCAAGACGCCGGTGCTGTTCGTGGACGAGGCGACGGCCTCGCTCGATAACGAGACCTCCTTCGGCGTGCTCGACGCGATCTTGAAGCTCGACGGCTTCACCCGCGTGATCGTCACGCACGACCTCGACGAGAATATCCTGCGCCGGGCTACCTGCCTGTTCGCGCTGAAGAACGGCAGTGTCACGGAGCGCGGCACCTTCGACGAACTGATGGCGCAGAAGGGCTACTTCTATTCCCTCTACACCGTCTCGCAGGGCGCGTAACAGCGTAAAAAAGAAGGGTGTGCATGACGCACACCCTTCTTTCTTGTACGAATTAAATCTTCGGCAGCAGCGCCAAACTCTTCGCGATGTCCTCGTCCGTGGGGATGAAGTCGCCCATCTCGCCGTCGTTGTACTTCTGATAAGCAACGAGGTCAAAATAGCCGGTGCCGGTCAGGCCGAAGACGATGTTCTTCGCTTCGCCGGTCTGTTTGCACTTGAGCGCCTCGTCGATCGCGACGCGGATCGCGTGGCTGCTCTCCGGCGCGGGGAGGATGCCCTCGACGCGGGCGAACTCCGTCGCCGCCTCGAAGACCGAGGTCTGCTCGACGCTCCTCGCCTCGAGATAGCCGTCGTCGTAGAGCTGGGAGACGACGCTGCTCATGCCGTGGTAGCGCAGGCCGCCCGCGTGGTTTGCGGAGGGGATGAACGAGCTGCCCAGCGTATACATCTTCGCGAGCGGGCAGACCATGCCGGTGTCGCAGAAGTCGTAGGCGTACTTGCCGCGGGTCAGGCTCGGGCAGGACGCGGGCTCGACCGCGATGATGCGCATATCCGCTTCGCCGCGGAGCTTCTGGCCGACGAAGGGCGCGATCAGACCGCCGAGGTTGGAGCCGCCGCCGGCGCAGCCGATGATGATATCGGGCTTGATATTGTACTTATCCATCGCCGCCTTGGTCTCCAGGCCGATGACCGACTGGTGGAGCAGGACCTGCGACAGGACGCTGCCGAGCACGTAGCGGTAGCCGTCCTGCTTGACCGCCATCTCGACCGCCTCGGAGATCGCGCAGCCGAGGGAGCCGGTGGTACCGGGGAATTCGGCGTTGATCTTCTTGCCGATCTCCGTCGTCATGGACGGCGACGGGGTGACGGACGCGCCGTAGGTGCGCATGACCTCGCGGCGGAAGGGCTTCTGCTCGTAGGACACCTTGACCATGAAGACCTGGCAGTCCAGCTCAAAGTACGAGCACGCCATGGACAGCGCCGTGCCCCACTGGCCCGCGCCGGTCTCGGTCGTCACGCCCTTGAGGCCCTGCTTCTTCGCGTAGTACGCCTGCGCGATCGCGGAGTTCAGCTTGTGACTGCCGGAGGTGTTGTTTCCCTCGAACTTGTAGTAGATGTGCGCCGGCGTGCCGAGCTTCTTCTCCAGACAGTACGCCCGCACCAGCGGCGACGGACGGTACATTTTGTAGAAGTCGCGGATCTCCTGCGGGATGGGGATGAACGCGTTTTCGGTGTCCAGCTCCTGCTCGGCAAGCTCGCGGCAGAAGACCTGCGACAGCTCGTCGATCGTCATGGGCTTCCCCGTCCCGGGATTCAGCAGGGGCGCGGGCTTGTTCTTCATGTCGGCACGGACGTTGTACCATGCCTTCGGCATCTCCGATTCTTCGAGATAGATTTTGTACGGGATCTCCATGGTGTTTTCTCCTTTCGTTTTTTCGGGAGAGGATACAAAAATCCTGTCCCAGTATTGTTTGCTGGGACAGGATGATAATTCCTGCGGTGCCACCCGGCTTGGCGCGACGCGCCCACTTATGCGTACTTGCATACGCCGACTTTGGTAACGAAGAGTCGCTCCGTCTCGCCTACTGAAATTCAGCTCGCCCTCCGACGCCCATTCTGTCCGTACTTCCCTGCCGCGTTCCCACCATCGGCGGCTCTCTGTGCGTTCCGCTGCGGACATACTCACTCGTCATCTGCGGTTTTCTGTATTATACGCACATTCCCCGCCGTTTGTCAATACCGTTTTTTGCAAATTTCGTCGAACGGTAATCACGCTTCTCAACCCTGTCATTGCCCGCTTTACGCGGCAATCTAACCGTCGCAGGTATGGTGCGTACGCCGCATTACGGAAAAGCATCCCGTATCGGAACGGACGGATTGCCCGAGCAAGTCGGGCAATGACACAACGGTTGTGGAACATTGAGCATTGAGCATTGCGCATTGCGCATTGCGCATTCCCCATTCCGCATTCTCCGCTTGACTTGCCCGCCTGCTCGCGGTAAGATAGGCTTGAAGGTGAAAGAGATATGCAATTCAACGGATTTTTGTTTTTCCTGATCGTCATCGCCGTCGGCTACCTTGCCATGAAGGGCAGGCTCGTGCCCGAAAGCGCGACCGACGTGCTGCCGAAGCTCCTGCTGAACGTCTGCTTCCCCGCGATGCTGTTCATCAACTTCGCGGACACGGACATCCATGAGCTGATCGGCTACGGCATTCCGACCGTGATCGCCACGCTGGCGTTCAGTCTGACGCCGTTCCTGATTTCCATCCCGCTGCTGCGGAACGTCGAGGAGGGCCGGCGGCCCATTCTGCGCTATCTCAGCGGCGTCGGCAACAACTCGTTCGTCTGCATTCCCCTGCTGAGCCTGTTTCTGGCGAAGAGCGAGATGTCCATCGTCTTCATCCACGGCGCGGTCATGGATTTCTTGATCTGGGGCGTGCATCATCAGATCTTCATCGGCTCGACCGGCGGCAGCCGCAGGGACATCGTCAAAAAAGTACTGCTCACGCCGAATCTGATCGCCGTGGCCGCGGGTATTCTCTGCTCCGTCTTCTCCGCGGAGCTGCCGGGCTTCGTGCGCTACACGTTCGAGGGCGTGGCGGCTTCCGTTTCGCCGATCGCCCTGCTGTTCATCGGTATGCTGATCTGCCGCTACGGGCTGTTCGGCTGGATCCGAAGCAAGGCGGCGATCCTCTATTCCCTCTGGAAGGTGCTCGCGCTGCCCTGCATCGTCTTCGGCGTGCTGTATTTTATTCTGCCGTTCAAAACCGCCTGCATCCTCGCCATTCTTGCCGGCAGTCCCGCTCCGATCACCGCCGTTCTGTGGTCGAAGCAGTACGGCAAGGATACGAAGCTGGCCGTCGACTGTCTCATCCCGTCGACCGTCCTGTACTTCGCCGCCGAAGGCTCGCTCCTGGTGCTTCTGCTGAAATCCGGTGTGATCGGCGGATAACGCAAAAGTCTCCCATACCTGTCATTCCCGCCTGACAAAGTCAGGCAGGGAATCCGTCCGTTGCAGGTTTGGGGAATGTATCGTAATACGAAGAAGTTTTCAATTTCGGTAGGGACAGATTGCCCGGACAAGCCGGGCAATGACAACTAATACTTGCTTCATCTTGATATACCCCCGGCTCGTGAGAGCCGGGCTTTTTAATTGTAATAGTTGTCAAAACAGAAAACTGCAAAAAATGGAAAATTTGCTTGCTATTTTGATAAAAATGTTGTAGTATATAGAATAATGTGCGCGCGGGAACGTTTTCCCGCCGCCTTCATAGGATGAAGAAACCACTGAGAGGATGATCTCTTTGAACCATAAACTGACGCCGGAAGCCGCGATCAGGCATTTCCGGATCACCGGAACGCCGGTCATCATCAGCGAATTCGGCTCCGGCCATATCAACAGCACCTACCGCGTGCAGACCGACGACAAGCACGTCTATATCCTGCAGCGCATCAACAAGTACGTTTTCTCCGATCCGAAAGCGGTCATGGAGAATGTCGGCGCGGTGACGGAATACCTGCGCAGCCGCGTCAGCGATCCGAGCGAAACGCTCAACTTTATTCTCTCCGACGAGGGTACATACTACTGCGTGGACGAGGACGGCGAATACTGGCGCTGCTACGAGTTCGCGGACGGCATCTGCCTCGAAGCGCCGGAATCCGACAAGGATTTCTATGAGAGCGCGATCGCCTTCGGCCGCTTTCAGGAGCTGCTGGGCGACTTCCCCGCGCAGACCCTGCACGAGACGATCCCGATGTTCCACAACACCGTCAACCGCTACCGCCAGTTCCGCAAGGCGCTGGACGCCGACCGCGTCCACCGTGCGCTCTCCGTCCGCGACGAGATCGCCTTCATCATGGAGCGCGAAAAGGAAGCCGGCACACTGGTGCGCCTGCTGGAATCCGGCGAGCTGCCTCTGCGCGTGACGCACAACGACACCAAGCTGAACAACGTCCTGCTGGACGCGAAGACCCGTAAGGCGATGTGCGTCCTCGACCTCGACACGGTCATGCCCGGCTCCTCCCTGTACGACTTCGGCGACTCCATCCGTTTCGGCGCGGCGACCGCAGCCGAGGACGAGCCGGACGTGGAGAAGATGGAGCTCAACCTCGAGCTCTTCCGCGTCTATACGCGCGGCTACCTGACCGCCTGCCGCAGCCTGACCGAGAAGGAGACGGAGCTTCTGCCGCTCGGCGCGAAGATCATCACGCTGGAGCTGGCCGTCCGCTTCCTGACGGACTACCTCGACGGCGACCGCTATTTCAAGGTCGCCTATCCCGAGCACAATCTCGTCCGCGCCCGCACCCAGCTCAAGCTGGTCGCCGACATGGAGAAGAAGTGGGACGACATGCAGAAAATCGTCGCGGAGGAAGCGGCGAAGGCGAAGGAGCGGCCGCTGAATTATCTCGGCATCGTCTATAAGGTCAAGAACCTGCCGGAGCTTGACAAGGATTTCATTCCCTTCGGCGTGTGGATCGACGCCTATGAAAAGGGCGCAACCCAGCCGCTGACCATCGCCATCGAGCGCGACAAGGGCAAGATCTCCGTCCACCACACGAAGATCCACGGCACGCCGGAGCTCGCCGAGGCGGACTACCGCTACGTCGAGCGCTACGTCAAGTTCCTGCTGTGGTCGATCGGCGGCTTCCGCATCTACATCTGCGGCAACAGCGCGCTGGCGCAGCGCCTTAAGAAGGCCTACACCCTCGAGGGCGAGCGCAGATTCGACGTCCAGTTCATGCAAGACGTTTACGAAGTTCCCTTTGAGGTCGTCGACTGCAAATTGGATGACTGCCCCAAGGCGAACGAGGCCGCCGTGCACATCGGCGGTCACATGGAAGGCTGCCGCATCGGCTTCGACGCGGGCGGCTCGGATCGCAAAGTGTCCGCCGTGATCGACGGCAAGACCGTCTATTCCGAGGAAGTCGTCTGGCATCCGAAGACGGAATCCGACCCGCAGTACCACTTCGACGGCATCGTCGCCGCGTTCAAGACCGCGGCCTCCAAAATGCCGCGCGTGGACGGCATCGGCGTCTCCTCCGCCGGCGTTTTCATCGGCAACAGCCCGATGGTCTCCTCCCTGTTCATCAAAGTCCCGCGCGAAAAGCGCGATCTCGTCAAGTCCATCTATGACCGCGCCGCCTTGGAAATCGGCGACGTTCCCATCGTCGTCGCGAACGACGGCGACGTGACCGCCCTCGCGGGCGCGATGGGCATGGAGGTCGGCTCCGTCATGGGCATGGCAATGGGCACGAGCGAGGCGGTCGGCTACGTCGACGCGGACGGCAACGTCCTCGGCTGGCTCAACGAGCTCGCCTTCGCGCCGGTCGACCTGTTTGAGGGCGCGATGGCGGACGAATGGTCCACGGACATCGGCGTCGGCTGCAAATACTTCTCGCAGGACGCGGTCATCAAACTCGCGCCGAAGGCGGGCATCGCCCTCGACGACAGCCTGACCCCGGCCGAGAAGCTCAAGGCGGTGCAGTCGCTCGTGGAAAAGGGCGACGCGCGCGCAAGAAAGGTATTCGCCTCGATCGGCGCCTACCTCGCGCACACGATGAAGCTCTATTGCCGCTTCTACGACGTGCACCACATGATCGTCCTCGGACGCGTCATGTCCGGCGTCGGCGGCAGCATCGTGCTGGACAGCTGCCTGAAGATCATGCGGGAGGAATATCCGGAGCTCGCGGAGAAAGTGCGCGTCATGCTCCCGGACGAGAAGACCCGCCGCGTCGGCCAGTCCGTCGCCGCGGCCAGCCTGCCCGAAGCAAAGAAGAAATAACAGCAAACGGCATTCCGCTCCGGAATGCCGTTTGTTTGAAAGGAATCAATACAATGAATTACAAGAACGCATGGATCTATACCGAACAGTTCCGCTTCGCGCAGGGCAGCTTCTCCGTTGAGGACGGACGGTTCTGCAATGTGCTCGGCGAGGCCGCGCCCGACGCGGTCGACCTCGGCGGCGCCTACGTCATCCCCGGCCTGATCGACGTGCACACCCACGGCAATTCCGGCGCGGACTTCTCCGACGGCAAGCTCGAAGGCGTGCGGAAAATGGCGAAATATCTGGCGAAGAACGGCGTGACCTCCTTTGCTCCCGCCTCGATGACTCTCCCCTACGAGACGCTCGCCGCCGCGTTCGCCACGGCGCGCGCCTACGCGGACGACCGTGACGCGGACGGCGCGGCCCTGCGCGGCATCCAGATGGAGGGGCCCTTCTTCTCCGAAAAGAAAAAGGGCGCGCAGAACGGCGCATACCTCCGCAACCCCGATTTTGAAGCGTTCAAGGCGCTTTACGACGGCTGCGGCGGTCTGGTGCGGATCGTGGACGTCGCGCCGGAGCTGGACGGCTCCGTCGAGTTCATCCGCAAGGCGAAAGAGCTCTGCACCGTCTCGATCGCCCACACCGACGCGGACTACGACGCCGCCCGCAAAGGCATCGCCGCGGGCGTGACGCACCTGACCCACCTTTACAACGCCATGCCATCCATCCACCACCGCAAGCCCGGCGTGATCGCCGCCGCCGCAGAGGCCGAAACGGTCAGCGCGGAGCTGATCTCCGACGGCCAGCACGTCCATCCCGCCTCGGTGCGGCTGGCGTTCCGCATCTTCGGCGCGGCGCGCATGGTGCTGATCTCCGACTCCCTGCGCTGCTGCGGCATGCCCGACGGCGAGTACGAGCTCGGCGGCCAGCAGGTCTTCCTAAAGGACGGCATTGCCCGTCTCGCGGACGGCACGATCGCGGGCTCCGCGACGAACCTGTTCGAGTGCATGCGGCGCGCGATGTCCTTCGGCATCTCGCGGGAGGACGCGATCCGCGCCGCGACCTACAACCCCGCGCGACAGCTCGGCTGTCTGAAAGTCGTCGGCTCGATCGCCGACGGCAAGATCGCCGACTTCGTGCTCTGCGACGCGGAGCTCAACCGCAAGGCCGTCTGCCTCGCCGGAAAGATGCTGTAAGATTCAGAAACACAGAAGGCGGCGCTTCGTTGCGAAGCGCCGCCTTTCATTTTTCCATACATTCCCTTATATCGTGTCATTGCCCGCTTGTCGGGCAATCTGTCCCTATCAGAATCGGATGTTTTTCCACAATACGATACAAGTCACATACTTGCGACGGACAGATTCCCTCGCCGATTTCATCGGCGGGGAATGACAGGCTGGCTGCATTTTTGCGTTGTGCCGCGCTAAATCATGCGGATCTCGATCTTTGTTATGACGTTCTCATTGTCGTACTCGATCGAAATGATACAGCCGTCCGTCGTGCAGTGCACGGATACGGGAGGGGGCTGAATGCCGGTATACAGCCAATAATAGGAGCCGTCGGGGTCGAACGCCATGACGTCGTCCAGCGTATCGCCGACCCGGAGCGCCTTGAATTCCTCGGAGGAATGCGCCATATGCCCCCTGTCGGGCCGTCCCAACAGATTGCCATTCCCATCAAAATACAGGAACACAAGGTCGTTTTCGCTTCGGTAAACCGCATATTGCGTGAACGGCGTTTCCCGCAGGCATTCGACCGGCCAGGTCTGCCCCAGCTCCGTAAGCGTTCCTTTGAACTGTGAAATCTCCGTCAGCTTGTCGTCGGAATAGACGTGCGTAAGCAGTTCCATCACGTTTTGATCCCATTCCAACGAGATCGGGACAAAGCGCAGTTCTTTTCCGTCCAGCTCCAGTCTGCCGATCGCAAGCAGCTCTCCATCTATCGGCCACCCGCTGAATCTCCGCTTTTCCACGAGCAGTTCGCCGTTTTGTTCATAGAGCCGGTAGTCATACCTGCCCCAGTCGTTCAGTTCATAGGTCGCGCCGGTCACTTCGTCATACACTTGGATCCACTCATACACGATGCCGGAGCCCTCCCAGACCGATACGCACCGCTCCGGCACGCCGTCGCCTGTGAGATCGCAGTGATAACCGAAGTAATCGAAGTAATCATCGTACCCGTCGGTTGCGATCGAGTAGTACGGCAGAAACTGGTCGAAATTCCCGAATATAGTGGGGGCTTCCTCCGTTTCCTGCGTCGCTTCTTGGTTCTCGTTTTTCGCGAGCTTGTCTTCAAGGAGCTCGCAAATAATATCCCAATTATCATCGTCCAGCTTGACTTCAACGCCGTTCAGAAACAGCGTATAGGGCACTTCCATCCCTTGCACTACCCTCGTCTCCTCAGAAAAGCCGAAACATGTGATCTCCAGCAGTTTTTCGTGGTCTTTCGACTCGAAAACAAGATAGTCATTGACGTCCATGCTCCCGCGAGAAGCCTGCTCAAGAACGAAGTTCTCCGGCCGGATTTGGCTCAAGAGCGTCTTGTGCTGCTGCAGTTCGTCGTTATCAAGATAGATAACGTCGCCATACGACTCGTCCTTTTCGATGAAGGCGATCAGATCCTCCGGCGAAAAGGCGCGGCCGTCCGCGATCATGGGATTCTTGTGGTATCCCGTCATGGTCATGCCGCCCATATCCGGCTGATTCAGCGCGTCCGTGAACGGCTGCAGCGCCGCAGATAGTTCCTGTTCCGCTGGTGATTCCTCCGAGCGCGGGTCGGTCAGCAGGCAGACGGCAATCACGACGCAGACCACGACGGCGATCAGGATGATCCAGAAGGCGGGCTTTTTGTAATTCAGAATGCCCTTGACGCGCTGCTTCACCCCGGCCTCGCCGAACGCGAGCGGGCAGGCGGTAATGCTTTTTCTCTGCATACTGCAATCCAGCAGCGCCTGCGAATACGCCGCCTTGCGGTCGTGATCCATGTCGCGGATCACCTTTTCGTCGCAGGCCGTCTCGATGTCCCGGCAGAGCAGGATATACGCGATCCAGCACAGCGGGTTGAACCAGTAGACGCTCAGCAGCAGGAAGCCGAGGGGCTTCCACCAGTGATCCCGCCGCTGCAGGTGCGCCGTCTCGTGGGCGATCACGCAGTCCAGCGTCTCCCCGCGCATGGAGGAAGGCAGACAGATCTTCGGACGGAACACGCCCAGAATGAAGGGCGTTTTGACCTCGTCGCAGAGCAGGATCCGCTTGCCGACCGGCACGGCGGCCGCGACGGTTTTCCGCAGCCGCAGGAAGCTGATCAGCGCGTAAAGGAGCATCGCGGCGACCCCGACCGCCCAGACAACGGAAGCGACGAGAAGGACGGTCTGCAGCGGATTGACGCTCGCCGCCGGTTCCGGCGCGAAGGTCTCCGAAATGATCGGATTGACCGCGCTGTTGAAGACGCTGATCCCGGTGTGGATCGCGGGCGCGGGAGAGACGGCGATGTCCGCGGGCACCGTTTCCGCGCTCGGGATCAGGCTGAATGTGCTTTTCAGGGAGAACGGCAGAAGCAGGCGCAGCGCCGCAAGCGCCCAGAGCAGGCAGGCGATCCACCGCGGCGCTTTCTTCAAAAGCAGCCGCGCGGCGAAGACCGCGAGGAGCAGCCAGCTCGCCGTGATGCTCATGTTCAGGAGTTTGAGGAAGACCGCGCTCATGGCGTTTCCTCCCTACGGAAGGCATCGATCATCTTCTGGATCTCCTCCGCCTCCTGCGCCGTCAGCCGCTTGTGCGAGATGAACGCCGCGACAAAGGCGGGCAGCGAGCCCTCGAAGGACTCCGAAACGATCTGCTCGCTCTTCGCGGAGCAGAACGCCTCCCGCGAGACGCGCGAGGTCACGATCCCGTTCTCATTCTGCAGCAGCCCCTTTTCGCAGAGCTTCCGCAGTACCGTGTAGGTGGTCGGCTTTTTCCAATGCAATTCCCGTTCGCAGATCTTGACCAGCTCGCCCGAGCTGACGGGCTCGTTCGTCCATACGAGCGCCGCGAACCGCTCCTGCACCGCGCCGAGTTCCAGATCGACCATGCGGCACACCTCCAAAGAATGGTTTATCGGAGTAAACTCTACCTGTAGTTTACTCCGATAAACCGCATTTGTCAAGTATTGTTTTCTACTTATTCCGCGGCGAGCACCGCGTCGGCGGGGATATCATGTGGCTCGGTCGGGAGGCGGTCGAGGAGCTGGAAGCCGTAGCACAGCGCGACGGTCGGGTGCATGGGCTCGCGGGCGAGGAAGCGGTCGTAGTAGCCGCCGCCGTAGCCGAGGCGGCAGCCTAAGCGGTCGAACGCCAGTCCCGGGAGCAGGACCAGCGCGGTCGGATCGTCCGCTTCCGCTCCGTCCACAGGCTCCAATATGCCGAAACTGCCCGGCAGGAGCAGCGCATCTTCTTCGATGAAGAAAAAACGCAGTTCATTTCCGCAGACCTTCGGCGCGGCAACGCGCTTGCCGTCCTGCCGCGCCCGCGCGGCGATCCCGTCCGTCCGCACCTCATGATTGGCGCTCAGATAGACGTAGACAGTCTTTGCCGCGCGGTACAGCGGATGGGCAAAGAGCCGTTCCGCCAGCGCGGTCGACGCCGTTTCGATCTCCTCCGCGCTCAGCGCGCGCCGCTTTTCCCGCAGTTCGCGCCGCAGGGTCGCCTTGTCCATCGTTCTCACCTCACAGACAGTATAACGGCTCGATTTTCCGCTGTCAAATCATTTTCCTGTTGCGACAAAATGCGACAGGGTGTATAATGAAAAAAAAATCATAAGGAAGGTATCTAAAATGACATATCACGTTCTCTGCAATCCCCTTGCCGGCAACGGCGCAGGCGCGGAAGAAGCGAAGAAGCTGAAGATCGACGGCGCAGAGCTCAAATTCCACGACATCACCGAGCTGGACGGCTACGCCGCGTTCTTCGCGGGGATCGCTCCCGAGGACGGCGTGATCCTGACCGGCGGCGACGGCACGATCAACCGCTTCGTCAACGAGACGGAGGGGCTGGATATCCCGAACGACATCCTCTACTACGCCGTCGGCACGGGCAACGATTTCCTGAACGATCTGGGCAGAAAAGTCGGCGAGCCGCCGTTCTCCATCAAGAAATATCTCCGCGATCTGCCGACCGTCACGGTGAACGGCAGGACCCGCCGCTTCCTCAACGGCGTCGGCTACGGCATCGACGGCTACTGCTGCGAGGTCGGCGACGAACAGCGCACGAAGTCGGACAAACCCGTCAACTACTCCGCGATCGCCATCAAGGGTCTGCTCTTCCACTTCAAGCCGACGAACGCCGTCATCACCGTGGACGGCAAAGAGTACCGCTTCAAGAAGGTCTGGCTCGCGCCGACGATGAACGGCCGCTTCTACGGCGGCGGCCTGATGATCGCCCCGAAGCAGGATCGCCTGAACGCGGAGCGCACGGTCACGGTCGCCGTCCTCCACGGCTCCGGCAAGTTCAAGACCCTGCTCGTCTTCCCGTCCATCTCCAAGGGCGAGCACGTCAAGCGCACCGAGATGTGCAAATCGTTCGTCGGCCACGAGATCACGGTCAGATTCGACCGTCCGACCGCCCTGCAGATCGACGGCGAGACGGTGCGCGGCGTGACGGAGTATTCCGTGACCAGCAAGGCGCCGATCCACGTTTAGATCGCTCCGACGCGAATCATTCGCGCCGGAAATGAATTGCGCCTGACGGCGCATCCGTTAATTCATCATATTGACAAAACAACAAGCTGAGAAGAACGAGTTACGAGAACCGTTCTTCTCAGCTTGCGCTATCTTATCTTTCCTATTTCTCGGCGGGTACTGTTTCCGTTTCCTCCTTCGGAGGATCCGGGAAGAGAATGAATTCTTTCTTTCGGCGCAGCCAGATCAGCGCGCCGAAGCCGATCAGCGCCGCCGCGGAGATGAGGCAGCCGACGGTCAGTCCCGGCGTACGGTAGCGCAGGGTGATCGTATGCATGCCCGCGGTGAGCGGGAAGGCGATCACCGCGTCCGTCAGCTTGACGGAGGGATTCGACGGATCGAAGGTCGCCGCAAGCTCCACTTTCTCGCCGTCCACGGTCGCCGTCCAGCCCGGCTCATACGGGACCGAAGTATAGAACAGGCCGTCGCGCTGCGCATAGATCACGCCGGAAAGCTCGTTGTCTCTCACCTTCGTCAGCTCCCAGGGCTCATCGGCAAGCTCCGCCCAACCGCGGCGGAACGCGTAGTCGTCCATCAGCTCGACATCCAGAGAGAAGGTCCCCGCTCTGCCCGCGTCCACGAAGTAGACCAGGGTGATCTCGTCGCCCGCAGAGCACCAGCCGAGGCTGAACAAGCTGCGCGCCTTGATGTTGCGCTCAAACAGGTAATTGCCGTTGTGGTAGACGGACACCGTGCTGACGTTGTCGAATTTCGTCGTCGCGCAGTACAGGCCGTCCGTCTCCGCGCGGTAGACCACGCTGAGGCTGGAGCGTCCCGACGCGCCGTTGCAGTTGTAGGAATATTGCGTGCCGGACGTGCCGCCCGCCTCCAGTGTCACGTTCTCATCCGAATGGCGCAGCTCCGAATACTGCACGGGCACGTACAGCGACTCATGCACGCCGGTCGCCAGAACGAACATGTCGTTCTGCTCCCAGATCGGATTGTACTTCTGCTCCTCCGCGACGAAGTCCTCAAATTCAATACATGTCATGAAGCCGACGGAGATGAAATAGTCGTTGCGCAGAAGATTCGTATTGCCCTCCGTGGCGACCAGCGTGTTGTACTGCGTGTCGCGGTACTGACCGTCGCGGTCGAGCAGGTATTTGATGCCGCACATCGCGTTGGCGAACGGCGAGGACTCGTAATAGAGGAAGCGATTGCTCCCGGGCCACGACGAGGTGCCGAGGGAGCGGGAGAAGCGGTTGAAATTGACATTGGCGGACGAGGTGAAGATCGTCACGCCGTTGTAATAGTTAAGCGCGCCGTCGTTCAGCGTATGGGTGTTGGTCGTCTCCGTGCGCCAGAACAGGGTCTTGCCGTCCTCCTGCATCTCGGCCGTATCCAGCAGCGCCTGCACCGCCGCGCCGTCCTTCGGGTAGTCCGAGCGCGAGGTGAAGGCGACCTTGTCGGCGCCGAAGCTGAAGCAGAGCGCCATTTCCGTAGTAATGACCGCCGCCAGCAGGCAGAACGACACGATGCGCCGCCAGGTCTTCTTTCCGTAGAGCAGGAAGAACGCGACCATGGCCGCGAGCACGGCGATCGCCGCAATGAGGTTTTTCTTGCCGATCGTCTCATATCCCCAGGCGTTCCAGATGAACAGACCCGCGACCGGAACGATGATCGCCAGATACCACTTTTTGAAGCTGTCCATCAGCGTAAAGGCGCGGTACGCCATACAGATCAGGACGAAGCAGAACAGGAAGCTGAAGCGGTACGGCAGCATATTCGGGAAGTGGAAGCCGTGCCAGACGTAGTCCAAATAGCGGGAAATGAAGCTGAGCAGCAGGAAGAACAGCAGCAGCACGCTGCAGAGCTTTTCGCGCAGTTTGATCTTGCCGCAGCAGCAGAAATAGATCGCCAGGACGATCGCCGCGAAACTGCAGTAGACGTTCGGCAGGCCCTCCATCTTGGTAACGTCGGGCATCGGCATCAGATTGGAAAAGATCTCTCTCGACGCGCTCCAGATCCCGGGGAGCGTCTGCTCCCACAGGAAGCTGAAAATGCTCTGCCCCTCCGGCACAGTGCCGCTGACGCCCTTGGCGATGTTCAGGCCGAACACGGCGACGTCCTTGCTCTTTGCGGAGTTCGTGATCTGCATCGCCTTGAGCGTCGGGATCAGCAGCGCAGCGGCAAGGGCGACGCCGATCACCGTGCAGATGCCGATCCGCAGGAAACGCCGCAGGAAGTTCTTCACGCCCTGCCAGCAGACGATGCAGTAGACGATAAAGGTGAGGAGAACAAAGATGCAGCAGAAGTACGCGATATAGTAATTGCACCAGAGCGACAGCCCCAGGGCGATGATATAGAGGCGGAATTTGCCGTCGCGCAGGAGGCTGACCGTACCGGCGATCAGAAGCGGTAGGAGCGCGAAGGTATCCAGCCAGATGTTGTTCCAGTAGTAGCCGCAGACCCACGCGCAGAAGGCGTACATCAGCCCGAAGAAGGCGATGGAAAGGTCGTTTTTGCGGTAGACGATACGCAGGAACATCGCCATGAACAGCCCCGCGCAGGCGATCTTAATGATCGTCAGCAGGGTGAAGAACTCCAGAAGCGCGGAGGCCGGTACGAGGATGCACAGCCAGTTCAGCGGGCTCGCGAGGTAGTAGGCAAAGAGGGACGCGTAGCCCGTGCCCATGCCGACGTTCCAGGTGTATTGCAGGGAGCTGCCGGAGAGCAGCTTCTCATGGAACGCGGAGAAGAAGGGATAATACTGGTGCCATTCGTCATGCGCCAGGATCATTCGATTGCCGAACGGGTAAACGCCGGCGACGGCGAAGACGCAGAACACGATCAGGAACGGCAGGAAAAACGCCAGCAGCAGCGGCAGGCGTTCCAGCCATTTTTTCTTTTTTAAGGGAGAAGATTTCATTCTACTACCTCCTCTGGGTTTATGGAGTTTTCCCTTGCGTAATCAATCATATCATCACAAAAGTTGTTGCGCAACAAGCCGAAAAGCCCTCTTTTGTCAAAAGAGGGTGGCTCCGCAGGAGCCGGGTGATTGATCCTCTGTCTGTCGCCCGAAGGGCGATTCTTTCAATCATCTTCGCTTTCAGGTTTTAATCCTCCGGCGCTGCGCGCCACCTCCTTTTCAAAAAAGGAGGCTTTGCAAAGCAGGAGGCGATCAGCAGTGATCGGAAGCTTCGGGCGGGTCCGGGAAAATCGTATAGTCTTTCCTGCGCAGGTACAGCAGCGCGCCGAACGCGAGCAGCGATACCGCCGAGATCAGGATGCCGGCAGTCAGCCCCGGCGTTCTGTAGGTCAGAGTGACCGTATGCGTTCCCGCACCGAGCGGGAAGGAAACCACCGCGTCCGTCAGCTTGACGGTTTCGGCGGACGGATCGAAGGTCTCCGCGAGGGGCACCTCTTCCCCATCGACCGTCGCCGTCCAGCCCGGCTCATACGGCACGGAGGTGTAAAACAGGCCGTCGCGCAGCGCGGTCACAGTGCCGGACAGTTTCGTGTCCGACACCTCCGTCAGCTCCCACGGCTCGTCGGCGAGCTCGTCGTAACCGCGCAGGAACGTTTCGTCGTCCATGCGCGCTACGTCTGCGTAAATATATCCCTGCCAGCCGGGATCGACGAAGTAGGCGAGCTGGATCTCGTCGCCCGCGGACATTCTGCCGAGGCTGAACATGCCGCGCGAAGTAATATAGCGGTCAAACAGGAATTGTCCGTTGCGGTAGACGTAGACCGTCGAAAGATTCGGGAGTCTCGTCGTAGCGCAGTAGAGTCCGTCTTCCGGCGCATGGTAGATCAGGCTGAACGTAGAGCGCCCGGAACCGTTTGCACAGCTATAGAAGAAGTATCCTTCCAAACCCTCGTACGGTTCGAGCGTGCTGCCCTCGTTCCATGCAATCGCCTGCGAAAGCGGCAGGGTGAGGAACAGGTCTTCATGCACTCCGGTCGCCCGCGCGAACAGCTCGTTTTGGTCGCGGATCGGGTCTTCTGTATCCGCATTCTCGAAAAATGCAGACAGATCGGCGTCCGTCATAAAGCCGGCGGAAATAAAGTAGTTGTTTCGCAGCAGATTCGTGCCGCCCTCCGTTGCGATTTTAGTATTGTCCGCCGGGTCGAGGTCGCGCCCCTCGCGGTCGAGGAGGTACTTGACGCCGCACAGCGTATTGGAAAACGGCGAAGTCTCAAAATAGAGATACCAGTTATATACCGCCAGGGACGACAGCCCGAGGGCGGGAGAAAAGCGGTTGAAATTGGCGTTCGCGGACGAGGTAAAGATTGAAACGCCGCGGTAGCCGTTCAGTGCGCCGTCGTTGCGCGACTGCGTGACGGTCGTCTCCGTGCGCCAGAAGGCGTTCTTGCCTTCCAGTTCCTTCGTATTATTGACCAGGCACTCTACCGCCGCGCCGTCCTGCGGATAATCGGCTTTCGCCGTAAAGTCCGCCTGCTTGATCCCGTAATGGAAGCAAGAAATCATCTCGGCGGCGATCACCGCGAAGAGGATCACATTGGCGGTCACGCGACGCGCCTTGCTCTTTCCGTAAATCAGGAAGGCAGAGACCATCGCGGCGAGCAAAAGGATCGCCGCGAGCACGGATCCGTGCTCCGCGCCCCATGCGTTCCAGATCAGCAGTCCCGCGGCCGGCACGATGATCGCTAAATACCACGGCTTGAAGCGGTCCATCAGGGTGTAGGCGCGATACGCCATCGCGATCGTGACAAAGCTGAACAGGAAGCTGAAGCGGTACGGCAGGCCGTTCGGGAAGTGGAAGCCGTGCCAGACGTAATCCAGCTTGCGGAAGATAAAGCTCATCAGCAGGAAGATCAGCAGGAAGCCGCTGCACAGCTTTTCCCGCAGGCTGACCTTGCCGCAGCAGAAGAAACAGATCGCCAGCACCACGGCGCAGAAGCCGCAGTAGATATTCGGCAGACCCGCCGGCAGGATATCCGTAATGGACGGGTCGGGCATGAGATTGGAGAGGATCGTCCGCGACGCGTTCCACACGCCGGAAAGGCCGCTCGCGCCTCCCGCGAGATTCAGCTCCCACGCGCCAAAGTCCGTACCGGCAGCGGAAAAGGAATTCATCATCGCCTTGAGCGTCGGGAGCAGGAGCACGGCGGTTAGCCCCACGCCGATCAGCGTGCCGACGGCGATCCGCAGGAAACGCCGCAGGAAGTTCTTCCAGCCCTGCCAGAAGACGATGCAGTAGGCGATAAACGTCAGCAGGACGAAAATGCAGCAGAAATAGGCCAGATAGTAGTTGCACCAGAGCGAAAGCGCAAGCGCGACAATATAAAGCCGGAACCTGCCGTCGCGCAGGATGCAGACCGTGCCCGCGATCAGAAGCGGCAGGAGCGCGAAAGTGTCCAGCCACATGTTGTTCCAGTAGTAGCCGGCGACCCACGAACAGAGCGCGTACAGCAGCGCGAAGAACGCGACGGAAAGGTCGTTCCTGCGGTAAACGATGCGCAGGAAGAGCGCGAAGAAGAGGCCCGCGCAGGCGATCTTCACGACCGTCAGAAAGGCGAAAAACTCCAAAAGTACGGAGGACGGCACGAGGACGCACAGCCAGTTCAGCGGGCTCGCGAGGTAGTAGGCAAAGAGCGAGGCGTAGCCCGTGCCCATGCCGACGTCCCAGGTGTATTGCAGGGAGCCGCCGTTCATCAGCTTCTCGCGGAACGCCTTGAAGAACGGGAAATACTGCTTCTCGCCGTCCCAAATCAGGATCGTCTTATCTCCGAACGGCGAGAGCCCCGCGAGGGCAAAGATCACGCACGCGATCACGAACGGCAGGAAGAACGCCAGCGCAAGCGGTAAACGGCTCTCATTTTTCTGTTGTAACGGAGAAGCCGTCTTCTTTGACGGAGGCGCTTTCTTCTTGTTCTTACCCATTCCTTTGATTCCTTTCAAAGCAGTTGATTGATTTCTCATGCACTTTCTGCCGCGCACTTCGAAGCCCTCTTTTGTCAAAAGAGGGTGGCTCCGCAGGAGCCGGGTGATTTAGCCTTAATCTGTCGCCCGTAGGGCGATCATTTCAATCTTATTATTTATCAAACTCGCAGGTACGCCGTTCGCGGATGGTAAAACGTGCAGGCTTGAAAGGAAGAATTGAATTGCCTTGCGGGTGGCTATTAAGGTTAAATCCTCCGCCCAGTGTGCGCACTGGGCACCTCCTTTTAACAAAAGGAGGCTTTTCGTTTCCCCTTTTTACAAAAGGGGGCTTTGCGGCTACCGTAGGGAGGCGTCCCCAGACGCCTCCGTTCCATTCGCAGGTTGTTTTGTCAGACACGGAGGCATGTGGGCATGCCTCCCTACGGGAGGATAGATAATTATATCCGTCCGCCGAGGCGCTTCAGCAGATACGGCAGGGTCTGCTCGAAGTTCACGCCGTACCAGCGCGCGTCGGGGTCTCCCGCCGTCGCGCGGATGGTTTGCACGACGTAGTCCGCCGCTAACGCGATCGCGTCCTCTGCGAGCAGGCCGAGGGTCAGCGCGCCCGCGCAGGTCGATGCGAAGAGGTCGCCCGTGCCGTAGAAAACGGACGGGATATATTCCGTTTCATGCAGGGAGAACCTCCCTGCCCGATCCATCGCCGCCACGCCCATGTGCGTATCATCCGCGCGGATGCCCGTCACGATGGCGGTCTTCGCGCCGAGGAGAAGCAGTTTTTCCAGAAGCGCGCGCACGAAGGCTTCTTCGTGCCGCTCGCGGTAGGTCTCCCCTGTCAGCAGGCACGCCTCCGTCACGTTCGGCGTGATCACGTCCGCCATGCGGCAGAGGGCTTTCATGGATTCCGGAAAATCCGGCGCGAAGCCCGCGTAAAGCCTGCCGTGATCGGCCATGACCGGGTCGACGAAGATCAGCGCGCCGTCCGCGCCGAAGTCCGCGATCACCCGCTCGACGAGCGCAATCTGCTCCGCCGAGCCGAGATAGCCCGTGTAGATCGCGTCGAAGCGGAGGCCCAACTTCTTCCAGTGGTCGGTGATCGGCGCTATGCTGTCCGACAGCTCGCGGCTGTAAAAGCCGTCGAACGCCGTGTGCGCGGAGAGCAGCACCGTCGGCAGGGCGGCGCACTCCAGCCCCATCGCGGACAGGACGGGCAGCGCGATGCTCTGCGAGCATTTCCCGACGCAGGAAAAGTCCTGAATACTGACAATTCGTTTCATAGTATATCCTCTATAGAAAGATTATGGATATTATACCGCATTTCACGCCGAAAGAAAAGAGAGAATCTCACGGATTTCCTGCAAATCGGCAGTTACAAATCCGGCGAAAGTGTTGTATAATGGAAAAAAGGCTATTGGGAGACCGCTATGAAAAAGGTTTTGTCATTTCTGAAGAAAGAGCCCATGCTCGTCGCCGCCGTTCTCGCGGCGGTCGCGGCGCTGTTCATCACGCCGCCGCGCAAGGAGCTCCTGTCGAGCATCGACTGGAAGACGCTCGCGACGCTCTTTATGCTTTTGAGCGTCCTCGACGGCTTCAAGCACGAGAACCTGTTCCGCCCGGTCATCCGCGCGGTCGGCTCGATCCGTTCCCTGCTCGGGGTCAGTTTCTTCCTCGTCTTCGGGGTCTTCTTCTCGTCGATGTTCGTCACGAACGACGTGTCCCTGATCATCTTCGTCCCGCTGACCATCCTCCTGTTCCGCGAATTCGGCAAGGAGCAGTACATCCTCCCCATCCTGACGATGGAGAACATCGCGGCAATCCGCGGCAGTTTGCTTACCCCGTTCGGCAGTCCGCAGAATCTGTTCCTGTTCTCCAACAGCGGGATAGACACCGGCTCGTTCCTGCTGATGATGCTGCCGCTCTGGATCGGCAGCGCGGTGCTGATCGCGCTGTTCCTGCTGTTCCTCTACCGCAGGGATCTGAAGCAACCCGCCGCGCAGACCGCTTACGAGCCGGAGCCGTGGAAGCCCGAGGGCCGGGTGCGGCGCGTCGTCTATCTCGTCCTGTTCGCCGTGATCGTCGCCTGCATCGTCACGCGCACGCCTTACTGGCCGTACGTGACCGCCTTCGTCACGGTCGCCCTGCTGATCTTCGACCGGCGGGTCTTCCTGCGGGTCGACTACGTCCTGCTTCTGACCTTCCTGTGCTTCTTCATCTTCTCCTCGTCCATCGCCGCGAACGAAACGATCGGGGGCTTCCTGAAAAACGCCGTCGCGGGACGCGAATACTGGTGGAGCATCGGGATCAGCCAGATCATCTCCAATGTGCCCGCCGCGATCGTCCTCTGGCCGTTCACCACCGACCTCAAGCCGCTGATCTACGGTCTCGACACCGCCGGTCTGGTCTTCATCATCGGCTCTCTGGCGTCCGTCATCAATCTGCGGCTCTATACCCGCGAATACCCCGGGCAGGGCAAACGATTCTTCCTCGTTTTCGAGAAGATCTCCCTCTGCTTCTTCGCGATCGTCGTCCTGCTCCAGCTCCTGCTGCTGTAGGCGCGTAGGAATCCCCCTGCCGCGCGGCAGGGGGATTCCTTGACTTTATTCCCGAAAAAGCGTATAATATGACGCAGAAAGTATGTCTCCAAATTGAAAGGAGTTTGAAAAAATGAAGAAGCTCATCGCGCTCGCGGCCGTGTTCGTCCTGCTGCTCGGCCTTTTCGCCGGCTGCAATACGGTGCCCGCAAAAGAACCGGCCGAAAGCGAACCGACCGAAACGGAAGCCGTCACGCCGCCGCCCAAGCCCACCCGCGCGACAGAACCCGACGACACCGAAGAGATCGTCGGCGTCTGGAACTACGCGATGGATGTCGGGGAGATCTATTCGCTCATGTTTGACTCCGCCGTCATTCCCGAACAGCAAGCCTCCATGCTCGCCGCCTTATCCCTGCTCTTCCGGGACGTCAGCGTCATCACGGTCATGGAATTCCGGGAGGATCATACCTACTCGATCCACGCAGATGAGGATTCGGCGAAGACCGCCATTGAGAAGATGAAGGAAAACGCAAGGGAAAACCTGCTGGAGATCATTTCCGGCTTTTACGGGATGACCGTCGAGGATCTGGAAGCGCAAATGGCGGAATCAGGCAAAACCATGGAGGAAGTCCTGGAAGCGTTTGACGCCGAGTTCAACATGGACTCTCTGCTCCCGCAGGTTTCGATGAGCTACGAGAGCGGCACCTTCACCTACGCGGAGGGAAGGCTGGTCCTGACCGACCGGGAGGACAATCAGGTCGTCTACACGATCGAAGTCGGCGACGATCAGCTGCGCATCACCGACATCGAGGGCGTATCCGGCGATCTGCCCGACGCGATGCTGCCCATGGTACTGGTCCGAGGCGAATAAGCAAGCAGAGGTCAGACATTTTGTCTGACCTCTGCATTTTTATTTGCACTGCCGCATGGCGGCGGCTTTTGCCTCGTCGAGGCTCAGATCGTGTTCCCGCGCGATGCGGGCAAGATCCTCGTACTCGTATTTCTCCCGCGTCACGCCATAGCCTTCGGACACCTTTCTGCGCACGTCGCCGAACAGCGTTTCGACCGTTTCGGTCGAACGCTGCAGCGTATAGCGGCGGCTGATATTCTCGCGCACGCCTAACGTCGTCGTATGACGGAAGATCAGCTTGAGCATCGCTTCCCTGTCCTTCTCGCGGCACATGACCGAAAGCAGTACGCCCGGGCGCGATTTCTTCATCTGCGCGGGCACGGTATAGACCTCCAGCGCGCCTGCCGCGAAGAAGCGTTCCTCCGCGAAGCCGAGCGCCTCCGGCGTCATATCGTCGAGATTGCAGGACAGCTCGCAGACCGTCTCGCAGACATCCGCGCTCTCGCCGAGGAAGGCGCGGACGCAGTTCGCGGCGGGAAAGTCCTTCTTCCCCATGCCGTAACCGACCGCCGCCGTCCGCATCACCGGCATCTCGCCGAAGCTTGACGCGAAGTGTTTCAGAAGCGCCGCGCCGGTGGGCGTGCAGAGCTCGTTTTGGATACTGCCGCCGTAGATCGGCACGCCGCGCAGGATATAAGCGGTCGCCGGCGCGGGAACGGGAAGGATCCCGTGCGCGCATTTGACCTGCCCGCTGCCGACGTGGACCGGCGAAACGACGACCCGCTCGGGCGCGATGCGCTCCATCAGCAGGCAGACCGCCGTGATATCCGCCACGGCGTCCATCGTGCCGACCTCGTGGAAGTGGATGTCCGTCACGGGAACGCCGTGCGCATGGCTCTCCGCCTCGGCGATCAGCCCATAGACGGCAAGAATATCGGCTTTGACCTTGTCGGAAACACGCAGTCCTTCGACGATATGCTCGATCTCGTGCATCCCGCTGTGGTGATGGTGGTGGTCATGGTCGTGCATGTCCTCCGACTCTTCCTCGCCGTCGATCTGCACGGTCACATGCGTTCCCTGAATCCCGCACTTGACGGAGGGCGCTGCGGAAACGGCGACGCCGGGGATCCCGACGGCGTTCAGCTCGGCAAGAAAGGCCTCCCGGTCCGGAAGGAGCTCCAGCAGAGCGGCGGTCAGCATATCGCCCGCCGCTCCCATGGCGCAGTCAAAATACAGCGTTTTCATCTCATTTCGCCTCCATATGGTTGATCCTGCTTGCGAGGTAGCCCGCGCCGAAGCCGTTGTCGATGTTCACCGCCGCAACGCCGCTGGCGCAGGAATTCAGCATGGACAGCAGGGCGGACAGGCCCTCGAACGACGCGCCGTAGCCGACGCTCGTGGGGACGGCGATCACCGGGCAGTCGGCCAGGCCGCCGATCACGCTGGCGAGCGCTCCCTCCATGCCGGCGACGGCGACGATCACGCTCGCGCCCATGATCTCGTCCAGATGGGCGAGCAGGCGGTGCAGACCCGCCACGCCGACGTCGTAGATGCGGACGACCTCGTTGCCGTAGGCCTCGGCGGTGACGGCGGCTTCCTCGGCCACCGGGATGTCGCTGGTGCCGCCTGTCGCCACGACGATCTTGCCGATCCCGTTCGGGGCGGGGATCTCCCCGATGATCCCGATCCGCGCCTCCGCGTGATAGGTCAGTTCATAAACCTTCCCGATCTGCGCCGCCGCCTCCGCAGACAGCCGCGTGATCAGGATCGTCTTCTGCCCGGCTTTCTGCATGGCCTCGGCGATCCCGAGGATCTGCTCGACGGTCTTGCCCGCGCCGTAGACGACCTCGGGCGCGCCCTGGCGGATGCCGCGGTGCAGGTCGACCTTCGCGTAGCCCAGATCGGCAAACGGTTCTTGTTTCAGCAGGAGGACCGCGTCGTCTACGGGCATTTCTCCCGTCCGCACGGCTTCCAGAATCGTCTTGAGCTCCGTTTTCATTCCCTTCCCTCCAGATCCAGCAGGACCGCCGGATAATACCGCTTCAGCTCCGCGAGGATTTGTTCGCGCAGTTCAATGACCTTTCCGAGCTGCGCGGCGGAGACCTGAATGCGGGCCGCGCCGCCGAAGCGGCGCACGCGGAAGTCGGTGAAGCCGAGGGAGAACAGGTAGTTCTCCGCGGCCTCGGTCTCACGCAGCTTCTCGTCGGTGATCGTCTCCCCTGCCGGAACGCGCGTGGCGAGGCAGGCGTAGGCGGGCTTGTCCCAGGTGAACAGTCCCGCCTCGCGCGAGAGCCTGCGAATCTCGTCCTTCGTCAGGCCGCACAGCCGCAGCGGCGAAAGCACGGATAATTCCCGCAAGGCGCGAACGCCGGGACGGTCGTTTTCGTCGTCGGACGCGTTCGTGCCGTCCAGCAGGACGGAAAAGCCGTCCGCCGCGGTCTGCGCCAGGATCGCCTCGAAGATCCTTCTTTTGCAGAAATAGCAGCGGTCGGGCGGATTGGCGGCGATCTTCTCGTCCGCGAGGACGTCCGGCTGCAGCACCGTCATCGGCACGCCGAGGTCTTTCGCCAGCCGCCGCGCGTCGTCCAGCTCAAACTGCGGCTGAAACTCGGATTTGACAAAATACGCATGTACCTCCGCGGCGTATCGCTTCGCGGCGTACAGGAGGTAGGCCGAATCCGTACCGCCGGAAAAGGCGACGGCGACCGTCGGGTGCTCTGTAAAAAAGTCGATCAATTTCATACCAAATACCATGACGGCGGCTCCGAAGAGCCGCCGATCTGTTATTGTTTTTTCTTCTTGAACAGGGCCGCCTTCACGACGCCCTTCGGGTCCTTGACGAGCAGAATAACGAGCCAGATGATCAGGCCGAGCGCCACGACGGACAGGCCGAGGAAAAGGTCGTTCAGCATATCGGCGGGCGCGGGCGTGAAATAGGCCGCGCCGAACTCCGCGTATTCGAAGATCGCGTCGACGAGCCACATGATTGAAGCGCCCCAGAACAGCCAGCAGAGGATGCCGACCTTCATCTCGCTTTTCGGCGCGCTCCTGTACCAGACGACCGTGCTGATGATCGCGGCGAACACCGTCGTCAGCAGGGTCATACCGTTTCCTCCTTCGCGCGCGCGGCGGCGCGGAGCGAGCGCTTTTCGATGATCGCGGAGACGGCAAGCATGCCCGCCCACGCGGCGGTCACGAACACCGCCATCAGGACGCCGGCGCTGCCCATTTCCGCGAGCATTTCGGACGTTTCGCCGTTTTTGACCGCGGTCAGGAACGGGAAATAGGGCACGACTTCCCCGTGCCACACGTGCTCAAACGCAAGCAGCGCGGAGCCGCCCCAGAGCAGCTTGTTCAGCCAGCCCAGCTTGGCGGAAAACGGGATCTTCGTCACTTCTTCCACCGCGCCGTCGGGCGCGGCGAGGTAAACGGTCTTTTCCGTTTCTTTCGATTTGATCACCTTCGCGGCGATCGTGGTGACGACGGCTTCGGCAGCCGGAACGAGAAAACATGCCATGAGTCTGTACCTCCTGTGTTACTTTGAATACAGTATACAATCTTTTTCGCGAACCGTCAATACGGTTATGCAGGATATTGACATATTTCAAAACAGACCGTAAAATAGTATTGTCAAAATTTGCGTGAAGGAGCGAAACAATGAACATTACGAACGATATCCGGTACGTCGGCGTCAACGACCGCAAGATCGACCTCTTTGAGGGGCAGTACGTCGTGCCGAACGGCATGGCGTACAATTCCTACGTCATCCTCGACGAGAAGATCGCCGTCATGGACACGGTCGACCGCAATTTCACCCACGAATGGCTGGACAACCTCTCCGGCGCCCTCGGCGACCGCAAGCCGGATTACCTGATCGTGCAGCATATGGAGCCCGATCACAGCGCGAACATCGCCACCTTCCTGAACACCTACCCGGAAGCGATCGTCGTCGCCTCGGACAAGGCGTTCAAGATGATGGGCAACTTCTTCGGCGACGCCTTTGAAGACCGGCGGCTGATCGTCGGCGAAGGCGACACGCTTTCCCTCGGCAGACACACGCTGACCTTCGTGACCGCGCCGATGGTGCACTGGCCGGAAGTCATCGTGACCTACGACGCAACGGACAAGGTGCTCTTCTCCGCGGACGCCTTCGGCAAGTTCGGCGCGCTGGACACGGACGAGGACTGGGCGTGCGAAGCCCGCCGGTACTATTTCGGCATCGTCGGCAAGTACGGCGCGCAGGTGCAGGCGCTGCTCAAGAAAGCGTCCGCGCTGGACATCCAAAAGATCTGCCCGCTGCACGGCCCGATGCTGACGGAAAACCTCGGCTACTATCTCAACCTCTACAACATCTGGTCGTCCTACGGCGTGGAGAGCGAAGGCATCTGCATCGCCTACACCTCCGTCTACGGCAACACGAAGAAGGCGGTCGAGCTCCTCGCGGAGAAGCTGAAAGCCTACGGCTGCCCGAAGGTCGCCGTGACCGACCTCGCCCGCGACGATATGGCCGAGGCGGTCGATGACGCCTTCCGCTACGGCAAGATCGTCCTCGCGACCACGACCTACAACGCGGACATCTTCCCCTTCATGCGGGAGTTTATCCAGCACCTCGTCGAGCGCAATTTCCGCAATAAGACGATCGGCCTGATCGAGAACGGCTCCTGGGCGCCGCTCGCGGCGAGGACGATGCAGAAGCTGCTCGAGCCCTGCAAGGATCTCACCTTCACCAACACGACCGTTCGCCTCATGTCCGCGATGAACGACGAGAGCAAGGCGCAGATCGACGCGCTTGCGAAGGAGCTGACAAAGGACTACGTCGCGCAGAACGGCGACACCGCCGACAAGAACGATCTGACCGCCCTGTTCAAGATCGGCTACGGTCTGTACGTCCTGACCTCCAACGACGGCAAGCGCGACAACGGCATGATCATCAACACGGTCACGCAGGTGACGAACTCGCCGAACCGCATCGCCGTCTGCATCAACAAGCAGAACTACTCCCACCACGTCGTCAAGCAGACCGGCATCATGAACATCAACTGCCTGTCGACGGACGCGCCGTTCTCCGTCTTTGAGTGCTTCGGCTTCCGCAGCGGCCGCTCCGTGGACAAGTTCGCGGACATCCACGCGCTGCGCTCGGACAACGGCCTCGCCTTCCTGCCGCAGTACATCAACGCCCTGCTGTCGCTGAAGGTCGAGCAGTACGTCGATCTGGACACCCACGGCATGTTCATCTGCTCCGTCACGGAGGCGCGCGTGATGTCCGACCGCGAGACGATGACCTACACCTACTACCAGCAGAACGTCAAGCCGAAGCCTCAGACTGAGGGCAAGAAGGGCTTCGTCTGCAAGGTCTGCGGCTACGTCTACGAGGGCGACACCCTGCCCGAAGACATCGTCTGCCCGCTGTGCAAGCACGGCGCGGCCGACTTCGAGCCGATCAAGTAAAGATCGCAGATATACAGCAAGACCTCCGGCATCCGCCGGAGGTCTTGTCGTTTCGGATCAGTCTCCGAAGTCCGTCTGGGAGCCGAGATAACTCCCCTCCGTATCGTAAAAATCCGCCTGGATCAGCTGGCCGGTCTCGCTGTAGAACAGATTGCAGTAGGCATAGCCGCCGCTGCACAGGATCAGCTGTTCCTCCGTGTCGAAGTATCCCTCCTTCACGAGCCTGCCGGCCTCGTCATAGACGTAGAGCGCGTAGGCATAGCCGTCCGCGCAGAGGATCGGCTCGTCCTCGGTGCCGAGGCAGGCCGTTTCGATCACGCGGCCTTTTTCGTCGTACTTGTATTCCTGCGCGCAGTAGCCGTCGGTGCAGAGCACCGGCCGCCCGTCCGCGCCGAGGCAGGCGACGCGCAGCGGATTGCCCCGCGTGTCGTAGGTATAGCGCAGGATCGCGTATCCCTCCGGCAGGCAGATCGGCGCGCCGTCCGTTCCGTACCAGCAGATCTGCTCCAAATTGCCCGACTCGTCATACTGCTGCGTGAACGCGCTGTAGCCGTCCGCGATCAGGCAGGGCTGTCCGTCCGTCCCGCAGAAGTCCATGCGCGCGCAGCGGCCCTGATCGTCATATTGCAGCCGCTTTTCCGCGCAGCCGTCGTCGTTCAGGCAGGGCCGTCCGTCCGCGTCGAAATAGGCGGTCTGCGTGATGCGTCCGTCCGCGTCGTACTGCCAGCTCTGGATAAACGCGCCCTCCTCGCCGGCCGTCGGCGCGCCGTCCGTGCCGTACCAGCTCTGCCGCAGTAGGCGGCCTTCCGCGTCATACTCCATTCGGAACGCGGCGTATCCGAACGCCGTCGTGACCGGCGCGCCGTCCGTGCCGTAGAACGCCGCCTCGATCATGTTCCCGCTGCCGTCGTAGACGGCCCTCGCGGCAGCGTAGCCGTCCGTATTCGCCGCAGGTTCGCCGTCCGGACCGTAGAAATGCGAGCCGGTGCGATTGCCGCGGTCGTCGTACTCCAGTGCGTACACCGCGAAGCCGCCCGCCTGCACGACGGGCGCGCCCTCCGCGTCGAAATAACGGTTTTCCGTCGGGTTGTGCCGCACGTCGTAAGACAGTTTTGCCGAAGCGAAGCCCCGGCTGTTCAGGATCGCTTCGCCGGAAGCGTCCAGATAGATATACTCTTCCAGTTCGTTGTTCGCATTGTAGCGGAACTCCATGCCCGCCACGCCGTTTTGCAAACCGACGACCGCATAGTCCTCCGCGTACCGCGCGCTGTCGCGCTCGCCGACGTAGGTCAGGTACCACATCCGGCGCACGCGGCCCAGTTCGTCGCGTTCATAGCGGATCCCGCCGACCCCGTCCGGGTCGGAAGCCGTGTCGTTGTAGGCGGGGTTGCCGACGTAGCGCAGTTCGGTCACACAGCCGTTTTCATCGTAGTCCAACAGCCAGCGCGTGACGTTTTTCAGCACGGGGCTCGCCGTGCTGTCCGTCAGCGGGTTGCGCGCCCGCAGCGACGCGCTGCCGACGTAGGAGTCGCTCTGCTCGTATTGCAGATCCACGGTCTGGAGGTTGGAGTAGTTCAGCACCGTCACGAGCTCGCCCGCAGCGTCGTACCAGCTGACCTTGTCGAGCGTGTCGTCTTCCGCGTACTCATAGACCGCGCGGATCGGCCGGTCGTGATCCGCCGCGCCTCTGTGCGGCAGGAGCTGCCCGTAGGCGTTCTCGTAGCGCAGCTCGCGGACCTTGTCCCGGCTCGTCACGACGGCATAGCGGCTGCCCGCCGCCTCCAACGCCTCGCCGCTCAGCGGTTCGATCCCCTCCGGGATCCCCCAGCGCTCCGCGTAGTCCAGATAATAGTTCGTTTTCAGCCGGTTGTAATCCCACACGCGATAGCCGGCGAAGGCCGCCGCGCAAAGCACCGCAAGCCCCGCGGCCGCGGCGAGGAACGTCCTCCGTCTGCGGCGGCGCAGGTCGTCGCTCTCGATCTCCTCGAGCTTCAGACCGTGCATATAGGCGATGACCTTCAAAAACGCGCTGCGCCTGCCGGAGTCGTGGATATTCGCGCCGAGGATCGTCTGTTCGCTGCACAGCGCCTGCAGGCGCGGCGGGAAGCACTCGATCTCCGGGCGCGGCGCGTCGTCGACGATGAAGGGGATGATGCGCGAAGCGTCGCCGCCGCCGTCGAGGAAATACTGGATCTCCGCGTCAAGGTACTCCGGCTTTTCCCGCGCGCTGCGCGAGCAGATCACGATCAGGTATTTGGACGCCTGGACCTCTTCGCGCAGTCCCTCGTCGAGCAGGCCCGGCGTCAGGTGGGTCTTGTCCAGGAAGACCGAGCTGAAACGCGGCGGGAGCTCCTGATGCTTCTTGTGCGTCCGCTCCGGCAGGCGGTACGATTGCAGTCTGCGCTTGAGCCAGGCCGCCCACGCGCTGTCCGTGCGCCGGTAGCTGATGAATGCGAAATAGGTATAGCCGCTCTGCTGCAGCAGCAGATCCGGCGCAATGTCATTTTTCATCGGTTTCCCTCATCATGGTCAGTATGACCGCTTCCCAGCCGTAGTCGTCCTTCTCCTGTTCCGCGAGGCTGAGACGGTCAAACGGCACGAGCAGCGGGTGCAGCCGCTTCTCGTTGTCGCGCCGCTCGCCGTACTGCCAGCCGTTCAGATAATGGAAGCGGCACCATCTGGCGTGCTCGATCCGCCGATAGCGGTCCTTCTCCTCCGGCGCGGCGTTCCGGTAGCGTTCGAGCAGCGTTTTGAGCGCCGACTCCGCGCCGTACTTCTGCGCGAGCAGGCGCACTTTCATCAGCAGATGATCCGCCGCCGCAAGATTCGACCGTCTTGCGAAGTCGCTCAGTTCGTTCCATCCCGGCGCGACGGGATTGCCCTCCCGGTACCGTTCGTTCAGCTTGACCGCGAGCGTGGACAGCGAGGCGCGCATCACCAGCTCCGGCGTATACAGCTCGCTTGCCGCGCCGAAGCATTCCGCTCCGTCGACAGCGGCGGAAAGCCGCGCGTGGACCGCTCCCGTGACCGCGAAACAGCGGCGAAGCTGGGTCAGCGTCCGTCGGGTCTGCTCCTCGCTGCGCCCGCAGAAGACGATCCGGTCCGCGCTTTCCAGCAGGGCGGGATCCTCGTCCCAATGCGTCAGGAAGCGCAGTTCGTCTTTCCCGCCGAATTTCTGATCGACCTCCAGCACCTGCTCCATCTGCGGATGCCGCCGCAGGAAGTCGGAATAATCGCCCGCGCAGACGTAACGGACGTGCTGCGCCGGATCGAGGATATTGCGCAGCAGGCCGTACAGCAGTATCGCCTCCGCCCAGCGTCCGTCGCCGATCAGCAGGATTGTCTCCTGCGGCGAGCGGAGCGGAAAGCGGTTCCAATACACTCTCGCGCAGAGCTCCACGGGATCGAACCGCTGGCGGTGTTCGCTCAGACGTTCGGAGAAGCAGGCGCTTTTGCAGTAAACGCGCCCGTTTTCGACGCTGTTTGCGAGCCTTTCATTCTCCGTATCCCGCTCTGACACGCAGAACAGGCAGAAGTCGCCGTTCTTCTTCCGCCGGCAAAGCTCCTCCGCGCTGAGCGCAGACGCTCTGCCGACGCCGGGCTCGTCCTTCGTCAGTGCAAACAGCAGGACGCGCTTCGGGTCTTCCTTCGCCAGCGCCTCCGCAAGGCAGAGGCTCGCTTCGTTTTTCTCCGAAAAGACGTACCACGTCCTGCCGGAAAGCATCGACAGACGCAGCCGCTCCCACGCGGCCGTGCGCAGGTACGAGGCCAGAAAGCCGATCAACAAGCCCAACAGCCCGATGCTCATGATCTGGAACACCGCGCCGACAGCCTTGCCGGCGGCGGTGACGGGATAGCAGTCGCCGTAGCCGACGGTCGTCAGCGTCGTCAGAAGATACCACAGTGCGGAAGGCACGGTGGTGATCGTCGCCGCCGGCGCGGAGGATTCCGCGAGCAGAAGCAGGGCAACCAGCAGAGCCAGCAGCGCGGGAAGCACCGCCCAAAGCCATTTTTTACGCATCGTTGCCTCCCTCCTGCCGCGCCAGAGACAGCAGCATCCGCACGTTCTCGCGGTCATATTCCTTGTAATCCACCTTGCCGCCGGTGACCTCGTTTTCGCGCGCGGAAAGCGCGTCCAGCGCGTCCCAGTCGATCAGGCAGGCGTGCAGCCGCCGCGCCGGATCCTTGCCGATCTGCGGCGGCGTTTCGTTCTCGTTCAGCTTTTTCCGATACAGCTCGGCCCGTTCGCGCCAGACTTCCTCCGGCATCGGACGGTAGCCCATCGCGCAGTGGAAGGCGCACCAGCGCAGATGCTCGGTCTGCGCGAGGTTTTCCAGCACCGCCTCCGGCAGAGCCGTTTTGTTGTCGACCCCGGCGGAGCGCAGGAGCGCGTCCGCGAAGTCCGCACTTGCCCGGCAGCTCATGCGGCTGAAATAGTCGCACGCGGCCCAAAGCGCGGGCGCGTCGCTCTGCGGCGCGTTGTGATACGCGCAGTTGAGCTGCATCGCCCGTTCGTCCATGCGCTCGCCGCAGAGGATCTCCGCGGTCAGGAGCGGGACCGTCTCGGCAGGGCCGTTCCGGTCGGCGTTCCTGCGCAGACCGTCCGGGTTGCACTGCACGATCACCGCGCGGATCCCCAGCCGTTCAAACAGCGCGGCATACTCCACGGCGATCTCGGCAGTCTCTTTCGCGCCGCCCGCGCACACGGCGACGTAGCGAAGCGCCGCTTTCGTCCGTTCGATCTGCTCAAATATCTCGACGCTCCTTGCGTCCGCGTCGATAAACGTAAGGTTATACTGCTCCCGCAGCGCGGGGAAACGGCTGAAGAAGCTGCCCGCCTGTTTGGCGTAGTCCTTCGCGACGACCGTCGCGCGGAAGCGGCTTCCGGCGAACCGGCCGTTCATCACGAGCGCGCGCAGCGCGGCCTGTCCGGTCTTTCCGAAGCCGACGATCAGCGCCTCGAAGTCCTCCACCGCCCTGCCCTGGTCGTCAAAACGCATCGTGTCGCAGGGCGGGAACTCGCGGATCATCTGCCGCGCGAGCAGGGTCTCGCGCTCATAGGCCAGCACGCTGCCGTAGCCGTAGCGTCCGTCGGAAGCCTGGAGCGTTCCGCTGACGGATTCGTCGGGCAGGATCAGCGTCAGCACCGTCTGCTCCGGCCGGATCCCGCAGTCTTCCAGCGTCCGCAGCAGCGCGTGCGCAAAGCGAAGATTGGCGGAGGGATCCGCGTCCAGCGCGTAGACCGTCAGGCGGCGTTTTCCGGCGCGCAGGCCGATGCGGCGCAGGAGTTCCTTCCCTGCCGACTTCGCCGCCTCATCCCGAAACAGCAGGCCGCCCATGCGCAGGATCTCCTGCTCCGACGCGGCGCCGCTGCCGGTGTCGATAAAGATCCGCTTCGTCCGTCCGGGGAGCTCTCCCGCGAAGCGCAGGGTCTCGTCGCTCACCCCGTAGATCAGGCTCAGATCGCCCCGGCGCGACAGCAGCAGATGCAGGGTGCGGATCAGCCGCGCGCCGATGGTGCCGACCACCGCGCTTGCGGTGCAGTACAGCGCGAGCAGATGCGTCAGATAGAGCGCGATCTGCATCCCCGGCTGCGCCAGGAGCGGCACGGCGGACACCGCGCTGATCTCGTTTCTGCCGAGGAACATGCAAAAAACGGAAAAGACCGTCCGCGCCGCCGCCTGCGGCAGCGTTTCGCACAGCTTGTAATAGCCGTAGCCGTACAGGAGCGTTCCCGCAAGCCCCGCCGCCAGCAGCAGGATCCCCGCGATCCGCGTCAAAAAGCGCGGCTGAAAGCCCAGCGACAGGAGCAGAAGCAGAAACAGCACCACCGCCGCAAGATAGACGAGAAGCAAAGACAGACTCATGGCAAACCTCCGAATGATCGTTGAAGCCAATGTGATATAATTATCTATGATAAATATATCACAAACTGCGCCCAAGTTCAATCAACAAAAATGGAGCGATCCTGTCGGATCGCTCCATTTTCACTATTTCTCATTTCATCATCACGTTGCGGTAGAGGAAGGCGACGATCTGCGCTCTCGTGCAGACGGCGTCCGGGCTGAACGATGCCGCGCCGGTGCCGTTCGTGATCCCCCGCTCCACCGCCCAGAGGACGGCCTTGCGGAAGTAGTCGCCGTCTTTCACATCGGTGAACGGATTCTTCATAAGATCACCTTATTCCAGCGGGATGCAGCACTTGACCGGCCCGCTTTCGGTTTCCATGGTCGCGATCTGTACGCGGAAGCGGTAGAGCTTCTCCACCAGTTCCGCGGTCAGGACGTCCTCCGTCCTGCCGAAGGCGGCGAGCCTGCCGTCCTGCAAGGTCAGCACGTGCCCGGCGTAGCGCAGAGCGTGATCGGGATGGTGGGTCGAGAGCAGGACGGTGTAGCCCTGTTCGGTCAGCTTTACGATGCTCTGCAGCACCCGCTGCTGATTGCCGTAGTCCAGATTGGCGGTCGGCTCGTCCATGACGAGCAGCTTCGCGTCCTGCGCCAGGGCTCTCGCGAGCAGGACGAGCTGCTGTTCGCCGCCGGAGATCCGGTCGATCCGGCGCTCCGCCAGATCCTCGATCCCCAGCTTCCGCAGGGCGTTCTCCGCGCGTTCGCGCTCCGCCCTGCCGGGGTATTGCAGCAGGCCGAGCTGCGCGGTCGTGCCCATCAGCACGGTCTCCAGCACGGTATAGGAGAAGGTCGGCGCGCTCGACTGCGGCACGTAGGCGGCGATCTTCGCCAGCTCCCGCGGCGCATACGCGCCGCGCGGTCTGCCGTTCAGCAGGATCTCGCCCTGACAGTCGCGCAGGAGGCCCAGCAGACAGCGGAACAGCGTGCTTTTGCCGACGCCGTTCGGTCCGAGCACCGCGACGAGCGCGCCGTCCGGCACCGAAAAGCTGAGGTCGTTCAGCACGCGGTGCGCGCCGTAAGAAAAGGACAGATTCTTGACTTCAACGGGCATGACGCGCACCTCCCCTCAGGATCAGCCACAGGAAGATCGGCGCGCCGACGAAGGCCGTCAGGATGCCGATGGGGATCTCCCCCGTCGTCACCGTGCGGGCGATATCGTCCGTCACCAGCAGGAAGGCGCCGCCGAAGACCGCCGAAGCAGGCAGGAGCCGGCGGTAATCGCTACCGAACAGCATCCGGCAGAAATGCGGGACGATCAGGCCGACCCAGCCGATCATGCCGGACACGGCGACCGCCGAGGCGGTCAGCAGGGTCGCGCAGACGATAACCGCCAGCCGCAGCGCCGTGGTGTTGACGCCCATGGTCTTCGCCTCGTCCTCGCCGACGGTCAGCAGATTGATCCGCCAGCGCAGGAGGAGCAGGGGCAGCAGCCCCAGAACGAACGGGATCGCAAGGAACAGCACGTCTTTCTGCTTGATCGACGCGAGGCTGCCCATCAGCCAGTAGGTGATCGCGGGAAGCTGCTCCTGCGTGTCCGCGACGAGCTTGACGAAGGACGTTCCCGCGGAAAACAACGAGGAAACCACCATACCGGCGAGGATCAGCGAAAGCGTTTCATTGGCGCGGCTGAACCGGCTGACGAGATACGACAGCAGCACCGCGGCGATGCCGAAGAGAAAGGCCGACAGCGTGATGCCGAAATAACCGAAGCCGAACAAGATCGCCATCGCCGCTCCGAACCCCGCCGCCGTCGAGGCGCCGAGGATATCCGGCGAGACCATGGGATTGCGGAACATGCCCTGATAGGACGCGCCTGCGGACGAGAGCGCCGCGCCGACCATGACCGCCGCCGCGATGCGCGGCAGACGGATCTGGAACAGCACGTTGGAAGCGCCTTCGCGCACCGGCGCTTTGGACAGCCCGAGCAGGGACGCAAACTCCGAAAGCGTCAGACGGTAGCGTCCCAAAAACACGGAGCCGAGCAGTAAGGCCGCGAAGACCGCGGCGAGCGCGGCAAACCGAAGGCCGTACCGCGGTGTTTTTTCCAGGCGTTTCATAGCGTCTGCACCCTTTTGGTCCGGACGATCGAAAGAAATCGTTTCATATCATTTCAAGGTCGAGCGGGAGAGCATCGCAGCCGCCTCTTCCGCGCTCAAATCATAATGCCAGAACAGCGCGTAGTATTCCTGCGCAATCTGTACCATATCGTAGTCGTAGAGTTCGGGATAGAGCAGGTTTCCCAGCCACCAGACGCCGAGGACACGGTTGACCGACGGTGGCATAGACATCCAACTATACGGCGTATTCGGGATTTCGTAGTACGCACCGTTTTTGACCGCGCGCAGCTGCGCCCATTCGCCGTCTGCGAGCGTGTCGTAGGGGCCGTCCTTCGCCAGCAGGATCACGTCGGGATCGCAGACGTAAACCTGCTCGAGATCGACCTCCGTGCCGCCGTTTTTGTTGCTGATCTCGTCGGATACGATCGCGTTCACTGCGCCGACCAGATCGATCACGTCCGCCTGACTGGAGCCTTTCGCGTTGCAGGCCAGGCCGGTCGGGCCGGTACCGAACATCACGGTCTTCCGGTCGCCGTCCGCGAGCTTTTCGCGGTTTTCTTCTGCCATTGCGAGCGTCTTTTCCACGAACGCGGCGCGTTCCTCTGCCTCCGCTTCCCTGCCGAGCAGTTTGCCCAGCGTGCGATAGGCGGCGGGCATCTCTTCGAGCGTGGCGCAAATGAACACGGTGGGGATCCCGGTCTGTTCCTGGACCATATCCATATCCTCGCGTATGGTATCCTTCCGGTCACCGAGGTCGATGACGATCTGCGGCTGCGCCGCGATCAGCGCTTCCATATTCAGATTCGCCTTGCTGCCGTAGAACTGGCCGAAGGTGGGAAGATTCATCATTTCCTCCGGGAAAAACGGCTCCTGCTCCGCGGAAGGATCGGACGCGCGACCGACCAGCAGTTCCGGGCAGAGCGTCATCAGGATCATCTGCGCCACGGAGCCGCTGGGGGCAATTCTCGTGATTTCCGCCGGAACGGTGACGGTCCTTCCGGCGCTGTCTAAGAATTCGACCGTCCCGGCGCTGTCGGTCGAATCGCTATCCTGCGTCGTACCGCAGGCGGAGAAGGAAAACAGCAGCGCGGCGCACAGCAGCAGGCAGAGCATTCGTTTCATAGGAAATCTCAAAAGTGTTGTTTTCATTTTCTGTATTCCTTTCTCGTCGATAGCATTGTTCTCTTTTGAGAATCACGCCTTTTCTTCATTAATTATTAATAGAGCGCCTTGAAAGGTCAAGGCGCTTCGTTCTGCATTGTTGAATTGTCGTTTTGTATGATAGAATAATTCTCACGCGCGATAACCGAGCGACGCAGAGATCTGCCGCGCCGTATCGACCGTGCAGGCGATGGCCTCCTCGAACTCGCGGGAGTCGATGCGGCGGAACAGGCCGACCACGCCGACCGCGTAGCGCTGCGCCCCGTCGCGGTCGAACACCGGCGCGCAGACGGCGCGCAGACCGATCTTGTATTCGCCGTTTTCAATCGCGTAGCCGTTCTGCCGGATCAGCGTCAGGTGCTCGAGCAGCGCCTCCTCGTCTGTCAGCGTGTGCGGCGTGAAGGGCGGCATCCCCTGCGCGTGCAGGACCGAGCGCACCTCGGCGTCCGTGCAGGCGGCAAGATAGAGCTTGCCCTGCGCCGTCGCGTGGAGCGGCAGCCGCGTGCCGACCTCGGAGAGCACCTGCACGCCCGCGTGTCCAGCGAACTGCTCCAGGTTGATGATATGACCGTCCGCCAGATAGGTGATCACGGCGGTCGCGCCGGTCAGCTCCGTCAGGCGTTCCAGATAGGGCCGCGCCGCGCCGGAAATATCCCACTGGGCCGACACCGCCCGCCCGCACTCGTAGAGCCGGACGCCGAGAAAATACTTCCCGTCCGGCTTCTGCTCGATATAGGAATAGCTGCGCATACTGGAAAGCAGCGTATAGACCGTGCTTTTCGGCAAGCCGGAGCGTTCAGTCAGCTCCGCCAGCGACATCGGCCTCCGCTGCTCCAGCAGAAGGTCGAGCAGCGCCATCGCCTTGCCGACCGAATGGATCGGCGCCTGCACCTGTGGATTCATACGATCACCTCCCTTCGATCATACCACAGCCGACCGCCGGACGCAAGCGTGATTTCATATAATCGAACACTAAACCCGGATCGTAGAACGAAGCCGGCGCCGCGCAGGCGGAGTTTTGCAGCGTTATGTTCAAATTTTGAAATATTGTAAAAAAATCGAACAAAAAGCACTTGACAACCCAGTAGAATTTGAATACAATACCCCCATGCAGCGCAAATAATGAACAAATCTAAAAAAATATCAAAGGAGACCGACATTGAAACACATCAAGAAGATCCTGTGCGCGCTTCTTTTGGTCGCGATCCTCTGCTCCGCCTTCGCCTGCGGCAGCGGAGAAGAGAACGCCAACACGGGAAAAGTCACCATCTACACCTCGACCGAGGACTACAACATGGCGTATCTGCAGGAATGCCTGGACGCGCAGTTCCCCGACTATGAGATCGTGATCGAGTACATGTCGACGAGCAACATCGCCGCGAAGGTCATCGAAGAAGGCGCCGACTCCGACTGCGACATCGTCTACATGGAAGAATACGGCTACATTGAGAAGATGATCGAGGCCGGCGTTCTGGACAGCATCAAGGGCGACTACGACCTGTCCAAGTATCTGGACGACGCCGTTCCCGCGAACGTGAACGAATACGCGCTTCCGGGCTGCCGTACCGGCGGCGGCATCATCGTCAACACCTACGTTCTGGAGCAGAACGGTCTGAGCAAGCCGACCTCCTATCAGGACCTGCTGGATCCCGCTTACAAGGGGCTGGTCTCGATGGCTTCTCCGAAGTCCTCCGGCACCGGCTACATGTTCCTCTACTCCCTGGTCAAGGCCTGGGGCGAGGACGAGGCGCTGGCCTATTTCGACGCGCTGACCCCCAACATCCTTGCCTACACGACCTCCGGCTCCGGCCCCGTGAACGCGCTGGTCAACCGTGAAGTCGCGGTCGGTTTCGGCATGATCTCGCAGGCGGTCACCAAGATCAACGAGGGCAGCACCGAGCTGGAAGTCCTGTTCTTTGAAGAGGGCGCGCCCTGCAACCTGTACGGCAACGCCATCGTCAAGGGCAAGAAGGCGAACCAGGCCGTGAAGGACGTCATGGACTATCTGGACGCCTTCTATACGAACGAGTCGAACCGTCTGTACTACCCGGAGCCCGTCCTGAACGGCGCGGACTACGAGATCCCCAACTTCCCGACCGACATCGTCTATGCCGACATGAGCGGCAACAATCTCGACGCAAAGGAAGCTCTGCTCGAGAAGTGGCCCTACTGAAGCGATGAAGCTTGAGGTCAGAAACTTATCGAAAACATTCGACACGAAAGAGGCGGTGAAAGACGTCTCTTTCGCTGTTGAAGAGGGCGAGTTCCTCTCCATTCTCGGGCCGTCCGGCTGCGGGAAAACGACCCTGCTGCGGATGCTGATCGGTCTGATTCGGCCCACCGCCGGCAGCGTCTGGAAGGACGGCGTCGATATCACGGACGCCGCGCCGTCCAAGCGGAACATGGGCTTTGTCTTTCAGAACTACGCCCTGTTCGAGAACATGACGGTCCTGAAAAACGTGGAATACGCGCTGCGAATCCGAAAAGACGACAGACAGACCGCAAGAGACACCGCCCTTGCGCTAATCGAAAAGATGGGGCTGACGGAGTATCAGAACGCCAAGCCCTACTCGCTGTCCGGCGGACAGCAGCAGCGCGTCGCCATCGCGAGAACGCTGGCGCTGATGCCCGATACGATCCTGTTTGACGAGCCCATGTCCGCGCTGGACGTCGCGACGAGGCTCGCGCTCCGCAAGGAGCTGAAACAGATCCAGAAAGAGTTCCACACGACCATGATCTACATCACGCACGACCAGGAAGAGGCCTTCGCGATGTCCGACAAGATCCTCGTCATGGACACCGCCGTCGCGGTGCAGCTCGACACTCCCGAGAACATCATCCGTCACCCCGCGAACGACTACGTCAGGAGCTTCGTGGTCGACAACCTGAAGATCAAGATCGACTCTCTGTCGAAGTACATCGGTGTCGCAAATGGGTAGCGCGGGAACGAGCAGGATAAGAACCGCCCGCAGAGCCCTGCTGAATCAGCGCAATCTCAGCAAGCTCTTCCTCGGCGCCATCTTATTCGTCATCATCGTCGTGCCGATCGTGCGGATGATCCTCTACGTCGATTCGGCAACCGTTCGGAGCGTCTTCCGTTCCGATTCCTTCTATTCCTCGCTGTGGAACTCCCTGTCGTCCACCACGGTCGCCACGGTCATATCTATCGTTTTGGGATACGCGCTCGCGTGGGCGATCAACAAGACGAACATCAAGTGCAAATACCTGTTCACCATCCTGATCACGCTGCCGATGCTGATCCCCTCGATCTCGCACGGCATGGGCCTGATCATCCTCTTCGGCAACAACGGCGTTTTGACGCGGCTGTTCCATTCCTCCGCCTCGATCTACGGCTTTTGGGGCGTGGTCCTGGGCTCCGTGCTCTACTCCTTCCCCGTCGCCTTCATCATGATCGCGGACATCCTGAAATACGAGGATCAGACGCCCTACGAGGCCGCCGACGTGCTGGGGATCCCGAAGCGGCGGCAATTCACCTCGATCACCCTGCCCTATATCCGCAAGCCGATGATCTCCGTCCTGTTCGCCATCTTCACGATGATCGTGACGGACTACGGCGTAACGCTCTCCATCGGCGGCAAGTTCAAGACCCTGCCCGTGCTGCTCTATGAGGACGCGGTGGGACAGCTCAACTATTCGACCGGCAGTGTGATCGGCATCGTCCTGCTGCTGCCCGCGCTGATCGCCTTCCTGTTTGACCTGTTCAACAAGGACCGCGGCAATTCCGCCTTCGTGACGAAGGAATACAAGAAGCACAGCGCGCGCAACGACGCGATCGGCTACGCCGTCGTGGGCGTCACCTCCGTCCTGGTGCTGGCGATCCTCTCCTCGTTCATCATGCAGGCGTTCGCGAAGTCCTATCCGACGAACATGTCGCTGACCTTCGAGCATTTCGCGAATACCTTCTCCAAGAACGGCGGGAAGTATCTGCTGAACTCCGTCGTCATCGCCGCGGCGACCGCCGTGATCGGCGTCGCGATCGGCTGCTCGACCGCCTACCTGACGGCGCGGATGAAGTCGCGCTTCTCGCGGTTCCTGCACCTGACGGCGATCGTCAGCCTCGCCGTTCCCGGCCTGGTCCTGGGTCTGGCCTACGTGATCGTGTTCAAGAAGTCCCTCGTTTACGGCACGATCGCGATCCTCATCATGGTGAACACGGTGCACTTCTTTGCCTCGCCGTACCTGATGATCTATAACGCGTTCGGAAAGATGAACGAGAACCTGGAGCCCGTCGGCGAGATCCTCGGTATCAGCCGCCTGCGGATCATCCGCGACGTGATCCTGCCGCAGAGCAAGTACACCCTGCTCGAGATGTTCTCCTACTTTTTCGTGAACAGCATGATGACCATCTCCGCTGTTTCGTTCCTCGCGACGCCCTCGAACAAGCCGCTGTCCCTGCTGATCAACCAGTTCGAGGCCTATAACATGATGGAGTGCGCCGCTGTGGTCGCGCTTCTGATCCTGGTAATGAACCTGCTGATGAAAGGGATCATTTTTATCATCAAAATGATCGGTGCAAGCTATGCTGACAAGAAAACAGTTTAACGTTCTGGACGTTCTGATCGAAGCGTCAAAAAAGCCGTCGCAGCGGGAACTGTCGGAAAAGACCGGCATCTCGCTCGGCAGCGTCAACAGCGTCCTAAAGGAGCTGGCGGAGCTGTCCTACGCGGACGCGAACGGCATCACGCCCGCGGGCATGGCGGTCATGCAGAACTATCGCGTGCAGCGGGCGGTCATCATCGCCGCGGGCTTCGGCTCAAGACTCGTTCCCATCACGCTGAACACGCCGAAGCCGCTGGTGCGCGTCAAGGGAAGCCGGATCATCGACTCCTGCCTCGACGCCCTGAAAGAAGCGGAGATCGACGAGGTCTATATCGTGCGCGGCTATCTTGCGGAGCAGTTCGATCAGCTGCTTTACAAGTACCCGAACGTCCGCTTCATCGAAAACCCGATGTACAAC
Source organism: uncultured Oscillospiraceae bacterium (assembly GCA_905233385.1). Lineage (GTDB taxonomy): Bacteria > Bacillota > Clostridia > Oscillospirales > Oscillospiraceae > JAZOXB01. The sequence continues at coordinate 94,401 of CAJOEH010000001.1, forward strand.
GAGGCGAACAACCTCTCCTCCGTGGTCTGCGCCGGCGAGCTCGTGAAAAACGCCTATATCATCGAGGCGGACCTGCTTGTGCACAACAAGAAGCTCATCAAGAAATACCAGTACGCATCGAACTATCTGGGCATCCCGGTCGAGCGGACCGACGACTGGTGCATCCACCTGGGCGGCGGCCACGTCAGCAAAATGGCGATCGGCGGAGAGAACTGCTATCAGATGGTCGGTATCTCCTACTGGACGCCCGAGGACGGCGAAACGCTCTGCCGCGACGCCGCGAAAGTCTTCCATTCCCCCGGCGGCAAAGAACGCTACTGGGATCAGGTTCCGCTCGAATACTGCATGAAGGACTTCAAAGTGGAGGTCCGCCCGTGCTCCTTCGACGACATCCGCGAGATCGACACCTTCAACGAGCTGAAGCAGATCGACGAAGCCTATCGATGAAGCATCGAAAAACCCGCCGCTTTCCCCTCGGGAAAGCGGCGGGTTTTTCCGTCTATGTAGCGGACGCGGCGGGAAGCGTATCATACGAGAGCTTTTCGTGATAAAACGCCTCGTAGGCTTCGACCCACAGCGCATAGTTCTTTTCCATCATTCTGTTCGCGTTCTCGGCCGCGCTCAGGCCGCTGTCGGGATAAATCGCGGGCAGATAATGCACGTAGAGCTCCTGTACTTTGAAGCCGTCGTCGTCCAGCTCGTCGGAATCCCGCATCCCGATAAAGACGGGGATCACGGGCGCGCCGAACTTCGCGGCGAAGCGGAACGCGCCGACCTTGAGCGGGCGCGGCTTGCGGTAATTGAACCACATCGCCTGCTCGGGGTAGATCAGGATCTTTTCTCCGCGCTCCAGCAGGACCTTCATCCCGCTGTAGAACTCCTTCATCGTCGCAAGGTTGGAGCTCAGCGGCAGCGTGTTCGCGTGGCGCATCATGATCCGCACCGGCCCTTTGAAGTTGGTGTAGTTGCCTTCCTTGATCACTTTGTAGAGAAAATGACCCTTTTTCAGAGCCGGCCTTATGGTCTTGTAGACGACGTAATTGTCGCTCAGGTGGAAGTGATTGCAGGTGACGATCGCACCGCACGTCACCGCCGTCGCGTTCTCGATGCCGCGCACTTCTTTGATGATCAGTTTCTTCTTGCGGATCATATGCTCAAAGAACGATTTTCCGAGGAAGTTCGCGAGCCGCGTCATCGCCCTGCTCGACAGCTTTTTGTTCGTATAGTCCACTTCGCCGGGCAGGATGGGGATCGCGGGATCGTCTTCCTCCACGTCGTCGTTGAACCGCCCCTGCTGCTCGTATTCCCTGATCCGCGCCAGGACGCGCAGTCTGTCTTCCTTAGACACGGCACACCTCCCGGTTGAACCACAGCTTGCGGAAGGTCCGCTCGCTGTTCTGGATCTCTCCGATGCTACGGACGATTTCCAGGAAGCCGTCTCTGTCGCGCTGTTTGTCGGCGTCGGAATAGTTGTTGAATTCACGGAGCAGCTCGTCGTAGAATTCGCTGGATTCCGCGTATTCCCAGAAGTATTCGCCGTTGATCGTGTCTTCATAGTGCCAGGGCTTGTTGGACAGGGCGTAGTGGCACAGGTGAAGCTCCCCTTCCGGCGGTTCCGGGAAGCTGTGCTTGTTCCAGCCCGTCGGCAGATACTTCACCCGCCCGTGGCAGATCACATTGAGGTATTCCTGATCCGGCGCCAGGCTGTCGAAGTGGTAGGTGGTGAGCATGTGCAGGAAGCGCTCCTGCACCTTAAACGCGCGGAATTCCTTGAGGTTCATGACCATCACGCCGGAATTGAAATAGGTGCGCGGCGGGATGCCGATGATGTTCTCCACGTACTCGGTGAACATCGGGGCTCTGTCGGTGTTCTGCTCGTAGACCGCGCCGACGAGATAGCCTTCAACGTCCGTGTCATACAGCTCCGCGACGTCGCTCAGCAGGACCACGTCGCTGTCGAGATACACGGCTTTGTCGTACTGCGGGAACGTCGTTTCGATAAACAGCCGGAAATACGCGGCGACGCCGAAATAGAACACTTCGGGCAGCTTCGCCCTGATGGGCTCCAGCATTTCCTGCACGTCGAAGAATTCGATGGACACGTTGGCTTTCGCGTGCTGTTTCAACATGGCCTGATGCGCCTCGGAAATGTCGTTTTTCAGCACGGTGATCTTATATTCATTCTCGTCCGAAGCGTGGGCGATCAGCGAGATGATCGCCACGTCCAGATAAGGCACGTACTTATCGTCGCACGCAAAAAAGATCGGTACGGTTTTCTTCATTCTTGTCTATCCTCCAAATTCGGTTTGCAGATTGCGTCGATTGGACAGGCATATCTTCCGACAGATCCTTTGCAATGTAAAGATATTTCTTGATTTTCGTCTCTCTGATTGCAGGACGCGCCCGTCGCGCAGCGAGAGAGCGCTCCACCACAGCGAGAATTTGTTGTAATCACTTGCTTTTTGGGGCATGTTGTGATATGATGTCGCCATGGAAAACGTAAAGAAAATCGTATCGAATAACTTAATAAAACTGCGCAAAGAGAAGAACCTGACGCAGGCGGAACTCGCGAAACTGATCAATTATTCCGACAAGGCGATCTCCCGCTGGGAAACGGGCGAGGTCGTTCCCGACCTCGAGACCATCTACGCCTTGAGCGAGGTCTTCGGCGTTCCCGTCTCGGCGATCACGGAAGAGCCGTCGGAAAAGCAAGCGGAGGCCGACGCCGCTCCGTCCGTGAGCCAGAAGGTCCTTTCGCAGATCTTCCTCGTCTGCGAGATCTGGTTCATCCTCTGCGCCGTATTCGTCTACCTGAAGTTCTCCCGGCAGGTCAATCTTTGGCAGCTGTTCGTCTTCGGCGTGCCCGCGACCGCGCTGATGCTTTGGTTCTGCAACCGGAAAGAGCCGGCGAACACGCTCCTTTTCATTTTCGCGACGGTATTTATCTGGTCGCTGATCACGTTCGTCTATCTGTATCTGATCGATTCCAATCCCTGGTATCTCTATTTCCTCGGGCTGCCTTTGCAGGGGCTGGTCATTATCCGGTATGTTTTCAACTACAAGCAGAACCTGAAACGGATCAAGATCCACAGAGGGCAGGAGCACACGGAAGAGGAAGAGCTTCCCCAATAGAAGAAACAACCGCCGCCGCTTTCCAAAAGGAAAGCGGCGGCGGTTTCTGTTATGCTTCGTTTCAATCGCGCTCGATGCAGTAGTACTTGAAGTCCCCCTCGGTGCGGAGATACCGGAAGCCGACCTTTTCCAGCACGTGCTGACTGCGCGCGTTCGTCAGGATCGTGTCGGCGAACAGCACCGGGATGTCCAGCTCGCGGAAGACGTAGTCGATCGCCAGCCGCTCCGCCTGCGTGCCGATGCCGCGGTCCTTGTACGCCGCGTTCTTCATGGAGATCGAAAGCGTGGCGCGCTTGCGCGGCTCGACGTTCTTGAGGATGATCTCGCCGGCCATCTCGTCTTCGAGCATGATCGCGAAGCACCTGCGGTTCCGGTCGATCTGCCGCTGGATATAGCGGTCGACTCCTTCCGGGACGTAAATGTAGGGCGTAAACTTGCTTTGATCTATGGATAGGTCGGGATCGTTCTGATACTCCTTGTAGTACGCGTGATACATCTCCGCCGTCATCGGCCGCAGGGTCACCTCTCCGCTCATGCGCTCGTTCCCTCTTCGACGCGTCTGCTGCTTTTCAGCTGCGACAGGAGCCGCTCATAGAAGCTGATATAGAAGCCGATGCGCTCTTTCCAGATCTCCTTCGCGGCCTGCGTTCCCATCTCCATGTCCCGCAGCTCGCGCAGGCGGGCGAGGCGCTTTTCCGTCAGCGCCAGTTTTTCCTCGTAGGGCAGGTCCAGAAAGCCGTCGTGATACAGCGTCTCGTGGATGCGGTAGGCGTCGAAGCGGTCGAGGTTGTCCGCGTCCCCCACGGAGAGGGCGAACGGCGTCCGCTCGCCGGGAAAGTCCGCCTTGTCGTCCACGTGGATCGCGATACCGTAGCAGATATCGGCGATCCGGTCTTCCGGCAGGCTCAGCTCCCGCAGGAAGGGGCGGGCGATCTTCGCGGCGCGCCGCCCGTGCTCGATCCAGCCGTCCTCGCCGAAGTCCTCGCAGTAGGACACGTCGTGGAGCAGGCAGGCGATCACCGTTTCCGTCTCGTCGAAGCCCTCGCGGCGCGCGATTTCCCTGCCGAGGTTGGCGACGCGGTAGGTGTGCTCCAGCCGGTAGGCCTTCGCCTCCGGATGGGCGTTCAGATACCCGCTGCCGTCGAATTTCTGAATCAAATATGCTTCTGTTCTACGAACTAAATCATAATTCACTGTAAACACCTCTGTTCCATGCAAATGTGCCCCCGGAGGCATGTGGGCATGCCTCCCTACGCATTCATTCGATTCTGCATTTCTCCCTCCGTAGGGAGGCGTCCCCTGACGCCTCCGCGTCTGTCCGGACGAACTGCGTTATCCCCGGAGGCATGTGGGCATGCCTCCCTACGGAGAATTGCTTATTATTCTGCTTGGGTGATAATCGTCTTCTGCCCATTTTCCCGGGTTGCTATCGATGTAATTCCATTTGATCAGATAATCATTCTCGTCGCGAATTACATGATCGTAATAATACTTCTGCCAGATGCTTTCGCCAATTGTTTTTGTAACCAGTCCTTTGAACGAACGAATGTCGGACGAAATCGGTTTTCCATTCGTTTTATGGATAATCATATGAATATGATTTGGCATGATTACATATTTTTCGATTCCGGAGAGCGATAATAGATATGATTCTGCTACACAGCCGAATTCAGTGAGAAACACCTTTGTTTCTCCATCCGAAGAAGTATCAATTCTTGCAAGAAGGCATTTCCGGTCTTTTGTGCAAATGGTTATGAAATAATAGCCCTCGGAGGCATAATCATATCCTTTCAATCTTGCCCATTTTCTTTGCGGGTAGTTTTGCATATGGCTCTCCTTTTTCGTCGCATAACTCCGGCCGTAGGGAGGCGTCCCCTGACGCCTCCGCGTCTGTCCGGACGAACTGCTTTATCCCCGGAGGCATGTGGGCATGCCTCCCTACGCATTCATTCGATCCTGCATTTCTCCGTCCGTAGGGAGGCGTCCCCTGACGCCTCCGCGTCTGTCCGGACGTACTGCTTTATCCCCGGAGGCATGTAGGCATGCCTCCCTACGCATTCATTCGATTCTGCATTTCTCCGGCCGTAGGGAGGCGTCCCCTGACGCCTCCGCGTCTGTCCGGACGAACTGCTTTATCCCCGGAGGCATGTGGGCATGCCTCCCTACGAGGGTGGTGGCTAAGCAAATCCTCCGTTATTCGTCAAAGGCGAGCAAATTGCCCAGCGGGATGGAGAATCCCAGCGCCTTGTACATGTCCACGTCGCAGTCCGCGCAGCCGACGGTCAGCGAGCTGACGCCGCTGTTCGCGCGTGCGAACTGCACCAACTCTCTCGCAACACCTTTGTGCCGGTATGCCGGGCGGATATAAAAGTCCTCGAACACGCCGCTCGGCGCGTAGAGGAAGGTCGAAAACCCGACCGTGACGGAACAGCAGCCGACCGGCTCCGCGCCGTCAAACGCGCCGTAAAAGAGGATTCTCTCCCCTTCTATTGCGCTTTGCAGGCGATTTTTGTCTTCTTCCGTCGGCTGATCCTCGCCGATCTCCGCCTTATAGGCCAGTTGCAGCTCCCAGAGCCGCGCCATATCGGCAGCCGTCATTCTGCGATATTCCATGTGATCCCCCTGTCATTCACCCAGCTCCAGCGTCATGCAGTCCACGTCGTAATACTGCCCGCCGATTTTGAAATACTTCGGGAAGGTGCCGAACGCCCGGAACCCGAATTTCCGGTAGAGCGCTTTCGCCCGCTCGTTGTCGGAGCGCACTTCCAAAGAAAGCACCTCCGCGCCGCTCTCGCGGGCAAAGCTGATCATCCGCGTCATCAGACCCGTCCCGATCCCGCGCCCCCAGTAGTCGCGCAGGACGGTGATCGCGAGATTCCTGCGGTGGCTGAACCGCGGGTTGTCGCTGCCGTCCACGCAGGCGTTTCCGACGATCTTCTCCCCGTCCATGGCGAGGAAGAACCGGCTGTGCGGGCTGTTCTCCCGCCGCGCCAGCATCGCTTCCTCCTGCTCCACGGTCAGTGGGATGCCCGCCGCGCCGAAGGTCAGGTTGTCGGTCTCGCCGCCGACGGTCTTCAAATATTCCAGCAGCGCCGCCGCATCGGACGGCACTGCCGTGCGATACGCAATCCTCATTTCAAATACTCCTCTCTCGTCAGCAGCAGATGGACGTTTCCGTCCTCGCGGCCTGTTTCGCGGAATCCCGCGGCCTTATGGACGCGATAGGCCGCGCCGCGGGTCGTCTCGAACTCGTTGTGCAGGCGGGAAATGCCCGCCGTTCGGAAGGCGCGGTCGATCAGCAGGCACAGGCCCTCTTTGCCGTAGCCTTTGCCGCGTTCCGGCGCGTAGATCACGATGCCCATGTCCCACCAGTCCCGCTCCGGGATGTAGTGGAAATTCACGTCACCGACGAACGCGCCGTCGGACTTCCGCTGCAAATAGGCGTAAAACCGCTCCGGCTCGCGCCCGATCCAGTTTTCCCGCATCGCCGCCCACTCCTCCGCCGCGTTCGGGATGCACCCGTCGGGCGGGAACCACGGCGCGTTGTACGCCATCGTCGCCGGGTCGGACAGCATTTTCACGTAAAACCAGCCGTCCTCCGGCTTCGGAAGATACAGCTGCAAGGCGTTCTCTTTTCCGTTCCTCTGATTCTGTGTTTCCGTCTCCCGCAGCAGCGGAAGGATCGCGCGGTCTGCCGGAAGCCAGTCAAGCGCGTCCAGCTCATCCATCGCCAGCCAGCGGGCGGCTTCGTGCTCTCTGAGCGTGAGCTCGCCGTCCGTGACGTGCGCCAGATAACAGCGCATGTGCAGATGAAATTCGGGATAGTCCCATTCGCTGGTCGTGAGATAGGCGTCGATCGCGATCTGCGCGCCGAGCTCCTCGCGGATCTCGCGGACCAGCGCAGCCTCCGGCGTCTCGCCCGGCTCGACCTTCCCGCCGGGGAACTCCCAATAATCCTTCCACGGTCCGTATCCCCGCTGCGTCGCGAAGATACGCGCTCCGTCGCGGATCACCGCCGCGACAACGTGCAGTGTCTTCATGTCCTCAGCCTCCCGTTTTCATGATTATACCATTTCTTTCGTTTCGTTTCAACCGTACAGCCGCGCAAAGACAGAAAACAGCCGCGGCACAAAACGTGCCGCGGCTGCTGCATTTTTTGAAGAATTACGGATTCATCGCACGGTACAGGAAGGTCACGATCTGGCCGCGGGTGCAGGCGTCGTACGGCGAGAACGTGGTATCGGACGTACCCTTGGTGATGCCGTTCTCCACCGCCCACAGGACGGCCTTGTAGAAGTAGTCGCTCTCCGTTGCGTCTTTGAACGGATTGTCGGTCTTTTGCGGCTCCGGACAGCCCTTGGCTCTCCAGAGCAGGGCGACGACCTGCCCGCGGGTGCACTCGTCGTTCGGCGAGAAGGTGTCGGGGGAGGTGCCGTTGGTGATACTATCCTGCACCGCCCACAGGACGGCGGTGTAGAAGTAGTCGTTCTCCGAAACGTCCTTGAACGGATTAACGGCCGAATTCGGCTGCGGGCAGCCCATCGCTCTCCAGAGGAAGGTCACGATCTGGCCGCGGGTGCAGACGGCGTCCGGCGCGAAATGGGTCGCATCCACGCCCTTCGTGATGGCCTTCTCGACCGCCCATTTCACCGGCAGCTCGAAGTACGAGCCCTGCGGGATGTCGATGAACGGCGTGCCGGTGGAGCCGAAGGCGAACCAGCGTGCGCCGCTCCATTCGACCTCGTTGACCTGCATCCAGCTATCGACGGGTTTGTCGTTGATGTAGACCTTCGTGGTCTCGTCGAGGGCGTAGCCGGCGTCCGCCTCCAGGCTGATGCCGATGAAGTAGCGCCCGCCTGCCTCAAAGACGAACTCGCCGCTGATGCCGCCGTCGGGATACCAGACCGCGCGGGTCAACTTGCAGTGGTAGTCGCCTGCCAGCTTGGCAGCGGGATCGGGATAGACGTATTTATCGCCGACGGAGGGGAGGTCGGCGGTCAGTCGCACCTCGGAGATCACGGTCGCGGCGGGCGGGACCGTGTACCACCACGCGGCGCACCATTCACTCTCATTGAGCTGCATCCAGTTGTCCACGGGCTGGCCGTTGATAAAGACCTTCGTCGACTTGTCAAGGACGCAGCCGGCTTCCGGACGGAGATAGACCTCGATGAAGTATCTGCCGCCCGCCTCAAAGACGATCTCGCCCGGGTTGATGCCGCCGTCGGGATACCAGGCAGCCTTTTCGATCGTGCAGGAGCAGGCGACTTCAAAGGAAGCTGCAACGTCGTCCAGAACGTACTTGCCGCCCGCCTTGGGAAGCTCTGCGGTCAACCGGATCTCGTTGAGCGTTTCCGTGACCGGCTGGATCAGAACTTCACTGGCGCCGACGTGCGACGCGTCGTAGATCGTGCCGTCTTCGATGACGGCGTTTTCGGGCTTGACCAGTTCACAGCCGCTCAATCCGATGCCTGCGCCGAAGAAGGCGACCGCGATCGGTCCGCCCGGGTTCGTCTTGACGGAAAGGGTGCTGTTTTCTACGATGAGCTTCTCGTGATCGTCGCCGGTAATGCCGTACTGGCTCGTCTCGACCCGCACGTCGGCGTTCTGCAGCCGGAGGGTCGCCTTGTTGTCCACGGAAATACCGCAGTTATTACCGACGTTTTTGACCGTCAGCCTGCCGCCGGTGATCCGCGTGTTCGCGGAAAGCTCAAGGGTGGATCTCGTGCCCTCTTGTTCGGTGTCGGAGAGGACGGAGTTGCCCGTCACGTTGACGATCAGCCCGTCCACGCTGCTGCGGATCACGCAGCCTGCGTAGGAGCAGTCGCCCTTGACGGTCAGGGTCTTCGTCGCCTTGTCGTATTGGAAGACGCCGTCGCCGAGGACGTTCGCCGCGTTGGCGTCCGTCACAGGCGTATCGCAGATGAACAGATCGCTGTTCTCGCCCTTCTTGAAGCGGCAGATGAGGCACTGCATCCGGTCGTGGTCGAACGTGAAGACGGGATCGCGGGACAGCAGCACCGGATCGCCGTAGACCATCGCGTCGTACCAGCCGTCAAAATAGTAGCCGTGCCGCGCCTTCGCCGTCAGGGTGTAGGGGCCCGCGGGGCAGTTCGGTCCGTCGATCGTGGTCGTCCAGAGATGATCCAGATTGTCATAGTACGCGCCGCCGTGCACATCGCTCTCCGGCTCGGTCACAGTGGTCACAGTCAACGGGTAGACCTCGGGGACCTGCACGCTGAAAATCACGAACAGGTAGGAATAGCTGCCGTGATTTTCCCAGATGAGCTTCTCCACGTTGCCGCCGTAGAGCTGCACGGTCGGGTTTTCCGCGATCGGCACCTCATCTTCGAAGGGGAAGAGCTGGTAGTAGGAATAGTAGGTCTTGCCGGACTCGAACCGATCCTCGCCGTAGAGCATCGTTTCGTTGTTCTGCTTGACGTCTTCGAGCTTCTCCCACCAGACGTCGATCGGCTCGTCTTCCACGCCGGAGGTCAGGCAGAAGCGCGGTCCGGCGTCAACGATTCGATCGCGCGGCTGGATGCGGGACGCAAACAGCTCGATGCTGTCGATCACGGTCTGCGTCGGGATCGTCACGGAGAAGTAGAGACGGACGTAGTTGTCCGCGCCGTCAAACACCGCACCGTTATAGAGTTTCGCGCCGGTGATGTTGTAGGTCGTTTTCTCCGTGAAGCAGCGCTCGTACTCCGGCCGCAGCACGATGACGCCGTAGTAGGTCTTGCCGGCCTCAAAACTGCCGTGGAAGGTCGCCGCCTCGGTGTAGGTGCCGATCTTGGCGGTGCTGTCCCACCAGTAGCCGCCCGCCGTCGCCTCTCTGTCAATGAATGCGTCGCTGTACCAGCCGACGGTCGCCGCCCACGGGCTGCCCGCAAGCTCGCCTGCCGAGGGGGTGCGGATGTAGAGATCGAGCGATTCGATCTCGCGCTCCCAGATGGCGTAGAGCGTCATGTCGTCGCGGATCGTCTCATTGAGATTAAAGGTCTGCGTACGGGTGTTGTCGGGACGGATGCCCCAGCCGCAGAATCGCCAGCCGTCGTGGCTGAGCGTCGGCATATCGCTCTCGTGCAGCTTGCCGCCGTAGGGGATGGTGATCGTGCTGTAGTGATCGTCCGACAGGTTGCCGTCAAAGGTCACGGTGACGATCGACGGATCGCGCGTCGGCGCGGCTGCGGCGGGGATCGCCGCCAGCAGGGAAACCGCCAGCACGACCGCCAGAAGCAGGGATAACAGCCGTTTCATAATACTACCTCCTGTTTTTGCTTGAATGGAAAGGATATAATAATCCATATATACAATAATCGAATCTGAGCGGCTTGTCTATCCGCCGTTTGGCGGATTTTTGACAATTCTCAATGCGCAATGATGTGAAGGGGCGCGGGAGCAGCAAAAAATGCGGAGCGGCAAAAGCCGCTCCGCAAAAACGCATTTACGAGAAATCAGTTTACGGATTCATAAAGCGGTACAGGAAGGTGACGATCTGGCTGCGCTGGCAGGCGCTGGACGGGCCGAAGTGGGTCGCGTCCATGCCCTTGGTGATGTTCTTCTCCACCGCCCACAGGACAGCGTCGTAGTAGTACGCGCTGCTTGTCACGTCGACAAAGGGGTTGGTCTTGTTCGAGTATTCGGGGTTGCCCGCCGCGCGGTACAGGAAGGCCACCGCGTGCTCGCGCTTGCAGAACGCGTTCGGCGCGAAGTGCGTCTCGTCGGTGCCGGTGGTGACGCCGTTCTCGTACGCCCAGAGAACTGCCTTGTAGTAGTAATCGCTTTCCTTCACGTCCACGAAGGGATTTGCGGTGCTCTTGGGAGCGGGCTCGCCGAGCGCGCGCCACAGGAAGGTCACGATCTGACCGCGGGTGCAGGTGGCGTTCGGGCCGAAGTGCGTCGCGTCGAGGCCGTTGGTGACCTGCGGCTTGGCGTAGTACGCCCACAGGACCGCGTCGTAGAAGTAGTCGGTCTTGGCGACGTCGACGAACGGGTTTTCTTTTTCCACGGGGCCGCTGGGCGTGCCCGGAACGATCTTGACTTCCTTGGCCGGCTCGCCGCCGACCATGACGTTGCCGTCCTTGATCTCGGCGTCCTCAGGCGCATCGATGTAGCAGCCGTTGAGCTGGACAAGATCGAAGCGGGAGATCGCAGCCGCGGAGGCCTTCACGCTGACGGTGGAATCGTAGAGATAGAGCTTTGCGCCGCTTTCGCCGCAGATGCCGTTTTTGCCGTTCAGGTCAACGTTCGCGTCCTTGATCGAGAAGGCACAGCCGTTGACGTAGATGCTGGACAGCGCGCCCGCGATCGTCAGCTTGCCCGGGCCTTCGATCCGCGTGGGAGCTGTCACCAGGATGCCATGGCCGTCGATGATCTTGAGGGTGGAGTCCTTCGCGACCTTGATGACCGTGCCGGTGATGCCGCTTTCGATCATAGTGCCCATGTACTCGCAGTCGCCGTTGATCGTGAGGATGGTCGTGTTCGGGTCATAGGCGAACACGCCGTCGCCCATGATGTCCTTGCAGTTGGCGGAGTTGACCGTCTTGCCGCAGACCTTGAGGGCGTAGGTGTCGACCGGCTGCAGCAGGACCTCGGTCGCGCGGTTGCCTTCCGCGTCGCGGATATCCGCGCCGAAGATCTGACCGGCTTCCGGAGTGATCACGCCCATGTCGCTGCCGAGGGACAGACCGCCGTCGCCATAGATCGCGCTGGTCGTGCCCTTTGCCGAGACAGTGGATTCAGTAATCTCGAGCTTGCCGCCGGCGTGGATGCCGTACGGGCCGCCGCTGGCGTCAACGATCGCTTCCTTAATGCCGATCCCGCCGGCGGCGTAGATCGCGCCGTCGCTGTTGCTGCCCGTGCCGATCGCGGTCAGCTTGCTTGCCGTGCCGTCGCAGGTGATGGACAGCTGATTGTTGTGGGAGATCGCGCCGCCGTTCATGGTACGCTCGACCGACACATCACCCGTGACGACGATACGCAGCTCCGCGCCGAGCATGGAGTTGATGGCCGCCATCGCAGAGCCGTTGTTCCAACTGATGCTCTTGTTGAGATACAGGTAATAGACGGAGCCGGTCGGCACGAAGCTGACTGCGCCGTCGCCCAGGACGTCGCCCTTGTTGTCGTCGGTGACCGTCTTGCCGCAGATCCAGATATTGTAGTTGGCGGCGGATGCCGTCAGGACCGGCACCATGGACAGCACCAGAACGAACGCCAGAAGCAGGGATAAAAGCCGCTTTTTCATTTGTTGTTTTCCTCCTAAAGATTGTTTTTGTCTCCCGCGGCGGTCTGCCGCAGGAAGAAATTTGGACACCTACCCGAAAGAGTAGACTTTTCCACATCTTATTGTAGGAGAAATCGCAAGGCGTGTCTATCCGCCATTTGGCGGGTTTTTCAAATGAAAGATGAAAAAATGAAAACGGAAAATGTACGCGGAATGCGATCAGTTTACCGTAATTACATTATGTAAACCTACGATGATAGTTAGTACGGCAGTATGAACCGGAGGATGCGGTGTGATCTGACCAACGGCGTCATCGCGAGGTCGCGCAGCGAGCAGCGAAAGCGCAGCACCCGCAAGGGTACTGCGCTTTCGTATCAGGACGTTCAGACTATGGGAGCAACCCCAATCTTGACGCTTTGACGGCAAGCTCCGTGCGGGAGTGAATGCCGGTCTTTTCCATGAGCTGTTCAAGATGGCTCTTGACCGTCAGCGGGGAGATCCGCATCCGTTCGGCGATCTCCTTGTTGGGGATGCCCTGCGTCAGATAGCCGAGCAAACGCTTCTGCTGATCGGTCAGCTCGCTCGTCGGCAGGGAACCGAGCATCGCCTGCGGCGGCGTATCCGCGTAGACAGATTCGCCGTCTACGGTGCGGTCCATGATCTCCACCAGCGGCAGGCGGGAATATTCCTTGTACCAGAAACTGTCGATGCCCGCCGCCTGCGCCTGCGCCATCCACTCCGGCTGCGCCATCGAGGTGGCGAGGATGATCTTGGTCTGCGGCATTTCCCGCTTGAGGATCGCCGCCGCCGTCAGGCCGTCCATGCCCCGCGCCATCACGACGTCCATGATGACGAGATCGGGCTTGTTCTCCCTGCACCAGTTCAGCGCGTCCTCCGCGTAGGGGATCGACGCCGCCAGCTCGTAGCGGGTGGAGCTTTTGACGAACAAGTCGACGTACATCCGCGCCAGCCGCTGATCGTCAACGACGGCAACTTTGATTTTGTTTTCCATACAGGCGATACCTCCCTGTTTCCGTTGGGTTCGTTATGCGATTTCTCTGTAGAGGAAGGCGACGACCTGCGCTCTCGTGCAGGTGCTGCTCGGACTGAAGGTCGTGGCGGAGGTGCCGGTGGTCACGCCGGTCTCGCTCGCCCAAAGCACCGCCTTGTAGTAATATGCGTCGGCGCTCACGTCCTTGAAGGGGTTGTTCGCGGTCTTCGGCGCAGGCTCGCCCGCGTAGCGCCAGAGGAAGGTCACGATCTGCGCTCTGGTGCAGGTGCTGTTGGGGCTGAAGGTCGTGGCGGAGGTGCCCGCGGTGACGTTATGCTCCACCGCCCAGAGGACTGCCTTATAATAGTATGCGTCGGAGGGAACGTCCTTGAAGGGATTGTCGCTGCCCGACGGCTCCGGCTGTCCGGCGGCACGCCAGAGGAAGGTCACGACCTGCGCTCTCGTGCAGCCCTGATTCGGGCTGAACGTGTTGGCGCTCGTGCCGGCGGTAACGCCGTAGTAGACCGCCCAGTCGATCGCGTCGTGCGCCCAGTTGCCTTTTTCCGGCATGTCCTTAAAGATCCTGCCCGGACAGTTTGTCGCGTCGGTGCAGGGCAGCGGACTGCCTGCGCCCTCGGCGGAGATTTCGACGTGCGCGGCGATTTCCCCCGCCTTGTCGCGGATGGCGCCGTCAAGCAGGGCGGCGTCGGGCGGCGCGACGACGGCACAGTTATGCAGCGTCAGCGCGTCGACGCCCTCCACCGTGCCGCAGGTCATGTCGACCGCGTTCAGATAGAGCTGCTTGCAGGGGCCCGCAACGCCCTTCGCGGGCGTTTGGACGTCGATGGAAATCGTATAGATTTCCAGTCTGCCGCAGTCTGCGCGGATGCCGGCGCCGCTGCCCTTGAGGGTCAGCGCCGGCGCCTTGGAGATGCCGGTGTACGAATCAATGTAATCGTAGCCCTTGAGCTTCGCGTTCGCCGTCAGCTCGATCACCGCGTCCGCGCCGGACTCCAGCGTGACGGGACCGACGAAATAGACGTTCAGCCCGTCGACGCCGCTGCGGATGCACGGCTCGGACGGGGAAGCGCAGCCGTTCCATACGTAGAGGATGCCCTCGTCGGGATCGTAAATGAAATTGCCGTCGCCGAGCACGTCGCCGCAGTTGGAGGAGGTGACCTGCTCGCCCCCGATCCACAGATCGTAGGGGGCGTTTGCGGTCGGATCGCGCTCAATGCGGAGCATACCGGTGACCGCCTTGCCGTCCGGCGTGCAGATGCCGAGATTCATCGGCTGCGCGTCCTCGGGGTAGGCGACCTTGCAGCCGCGCAGCGTCACGCCGCCCGAGAAGAGGTTGATCGCGCTCTGCTCGACGCCGTTCATCACGATCTTACAGTCCCGAATCTCCAGCCAGCAGCCCTCGCCGTAGCCGTCGATACCGCGGACGACGTGATCGACGTAGAGGTCCAGATCAAACAGCAGCACGCCGACGTTTGTGGCGCGGACGGAGATTGCGGCGCTGCCGTCGCCGCAGCGCAGGGTATGGTTGTCGCCGTCCACGGAAAGGCTTGCCCTTGCGACGATTGTCGCGCCGCCGAGAGACAGCAGATTGCAGTCGTCGGTCAGGACGATCCGCAGATCGTCGATCTCGCTGTCGATCATATCAGCTACGCAGGTATAGTCGCCGTTAATGGAAAGAATGTTGGAGTCAGGATTGTAGCGGAATACGCCGTTGCCGAGGACGTCGTTCCTGTTTTTGTCCGTGACCGGAACGTGGTCGATCGTAAGCGCGTATTCCTTGTCCGGTTCGGCAGGCGCTTCGCCTCTGCCGATGAAAACCTGATCCGCCTTGCCGCCGTCGGCGGCTACGATCGCGCCGTTTTCGATCCTGCCGCCCTTCGGAACGGCGATATAGCAGTCTTTCAGCGTGATCTCGCCGAAGCCGGAGATCGCCCGATCCAGATACAGCGTTGAGGTCAGCTCGCAGTCCTCGATCTCGAGCTCAGGCGCCGTGCCGCCGGGGTACGCCATGCCGCGGATGCCCCAGCATACCAGACGGGGATTGAAGATCCACAGACACTGCGCCTCCGTTTCATAGGTGCGCAGCCAGATCGCGGGAGAATCGGGCGCGCCGCAGCAGGTCAGACGGTAGTTGCCGCCGATCTGGAAGCTCTTCCAGCTCGAGATGACCTCGCCTGCGCGGCTGGTCAGCACGGAGTTTTTATCGGCGAAAATCCAGAGATCCGGACTCTTGTTTTCGATCATCGTGCCGAGGCAGGTATAGTCGCCGTTGATATGCAGGGCGTTGTTGTTCAGATCGTAGCGGAACACGCCGTTGTTCAGAACGTCGTCCTTGTTGCCGTAGGTGACGGGGATGCCGTCGATCTCCAGATCGAAGAACGGCGCGTTGTTCTCAAAGTGCAGCTCGTCGGAGATGGTGTTGTCCTTGCAGCGGAATTCGCCGTTCGAGTATTTCACGCCCTCGGGTCCGACCAATTTCGTGTCGGCGAGGAAAACGCCCTCCGTGAAGCCGACGATCGCGGCGCGGTCAACGTCGATATCGAGGTCGCTGCCGCGGATGGTCAGCTTGGAGCCCTCCGAGCCGGCGATGCCGAAGAAGCCGCCGATCTCCACAGACGCGGTGGAAATGGTGAGGTCTGCGCCGCCGCGCATCGTGATCGCGTTGCCTTCGCCCGACCACAGCTCGAGCTGATAGTTGCCGAGGATCGTCGTGTCGCCGCTCAAATCAAAGACGGAATTGTTCACGCCGACCACGCCGAGGTGCGCCTTGTTGAACGGACGGATGGTGAGACCGTTTTCGTGGCTCTCGACCATCGGGCCGTCGCCGTACGCCATTTCGCCCGTGATGTAGAGCGTCTTGTTCTCCGACACGTAGGAGGCGTCGCCGGTGCCGAGAATGTCGTCCTTGTTCCAGTCGTAGACGCGCACGCCGCCGACTACGAGCTGATAGTAGGGCGTTCTGCCCTGAATCAGCAGCTTCTGCGCCGGATTGCCGTCGGCGTCTGTGATCCGGTCGTCCCGGACGACCGCGCCCGTCGGCGCCACGACGTCCGCGTCGTACAGATAGATGCCGCTGTCGAATGTGTCTATGCCCGCATACGCGTAGAGCGTCGCGTCGATGACGACCAGCTTCGCCGCGCCGCCGCCGCAGGTGACGGCGCAGTCGCTGTCATAGATCGCGGTGTAGCCTTTGGTGAAAGTCAGACGCACGTTGCTGTCCACAAACATGCCCTTATCGAGCGTCAGATCGCCGTCGCCGGTGATCTTCGTGTTCGCGCCGAGGCGGAAGGAATACGTCCCGGTGGTGCTGAGCGTCGTCGCCTTCCAGACGGAGATCGTCAGGTCGTAGATGCTGCGGTTGTGAATGAGATATTCGTCTTCCGACTTCGGGGTGAAGTCGTACGCGCCGCCCAGAAGAAAGAGCGTCTTGAGGCCCGGCTCGTAAGCAAACATGCCGTTGCCGAGGATGTCGCCCGCGTTCTCCTCCGTGACGGGAACGCCGCAGACGGTCAGTCCGTAGTCCGCCGCGCTCGCGGGCGTACGCAGCGCGGGCAGAACGCCCAGCACCAGCGCGACCGCCAGCAGCAGGGATAGCAGGGATTTGATCCGCTTCATATCTTTGTCCTCCTTTTTAGTATAATACTCCGTTTACTATTATAGGAGGCGCGGCGGCAGGTGTCTATCCGCCATTTGGCGGGTTTTTCGAAAAATGCGGAATGCGGAATTAGGAATGCGGCGGGGCAAAGCCTTCCCCCGGAGGGGAAGGTGGCATCGGGCGTCTCACGCAAGCCCGATGACGGATGAGGTGTAGCCGCAGCGTCATTTTTGCTGCTGTGTTTTTCGGAAGCGCCACCTCATCAGTCATCGCCGGCTGAAGCCGTCGCTGACAGCTTCCCCTCAAGGGGAAGCCTTTCCCAACGGTGTCATTGCGAGCCGCCGACAGGCGGCGTGGCAATCCATCCGTCGCAGTCATGAACGTTGTTTTTATCGCACAGCGTAAGGCTCCCTTGTGCAAAGGGAGCTGTCAGCGCAGCTGACGGAGGGATTGAAGGCGGAAAAGTAGCGAGAAAAAGCGGGTGCCCGATGGGCACCCGCAAGGTGTTATAGGATTGACAGCCGGAAGCGCGGCGCGCTTTCCAGCTCCATGCGGCAGCCGGCGTTCGCCGCGGCGAGCCGCAGGGATTGCAGACCGCCGCTGGGAACGACCTCGCCCGCCGGCGGCACGCCGTCGTTCACGATTTCGAAGCAGTTCTCGGAGATCGTGACTTCCAGACGGCTGCCGTGCGCATGCTTGACGGCGTTGGCGGCGCATTCCGCGATCGCCTGCCCCAAAAGCAGCCGCAGCGCCCTGTCCCGGGGCGGCGTGCCGGTGATGCTGACCTCTACGCCGAAGCCGGCGGCAGTTTGCAGGGCAGCGTCGACGTCCTGCTCCTGCGCCTCCGTTTCCGACCGCAGGGAAACGTTGAGCTGTTCCAGCAGCAGCCGCAGCGTCTGCGGATCGCTGCACTCCGGATGCTCCAGATGGTATTTGCCCATCAGAAGCGCGCTGCCCAGCTGATCGTGGACCGTCGTGCGGGCGGCGAGCAGCTCCTGCCGCACGACCAGTTCCTCCTGCTCCTGCCGGTAGTGTTTCAGACGCTGCTGCAGTTCTTTCAGGCGTTCGTTTTTCTCGTTCATCTCCGCCGTCTTCCGATACTGCTCGGTGACGTCCTCGCAGGTGATCTGGACGCGCTTCTGCCCGTCCATCGTCAGTTCCGTCCGCTCCGCGAGCAGCACCGCGCCGTCGTCCAGGCGCAGCAGATACTGCTCGCCCTGCCGGACGCCGCGCGCAGTGACCGCCTGCCACAGCGCGTCCGCGCCGGAATAGATACTGCCGGTCAGCGCGCGCAGATACTCGTTCATTTTGAGGTTGGACAGCAGAATCAGTCCGCTTTCGTCGGAAATGCAGATGCCGGTCGGCAGCAGATCGACCGTCTGCTTGACCGCCTGCGCCGAGGGGTGACTGCGCGCGAAGCGCACGATCCTGAAGATATGGAGCCCAAGCAGCAGCGCGGAGAGGATCTCCACGCCGAGCACCGCCGCGTAGGGCTGACCCATCAGCCATTGGACTGCCGCGGGATATTCGCGCGCGTAGGGCAACCAGTCGATCCGGTACGCGCCGTCGAACAGCAGGGTCAGAAGGCAAAGGTCAAAAACCACATGCAGTGCGCACAGCAGGATCGGCAGCACCCCGCGCCGCTGCGATACGGTCAGAAGCAAAACGCACAGCGATCCGATCAGAAGCAGCATGGCGGCGAGCCGCAGTCCGACGCCGAACGGCTGCATCAGGATTTCAGAGACCGTTCTCATACCGCGCCTCCCTTCCCTGCCCGAAGGGTCAGATAGAGTAGACCGTCCTCGTTCGACGCCTCCGCAGCAGCAGAAAGCGCTGGCAGATCAAACGGCTGCTCGCAATCCGTCATCAGCCGCAGGCCCTCGTCCGTCAGGAGAATGAGCAGGTGCCGCGCCCGGTCTGCGAACGCCTCGGCAAGGCGCTCAAAGCTGTCGTACAGCACGGCGGCCTCCGCGTTGGAAAACGTCCGCTTGGCTTTTTGCTCCGCCGAGGCGTCTACGCCGCATAGACAAAGAAAACGGGAGGATTCCTCCAAAGCGAGATACAGTTCCGTTGCCGTGACGGTATCGCGCTCGGCGGCTTGCAGGACGAAATTGGTTTTGCGCTTGATGTAAGCGTTCATCAGCAGGATCTTCGCCAGCGTCTCCGCGTAATCCTCGCGTTCCGGCTGCAGCCGCTGCAGCAGCGCGGCGATCGCCTGCTGCGTTTCTTGCACCGAGGCGTCCGCCTCGGCATAGAGACGGTTGCGCGTATCGACGCGCAGACGCTCTTCCGCCTGCTCCGTCTCATAGCGCAGCAGGTCGTTTTCCGTCTCCAGCACCTCGTTGGCGTCCGCGAGCGCGCGGTTGAGCGCCTGCAGGGTGCTCTCATCGCCCGTCCAGAAGGCGTAGCCGGAGGAAATGCGCTTGCCGGAGAGCCGCGTGTGCCCGTCTAAGAGCTGCGGCGCGGTCAGCGCCGCGGTTCGCGCGTCCGCGTCCGCCGCGACCGCGCTCGCGGTGCGGTAGACGGTGCGCTGCGCGGGATCGGTGATCTCGGCGGGCAGCTGCATCTGCCCGAAATAATCGATGTAGTTTTCATTAAAGGGGATGAGACGGCTGCGGATGCAGCTCTCGAATATGCCGAGCATGCAGAAGGTGGCCGCGTCCGGAAAGGTCCACGGCGACGCCAGCATCGCCCGGCTCAGGGGGCGATCCGCCAGCGTCAGGATGGCGAGCATCCCGAGCAGAATCAGAGAAGGAAGCAGCGTCTTTCTGCCGCTGTGCCTGCGCCGGTCGGCCAACGCGAGCAAGACCAGACCCAGAATGACGCAGACGATCACGAAACCGTAGGTAATATACCAGAGCGGTCCAAGAGTGTAGGAATTCCAGACGCCGCCCTGCACCTCCGTCCCGATCGGGATGAACATCCACTTATGCAGGTCGTTCGTCGCCACCAGCAGGGAAATCACCGCCGCCGCGATCAGTGTCAGACGGATCTGCGTCTTCCGTCCGCGCCGCTCCGGCTCCATACACAGGCAGGTCGCCAGAAACAGCGCGGGGATGAACGCCATCGGCACGTAGAAGGCATACCAGCAGAAGTGCTCCAGCAGAGAGGCGTACACCGCGAGCCGGTACTTGACGGAGCGGATCAGCAGGAACAGGAGCATCATCCCGCCGGCGGCGAGGATAAAGCGCCGCGCGGGCGAGGGCAGCAGCCGCGTGTAGACCGACTGCGTCCACCACAGCAGCAGGGCGCAGTAGATCGCGAGGTTCAGCACGAACAGAAGCGTGCTGCTGAATGCCGGCAGCGCGGAACCCGCAGCCGTGCCGAGTTCTTCCAAATACGCGTTGCACAGACGGTCCAGTACGTGCAGCACGCCTGCGAGAACGATCCAACCCACAAACAGCGGCAGCCGCCATTTTCCGCCTTTTTTCATCCGCGTCTCCCTCCTTCCTCTCTTAAGTCGGATTATAACATATTGATTCTACCGCATCCGTCCCCCGAAATCAATGCCGTATTCCTTTTTTACGAAATGAACCGCCCTGCGCCGCCTTTGTATACTTCAACAGCCACGGGCTTCCGTGGCTGTTGTCATTTTCGTTATCATCCCCTATTGGTGAAGAGAGTCAGGTTTTATTCTTACCGGCACCCAGATCGCACTGTGGTAATCCGGGTCGGTCTTTTCACCGTTGACACAGTCATACCACTCTACGCTGGCATTTCCATACAGCTCGTACTCCGGATTGCCGGGGAGCCATTCCTGAAAGATCCGGGTGTTTACGGCCTGGAGCGCTTCCGGGAGCGGTCCGATACATTGAAACACCGCCCAGTCACAGCGTGGAAATTCATAGACGACCATGCCTTCCGGCACGTCTCCGCCTGTGTATTTCCCGGCAATGAGATAGCGGAACTTCCCGCCTCCTATATCATCGATACAGACGCCATACTCACCGATGCAGTTGTCCACCAGCGCCTGCTCATAGGGATTCGCAGGTGCATTTCCGGCATATACGTTGCATGCATACTTCTCGCATATCTCATCCCAGTACTTGGGGATTTCGGCATATGCGCTCTCATTGTCAAACACCTTCTGAAAGCCGATGACCTTGAACGGAAACATCGGTGTGATCTTGTAGTCCATCTGCTTTCCTCCTTGAACGGATAATTTGATTTTCAGGGGAAGGAAGGCGTTGATCGAGGCTCCGTTACGCACCTGTGAAGGCGTTGCGCCGTGGAAACGGGAAAAGGCTTTCGTGAAGCTCTCCGGCGTTTCATAACAGTAACGAAGCGCAATATCGATCACTTTCTCCTTCGTTTCCTTCAGGTCAAGCGCCGCCAGATACAGTCTGCGGTTTCGGATGTATTCTCCGATCCCATAGCCCGTCATCAGCGAAAACCCCTTCTGAAGAAAAAAGGGGGAAAGATACACGTGGTCGGCAACATCCTGCGCACTGATATTGTCTTCCAGATGTTTCTCCATGTAATCGATCGCGGTGCGAATGCTGGTAAGCCACTCCATTACCTGCATCTCCTTTCCTTGATGGGATCATTATATCCTGTGATAAAGAAATCGTCTTGTCTTTTTCTGTTCAGATTTGTCCACTTGAATTGTACCAAATAAGCGAAAGCGAAGCAACACGACTGATGGATTAGGAAATACATAACCCGTGCCCGCCGACGAAAATCGGCGGGCACATCTTTGGGAGAAGCGTAATTGTTTTCGAAATATGATGTTTAGCGGTAAAAACGCTCTTGCAGAAGTCTCGTTTTCTTTTGATAGCCCAGCAGGATCGAATCAATCGGCACGATCAGCTCGTCTGCAGCATAGATGCTGCGCAATTCCTCCTCGCTCGGAAGACTTTTCAAGTCCAGGATTTCCGGCATTGTTACATAGTTCAGAAGCTGCGATTCCCAGCTCCGAAAGCTGTTGACCTCAATTTTCGTCAAATCATCCCGTTCCGGCTTCCGCGGACTGTTCCAGAACATAGAATTGCCGGAGTCAAAAACCGGTGCCATAGCGACAAACCGAAGCGTTTCCGTATCCCGCAGCACGCCGAAATTGTTCAAATGCCGGTCTACATTCGTTAACGCGAAATCCGTTAGGATCTGATACTCCAAAAACGGTCTTGTCACCGTCTCCGGAATACCGCGAGCTTCACAGATGCGGATGAAATGCTCGTATACGGACACTGCATTATCTCTATTTTCAGACTGCACTACGTCGATTGCCGGTACAAACTCCAGCGTTTCGGAACAAAAATCCTCACAGATGCAGCCGTATTGACCGCTCTCTTCCAGTCGATACGGCAAGTACGCAACATACGGCATTTTCGCCTGTTTTTTATGCAGCAGCGTCGCCGCGACTTCATTCAGGCTCTCTTGACTGTTGGCGCCGTGGTTTCCTTTGATCAGCATCCGCTTGCCGTGGGAAATGATCCACGCCTTTTTCAGATCGCCCTGCAGTGACGAGCCAGGAGAATAGGAGGACGCGTGGGCGATCGGCAAATCCCCAACGACTTGAGTAAAACACAACTCTCCCACGGGGTCACGGAAATCATTGGAGAATAAGCTCACGTCCGACCATCTCAGTTCCGTGTCGACGGGTTTGATCCAATAGTGGTCGGTCAGACTTAACCCGAGATTTCGCACCAGATAGGCCTGCGGCGTGGGCAGCCCGATCTGTTCCAGGAAATGCTGGACGATGCCCTGCGAAACGGGAACGGCACGCCGCTGCCACCAGCTCCGCAGCTCGTCCGGCGATTTGCGTCCGCCGAGAGGCAGCAATTCCGGTTGCGTTTTCGGCGAAACCCGCAGCATCGCGCCGGTCACACCGTCGATCGTAACCGAAGCGACCACGTCGTCTTTGTGCATCAGGTAGTATGCCAGTTCGCTCACATTGCCCATCTCCGTTCAAATACATATTCGTCCAACGCCGCCTCCATCAATAGGACGGCGGTTTCTTTTATCCACGGCAGCAGTTTTTCTGTAATGACTGCGCGGAAGGGGATGCGATGTGCTGTTCCGTCATAAACGCAGTAGATACAGATTCGACCGTCGCCGCAGAGCCATCGACCGTAGATCTGATACTTTTCAGAGTAAAAACGCTCCGATAGGATTGTCGCCACGGATACGTCGTTCTGCGGCATCAACGCAGACGATTTTACATCATCATTATCCCACAGCAGCTCTTCCATCCGGCAGCCCAGCGCGGAAGCCAAACGCAGCAGGGTGTCGCCTCCTGCGGAGCTCAGTTTCTTATGCCCCTGTTCATAGTCCTGGATGGACCGAAAATTGACGCCGCTTTGCTCTGCTAACGCCCGCCGCGTCATCCCCCGTTGTTCCCGTATGCTCTGTATGCTCATTTTCTCACCTTCTTATCTCCATTATACGCATATTTGCGTATATGTCAAGAAAAAGAAAATGACGTTTCTTTCAAAAGTTATTATTCCTTCCTTTGATTTTTGTATTTGAGCAACACAAAACGCACTTTTCTTTGCACTTTTCCGCAAAAATATCGCGTCATTTTTACACTTTTCCACGAACGCCGTCAAAACCATTCCCTAATTCGCACTCTTTCAGTAATAATTCGCAGAAAAATCGCTCTGCAGACCGGCAGAGCGATTCTCTAAGTGGGGCGACATTTCACTTGCACTTCTGCAAGACTGCGATCAGATATCTCTGTTTTTCTTGCAAATGTGCCGGATTTGTGCGTTCCGTGTCATTTTTACCGTATAATCACGGCGAAAAAGGAAACAACGAAAATACTGAGCTCTTTCATTTCTTTTGCTCCTTAAAGGAAAAGGCGGGGAACTTCCCCGCCAAAGGTGGACCCGGGTCTGACGACCAGCCCGTTTTCCTATGCATATTATATGCGAACTTGATGATAAAATCAAGTAGTTTTCTATCACCAAATTACCATAAGCCGCGCCGGAATGCAAGCGAAAGAATACGCAAAGCGCGGAGCGGCGTTTGCCGCTCCGCGCGCAGGCTGTGTAAGAATTACGGATTCATAAAGCGGTAGAGGAACGTGACGATCTGGCTGCGCTCGCAGGAGTTTTCGGGGCCGAAATGCGTCTCGTCCATGCCCTTGGTGATGTTCTTTTCGACCGCCCAGAGGACTGCGTCGTAGTAGTACGCGCCGCTCTTGTACAGGAATGCCACCGCATGCTCACGCTTGCAGTAGGCGTTCGGCGAGAAGTGCGTCGCGTCGGTGCCCTTGGTGACGCCCTTTTCGACCGCCCAGAGAACTGCCTTGTAATAATAGTCGCTTTCCTTCACGTCCACGAAGGGATTGACCGTGAGGGTGGGCGCGGGTTCGCCGAGGGCTCTCCACAGGAAGGTCACGATCTGCCCTCTCGTGCAGGTCGCGTGCGGCCCGAAGTGGGTCGCGTCGAGGCCGTTGGTGACCTGCGGCGTGTGGTAGTACGCCCACAGAACCGCATCGTAGAAATAGTCGGTCTTTTGTACGTCGACGAACGGGTTGACAAGCTCGACGGGCTTGCTCGGCTCGATCGTGACGGAGGTCGCGGCGTCGCTGCCGGAGACAATCTTGCCTCCGTCGATCTTGCCGTCCGCCGGCTCGATGATCTCGTCGTCATGCAGCGCAATGCTCTTGAATTCGGTGATCGCGCCGTAGACGCCCTCCGCGTGCAGCAGAGAGGCATGCAGCACCAGCTTCGCCTTGCCGTTCGAGGTGAGACCGTAGCCCTTGGAAAGCACGTCAAGCTTCGCGCCGCGGAAGAAGAGGTCGCCGTCGAAATTTGCGACGACGCCGCTGCCCGCGCTCTTGATCGTCAGCTTGCCGGTCATGCCCGTGAAGGTCGTTTCGGCGGTCAGCGTCACGGCGGCGATCAGGTTTGCGGTGTTCTCAAGGGTCACGTCCTTGTCCCAGGTGATCGTCAGCCCGCTGACGCCGTTGTTGCTGATGACGGTGCCGCTGCAGGTGATGCTGTCGTTGATCTTCAGCGTCTTGGTCGCAGGATCGTAGGACGCCTTGCCGTCGCCGAGGATGTTGTGCGCGTTTGCGCGCGTGACCTGAACGTCCGCAACGTAGAGGTCAAACTTTTCGTCCGGAGCCAGCTTCAGCTCCCTGACAGGCGTGCTGCCGAGGACGAAGGCACTGCCGTTGTTCACGGCGCCCATGGGATATTGGATCATTTCGTTGGTCAGCGTGATGCCGCCGAAGCCGTCAACCGCGGCGGTCGAGCCCTTGACGTCCAGCGTGGAGGCGTAGACGTTGAGACCCGCGGCGCTGCTGCCCCGGATGCCGGTCGCGCCGGATGTGATGACAACGTCCGCCTCCTGGAAATTGAGCAGGCCGCTCTCGGCGCGGATCCCATCGCCGCCGGCGGAGATCGTGATTTTGCCGCCGCCCTTGATCGTCGTGTCACCCTTGAGGGTGAGCGCCTGCGCCTCGGTGGAAGTCAGCTTGAGATCCCGCGTGGGAACGATTGTCAGACCGTCGACCTCGCTCTTGATGACCTCCTGATTGAAGTGACCGGTAATGTCGCCGCGGAGGGTCAGCGTCTTGGTGGCAGGATCGTAGCTCGCCGTGCCGGAGCCGTCGCCGAGGATATCGCTCTTGTTGCCCTCGTGGACGAGATTGCCCTGCACGTAAAGGCCGTAGGATTCCAGCTTCTCGAAATGCGCGGCCTTTGCGGGGTTGCCCGCGGAATCCGTGACCAGACCCTGATCGTAGTGGCCGCCGAGCGGCGTGGTCAGGACGCAGTCCTTCGCGGTGATCTTGAAGAAGCTGCCGATCGCCCAGGAGGTCGCGGTGGCAAAAAGTTCGCTGTTTTCGACGTAGAGATTGGAGCTTGCTTCATAGTGGCCGTGGATGCCGTAGTAGTCGCCGCCGGTGCAGTAGAGTTTGCTGTTGACGACGCTCAGCTGGTCGACGTACTGAACTGCGGTGACCCTGCCGACCAGCACGACGTCGGAATCCATGACATACAGATAGGCGTTGTCGTCGCCCGGGTTGTAGAAGCCGTATTCCGGCGCGATCTCGCTCGTGGCATAGACCTGGAACGTCATATTCTTGATGTTGACCTGGCCGCCCTCGGGCAGGTAGAAGCCTCTGCCGCTGCAGTAAACTGTCAGTTTCCCGGGGCCGGTGAAGTCCAGCGTCGTTCCGTTCTTCAGAACGAAGGCGTCCGCGTGTGTACCGGCAGCGGCGTCGTCAATCGTCAGAACCGCGTCGTTTTCGACCTTGATATCGGTGCCGACAAGATCGTTGAACACAAAGAGCGGGAAGGTATCGTCGGTGTTTCCGAGCGGTTTTCTCGGCGTATAGGTATAGCTCTTCTTAATGTGCAGCGTCTTTGCGGCAGGATCGTAGGAAAACGCGCCGTTATCGAGAATGTCGTCCTTGTTGCGCTCCGTGACGTAGCGGCCCGCGACGGTGAGATCATAACGCGCGCTTTCGTCGCGCGAAATCTTGACCTCCTTGCCGGTGTAGGATCCGCTTTCCAGATAGCTGTCGCCCAGAAGATGGATCTGCTTGTAGAAGCCGAGAGAAACGGAATAGCCGCTCGCGGTCACCTTGCTGTTCTCGCAATGGAAGACGCCCGCGCCGTCCGAGCGGAAGCCGCGGTCGGTGGTGCTGTACGCGCCGACGTTTGCCGAATAGAGCTGCACCTCATCGCAGGTGACGGCGGCGTTGGCGGAGATGATCCCGACCGTGGAATGCGAGACACAGAACGTCGCGGGATGGCCGGACGCAAACTCGATGCCCTTGCCTTTGGAGAAAATGCCGAACGTCGTATCCTGAATGGTCAGGCTGATCCTCGACGCATAGGCGGGCTCGTCCACGTAAACGGCGACGGCGGAATCGTCGGTCGCATAGATCGTCAGACCCTTTTCACCGTCGATGAACGTGCCGCAGCGCAGACGCAGACCGTACTTGGTGCAGGTGAGCGTGCTGTCTGCCGTCGCCTTGATTTTCAGCGCGGGGATCGCGGAATCGATCATCCAGTTGGAGTCGTCCACAGAGGCAGAGCCGTTGACGTACAGGATATGGTAGGTGGGATCGTACTTGAAGACGCCGTCGCCCCAGACGTCGTCCTTATTGATGTCGGTGACCAGCCTGCCCTTGATCCGCAGCTCGTAGCTGTCGGCGGCCGCCGGCAGCACGGGCAGCAGCGAGAGTACCAGCACGAGCGCCAGCAGAAGGGAGCATAGTTTCTTTTTCACACGTTTTTCCTCTCTTTCGTTTCAAATAATCCCGCGGGGTGGGATGCCACCCCGCGGGGGTTTTCTGTGAAATGCTTACGGATTCATAAAGCGGTAGAGGAACGTGACAATCTGGCAGCGCTGGCAGGAGTTTTCGGGGCCGAAATGCGTCTCGTCCATGCCCTTGGTGATGTTCTTTTCGACCGCCCAGAGGACTGCGTCGTAGTAGTACGCGCCGCTCTT
>CAJOEH010000002.1 GCA_905233385.1 uncultured Oscillospiraceae bacterium
TTTGGCAGTTTCACTACGCCTTGTCCACTACGCCGCAGAACCCGGTAAAGACCTGAAATCGTGCGCGTATACCCGCGTTGACGCAGTTTTACCCAGAAAACCACCAGTCCTGCGTGCGGGTTCCTGCGGCGCATATCCCGGATGAGTTTCAGTTCCTCCGGCGTGTGCTGGTTGGGATGCCTGTGCGGACGGTGCGATCGATCTGCAAGAGACTGAGGCGTGCCGTCGTACCGCTTGCGCCAACGGTAGATGTTCTGCCGACTGGTCTTGTAATGTATGGCTGCTTTTGTGACTCCGTATTTGAGAGAATATGAAATCACCGCTTGCTTAAACAGAAGGTCTTATGTTATACTCTTCATAGCGAATGGTGTGACCTGCCTTTCTGTTTCGGTTTTGTCTGGACAACTCAACCTTAACACAGGTCATTCCCATTCGCTATTCTTTTATTTTTTATCTGTCACACTTCATTGTATAACCTACAGATTTTTGATTTTTTATGTCCTTGCAATTCGTAGATTTTTGAGATATAATCACTATAACACAGGATTTTACTCAATTATCAATAGATTTCTAAAGCATTTTCTTTATTCTTAACTACATACTTTTGATATGTTTGAATTGTTTGAAAATTTGCATATGAGGGAGCGCATGCTTTTCAAAATTTACGCGCAGCCGCTTTGGCGGGTGGCGGCGGAGATCCTGCTCGCCGCTTTGATATGGGCCGTGCTGAGCGCGACGTTTGGGAAACGGCGGCCGAAGCTCTGGCGAATGCTGAATCTCTGCCTGCTTGCCGTGTCGGCCTTCCTGATCGTCTATCTGACGATTCTGAAACGAAACGCAGGAGAGCACGAACTGATCCTGCGCCCCTGGTATTTTTTGCAGGAAGGGAAAATACAGCCGGAAATCTACCGCTCGCTGCTGATGAACGTCCTGATGTTCACGCCGTTCGGCCTTTCGCTTGGCGCGGGATTCTCTTCCGGAATGAAACCCTGGCGTTGCGTTTTGATCACCTTATTGATCGCGATCGCTTTCAGCGTTGCGGTCGAGACGACGCAGTATTTTGCAGGCCTCGGCAGAGCCGAGACGGACGACGTTGGTGCGAATGCGCTCGGCGCATTCATCGGAGCACTGCACGTTCCGATCGGAGCCGCTTTGAGAAAAGGATTTGAAAAGAGCAAAGAATAGACATCACAGCCGCCGGACGGCGGAAGAAAGAAGATGACCTGATGGGTACGATGTTTGAGAATAAAACGCTGTTGATCACCGGCGGGACGGGGTCGTTCGGCAACGCCGTTCTGAACCGCTTTTTGCAGACGGATATCGGCGAGATCCGCGTATTCTCCCGCGACGAGAAGAAGCAGGACGATATGCGGCACGAGTTCCAGACGAAGATGCCGGAGGCGGCGGAGAAGATCAAGTTCTTCCT
Organism: uncultured Oscillospiraceae bacterium; assembly: GCA_905233385.1. Classification (GTDB taxonomy): domain Bacteria; phylum Bacillota; class Clostridia; order Oscillospirales; family Oscillospiraceae; genus JAZOXB01. The sequence continues at coordinate 1,427 of CAJOEH010000002.1, forward strand.
CGGCGACGTGCGCGATCTGTCCTCGATCAAAAACGCGATCCACGGCGTGGACTATATCTTCCACGCGGCGGCGCTGAAGCAGGTCCCGTCGTGCGAGTTCTTCCCGATCGAGGCGGTCCGCACGAACGTGCTCGGCACGGAGAACCTGCTGACGGCGGCGATCGACGAGGGCGTCAAGACGATCATCTGCCTGTCGACCGACAAGGCGGCCTATCCGGTCAACGCCATGGGCATTTCCAAGGCGATGATGGAGAAGGTCATCGTCGCGAAGAGCCGCACGGTCGCGCCGGAGCGGACGAAGATCTGCTGCACGCGCTACGGCAACGTCATGTGCTCGCGCGGAAGCGTGATCCCGCTGTGGATCGAGCAGATCAAGGCAGGGGAGCCGATCACCATCACCGAGCCGACGATGACCCGGTTCATCATGTCGCTGGACGAAGCGGTCGACCTCGTGCTGTTCGCCTTTGAACACGGCACGTCCGGCGATATCCTTGTCCAGAAGGCGCCGGCGTGCACGATCGAAACGCTGGCGAAGGCCGTGACCGGCCTTTTTTCTCCGGGGCATGAGATCCGCGTCATCGGTATCCGCCACGGCGAAAAGATGTATGAGACCCTGCTGACCAACGAGGAATGCGCGCACGCGGAGGACCTCGGCGGTTTCTACCGCCTTCCCTGCGATAAGCGAAACCTGAATTACGACAATTACTACAGGAAAGGCGATACCGAACGGAATCTCCTTTCCGAGTTCAACAGCAATAACACGGAGATCCTAAAAGTCGAGCAGGTGCAGGAAAAACTCCTCGGCCTGGCGTACATCCGGCAGGAGCTGGAGAGTTTTAGGAATCTCTGATACGGAACGGGAAAACAGCGCGGATCAGCGCTGTTTTCACAATGCGGGCAGACCGCAGGACCCAATGAGGAGGTAGCCGAGAAATGAAGGGCATTATCCTGGCCGGCGGTAAGGGAAGCCGCCTTTATCCGATGACGAAAGCGGTATCCAAACCCCTGATCCCGATCTATGACAAGCCGATGGTCTACTATCCGCTGTCCGTCCTTCTGATGGCCGGCATTCGCGAGATCATGCTGATCACCGCGCCCGCCGACGTCGAGGCTTACAAGCGCCTGCTTGCCGACGGTTCGCAGTTCGGCATCCGGATCGAATATGGGATTCAGTACATAGCGCGCGGGATCGCCGACGCCTTCCTGATCGCGGAGGACTTCATTGCAGGAGACCGCTGCTGCCTGGTGCTCGGCGACAATATGTTCTACGGCGGCAAGCTGGAAGAACGCGTCAAAAACGCGGCGGCTCGAACGGACGGGGCGACGGTGTTCGGCTATCCGGTCAAGAATCCGAGCGCGTACGGCGTCGTCGAATTCGACAAGGATCACCGCGTCGTTTCCATCGAGGAAAAGCCGAAGGATCCGAAGTCGAACTACGCCGTGCCCGGCCTGTATTTCTATGACGGTCACGCGGTTGAATACGCGAAGACGCTGACCCCGTCAGCCCGCGGCGAACTGGAGATCACCTCGCTGAACGAGGAATACCTCAAGCGCGGCAAGCTCACGGTAGAACTGTTCAGCAGAGGGCTCGCGTGGCTCGACACCGGCACGCCGGAAGGCATGCTGAACGCCGCGCAGTACGTCGAAGCCGTGCAGTCGCGGCAGGGCCTGTATATCGCCTGCCCGGAGGAAATCGCATGGCAGCAGGGATTCATCTCCGACGAACAGCTGCTTGCGATCGGCAGCGAGCTGAAAATGACGGAATACGGTCAGTATCTGACCGATCTGGTACATCGGAAATGTACGAACAATTAGAACGCATTCTCCCGAATGTGCAGAAGCCTGCGCGTTACGTCGGCGGTGAATATAATCAGACCGTAAAGGATAAAGCGGAGGTCGACGTCCGCGTCGCGTTTTGCTTCCCGGACACCTACGAGATCGGCATGTCCAATCTCGGGATGCGCATTCTGTACGCGGTGATGAACCGCATGGAAGGCGTCTGGTGCGAGCGGGTGTTCGCGCCCTGGGGCGACATGGAGGACGAGCTTCGGAAGAACAATCTTCCGCTCTACGCGCTCGAAAGCGGCGATCCGCTGACGGATTTTGATATGATCGCTTTTTCGGTCGGGTACGAGATGTGCTATACGAACGTCCTGAATATGCTGCGGCTCGGGAATATCCCCATGCGTGCGGCGGACCGGAAGGGGCTGGAGCACATCGTATTTGCGGGCGGCGCCTGTATCTATAACCCGGAGCCGCTGGCGGACTTTGTCGACTTCTTCTCGCTCGGCGAGGGCGAGGAAGTCACGCAGGAGATCGTTTCGCTCTACCGGAAAGCCAAGCGCGAAGAATGGAGCAAAGAGGCTTTCCTGCTTGCGGCCAGCAAGCTCGAGGGCGTCTACGTGCCGTCCTTCTATGAACACAGCTACAACGATGACGGCACGCTGAAGGCGATCACGCCGCTGCACGGCGCGCCGAAAACCGTCACAAAGCGGATCATGCAGGATCTGGACGACGCGCTCTATCCGACGGATATCATCGTGCCGAACACGGAGATCGTGCACGACCGCTCCAACTTGGAAGTCATGCGCGGCTGCATCCGCGGCTGCCGCTTCTGTCAGGCGGGCTTTACCTACCGGCCGGTGCGGCCGCGCTCGCCGGAGCTGCTGCTGCGGCAGGCGATCGAGCTGCTGGAGAACTCCGGCTGCCACGAGATCACGCTGTCGAGCCTGTCCACCTCGGACTATAAGTTTTTGCCTGAACTTGCGCAGCGGATGCAGGACTACTGCACGCCGCGCAAGATCAATCTGTCGCTGCCGTCGCTCCGCGCGGACAATTTCTCCCGCGAGCTGATGCTGCGGCTCCAGCAGGTGCGCAAGAGCGGCCTGACCTTCGCGCCCGAGGCGGGAACGCAGCGGCTGCGCGACGCGATCAACAAGAACGTCACCGAAGAAGAGATTTTAGAGACCTGTTCCATCGCTTTCGAGGGCGGCTGGAACAACGTCAAGCTCTATTTCATGCTCGGCCTGCCGACGGAAACGGACGAGGACGTTTTAGGCATCGCGGAGCTGGTCTATAAGATCCTGAAAACCTGGCGCGAGCACGCAAGCAATAAAAAACGCGGCGTGCGCATCCACGTCGCGACGGCGTACTTCGTTCCGAAGCCGTTTACGCCGTTCCAATGGGAAAAACAGATCTCTCCGGAGGAATATATCCGCCGGCAGAAGCTGCTCAAGGACAATATGCCGTCCAAGAGCATCGAATACAACTGGCACGCCTCCGACCTGAGCCGTCTGGAAGCGGTCCTTGCCCGCGGCGACAGAAGGCTTTGCGCCGTGCTCGAGGAAGCCGTTCGCCGCGGCGCGAAGCTCGACGGTTGGGACGAGTATTTCTCCTATCAGACCTGGCTGGACTGCTTTGCCGCCTGCGGCGTTGACCCGGATTTCTACACGACGCGCGGCTACGACCTTGACGAGCTTTTACCGTGGGACGTGATCTCCGACGGCGTGCGCACGGCGTTCCTGAAAAAGGAGCGCGAACGCGCCTACCGCAACGAGACGACCCCGGACTGCCGGACGCAATGCAGCGCATGCGGCGCAAGCTGCCTTCTGAAGGGAGGCAAATGCGATGCGTAGGATGCTGTTTGAAAAGACCGGAACGGCGATCTGGATGTCCCATCTGGATCTGATGCGGGTGATGCAGCGCGCCTTCCGCAGGGCGGGCGTCGTCCTGCACCATTCGCAGGGCTACACGCCGCACGCCTACGTTTCCATGCTCCTGCCGCTGAGCGTCGGCACGGAGAGCGTCTGCGAGATCATGGAATATGAGCTCGACGCGGACATCGCGATCACGCCGGAGGATATGAACGCCGTCCTGCCGCAGGGCGTGCGCGTCCTGCGCGTCTATGAGAGCGACAGAAAGGCGAAGTTCCTGACCGATCTTTCCGTTTCGCTGACGATGCTCTATGACAACGGCGTGCCCGATGGCGCGGCGGAACGGATCGAAGCGCTGCTGAACGGCGCGGAATTGACCGTGGAAAAGCGCACGAAACGCGGCATGGAAGAGACGGATATCCGTCCGATGATCAAAAAGACGGCCTTTGCCGTCGAAAACGATCGGATCACGCTGACCGCGCGGATCAGCGCGCAGAATCCGTCCCTCAATCCGATGCTTCTGACGGCGGCAATCGAGCGATATCTTCCGGAGGACAAGCCTGATTTTGTGCGTTATCGCCGCCTCGAGGTATTCGACGAGACCGGAGAAGCATTTCGTTAAGGAGGTAATCTTATGACGAACTGCGAAGACTGCTGGAACAATTTCTACGACGAGGAAACGGATGAATCCTACTGCTCCAAGGACATCGACGAGGACGAGTGGTACCGGATCCAGACGATCCACAAGGGCGAATGCCCGTTTTTCCGACCGGCGGATGATTACTATCTGCCGCGGCATCAATGATATTGGGAGGAACGACTATGAACGTTTTGCTGACCGGCGGCCTCGGCTATATCGGGAGCCACACCTGCGTGGAACTTCTGAACGCGGGACATCAGGCTGTGATCGCGGATAATCTGTCCAATTCGCGCGTGACGGTGCTGGACAGTATCGAGAAGATCACCGGGAAACGGCCGAAGTTCTATGAGATCGACGTGTGCGACCGCGACGCGGTGGAACGGGTCTTCTCTGAGAACGAGATCGACGCGGTGATCCATTTTGCCGGTTTGAAAGCGGTCGGCGAAAGCTGCCGCATCCCGCTGAGGTACTACCGCAACAACCTTGACACCACGTTGACGCTCTTGGAGACGATGGGGAAGCACGGCTGCACGCGGCTGGTGTTCTCCTCCTCCGCGACTGTGTACGGGCCGAACAATCCTGTGCCGTACTTCGAGGAGATGCCCGCGAATCTCGCGACCAACCCCTACGGCTGGACGAAGGCGATGATCGAGCAGATCCTGCGCGATCACTGCGCCGCGAACCCGGGCTTTACCGCCGTCCTGCTGCGCTATTTCAACCCGGTCGGCTCGCATGAATCCGGCCTGATCGGCGACGACCCGAACGGCATCCCGAACAATTTGATGCCCTATATCGCGCGCGTCGCGGGCGGACAGCTTCAACTGCTGACCGTTTTCGGCGACGACTACGACACGCCGGACGGCACCTGTCTGCGCGATTATCTGCACGTCGTCGACCTCGCGAAGGGACATCTCTGCGCGCTCGACTATGCTGCGGAGCACGTTGGCGCGGAGGCGATCAACCTCGGCACCGGGAAGCCGGTCAGCGTTCTGGAGCTCCTGCACGCCTTCATCCGCGTGAACGGCGTCGACGTTCCGTACGTGATCGGCGGGCGGCGCGACGGCGACCTGCCTGCGAGCTACGCCAACGCGGAGAAGGCGGAGCGCCTCCTGCACTGGAAAGCGGAAAAGTCCGTCGAGGATATGTGCCGCGACAGCTGGAGCTTTATTCTGAACCATACGAACTGACAGAAATGAGATGGGATCAATGATCAATCAGGAAATGATGCGGCTGGGCAACCACCGCTCGGTCATCCGCGATATCTTTGAATACGGCAATCAGCGCGCGAAGATCGTCGGCAGGGAGAATATCTTTGATTTCTCGCTCGGCAATCCCAACGTGCCCGCGCCCGCAAAGGTCGCGCAGGTCATCGAGAAGATCGCGAAGATGGATCCGGTCGCCGTCCACGGCTATACCTCCGCGCAGGGAAGCGAAGCCTGCCGCAGGGCGATGGCGGACGATCTGAACCGCCGCTTCGGCACGAACTACCGCCCGGAGAATTTTTACATGACCTGCGGCGCGGCGGCGTCGCTGATGATCACGCTGCGCGCGCTGGTCGCGTCCGCTTCGGACGAGGTTATCGTGTTCGCGCCGTATTTCCCGGAATACAAGATGTGGATCGAGAGTTGCGCCGGCGCGAAATGCGTCGTCATTCCCGCGCAGATCGAGGACTTCCAGATTGATTTTGCCGCGCTGGAATACAGCCTCAACGCTGACACGAAGGCGCTGATCATCAACTCTCCGAACAATCCTTGCGGCGTGATCTATTCCGAGAAAACGATCGCCCGCCTGTCTGCGCTGCTCGAAAAGAAGTCCGCGCAGTACGGCCATCCGATCTATCTGATCTCCGACGAGCCCTACCGCGAGATCGTCTTCGGCGGCGAGAAGATCAACTTCATCGCGCCGGCCTACCGCAATACGGTCGTGTGCTATTCCTTCTCCAAATCGCTCTCCATGCCGGGCGAGCGCATCGGCTATATCCTCGTGCCGGACTGCATCGAGAACGCCGCCGACGTCTACGCGGCGGTCTGCGGCGCGGGGCGGAGCCTCGGCTACGTCTGCGCGCCGTCGATGTTCCAGATGGTCGCCGCGGAATGCGTCGGAACGACGTCGGATATCTCCGTCTATGAGACCAACCGCAGACTTTTGCTCGACGGACTGCACAGCTTCGGCTACACCTGCGTTTCGCCGGGCGGCGCGTTCTACCTGTTCCCGCGCTCTTTAGAGGCGGACGCGGGCGCGTTCTGCGAGAAGGCGAAGAAGTACGACCTCCTGCTCGTGCCGGGCGACGGCTTCGGCACGCCGGGACACTTCCGCATTTCCTACTGCGTCAAAACGGAAACGATCGAACGCGCCTTGCCGCTGTTCAAAAAGCTGGCAGAGGACTACGGAATCAGATAAGTATTGAAACGAGCCTCCGAAGCGGATCGCTTCGGAGGCTCGTTCTATCTGCTGCTTGATCATTTCACAGACGGCAAAAACGACGGCGAAAACACTTGACAAAGTTGCTCTATAGTTGTAGAATATAGTTGTACTACAAATGTAAAGCTTCGGAGGAATAGGAAATGAAGCGGAGAGTATGTGAGGGAACGGCAGAGAAAACGCAGACACGGCAGAAGAAACTGCCGGACGCGGAACTGGAGATCATGCAGGCTGTCTGGGACTGCCCCTGCCCCGCACCGCGCGCGGAGATCGAGCAGCGGATGGCGGAACGCCGACCGCTGGCGCAGAGCACACTCCTGACGGTGCTGACGCGATTGGCCGAGAAGGGCTTCCTACGCATTGAAAAGGACGGGCGCAGCAGCGTCTACTATCCCTTGATCTCGCGCGAGGACTATCAGGCGGGGCAGAGCCGCCGCTTCGTCGATCAGGTCTTCGGCGGAAACATCCCCGCCTTCGCCTGCGCGCTGACCGCATCGGGTCTGAGCAGGGAAGAACTGGACGAGCTGCGGCGGCTGCTGGAGGTGGACGCGCTGTGATGTGGGAGTTCAGAGCGGCTGCTATCATTTGGTGTGTCTGCATCTACTTGTTCCCGTTCCTGCCGGCAAGAAAAAGAGGAGAACATTTCGGCCCTTCGGCGTGGGCGTATCTGCCGGTCATACTGCTGATTGCGATCCCGGATGCGCTTCTTTTGAAGGGATCGTTCGTTTATGCTCAGGTATTCTTCTCCTTCCTCATGAGTTACGCAGTCTATTCCGCGCTCTTGCTCGCGCTGACGCCGCTGCTGCGGAAACGGTACTCCGCGGAATGCTGCGCAAACCTCTGGCTGCTGCCCAATATCAGTCTTTTCTTCCTGCTCTATGGCAGAGAACTCTTGCAGCCCTTTGCCGTTCTGCGCATCGGCAGAGTGTGGTTCTGGGCGCTGCTCGGCGTCTGGGCTGCGGGTTTTCTCGGCGTGCTTGGCTGGAAGATCGTCAGCCATCTCCGCTTTCGCCGCCGACTGCTGAAACGCGCCGAGCAGGACGACTTTCTCTCTTACGTTTATGTGGAGCAGCGATACAGCATCCTCACCGAATTGGAGAAAAAGAGAAACCGCCTGCCGGACCGAAACCAAATCGTCTATTCCCCGGACGCGGACTCGCCGCTGTCGATCGGGCTGTTCAAGCGGCGGATCGTCCTGCCGAAACGGTTCTATCAGGAGGAAGACCTCCAACTGATCCTGCGGCACGAAACGACGCACCTGCTCCGCGACGATAACGGAACGAAGTTCTTCCTGACCTTTCTGTCGGCGTGCTACTGGTTCCTGCCGTTTTCGTGGCTGGGGCTGTCCCGCGCGGCGGAGGATCTGGAGCTGTGCTGCGACGAGATCGCGACGGCGAGCCTGACGCCGGAAGAGCGCAGGCGGTACGCGGAGCTGCTCCTGTCGAATGCCGGGAGCGCGCCGGGGTTCACGACCTGCCTCTCCGCGTCCGCCGCCGGTTTGCGCTACCGCCTGCAGCGGGTGCTGCACCCCATCAAAGCCAAACCCGGCAGGACTCTTGCATTCGCGGCGGCGATGCTGTTTATGCTCAGTCTGATGCTGGTCTGCTTTGCGCCGGGCGTCGGCGGGCTGGACAGCGTCACGTTCTCGAAGGTTCCCGACGCGCAGATCGTGCGGATGCGTTTCGTAGAAGAGGAGAAAACGTGGCAATGGGACAGCTACGTTTGTGACGAGGCGGCGCTGCGCGACGCGCTGTCGCAGATCGAAGCGTACCGCGCGGATAGTTTTCTGGATGGAAAGCAGGATGAATGGGGCGAGGTGAAATTCGAACTGACGCTCATCGGCGAGACGCGCGCGGTCCGGATCACGTTCTGGGAGAACGCCGCCTTTGCGGATTACTACAAGGTCCGCCCGAACAGCACGGGCGGCATCGTCCTGAAAGACGACGATCAGGACAGATACTGGAAAACCGACGGCGCAGAGCAGACCTACCTCTACGATACGCCGCCGGACTGGGAAGCCCTCTACGCCCTCGCCGGCCCTCCGATCGAGCATTGACATGGATACAGAAAAGCGACGCCCGTATGGGCGTCGCCTTTTTGTTATAAGGAAAAATCCACGTCGTCGTACTTGGAAAAGTCGGTCGGGTCGTTTTTGACCGGTACGCGCTTCAGCGGGTCGTATTTGAATCTCCAGCATTGATGGCCGGGAGATACCATTCCTTTTTTCGTACAGATATAGGCCTCGTCGTTGACCTTCCCGGCGTGGGCGCAGTAGGCGCAGCATTTGTCGATTTTCTTTCGGAACAGCATGTTCTTCACCTCAGAAACGATTATAGCGTATTTTGCGCCAAATTTCTACCCCATTTTTCGGAAATCGTCGGAAAGAATAGGCAAAGCAGGGAAACAAAACTGCTGACGGATACGGAAAGCGCGCTCGGCGACGCCAGCGTCAGCGCAAAGATCGCGGAAAGCAGGCCGTGCAGGAGCTTGGAAAAGTAATAGCGACGCGGCCGCAGACCTGACGCCTGCCAAATCGCTTTTGCCTGCAAGTGGACGCAGAACCCGCCCCAGCCCATAAGGAAGGCGCAGAGGACGAAAGCAAAACGCGATTCTGCGCTGCGCAGGATGCCGCAGGAAAGCTCAAATACGCCGCAGAGCAGCGCTTTCGCTTCCTTAACGGGGAAACGGGGGAACATCTCCAAAAGCCGAAATACGCCGATTTCTTCTGCGATCGCGATCAGGACCGAGAAGAAGACGATCAGGCCGCTGATTTGCAGGACGGCGGCGCAGCTCTCCGAGATCGCCTCCGGCAGACGCTTTTCGGACGGCTTGCCCGATGGTCCGATCTGCCGCATTTGGAATCCTGCGCTTTTGCGCGCCGCGAAAAATCTGCCGCAGAGAACAGCGGACATTATGTGGATGAAATAGAGCGTCAGCCCCGCTTTTACGCTCCCTAAGACCGTTGCGCCGATCAGCGAGAGAAAGAAGGCGGGACCGGAATTGTTGCAGAAGCATAGGGCGCGTTCCGCGTCCTGTTTCGTGATCGCGCCGTTTCGGTAAAGATCGGAGACGGCGGCTACGCCTGCGGGATAACCGCCCAGCAGACTGACGAAGAAGGCGGAGAGACAGGGGCCGCTGACGCCGAAGCATTTTTCCGCGAAGCGGTCCGGAAACGGAAAGGACAGGCCGCCCGACAGCAGAAGCTTCGCCAACACGAAAAACGGGAACAGCGAGGGAACGACGGAGAAAGCGCAGACGCGAACGGCCTTTGCCGCGGCTGCGGCAGACTGCGCGGGATAGATGATCAGGCAGATCATACCGAGGATCGGCAACAGCCGGAATAAAAATTTTCGCTTCACACGCTTCACCCCGTTGAATATATGCGCGGGAAGGAAAGAATGTGCGCCGTTCGCATAGAATGTTTCCGGCAGGTGAATGATGTGAAAAGGAATCTATCGGAAAGAATCAGCGAAACGACGGCCATCCCGGAGGAAGTTCTCGCGGACGCCGCGGTGATACAGGTCCGGGGGAAGCGGAGCGTTTGCGTCGAGAATCACAAGGGCGTGCGGGGTTACGAGCCGGAGCACGTGCAGATCGCCGTCAGGCGCGGCTGCGTCCATATCTACGGCTTCGCGCTGACGATCGCGCGGATGACGAAACGAATCGTCGAGATCCGCGGCAGGATTCAACGGCTGGAGCTGGAATAAGATGAATCGACTGATCGCGTATCTGATCGGTGAAACGCGCCTGTCCGTCACCGGCGCGTCGCCGCAGGACTTTCTGAATCTGCTGACGCAGTATGGGATCCCGTTTTGGGCGGTAGAGCGGGCAGACGACCTGCATTACGCTGTTTGCTTGCCGCTGCGAAAAGAAAAACATGCGATTCGGCTCGCGCCGCGGCGCTTCTGCACGGCGGAGGTAATAGCGCGACGCGGTCTGCCGGCTTTGCTGAAGAAGCTTCTGCGGCGGCCGGCGCTTATGATCGGGCTCGCAGCGGCGATCGCGCTGTGCTTCCTGCTGCAAAACAGAATTTGGGTCATCGATGTGAAGGGAAACGACCGCGTGCCGCAGGAGGTCATTCTCCGCGCCCTCGCAGATCTTGGAATCAAGCCGGGAGAAAGCAGCGCTGACTATGACCCGCAGCGGATCAAAATGCAGATGCTCAACGCCGTGCCGGAGCTGTCGTGGCTCGCAGCAAACCGTACCGGCGGCAAGATCACGGTGCTCGTGACGGAGCGCGATCTTCCGCAGGAAGAGACCGACCGGCCGCCCGCTGGCAATCTGATCGCGTCTTCGGACGGCGTGATCACAGACTACAGTGTTTCCGAGGGGATGCGGCTGATCGTTCGCGGCGAAACCGTGACCGCAGGGCAGGTCCTGGTCTCCGGCATCGAGGACTACGGACTCTGTTTACGCGCCGTCTGCGCGGAGGGCGAAATCTACGCGAATACCTGGCGGCAGGGCAGTGTCCTTACGCCGGTTTTCGCGCTGGAAAAGGCGTATACGGGCAGGGAATGGAAAGAGGTCTCGCTGCTCGTCGGAAGAAATAGAATAAAATTATGCGGAAACAGTGGAATTTCGGTAGGCAGTTGTGATAAAATGATAAGCGTTAAAAGATTGCGTCTGCCGGGGTACGCGTTTCCGGTCGCGGTCGAAACGGCTGTTTTTCGGGAATACACCCTGATCGAACGGCTGAAAGACCCCGAAACCGTCCGCGGAGAACTGGAATCCGCGTGGGAACGGCGGATCCGCGCGGATATGGTCGCGGGCGTGATCGGACAGACGCAGTACCGCTTTGCGCGGAACGATACGATTTACGTTCTGAACGCGGAAAGCACCTGCAATGAAATGATCGCAAGACTTGTCCCGCTCTGCGGACAATACGAAGGAGAACACTATGACGGAACGGATCATCAACGCCGAACGAATTGAACAGATCATCAACGTCTTCGGCTCGTTTGACGAGAATATCAAGCGGATCGAGGAAACCTATCACGTCAAAATCACGAATCGCGGCACGGAGCTCAAGGTGACCGGCGGCGAGGAGGAGGTCGACAAGGGCGCGCGGGCGATCGAAGGCCTGCTGACTCTCGCCGCCAAGGGCGAGGCGATCGACGAGCAGAAAGTCCGCTATCTGATCGACCTCGTCTCCACCGGCAACGACGACAAGATCAACGAGATGGCGAAGGACGTCGTCTGCATCACCGCGAAGGGCAAGCCGATCAAGGCGAAGACCATCGGCCAGCAGCGGTACATGAAGGCGATTTTGAAAAATACCATCACGATCGGCGTCGGCCCCGCCGGCACGGGCAAGACCTATCTCGCGGTCGCCGCGGCGGTCGCGGCTTTCCGCGCGAAGACCGTCAACCGCATCATTCTGACCAGACCGGCGGTCGAGGCGGGCGAACGGCTCGGCTTCCTGCCTGGCGATCTGCAGAATAAGGTCGATCCCTATCTGCGCCCGCTCTACGACGCGCTGTACGACATGCTCGGCGCGGAGACCTATCAGAAATACCTCGAGCGCGGCAACATCGAAGTCGCGCCGCTGGCCTATATGCGCGGCAGAACGCTGGACGACAGCTTCATCATTCTCGACGAGGCGCAGAACACCACGAAAGAGCAGATGAAGATGTTCCTCACGCGCCTCGGCTTCGGCTCGAAGATCGTCATCACGGGCGACATCACGCAGATCGACCTGCCGACCGATAAAACCAGCGGCTTAAAAGATGCAGTCAGAATTCTTGAGAATATCCCGGATATCGCGATCTGCCGACTGACGGCAAGCGACGTCGTGCGTCACGCGCTGGTCCAGCAGATCATCGCGGCCTATGAGAGCGGCGAGAAGAAAGCCCTGCCCGCGCAGAAGAAAGTCTACAGAAAGAAGTAAACCGATGAAGCACAGGATACTTGTTCGATATGCCAATAAGCGGGAAAAGAATCCCGCGCTGACGATCCATATCTACCGCTGCATTTCCGCCGCGCTGGACGCGGAGAAGGTCCCGATCCCCTGCGAGATCAACGTGCTCGTCACGGACGATCAGGGCATTCAGGCGATCAACAAGGCGACGCGCGGCGTGGACAGCGCGACGGACGTGCTGTCTTTCCCGATGTTCAACTTCGAGCCGGGTAAGCTTCCCGACGATCTGGAAGACCTCGTCGATCCGCAGACGGGACTGCTGCCGCTGGGCGATATGGCGATCTCTCTGGAACGCGCGAAAGATCAGGCGAAGCGTTTCGGCAATACGCTCAAGCGCGAGGTCGGCTATCTGACGATCCACAGCGTCCTCCACCTGCTCGGCTACGACCATCTGGACGAGGGCGAAATGAAACGGCAGATGCGCATCCGCGAAGAACTCATCGCCGCCGAGATCGGTATCACGCGTGCATAGGGGAGACAGAGCATGAAGACGAAATCCGTTATGATCACGATCGCGGGCCGGCCGAACGTCGGCAAATCCACGCTCATCAACCGGCTGGTCGGCGAGAAGATCGCGATCGTTTCCAATAAGCCGCAGACGACGCGAAACCGCATTTGCGGCGTTCTGACGAGAGGCGACACACAGCTCGTCTTTATCGATACGCCGGGCTTCCATAAGCCGCGCACCAAGCTGGGGAACTATATGGTCGACGTTGTGCGCGAATCCGTCGCGGACGTCGATCTGATCCTGCTGATCGTGGAGCCGATCGCGAATATCGGCCCGCAGGAGGAGGCGCTTCTGGAGCAGATCAAGGCGTCCGGCGCGCCCGCCATCCTCGTCATCAACAAGATCGACACCGTGCAGGACAAGGAAGAACTCCTCGCCGTCATTGCGACCTATTCGGAACGCTTCGAGTTCGCCGCGGTCATGCCGATCTCCGCGCGCTACAACGACGGCGTGAACGCGCTGCTCGACGAGTGCATGAAGTTTGCCGAAGAAAGCCCGTTTTTCTTCCCTGAGGACATGACCTCCGACCAGCCGGAGCGGCAAGTCATCGCGGAGATCATCCGCGAAAAACTGCTCTGGAATCTGGAACGAGAGATCCCGCACGGCACCGCCGTGGAGATCACGAAGTTCTCAGAGCGCGACAACGGCGTGATCGATATTGACGCGACGATTTACTGCGAAAAGGCGAGCCATAAGGGCATCATCATCGGCAAGAACGGCGCGATGCTGAAAAAGATCAGCTCCGCCGCCCGCGAGGACTGCGAGCGCTTTATGGGTACGAAAGTCTTTTTGCAGACGTGGGTGAAAGTCAAGGAAAACTGGCGTGACAGCGACTTTTTGATCCGAAATTTCGGTTATCAATAACAACACTTGCCACGGATAGTTCCCCGGCGCGCGGAAATCCTAAGTCCAGAAAGCGAAAGGAGATTCTCCTATGGACGCATCGTTTTACTGGGACTTGTTCATGAAAACCGGCGCGCCGGAGGCTTATCTGCAATATCTTGAAGAAAAGGGTCATCAGGGACCGGCAGTGTGAGCGCTGCCGTCGTACATCACTATGTTTGAAAAGACCGAGGGCATCGTCCTGCGAGCAACTGAATACAAGGACAGCGACAAGCTGCTGACCGTTTTGACGCGCGACCTCGGCAAGATCACGATCAAGGCGAGAGGGGTCAAGAGCCAAAACAGCAAGCTCAAAGCCGCAAGTCAGCTGCTGACCTTCTCGGAGTTCACTCTGAAAGAGTATCAGGGAAGGTATGTCATCACAGAAGCCGTCACGAAGGAGATCTTTCCGGAGCTGCAGCGCGATCTGGAGCTTCTGTATCTCGCGTCCTACTTCGTGCAGGTCTGCGACATGGTCGCACAGGAGGCCGATCCGATGCCGGAGTTGCTTTCTCTGCTGCTGAACGCCCTATACGCCCTGTCTAAGCTGAAAAAACCGCAGAACATGGTCAAGGCGGTGTTTGAGCTGCGGACGGCCTGTATCGCGGGCTTTTCGCCCGATCTGCGCGGCTGCGCGATCTGCGGCAGGGAAGACCCCGACCGCTTCAATATCACGCAGGGCGCGCTGCAATGCGCCACGTGCAGGAGCGAAGATACGAACGGCATCCGTATGCCGGTTTCTCCGGGCGTGCTGAACGCGATGCGGTACATCTGCGCGGCCGATCCGAAACGTCTGTTTTCGTTTCAATTATCCGGCGAATCGTATACGGAACTGAGTCAGATCTCCGAGAGCTTCCTGACGATGCGTCTCGAGCGCGGGTTTTCCGCGCTGGATTTTTATAAATCCCTGTTTATTTGAGGAAATGACTATGACGGAACTATATGAAAAATCATTGATCAAACTGGAGCTTCCGACCATCCTGGACAAGCTCGCGGAGAGCGCGAACAGCGAAGCGGCGAAAGAAAAGTGCAGAGCGCTGACGCCCCTCGACGACGCCGAGGAGATCGCGATCCTCCAGGGGCAAACGTCCGCCGCCTGCAAGCTGATCTCGCTGAAAGGCTCGCCGTCTTTCCATGAGCTGAAAGAGATCGGTTCTTCGCTGGAACGGGCCGATCGCGGCGGCTGTTTGACGCCGATCGAACTGCTGCGGATTGCGGGCGTACTGCGCTGCATCCGCAACGCGAAGGCCTACTATAACGGCGACTATACGGAGACGGAACTGGACGTCTATTTCCGCGAACTGAACCCCAACCGGTACTTGGAGGACAAGATCAGCAATTCCATCCTCTCCGAGGACGAGATCGCCGACGCCGCCAGCAGCGAACTGGCGGATATCCGCCGCCATATGCGCGTGCAGAGCGCGAAGGTGAAGGAATCCCTGCAGAAGATCATCACCTCGCCGAGCTATTCCAAATACCTGCGCGACCCGATCATCACCCTGCGCGGCGACCGCTACGTCGTGCCGGTCAAGAGCGAATATAAGGGAGAAATCCCCGGCCTTGTGCACGACGTTTCTTCGAGCGGCGGTACGTATTTCATCGAGCCGATGTCCGCGGTCAACGCGAACAACGCCCTGCGCGAACTGCTCCTGAAAGAACGCAAGGAGATCGAGCGCATCCTCGCCGAACTGAGCGCAGAGGCGGCGTCCTTCCGCGAGAGCATCTGCCTGAGCTACGATATGCTCGTCACGCTGGACGTCATCTTCGCCAAAGCGAAGTTCTCCCTGCGAATGAACGCCATGGAGCCGGAGATCCGCACGAACGGGACGATCGAGCTCGTCAAGGCGCGGCATCCGCTGATCGACAAGAAATCGGTCGTGCCGATCACGGTGCGCCTCGGCACGGATTTCGATACCCTGATCATCACCGGCCCGAATACCGGCGGCAAGACCGTTTCGCTGAAAACGATCGGCCTGCTGACCCTGATGGCGGAGTGCGGTCTGCACATCCCGGCCGAGCACGGCAGCGCGATCTCCGTGTTCAGCCGCGTGCTGGCGGACATCGGCGACGAACAGTCGATCGAGCAGTCGCTTTCCACGTTCTCGTCGCATATGAAGAACATCGTGCAGATCGTCGCCGACTGCGACGATTCGACGCTCGTGCTCTTTGACGAGCTCGGCGCGGGCACCGATCCCGCCGAGGGCGCGGCGCTGGCGACGGCGCTGATCGAATTCTGCCGGCAGAGCGGCAGCCGCGTCGCCGCGACGACGCACTACGCGGAGCTGAAACTCTACGCCATGCGCACGGATGGCGTGATGAACGCCTCCTGCGAATTCGACGTGGAGACGCTGCGCCCAACCTACCGTCTGCTGATCGGCATTCCCGGCAAATCCAACGCCTTTGCGATTTCCAAACGGCTCGGCCTGCCGGAGCTGATCATCGACAAGGCGAAGAGCTACATCAACGAGAACGACAAGAATTTCGAAGACGTTCTGACCCAGCTGGAACAGCAGCGGCAGCAGATGGAGAGCGCAAAGATCGAGGCAGAACGCCTGCGCCTTGAGACGGAGCAGATGAAGGCGAAGTCCGAGGAGTACTACGCGGAGATCAAGCGCGAGCGCGAAAAGGCGGTCCGCAGCGCCAGAGCGGAGGCGCAGGCGATCGTCGACAACGCCCGCCGTGTCTCCAATGAGGTGCAGGAAGAGCTGAAACAGCTCCGCAAACAGATGCGCGACGCCGCCGACGTACAGGGCAGCAACGAAAAGCAGGCGGAGCTGCGCCGGAAGCTGAACGAAGCGGAAGCGGAGTTCACCGAGCAGAAGAACGCCCCGGAGCGTCCCGCGCCCAGTCGGGCGATCAAGGTCGGCGACACGGTCGAGATCCTGAAATTCGGAACGAAGGCGAACGTGCTCGCGATCAACAAGGACGGCAGCTATCAGCTCCAGGCCGGTATCATGAAGATCACGGCGCAGCCGAACGAGGTCTATCTGATCGAAGAGACCCAGCAGCAGGTCAAGAAGATCATCGAGCGCAGCCGCCGCGAATTCCGCAACACGCCCGCGGCGACGGAGCTCGATCTGCGCGGCATGAGCGCGGAGGAAGCCGTCGCGACGCTTTCCGTGTTTCTGGACAGCGCCATGCTCGCCAATCTGGCGCAGGTGCGCATCATCCACGGCAAGGGGACCGGCGTTCTGCGCAAGGCCGTCCACGACGAGCTGAAACGAAACCGCGCCGTCAAAAAGTACCGCCTCGGCGTTTACGGCGAAGGCGAGGACGGCGTGACGATCGCGGAGCTTGCGTGATTTCCATTATTTAGGAAAATGCGGAAGTACGAAAGAAAAAAGATGTTGACAAATGCCGCCGCAGTGCGTATATTATCATATAGCTGTTAACTACGCCGCATTTTTAAGGAGTGGACACCGATGTATACAGAAAAATCCGTCGTAAAATGTGAATCCGGACTTCACAACAAGTTCGCAACGTATTTCATCCAGAAGGCGAACGAATTCCGTTCCAGCATCTGGGTCGAAGCGGACGACCGCAAGATCAACGCAAAGAGCCTGCTGGGCGTTCTCTCGATGGGGATCATGACCGGCACGGAGATCACGCTGATCGCGGAAGGCCCCGATGAAGAGGCAGCCGTCAAGGAACTGTCGGCCATGCTTGTGAAGGACATTTATTAAGATCAATCATAAAACTGTCCCAAGCGCCTGCGCGTTTGGGACAGTTTTGTCTAATGGTGAGAGAATGACAAGGGAAGAATTGAAGCAGGCCGCGCTGTCGCTGCCGTACGAGCCCGGCGTCTATCTGATGAAGGACGCGAGCGATACGGTCATCTACGTCGGCAAGGCGAAAAAACTGAAAAACCGCGTCAGCCAGTATTTCCAGGATACGGTCTCCCATACGGCGAAAACGCGGCGGATGGTCTCCCTTGTGGATCATTTCGAGACGATCCGCGCCGCCTCGGAGTTCGAGGCGCTGGTGCTGGAATGCTCCCTGATCAAGCATTATATGCCCAAATACAACATCCTTCTGAAGGATGATAAGGGCTATCCCTATCTGCGGCTCGATCTGCGCGAAGCCTATCCGCGGATCACGCTCGCGAACCGCGTCAAGGACGACGGCGCGAAGTATTTCGGCCCTTACGGCAGCAGAGGCAGATCGCAGCAGGTGATCGACACCATCCGCACGACCTTTTTGCTCCCCGGCTGCAATAAGAAATTCCCGCGGGATATCGGGAAAGACCGCCCCTGCCTGAATTACCATCTGGAGCAGTGCGCCGGCTGGTGCCAAAAGGAAAAGACGCAGGAAGAATACCACGCGCTGATGGAGCAGGCGGAGCTTCTGCTGGAAGGCAGACAGAAGTCCCTGTGCAACGATCTGCGCGAGAAGATGGAGCAGGCGGCGGAACGCCTGGACTTCGAGCACGCGGCGCTCTACCGCGACCGCCTGCGGGCGATTGAATCGCTGAGCCAGAAGCAGCTCGTCACCGCCGCGACGATGGCGGACACGGACGTGATCGGCTGGTATCAGACGGAGGCGAAGGCGTGCTTTGCAGTCCTGCACTTCATCGGCGGCAATCTGATGGACAAGGAATACGAGGTCTTTTCCGTGACGGACGAGCCTGCCGAGGCGCTTTCTTCGCTCGTGAAGCAGTACTATCTCGCGCGGAACGCCGCGCCGAAGCGCGTGCTCCTGCCGTTCGCGATGGAGGACGCCGCGCCGTTTGCGCAGCTCCTGCTGGAAAAGCTGGAGAAGAAGGTACTTTTCCTCGTTCCGCAGCGCGGCGACAACAAGAAACTGTCCGAGCTTGCGAACAAAAACGCGCAGGAGGAGGCGGAACGCGCGACGACCGCCGCCGAACGCCTCAGCGGCACGATGACCCTCATGCAGAACGCACTCGGTCTGGATCACTATCCCGCGAGGATCGAAGCGTTCGACATTTCCAACACCGCCGGAACGGACATCGTCGCGTCCATGACCGTCTTTGAAGACGGCAAACCGAAAAAAAGCGATTATAAGCGTTTCAAGGTGGAAGACCTGGCAGATCAGGACGACTACGCCTCGATGCGGCAGGTGGTTTGCCGCAGGTTCTGCCGCTACCTGGACGGCGATAAGGGCTTCGACGTGTGCCCGGATATCCTTCTGATCGACGGCGGCGCCGTCCACGCGCAGACCGTGCAGGAAGCGCTGAATCTGATGGGTGTCCATATCCCGATCTTCGGCATGGTCAAGGACAACCGCCACCGCACCCGCGCCCTGGTCACGCCGGACGGACAGGAGATCGGCATTCAGGCGACGCCCGCCGTCTTCGCGCTGATCGGAAGGATCCAGGAGGAGACCCATCGCTTCGCCATAACCTATCACAGGACGCTGCGGAGCAAGCGCGTCAGGGGCTCGCAGCTCGACGGCATCGAAGGCGTCGGCGAAAAGCGCCGCCTTGCGCTCCTGCGGCATTTCAAATCGATCGCGGCGATCCGCGCCGCGTCACTGGAGGAACTCCAGTCCGTGATCC
Source organism: uncultured Oscillospiraceae bacterium (assembly GCA_905233385.1). Taxonomy (GTDB): domain Bacteria; phylum Bacillota; class Clostridia; order Oscillospirales; family Oscillospiraceae; genus JAZOXB01. The sequence continues at coordinate 20,963 of CAJOEH010000002.1, forward strand.
CGCGCTCTGCCGCGGAAAAAGTTTTTGCGTATTTTCGGAGTGAGCCATGAGAGTGATCACCGGTACCGCGCGCGGTACGAAATTGAAAGCGCCGGAGGGCCTTGCGACCCGCCCGACCGCCGACAGAGTGAAAGAAGCGGTATTCAATATCATCCAGTATGAGATTGCCGGAGAAGTCCTCGACCTCTTCGCAGGCTCGGGTCAGCTCGGCATCGAAGCCTTGAGCAGGGGAGCCGAAAAGGCGGTCTTTATCGACGAGCGCGCCGATGCGATCGCCGTTATTCGGGAGAATCTGCGCCGCACGCATCTGGAAAACAGGGCCGAGGTGATCTGCGCGGATTATCTGACCTATCTGTCCCGATGCAGAAAACGCTTCCGATTGATCTTTTTAGACCCTCCGTATGCAGAAAAATATTTAGAAAATGCAATAAAACGCATCTCGGAAATTGACATTTTGGCAGAAGGTGCTATAATTATTGCAGAACGCCCGCTTGGAAAGCCGTTGAACGATGATTTTCCGGGGTTGGCGCGTTCCAAGGATTATCATTACGGCAAGACGACCATCACGTTGTTCCGCCGCGCGGAGGATACCGTATGAAAATTGCCGTCTATCCCGGCAGCTTCGACCCTGTCACGAACGGACATCTGAACATCATCGAGCGCGCCGCCAAGCTGTTCGACCGCGTGATCGTCTGCGTGATGGTCAACGCCGAGAAGAAACCGCTGTTTTCCCTCGAAGAACGCGAAGGCTTCCTGCGTCTCGTGTGCGCGCATCTTCCGAACGTGGAGATCGATTCCTACGGCGGTCTGCTTGCCGAATACGCGAAAGAGCACGGGTGCTGTACGATCATCAAAGGTCTGCGCGCCGGCTCCGACTTTGAAAAAGAATTCCAGATGGCGATGATCAACCGCAATCTCAACCCCGATCTGGATTCGCTCTTCCTGACCGCCGAGCATCAGTACATGTATCTGAGCTCCAGCGCGGTCAAGGAGCTCGGCTTCTACGGCGCGGACGTCTCCGGTCTTCTGCCGCCGCAGATCCTTGCGCAGTTTCAGAAAAGAATCAGAAAAACTTGTGATAATAAGGAGAACGAAAAATGAACGAACATGGCATTGAAGAACTGATCGGCACGTTGTACGAGATGGTGCAGGACGCGAAGGGCGTACCCTTCAGCGGCGACAAGTGCTCCATCGAGCGCGAGCGCGTCCTCGATCTGCTCGACGAGATCAGCAATCAGCTCCCCGGCGAGCTGAAGCAGGCGAAGACCATCGTGGAATCCCGCGGCGAACTGATCACCAGCGCGAAGCGCGAAGCCGAGACCATCCTCAAGGACGCCAAGGCGCAGGCGCGTCAGCTTGTCACGCAGGAGGCCATCTACAACGAGGCGAAGGCGCAGGCGAACGAAATGGTGCGCGCCGCCCAGGAGAAGATCAAGGAGCTCAAGCAGGTCACGAACGACTACGTAGACGACTCCCTGCGCCGTACCGAAGAGGCTGTCGCCGAGGCGCTGTCCGAGATCCGCGACTCCCGCGCGAAGTTCCGCGGCCTCGTCAACCCGCAGCAGCAGGCTCCGAAGCAGGCTTCCCCGATCATCGAAGACGTGTAATTCTTAAACAGGTCAATTCTCTATAATTGACCTGTTTTTTTCAAACAGGAGGATTATTATGGATTATCTGGAACGCTATCGCTATTGGCTGGAAAACGCGCCGCTGTGCGACAAATGCCGCGCGGAAATGGAAGAACTTGCGAAGAATGACGACGATCTGAAAGGCGCGTTCGGCGCGGAGCTGCAGTTCGGCACTGCCGGCATCCGCGGTATCATGGGCATCGGCACCAACCGTCTGAACGATTTCACCGTCCGCCGCACGGCGCAGGGCCTCGCCGCCTGGCTCACCGGCACCGATCTGCCGCAGAAATGCGCGATCGGCTACGACTCCCGTCACAATTCCCGCAAATACGCCGAGATCTGCGCCTGCGCGCTGGCGGAGCGCGGCGTGCACGTCTACGTCTACCATGAGCTTGCCCCGACCCCGATGCTGTCCTTTGCCGTCCGTCAGCTCGGCTGCGGCTGCGGCATCGTCGTTTCCGCTAGCCATAACGCCGGCGCGTATAACGGCATCAAGTGCTACGGCCCGGACGGCTGCCAGATGACGGACGAGCCCGCCGCCGTGGTATTCAACGAGATCTCGAAGATCCCGTACTTCATCCTGCCGGAGAAGACCTTCGACGAGCAGATCGCGGCCGGCACGGTCGAGTTCATCGCCCCGGGGCTCTGGGAGCGGTACTATCAGACCGTTCTGAACGAGCGCATCGCCCTGACGAAGTCCGACAACCTGAATCTGCTCTACACGCCGCTCTGCGGCACCGGCAACAAGCCCGTGCGCGAAGTGCTCGGCCGGATCGGCGTCAACGTCGACGTCGTCAAGGTGCAAGAGCTGCCGGACGGCGACTTCAAGACCTGCGAATATCCCAACCCGGAGACGGACGCCGCGCTGAACGAGTGCTACAAGATCGCGCGAAATACCCATCCCGATCTGATCCTCGGAACCGACCCGGACTGCGACCGCGTCGCGATCGCAGTGCCGTGGGGCGACGGCTTCCGCAAGCTCTCCGGCAACGAACTGGGTTGCCTGCTGCTGGACTACGTCCTCGGCGAACTGTCCGCGCAGGGCAGACTGCCGAAGGATCCCGTCGCCGTCAAGAGCATCGTCTCCACACCGCTGGCGGACAAGGTCGCCGCGAAGTACGGCGTGAAGATGAAGTCCGTCCTGACCGGCTTCAAGTACATCGGCGGCGAGATCCTCGAACTCGAAGAGAAGGGTGAGGAGAATCGGTTCGTCTTCGGCTTTGAGGAAAGCTGCGGCTACCTCAAGGGCACCTACGCGAGAGACAAGGACGCCGTCGTCGCCTCCATGCTGATCTGCGATCTGGCCGCGAAGCTGAAACGCGAGGGCATGAACATGGCGCAGAAGATGGACGCGCTGTACGCCGAGCTCGGCTACCACGAGGCGAAGGTCATCAGCATCGAGCTCAAGGGCCCGAACGCGATGGAGATCTCCGCGAAGTTCATGTCCGACTTCCGCGCGAATACGCCGAAGGAGCTGTGCGGCATCCCCGTGACGGTCTGCACCGACTACCTCAGCCGCGTCTCGCGCGACATGCTGACCGGTGAGGAAACGCCCGTCACTCTGCCGAAGTCCAACGTCGTCACCCTGATCCTCGGCGATAAGGGCAGCGTGATCGTCCGTCCGTCCGGCACGGAGCCGAAGGTCAAACTGTATCTGACGGCGGTCGATCTCGATCAGGCGAAGGCGAAGGCTCTGCTGGCAGGTCTCGCAGAAGCGATGAACGCTTACGCGCCAAAATAATTCTTGACAAACGCCGCGTGATTGGCTATCATAGCTAAAGATTGCAAGACACGATGACGGAGAGGAGTATCCGCGCGGTCCGGCTCAGAGAGGGAACGGTTGGTGCAAGTTCCTGTCGGAACGCGGAGAAGGTCGCTCCCGAGTGCGCGGACTGAACGGAGTAAGTCTGCGCGGCTGCTCCCGTTACAGAGCTATGAGTGCCCGCTGTGCGGGAATTCAGGTGGTACCGCGGTATTTGATCGCCCTGAGCTTCGGCTCAGGGCGTTTTTTATGCGAATAACCCAAAGGAGATAAAATATGGAATTACCGAAAACCTATAATCCGCAGGAAGTGGAGTCCAAGCTGTATCAGTTCTGGTGCGACGGCGGCTACTTCCATACGGAACGCGATCCGGAAAAGAAACCGTTTACGATCGTCATGCCGCCTCCCAACGTCACCGGCCAGCTCCACATGGGCCACGCGATGGACGCGGCCTTGCAGGATGTGCTGATCCGCTTCAAGCGGATGCAGGGCTACGCCGCTCTGTGGGTGCCGGGCGTCGATCACGCCGGCATCGCCACGCAGATCAAGGTCGAGGAGGAACTGCGCAAGGAAGGCCTCACGCGCTACGATCTCGGCAGAGAGAAGTTCCTGGAGAAGGTCTGGGCGTGGAAGCACCAGTACGGCAACCGCATCGTCGAGCAGCAGAAGAAGCTCGGCGCGTCGTGCGACTGGGAGCGCGCCCGCTTTACGATGGACGAGGGCTGCTCGAAGGCGGTCCGCGAGGTCTTCGTCAACCTCTATGAACAGGGCCTGATCTATAAAGGCAGCCGCATCATCAACTGGTGCCCGCACTGCGTGACCGCGCTCTCCGACGCGGAGGTCGAATACGTCGACAAGCCCGGCAATCTGTGGCATATCCGCTATCCGCTCGCGGACGGCAGCGGCGAGGTCGTCGTCGCGACCACCCGCCCCGAGACGATGCTCGGCGACAGCGGCGTGTGCGTCAACCCGAACGACGAGCGCTACAAGTCAATCGTCGGCAAGACCGTCATCCTGCCGCTCGTGAACAAGGAGATCCCGGTCGTCGCGGACGACTATGCCGAAATGGACTTCGGCACCGGCTGCGTCAAGATGACGCCCGCGCACGACCCGAACGACTTTGAGGTCGGCCTGCGCCACAATCTCGAGATCATCCGCGTGCTGGACGACAACGGCAGGGTCAACGAATTCGGCGGCAAGTACGAGGGGCTGGATCGCTACGAGGCGAGAAAGCAGATCGTCGCCGATCTGGAGGAACAGGGTTACCTCGTCAAGGTCGAGCCGTACAGCCACAACGTCGGCACATGCTACCGCTGCCACCGCGACGTCGAGCCGATCATCTCCGCCCAGTGGTTCGTCAAGATGAAGCCGCTGGCGGAGGAAGCGCTGCGCGTCGTCAACGAGGGCGAGACGAAGTTCGTCCCCGAACGCTTCACGAAGATCTATACGAACTGGATGGAGAACGTGCGCGACTGGTGCATTTCCCGTCAGCTCTGGTGGGGTCATCAGATCCCCGCGTGGTACTGCGCGGACTGCGGCCATATGACCGTCTCCCGCGAAGACGCGACCTGCTGCGAGAAGTGCGGAAGTCGAAACATCACCCGCGACGAGGACGTGCTGGACACCTGGTTCTCGTCCGCGCTCTGGCCGTTCGAGATCCTCGGCTGGCCGGACACCGAGGCGGAGGACTACAAGTATTTCTATCCGACCGACGTGCTCGTCACCGGCTACGACATCATTTTCTTCTGGGTTTCCCGCATGATCTTCTCCGGCTGCAAGCAGACGAAGATGCCGCCGTTCCATACCGTCCTCATCCACGGCCTGATCCGCGACGACAAGGGCAGAAAGATGTCGAAGTCGCTCGGCAACGGCATCGATCCCTTGGAGATGATCGAACGCTTCGGCTCGGACGCCCTGCGCATGAACATGATCACGGCGAACTCGCCCGGCAACGATATGCGCTTCTACGTGGAACGCTGCGAGGCGATGCGCAACTTCGCGAATAAGTTGTGGAACGCGAGCCGCTACGTCATGATGAACCTCAGCCTCGAAAAAAACGAGCTGCCCGCGTTGTCCGAACTGGAGACCGCGGACAAGTGGATCCTCTCCAAGCTGAACACGCTGATCAGCGACGTGACCGAAAACCTCGACAAGTACGAACTAGGCATCGCCGTGCAGAAGGTCTACGACTTCATCTGGGACAGCTACTGCGACTGGTATATTGAGCTGACGAAGGCTCGCCTTTACGGCGAGGACGAAGAAAGCAAGCTTGTCGCGCAGAAGGTGCTTCTGTACGTGCTCGATCAGATCCTTCGCCTGATGCACCCGTTCATGCCGTTCATCACCGAGGAGATCTGGCAGGCGATCCCGCACGACGGCGAGGCGCTGATTGTCGCCTCGTGGCCGAAGTACCGCGAGGACCTGAGCTTCAAGGCCGAGGAGAACGCGATGGAGAGCATCATGAACGCCATCCGCTCCGTCCGCAACCGCAGAGCGGAAATGAATGTGCCGCCCTCCAAGAAGTGCACGATCTGCATCGTCACCGCCAGGCCGGAGATCTTCGAGGCGGGGAAGGGCTTCATGACGCGCCTTGCCTATGCCGACAACGTCGTCATCTCCTGCGCGGAGCCGCAGGGACACGAGTGCATGGTCTCCTGCGTGACCCACGACGCGACGCTCTATATGCCGATGAGCCAGCTCGTGGACGTGAAGGCGGAGCTGGAACGCATCGCGAAGGAGCAGGAGAAGACCGAAAAATGTCTCGCCGGCATCCGCGCGAAGCTCGGCAACGAGGGCTTTATCGCCAAGGCGCCGGAGGCGGTCGTCGCCGCCGAACGCGCGAAAGCGGAAAAAATGGAAGCGCTGCTGAATCAGCTCGCCGAAAGCAAAGCAAGACTGAAGGCATTATCATAAGGCAGAATCGTCCGGCTTTTCCGCCGGACGATTTTTTACATTTTGTTCTTTATTTCCGTTCCGACTTGGTGTATAATCATTTATTAGGAAAAATAGGAACACGGAAGGAATGAAGGCTGTGGAAGAGAACAGAAACGAAGTGCTTGAGACGCAGACGGAACAGGTTCCTGGGGAACCGTCCGCTGAAAATGAAACGAAGAAAAAGGAAGAGAAAAAAGGCGGCTTCCTCTACGATATTTACGCGTTACTGCACGATCTTGTCTATATTCTGGCGGCGATCACGCTGATCTTCGTCTTCTTTGTGCGTCTGGTCGGCGTGAACGGCGAGTCGATGCTGCCGACCCTCCAGGACGGCGACTATCTCGCGCTCCAGAGCAACGTCATCATGGGCGACCTCGAGTACGGCGACATTATCGTCGCGCGGAAGCTGGAGTTCAACAGCGGCGAGCCGATCGTCAAGCGCGTCATCGCGACCGAGGGGCAGACCGTGAAGATCGACTATGACGAGAAGGGCGATATCCGCGTCTCCGTGGACGGCGTTCTTTTGAACGAGCCGTATATCAACGAGATGATGGAAGCGAGATATGCCGTCCCGATGGAAGTTACCGTCGAAAAGAACTGTATCTTCGTAATGGGCGACAACCGCAATCACTCCGCCGACAGCCGCTACACGGCGATCGGTCAGATCAAACTGGATCAGGTGCTCGGCAAGGTGCTGATGATCGTCCTGCCGGGGCAAGACGAGAACGGCTCGCGTGATTTCGGAAGGATCGGAACGGTATCGTGATGGATGACAAGATGAATATCCAGTGGTATCCGGGGCATATGACGAAAACGCGCCGCCGGATGGAGGAAGATCTCAGGCTGGTGGACGCCGTCTGCGAACTGCTGGACGCCCGCATCCCGATGGCGAGCCGCAACCCGGATATCGACGCGATCTGCGGCAAAAAGCCGCGCATGGTGATTCTGAATCGGATCGATCTCGCCGACCCGGACGCGACGCAGCGGTGGACGGACTATTTCAGGAGCAAAGGATACTGCGTCCTCAAAACGGACTGCAAGAGTCGGAAGGGAATCGACCGTTTCGTACCCGCAGTGCGGGAGCTGCTCGCCGAAAAGCTGCAAAGATATCAGGAGCGCGGCTTCGTCAACAAGCCGCTCAAGCTGATGATCGTCGGCATCCCAAACGTCGGGAAATCGACCTTTATCAATCAGATCTCCGGCCGCAAGGGCGCGAAGGCGGAGAACCGCCCGGGCGTGACGCGCGGCAAGCAGTGGGTCACGGTGGATAAGGGCCTGCTCCTGCTGGATACGCCGGGCATTCTCTGGCCGAAATTCGACGATGAAGAAGTCGGCAGGCGGCTTGCCTACACCGGCGCGGTCAAGGACGATATTCTCGACGTGGAGACCCTTGCCTGCAGCCTCATCGCGCTCCTGTGGAGACGCTATCCCGACGCTTTGCGCGATCGTTACAGGATCGACCTGCCGGAAGACGCGAAGGGCTATGAACTGCTGGAAGAAGCGGGCAGAAAACGCGGCTTCCTGCTCTCGCGCGGCGAGATCGACACGGAACGGACCGCAAGAGTCCTGCTGGAGGAATACCGCAGCTGCAAGATCGGACGATTTACGTTGGAGGAGCCGGAATATGAGTGAGCTTTGGAAATATGAACACGCCGCCTATGAGAAAGGCTTTGACCTGATCTGCGGCGTGGATGAGGCGGGCAGAGGGCCCCTGGCGGGACCGGTCTGCGCCGCCGCCGTCATCCTGCCGCGCGATCTGGAGATCCAAGGGCTGAACGACTCTAAAAAGCTGTCCGACAAGCGCCGCCGCGCGCTGTTCGACCAGATCACGGAGCAGGCGATCGCCTACGGAATCGCCATGGTCGACGAGAAGACGATCGACGAGATCAATATTTTGCAGGCAACGTTTCTCGCCATGCGGCAGGCGGTCGCACAGCTTGCCGTTAAGCCGTCGCTTGCGTTCGTGGACGGCAACCGCGAGCCGGATTTCGGCGAGATCCCCGTGCAGACGATCATCAAGGGCGACGCCCTGAGCGCGAACATCGCCGCGGCTTCAATTTTGGCCAAAGTCACGCGGGACCGCTTCATGGAGGAGCAGGACGCCGTGTATCCGCAGTACGGCTTTGCGGTACATAAGGGCTACGGCACGCAGTCGCATTACGCCGCTCTGCGCGAATTCGGCCCCTGTCCGATCCACCGCATGACCTTCCTGAAAAAGTTCTATGGCGCGTGATCTTTCGGGCCGCTGGGGCGAAAGTCTTGCGGCCGCGTATCTGCAAAAGAATCGCTATACGATCACCGCGGCGAATTACCGCTCCCGCTTCGGTGAGATCGACCTGATCGCGGAGGACAAACGGTATATCGTGTTCGTGGAAGTCAAGCTCCGCAAGAGCGACCGCTTCGCGCAGGCGATGGAGTTCGTAGATCACAGGAAGCAGGAACGCTTAAAGCAGACCGCCGCGATCTATCTGTCGCAGAATGAGGAAAGCGGCAAGCAGCCGCGCTTCGACGTGATCGAGATCTATGCGCCAGACGGCATGCATACCCAAAACCCGCAAATCAAGCATTGGGAGAACGCCTTTGAGTAATATCCGATTATTTGACGGCCACTGCGATACCGCCTTTCTAATGTGGTATCTGAAGCAGCCGCTCCTGCAAAACACCTGCCACGTCGATCTCGCGAAAGCGGGATCGTTTGAAGCCTACGCGCAGGTGTTTGCTTTTTGCAGCTACGCGGGACAGACCGATCTGATGCCCTGTTCGCAGGAGGAGTATCTGACGATCCCGCTCCGGCTTCTTCGAGAAGAAGTGGAGAAGAACCGCGATCGCATCGCGTTCGCGCAGTCCGCTTCGGAGATCGAAACACTGAACGCACAGGGGAAGATCGCCGCACTGCTCTCCATCGAAGGGCCGGAAGTGATCGGCTGCGACCCGGAACGGCTTCCGGAACTTCGAGCGCAGGGCTTCCGCATGTCCACGCTGACCTGGAACGCGGACAATGCGCTGGCGGGATGGCACGGCGGAGACAAGGGCCTGACCGACCGCGGCAGGGCGTTCGTCCGGGCCGCGCAAATAAATAATATCCTGATTGACGTGAGTCATCTGTCGATGTCCTCCTTTTGGGACGTCGTCGATGTTACGATAAAGCCGATCCTTGCGAGCCACTCGAACTGCCGCGCGATCTGCGAGCATTCCCGCAATCTGACGGACGATCAGCTCCGCGCGATCGCGGATACCGGCGGCACGGTCGGACTGAATCTCTATCAGCCGTTCCTCGGCGAAAACGCGGATTTCGGCACGATGCGGGCGCATCTGGAACATATGCTGACGATCTGCGGCGAGGCGCACGTTGCACTCGGCGGCGATCTGGACGGCTGCGAACTTCTGCCGAAAGGCTTTTCCGATCTGTCAGATTATGCAGCGCTTTATGACTATCTGAAAGACTGCGGATATTCCGATCATTTGCTGAATTGCATATTCTACGACAATTTGTATCGATTATTCTGAAAGGGGTGAAGACGGATGGCGCTCTACGCGATCGGCGACCTGCATCTGTCTCTCGGCGCGGATAAGCCGATGGACGTGTTTGGCGGAGCCTGGCAGAATTATATGGAAAAACTGCGCGAGGGCCTGTCCGTCATTCAGCCGGAGGACACGACGGTGCTGCTCGGCGACCTCTCCTGGGCGCTCGACATCGAAAGCGCAAGAGAGGATTTCGCCTTCATCCATTCCATTCCCGGCAGGAAGATCATCCTCAAAGGGAACCATGACTTCTGGTGGACGACCGCCGCAAAATTCTATCAGTTCTGCGCGGAGAACGGCTTTTCCGACATGCATATCCTGCATAACAACGCCTACGTCTATGAGGACACGGCGATCTGCGGCACGCGCGGCTGGTTTTTTGAAGAGGAAGCCGAGGCGGGAAGTCACAACGACAAGGTCTTCAAGCGGGAACTCATCCGACTGGAAGCGTCTTTGCAGGCGGCGGAACGCGAAGAGATCTTTTGCTTCCTGCATTATCCGCCGCGCTACCGCGGCTATGAGTGCCCGGAGATCCTGGCCCTGCTGAAACAGTACGGCGTAAAGCTCTGCTGTTACGGCCACCTGCACGGCGACAGCCACAAGCTCGCGATCGAGGGGAATCACGACGGCGTGGAGTTCCGCCTTTGCGCCGCGGATTTCCTGAAATTTCGCCCGCTTCGTCTGAAATAGGAAATAATAGTTGAAATATCGGGAAATATCTGTTAAAATATTTCGGCTATATGTAATGTGCGCCAAACGGCGCAAAACACAGGAGGAAACCAACCATGATCGTAAAAAACGTTGAAAAAGAAGCCGTCCACGCAAAGGTGACAGCCGAGGTCAGCCGCACGGAGCTCGAGCCGGCGATCAATAAAGTCTATCTGAAGATCCGCAAGGATATCAGCATCCCCGGCTTCCGCAAGGGCCACGCGCCGCGCATGGTCATCGAGGCCGCCTACGGCAAGCACGTCTTCTTTGAGGACGCGATCGAGGAGTTGTTCCCGGAGATCTATAAGGAATGCGTCCTCTCGCAGGACATCAAGCCCGTCGGCCGTCCGCACGTCTCCGATCTGACGATCGGCGACGACGACGCCGTCACGCTGGTCATCGAGACCGATCTCTATCCCGAGGTCACCCTCGGCGAGTACAAGGGTCTCGAGGTCGAGAAGGCGGAGGTCGAGGTCGCGGAAGCCGAGATCGACGCGGAGATCGACCGCATGGCGCAGAACGTCGCCCGCATCACGACGGTCGACCGTCCGGCGCAGGACGGCGATACCGCTGTCATCGACTTTGAAGGCTTCAAGGACGGCGTCGCTTTTGAAGGCGGCAAGGGCGAGAGCTACGAGCTCAAGCTCGGCTCCGGCAGCTTCATCCCCGGCTTCGAGGAGCAGGTCGTCGGCATGAGCGCCGGCGAGGAGAAGGACATCAACGTGACCTTCCCCGAGAACTATCACGCCGAGGAACTCAAGGGCGCGGCGGTCGTCTTTAAGGTAAAACTGCACGAGGTCAAGGAGACCGTCGTTCCCGAGAAGGACGACGAGTTCGTCAAGGACGTCTCCGAATTCGACACCATGGCGGAGCTTCGCGCCGACATCGAGAACCGTATCCGCACCGAGAAGCAGGAAGGCATCGATCGCGCCTTTGAAAACGCCGCGATCGAGAAGGCGGTCGCCAACATGACCGTCGAGATCCCCGACAGCATGGTCGACGAGGAACTGGAGCGCCAGATGGAGCGCATGGACTATGAGCTTCGTTCGCAGGGCGCGTCTCTGGAAGCCTACGCCAACATGATGGGCGGCACGATGGACAACATCAAGAACAGCCTCCGTCCGGGCGCGCTTTCCGCCGTGAAGACCAACGTCCTGCTGGACGCGGTCGTCGACGCGGAGAAGATCGAAGTAACGGACGAAGAATGCGAAGAAGAATACGCAAAACTCGCGGAATCCTACAAAATGGACGTGGAGAAGATCAAGGAGATCCTCGACCGCAAGGGCATGGAGGGCGACCTGCAGGTCCGCAAGGCGGCGAAGCTGATCGCGGACAGCGCGGTCGCGATCGCGCCGAAGGCCGAGGAGAAGAAGGAAGAGGAATAATCCTCTTTTGGAACGGTTAGAATGTTTCGAGAAAGGAGCATTGCAATGAGCTTAGTACCTTACGTAGTGGAACAGACGAGCCGCGGCGAGCGCTCGTACGACATTTTTTCCCGCCTGCTGAACGACCGGATCGTATTCCTGTCGGAGGAGGTCAACGACACCACGGCGAGCCTCGTCGTCGCGCAGCTTCTGTATCTGGAGGCGCAGGATCCCGACAAGGATATCCAGTTCTACATCAACAGCCCCGGCGGCAGCGTGACCGCGGGCCTCGCGATCTACGACACGATGAAGTATGTCAAGTGCGACGTCAGCACGATCTGCGTCGGCATGGCGGCGTCTATGGGCGCGTTCCTGCTTTCCGCGGGCGCGAAGGGCAAGCGTTACGCCCTCCCGAACGCCGAGATCATGATCCATCAGCCGTCCGGCGGCGCGAAGGGTCAGGTCACCGACATTCAGATCCACGCACAGCGCATTCTCGACATCAAGAAGCGTTTGAACGAGATCCTTGCCGAGAATACCGGCAAGCCGTATGAGCAGGTCGCCGCCGACTGTGAGCGCGATCACTTCCTTTCCGCCGAAGAGGCGAAGGAGTACGGCCTCATCGACCAGGTGCTTTATCAGAGATAAGTTAAGGGGAGATTGTTTTGGCTGAAAAACTGATCCGCTGTTCCTTCTGCGGCAAGACGCAGGGACAGGTCGATCGTATTCTGTCCGGTCCGAACGTATATATCTGCAACGAATGCGTTGATCTTTGCAGCAGCCTTCTGGCGCAGAACATGTACGAAACCGAAGACCGCGCCGAGCTCCAGGCCCCGGATCGACTTCCGACGCCGAAGGAGATCAAGGAATACATGGACGGCTATATCATCGGACAGGAAGAGGCGAAGATCGCGCTTTCCGTCGCGGTGTACAACCACTATAAGCGAATCTACTACGGCAATATCTCCGACGTGGAGCTGCAGAAGAGCAACATCCTGCTGATCGGCCCGACCGGCTGCGGCAAGACGCTCTTCGCGCAGACACTCGCGAAGATTCTGAACGTTCCGTTTGCCATCGCCGACGCGACCACCCTGACCGAGGCGGGCTACGTCGGAGAGGACGTCGAGAACATTCTGCTCCGGCTGCTCCAGGCGGCCGATTTCGACGTAGAGCTTGCCGAGCGCGGCATCATCTACATTGATGAAATGGACAAAATCGCCCGTAAGAGCGAAAATACCTCAATCACCCGTGACGTTTCGGGCGAAGGCGTGCAGCAGGCGCTGCTGAAGATCGTGGAAGGAACGATTGCGAACGTTCCGCCGCAGGGCGGCAGAAAGCATCCGCAGCAGGAGTTCATCCAGATCGACACGACGAACATCCTGTTCATCTGCGGCGGCGCGTTCGACGGCCTCGATAAGATTATCGAAAAGCGCGTCGACCGTTCCAGCCTCGGCTTCGGCGCGGAGCTCAAGAACCGCGCGGAGCGCGACGTCGGCAAGCTGTTCGCGCAGGTACAGCCGCACGATCTTCTGAAATTCGGCATCATTCCGGAGCTGGTCGGCAGATTGCCGGTCGTCACCAGCCTCGGCAGCCTGACGAAGGAAGATCTGGTCCGTATCCTGACCGAACCGAAGAACGCGCTCTGCCGTCAGTATCGGAGGCTGCTGGAACTGGACCACGTGACGCTGGACTTTGAACCGGAGGCGCTGGACGCGATCGCGCAGAAGGCAATCGACCGCAAGATCGGTGCGCGCGGCCTGCGCGCCGTCCTCGAGGACGTCATGACCAAGATCATGTACGAGATCCCGTCCGATCCTTCCATTACGAAGGTGCTGATCACACGGGACTGCGTCATGGACGGCGGTTCGCCGAAGGTCACTCGCACCAGAGCGAAACACGCCGGATAACAGGTGAGGGGGAGCAAATCTTGCCCCCTCTTCTTGTTAGAAAGGAGACCCTATGAACGAGATTATTATTTCCGAGCGCATGCCGGTCCTTGCCCTGCGCGGGCTGACGGCGTTTCCCCAGACGACGACGCATTTCGACGTCGGCAGGGAGAAGTCCGTCCGCGCGCTGGATAAGGCGATGGCAGGCGATCAGCGGATCTTACTGATCACGCAGAAGGATATTCTGCAGGACGATCCGGATTATAAGGATCTGTATTCGATCGGCACGGTCGCGCATGTGCGGCAGGTGCTGAAAATGCCTGGCGATTCCGTGCGCGTGCTGGTGTTCGGCGAATACCGCGCGAAAATCACCGACCCGATCCAGAAATCGCCCTATCTGCTTGCCCGCACCGAATCCGTTCCCGATCTGGACTACGTCGCGGGAACGACGAAGATCGAGGCGCTGAAACGGCAGGCGATCCAGCTCTTCGAGGAGTTTTCCGAGCTGTCGCAGCGGCCGGTGCAGGATCACATGCTGCGCATCCTCGCTTCGGATCAGCCCGGCCTGATCGCCGATCTGATCGCACAGGCGGCGACCTTCGGCTACGAAGATAAGATGACGGTTCTCAAGCAGCTGCATCCCGTGCACCGCCTCGAAACGGCCATCCGTCTGCTTTCCAGAGAACTGGACGTTCTGGAGATGGAGAATCACCTCCAGGACGAGACCCAACAGAGCATCGACAAGGGACAGCGCGACTATTTCCTGCGCGAGCAGATGAAGGTCATCCGTTCGGAACTCGGCGAAAACGACGACGAAGCCGAATTAGAGGAATACCGCGAAAAGATCGCGAAGACCGATCTGCCGAAAGAGGCGGCGGAAAAGCTTGAGAAGGAAGTCCAGCGGCTGGCGAAGCAGCCATACGGCTCCTCCGAGGCTTCCGTCATCCGTAATTTTCTGGACGTCGCGCTGGAGCTTCCCTGGAACAAAAAGACGAAGGAACGGATCGACGTCAACGCCGCGAGAAAGATCCTCGACGAGGATCACTTCGGCCTGCAAAAGGTCAAGGAGCGCATTCTCGAGATCCTTGCGGTGAAGCAGCTCGCGCCTGAAATGCCGGGGCAGATCATCTGCCTGGTTGGCCCTCCGGGCGTCGGCAAGACCTCCGTCGCGATGAGCGTCGCCCGCGCGCTGAATCGCAAGCTGGCGCGAATCTCCCTCGGCGGCATCCACGACGAGGCGGAGATCCGCGGCCACAGAAAGACCTACATCGGCGCGATGCCGGGCAGGATCCTGACCGCCATGCAGCAGGCCGGCTCCTCCAATCCGCTCCTGCTGCTCGACGAGATCGACAAGCTCGGCAGCGACTACCGCGGCGACCCGTCCGCGGCCCTGTTGGAGGTGCTGGATTCGGAGCAGAACCACGCCTTCCGCGACAATTATCTGGAGATCCCGTTCGATCTGAGCGACTGCATGTTCATTACGACAGCGAACACGTCGGACACGATCCCGCGTCCGCTGCTCGACCGCATGGAGGTCATCGAGCTCAATTCCTACACGGATGAGGAAAAGCTGATGATCGCGAAGCAGCATCTGCTGCCGAAGCAGCTCAAGAAGCACGGCCTCAAGAAGTCGCAGGTCAGCGTCACGGACGACGCGATCCGCGAGATGATCCAGTGCTACACGAGAGAATCCGGCGTGCGGAATCTGGAGCGCGAGATCGCCACGATGTGCAGAAAGTGCGCGATGCGCTTCGTCTCCGATCCGACGCTCAAACGCATCCGCGTCAGGGGCGCGGATCTGCAGGATTTCCTCGGCGTGCGGAAGATCCTGCCGGATAAGCTCGCTCCCGCGGACACGGTCGGTCTGGCGACCGGCCTCGCGTGGACGTCTGTCGGCGGCGAGACCCTGGAGGTCGAATGCAACGTCACCGAGGGCACGGGCAAATTGAATCTGACAGGCAACCTCGGCGACGTGATGAAGGAATCCGTGCAGGCGGCGATGAGCTTCATCCGCTCGCGTGCCGCGAGCCTGCATATCCCGGAGGACTTCTATAAGACGAAAGACATCCACGTGCATTTCCCCGAGGGCGCGATCCCGAAGGACGGCCCGTCCGCAGGCATCACGGTCTGCACGGCGATGGTCTCCGCGCTGACCGGCGCGCCCGTGCGACGCGATATCGCCATGACCGGCGAGATCTCCATCCGCGGCCGCGTCCTGCCGATCGGCGGTCTGAAAGAGAAGACTATGGCCGCTCTGCGCCACGGCGTCAAGACGGTCATCATCCCGCGCGCGAACGAAAAGGATCTGGAAGAGATCGATCAGACCGTGCGGAAGTCTCTGGATTTCCTGCTGGTCGACCATGCGGACGCCGTGATCGACGCCGCGCTCATTCTCCCCGTGGAGGAAGACCGCGAATGCAAGGTCGCGCAGACCGCAGTTCCGCCGGTTGCCGTGCCGCACGAGAAGCCGAAGCCGAAAACGAGGATCCGGCAATGAATCTGCAAATCGTTGAATTCGTGAAATCCGCCGCACAGCCGAACGCGTTTGTGAGCGACGGTCTGCCTCAGGTCGCATTCTCCGGCAAGTCCAACGTCGGCAAGTCCTCCGTGCTCAACTGCGTATTGCAGCGGAAAAACTTCGCCCGCGTCGGGCAGAAGCCGGGCAAGACCATCCATATCAACTACTTCAAAGTGGACAACAAGGCGTATTTCGTCGATCTGCCGGGCTACGGCTACGCACAGGTCGCCGAGAGCGAAAAGGAACGCTGGGGCAGGCTGATGGAGGCCTATTTCGCGCAGGCGGACAGGATCACGCTCGGCGTGATGATCGTCGACGCGCGGCATGCACCGACGAAGCTGGACGTCGTGATGGCGGAGCTCTTTCAGAGCACGGAACGGCCCTTTGTGGTCGTCGCCAACAAGCTTGATAAGCTCAAAAAGAGCGAGATCGAGCCGAATCTGGCGCGGATCCGCGCCGATCTGAAGCTCTCGCCGGAGACCGAGCTGATCCCGTTTTCCGCGGAAAAGGGGACCGGCAGAGGGGAGCTCGTCGGCGAGATCCTCCGCGCGGTGGAATGCTGACAGAAAATGAGCGTGTTTTTGCAATTTTTCTTGCAAACACGCTCATTTTGTTGTTGCGGGAACGGCAAAAGGATGGTATAATACTTTAGACTATACGATACGAGGCAACGCATGGACGAACCGAGATACCACCTGCCCGGTGTGATGCGGAAGCAGGACGCCTTGCCGGAGGACTTCGACGGTCCTCTGGACGTGATTCTGCTCCTGCTCAGCAAAAACAAAATAGAGATTCAGGACGTCAGCATCACGTCGATCCTGGAGCAGTATCTTGCGTATCTGGACGAGATGAAACGGCTGGATATGGAGATCGCGAGCGAGTTCATCGCCATGGCGTCCCACCTGATGCTCATCAAGACGAAGATGCTGCTCTCCGCCGCAGAGCGCGAGGAAGCGCTTTCGGAGATGGAGCTCCTGATCCGTTCCCTGGAAGAGCGGAAGAGAGCCGACGCCTTAGAGCAGATCCGCACGGCGATCAGCTATTTGGAGCCGCGCAACGAGATCGGCTGCAATTCCTTCATCAAACAGCCGGAACCCTACGAGGTGGACAAAACCTACCGCTATCAGCATGAGCCGGAAGACCTGCTGCGGGCGTTCGCGGCGATCTCCGAGCGCAGCGAACGCGCCCTCCCGCCGCCTGTGTCGAATTTCCGCGGCATCGTCGGCGCGGAGCCTTATCCCGTGACGAAAAAGGCCGCGCAGGTCCTGAAGCGCCTG
The DNA here is from genome assembly GCA_905233385.1 of uncultured Oscillospiraceae bacterium. Taxonomy (GTDB): domain Bacteria; phylum Bacillota; class Clostridia; order Oscillospirales; family Oscillospiraceae; genus JAZOXB01. The sequence continues at coordinate 38,562 of CAJOEH010000002.1, forward strand.
CTGATGCGCGGCGTTTCCAAATTCCGCAGCCTGTTCAAAGGAAGCCGCTCCCGCAGTGAGATCGTGGCGACCTTCCTTGCCGTATTAGAGCTTTGCCGCCTTCGCTCCATTAAGCTGGAGGGCGACGGCGACGACGTCAACGTCCGCTTCTGCAAGATGCCGGAGGGAGAAATGGAGTCTTTGGATGGAACGAACTGAATTAGAGCGCGTGATCGAGGCGATCCTCTTCGCCGCTGGAGAGCCGGTCGAAACGGACCGCATCGCGCTGGCGGCGGAATGCGACCCCGACGAGATCGAAGCGGCGGCGAAGTCCCTGATGGACCGTCTTTCCTTCGACCGCCGCGGGATCCGCGTCGTGAAGCTGGAAAACGCATATCAGATGTGTTCCTCCGCGGAGATGTCCTCTTATATCACGAAAGCGCTGGAAACGAGAAAACCGCCGAAGCTCTCGGCTTCGCAGCTGGAAACCCTGACGATCGTCGCCTATTATCAGCCCGCGACGAAAGCCTATATCGAGCAGATCCGCGGCGTAGACAGCTCCTATTCGGTCAGCGCGCTTCTGAACAAGCGCCTGATCGAGGAATGCGGCAGACTGAACGTCCCCGGCAGACCGATCCTGTACCGCACGACCCCGGACTTCCTGCGTACCTTCGGCCTGTCCTCGCTGGACGAGCTGCCGGAGATCGAAAAAATGCAGTTCGGCAAGGTGGAATTGCCGACGGAAGAAACGACCCAACCTGTTGAGGAGGTAACTGAAAATGAGTAATCCTGTTTCCGACGTTCTCGGAGCATCCATGTCCAAGGTCAGAGAGATGGTGGACGCGAACACCGTCGTCGGCGCGCCGATTGCCGCCGCGGAGGGCGTGACCCTGATCCCGATCTCGAAGATCTCCTTCGGCCTTGCTTCCGGCGGCGCCGATCTCGCGGCGAAAGCGGAAGCGGCGAACGGCACGTTCAGCGGCGGCGCGGGCTGCGGCGTGAAGATCACGCCGGTCGCGATCATCGTCATTCAGGGAGACCGTGTGCGCGTCCTGCCCGTCGACGAGCCCGCAAGCACAGCCGCAGAGCGCGTGATCGAGCAGATCCCCGGCATCGTCGACAAGTTTTCCGATATGTTCGGAAAGAAGAAAAACGAAATTACCGATATTTAACAGGCGTATTCCCGTCACCCCGGCAGAAAATAATCCGGGTGATGAGAAATGAAATGGCTTTACAGGACGGCGGCCGCCTTTTCTGCTGCCGTCCTTTTCCTGTCCGTATGCGCCGCGGCTCCGTCCGACAGCGCGAAATGCGCGATCCTGATGGACGCGGATACCGGCAGGATCCTCTACGCGAAGCGTTCCGACGAGAGAAGTCTGATCGCAAGCACCACGAAGATCATGACGGCGATCGTCGTTTTAGAGCACTGCGACCCCGAAGAGAAATACGAGATCCCGCCCGAGGCGACCGGCGTGGAAGGCTCGTCGGTCTATTTGCAGGCGGGTGAACGCTTGAAGATCCGCGATTTGCTGTACGGCATGATGCTCCACTCCGGGAACGACGCGGCGGCCGCGCTCGCTCTCGCGTGCAGCGACAGCGTGCCGGAATTCGTCGACCTGATGAATCTCAAGGCGCAGCAGCTCGGCCTGCACAACACGCACTTCGAGAATCCGAGCGGCCTGGACGGCGAGGAGCACTATTCTACCGCCGCCGACCTCGCGCGGCTGACGCGGTACGCACTGAAAAATCCTGATTTCGCGGAGATCGTCTCCACGAAATCCATTCGGATCGGCGAACGCAGTTTTACCAATCACAACAAACTCCTGTGGTCGCTGGACGGCGCGATCGGCGTGAAGACCGGCTACACGAAGGCGGCCGGCAGGATCCTCGTCAGCGCCGCGGAACGAAACGGTCGCCGGCTGATCGCGGTCACGATCTCCGACGGCAACGACTGGCAGGATCATAAAAACCTGTATGACTACGGGTTTGCGCAGTACCCGGAGCGCGTTTTGATCTCCGCGGGAGAAGACGTCGGCTGGGTGGACTGCATCGACGGCAGCAGGGCATATTTGACCGCAGGCGAGGAAATTTCCTATCCCGCGTATGAAAACGAGAACGTACGCGTTACGGTCGTATACCCGAAAATTTGCTTTGCTCCGGGCACCGCCGGTACGCCGGCGGGTCACGGACTGGTGACGATCGGCGACAGAGAGATCGGCACGGTCACACTTCTTTGGAAAGGACGGACGGACGATGTCAGAACGGATACAGAAGATCCTCTCCGCGCATGGCATCGCCTCGCGCCGCACGGCAGAGAAGCTCCTGCTGGAAGGCAGGATCACGGTGAACGGTAAGGTCGCCGAGCTCGGACAGAGCGCCGATCCGAAAAAAGATAAGATCCTTGTGGATGGCAAGCCGCTTCCGAAGAAATCGGAGCCGGTCTGCCTGATGCTCCATAAACCGCGCGGCTACGTCACGACGCTTTCCGACGAGCTGGGACGCAAGACCGCCGCTTCGCTGGTGAACTGCGGCTGCCGCGTCTATCCGATCGGCAGATTGGACTGCGCGTCGGAAGGACTGCTCCTGTTCACGAACGACGGCGACCTTGCCAACCGCCTGATGCATCCGAAGCACAGCGTCGAAAAGGCGTACGAGGTCACCGTGTCCGGCGATTTAGAGAACGCGCAGGCGCTGCTTGCGCGTCCGATCGAGCTGGACGGAAAGAAGATCGCGCCCCCGCTGGTCGTCCTGCTGCGGCAAAGCGAGAAAAAAGCAACGTATGAGATCACGATCCACGAGGGCAGGAATCGCCAGATCCGCAGGATGTGCGAGGCGGCGGGACTGACCGTCCTGCGGCTTTGCCGCGTGCGGGAGGGGAGCTTGTCGCTGGATGATCTTCCCGTCGGGAGATGGCGTTTTCTGACGAAAGAAGAATATGAAACACTTTACCGGGAGGGGAGCAAATGACCGCCGATATCCTGACTTGCATACATAACAAAATGAATTCGTTCTCCAAGGGGCAGCGGAAGATCGCCGCTTACATTTTGGAAAACTACGATAAGGCGGCCTTCCAGACCGCCGGCGTCCTCGGAAAGACCGTGCAGGTGTCCGAATCCACCGTCGTGCGTTTCGCGGCGGAGCTCGGCTACGACGGCTATCCCGACATGCAGAAGGCGATGCAGGAGATGGTGCTGACCCGCCTGACCTCCGTGCAGCGTCTCGAGGTCGGCGCGAAGCGTCTGGCGCAGGAGGACGTGCTTTCCTCCGTTTTGCAGACGGACGTCGATCTGATCCGCGCGACGAACGAGCAGATCGACCAGAAGGCCTTCAACGGCGCGGTCGACGCGCTGTTGAACGCGCAGACGATCTATATCGTCGGCGTGCGGTCCTCGTCCGCGCTTTCGTCCTTCCTGAGTTACTATTTCAAGTACATGTTCCGCGACGTGCGCCTGATCACCTCCGCGTCCGACAGCGAGGTGTTCGAGCAGATCGTCCGCATTTCGCCGCAGGACGCGCTGATCGGCATCAGCTTCCCGCGCTATTCCTCCGCCGCGATCCAGGCGGTCGAGTACGCACACAGTTCCGGTGCGAAGACGATCGCGCTGACCGACTGCGCCTCATCGCCTTTGTCGGAGTATGCAGACTTCCTGCTGACGGCGAAGAGCGACATGGTCTCGCTCGTGGACTCGCTCGTCGCACCGATGAGCGTCATCAACGCGCTGATCGTTGCCGCCGCCTCGAAGAAAAAGCTCGAAACCACACGGATCTTCAACAAATTGGAGGAGATCTGGGATATCTACAACGTCTATGAAAAGATCGACGAATGACCTTGTGATCGTCGGCGGCGGGGCGGCCGGCATGTTCGCCGCGGCGCAGGCGGTGAACAGAGGCCTGCGCGTTCTGCTGTTAGAAAAGAACGACCGCCTCGGCAAAAAGCTCGCGATCACCGGCAAGGGCCGCTGCAACGTGACGAACGACTGCGCGCCGGAGGAAGTGCTGAAAAACGTTCCGCGCAATCCGCGCTTTCTCTACAGCGCGGTCTATGGGTTTCCGCCCGCGCAGACGAAGGCGTTTTTTGAAGCGCACGGCTGTCCGTTGAAAACGGAGCGCGGCAACCGCGTCTTTCCCGTATCCGACCGCTCCGCGGATGTGATCGCCGCGTTAGAGCGCGCGATGAAGTCGCCCCTGCTGGAACGCAGGCAGGAGACTGTCAGCGGCCTGATTGCGCAGGACGGCGGCATCACCGGCGTGAAGACGGACCGAGGGATCGTCTCCGGTGAGACCGTCCTGCTCTGCACAGGCGGCGCGTCCTATCCTTTGACCGGCTCGACCGGCGACGGCTTCAAGCTGGCGGCGTCCGTCGGGCATACGATCGCTGCGCCGGTCGGCTCTCTCGTGCCGCTGATCGGCGACGCCGACTGCGCGAAGATGCAGGGCCTCTCCCTGCGCAATACGGAAATGAAGCTCCTGAACGCGAAGGGAAAGACCGTATTTAAGGAATTCGGCGAACTGCTGTTCACGCATTTCGGCCTATCCGGCCCGATGGCGCTCTCCGCGTCCGCACATAGGAAAACAGGGGAGAACTACACCGTTTCGCTTGACCTGAAGCCCGCGCTGGACGAGGCGAAGCTTGACGCGCGTTTCCTGCGCGATTTCGAGAAGTATGCCAACCGGAGCATGGAGAACGCGCTGGCCGATCTCTATCCGCACTCCATGATCCCCGTGCTGCTGGAACGCTGCGGCATCGATCCCGCGATGAAGGCGAACGCACTGACGAAAGCACAGCGCAGGGCACTATTAGAGCAGACCAAACGGTTCGTGATCCCGATCGCCGGAACGCGGCCGGTCGAAGAAGCGATCATCACGCGGGGCGGCGTGGACGTGCGTGAGATCGATCCGAAAACCATGCAGTCGAAGCTTGTTGCGGGCCTGTATTTTGCCGGCGAGATCATTGACTGCGACGCCTATACCGGCGGATTCAATCTGCAGATCGCGTGGTCGACCGCTTTCGCGGCGGTCAAGGCGATCGCAGAATCGAAATTTGACAATTCGGAAGAAAACCAGTATAATATTTGAAGATTTTGACGAGGTGAGCTGCATGGACAGAGTATTCAGTATCGCGATCGACGGACCCGCCGGAGCGGGCAAAAGCACCATGGCGCGCCGCGCCGCCGCGGAACTCGGTTTTGTATATGTGGACACCGGCGCGATCTACCGCACGGTCGGCTACGCCGCCTTAAAGCGCGGGATCTTGCCCGAGGATACGGAAAAGATCGACGAACTGCTGCCGCAGATTCGCGTGAAACTCGCGTGGAAAGACGGCGTGCAGCATATGTATCTGGACGGCGCGGACGTTTCAAAGAAGATCCGTCTGCCGGAGGTCTCGTCCATGGCCTCGAAGGTCTCCGCGATCCCGTCCGTTCGCGCGTTCCTGCTCGATACGCAGAGAATCGCGGCCAAAACAAACAACGTCATCATGGACGGCCGCGACATCGGAACGGTCGTCCTGCCGGACGCGGACGTCAAGATCTATCTAACCGCTTCTGCGGAAGTCCGCGCAAAGCGCCGCTTCCTGGAATTGCAGGAGCAGGGCAGAAGCGATCCATATGAAGAAGTCCTGAAAGACATGATCGAGCGCGATTACCGTGATATGCACCGCGCGGTCGCGCCGCTCAAGCAGGCGGACGACGCCGTACTCCTTGATACCTCCGAGCTTTCTTTAGACGAGAGCATCGAAGCGATACTGAGAATCATTCGGGAGAGACTTGCCTTATGAAGATGTTTTCTGCAAGAACATACCGGTTTTACCGTGCGCTCCTTCTTATTCTTAACCGGATTATCCATCCGGTCGTTCACGTCGCCGGCAGGGAAAACATTCCCGAAGGACCGGTCATCTTAGCCGGGAATCACAGCTCCATCTCCGACCCGATCTGGATCATCGCCTGCGCCGATCTGCCGGTCATTCCGCGCACCATGGCCAAAAAGGAGCTTTTGGAAAAGCCGATCCTCGGCTGGCTGCTCCGCGGTCTCGGCGTGTTTCCCGTCGACCGTGAGGGTTCTGACGTCGGCGCGATCAAGACGGCGATGAAAACGATCCGCGAAGGCAGCAAGCTGCTGATCTTCCCGGAGGGCACCCGTGTGCGCAGAGGGAAGAAGTCCGAACCGCACAACGGCGTCATGCTGATCGCCACGCGGACGCAGACGAAGGTCCTGCCGGTCTACGTGACGGCAAAGAAAAAGCTGTTCCGAAAGATCGACGTCGTCTTCGGCGAGCCTTATCTGCCGCAGACCGCGGAGAAACGCGCGACCGAGCAGGAGCTGACCGCGCTCACGGAGGAAATGATGAAGAAGATCTATTCTCTGGGGGAAGGCCTGTGAAGATCGAAGTCGCGAAAACCGCCGGCTTCTGCTACGGCGTCAGCCGCGCGGTCGGCCTGGTCGAGCAGGCGATCGCGGAAGGGAAGTCCACAGTGACCTTCGGCCCGATTGCGCACAACCGTCATCTGGTGCGCCATTTTGAGGAGCTCGGCGTCCGGGAGATCTCCGATCTTGACGCGATCCCGGACGGCGCGACGGTCATCATCCGCTCCCACGGCATCCCGCGCACGACTTACGAAGCGCTGGAACAGAAGAACGTCGAGATCATCGACGCGACCTGTCCGTCCGTCAAGCGGATCCATTCGCTCGTCGCAAAGGCCGAGGAAGAAGGACGACAGCCGATCATCATCGGCACGCCGACCCATCCCGAGATCGTCGCGATCGCCGGCTGGTGCAGTCATCCGCTCGTCTTTTCCAACGCCGAAGAGCTTGAAAACTGGCTGAATTCGTCGGAGACCAACAAAGATTTGCCCGTGACCATGGTGTCTCAGACGACAAGCACGCAATTTTTATGGGATTCCTGCAAGAAAATCGTAAAAAAAGTGTGTACAAATCGGGAAATCTTTGATACAATATGCAGAGCAACTGAAAACAGGCAGGCCGAAGCGGCGGAATTGGCCGCGAATTGCGACGCCATGATCGTCGTCGGAGACCGCAACAGCTCCAACACCGGCCGTCTGGCGCATATCTGCGCGGAGCACTGCGCGAAGGTCGACCTGATCGACTGCGCGGACGAGCTGGACCCTGCCGTTTATCAGTCCTGCCATACCGTCGGCATCACTGCGGGCGCTTCGACGCCTGCGTGGATTATAAAGGAGGTCAATAAGACTATGAGCGAAATTTCTAATGTTGAGGGAGTCGTCGAGGAAAGCTTTGAAGAGCTGCTCGAGAACTCCATCAAGACTTTAAATACAGGAGATAAGGTTTTTGGCACCGTGACGTCCATCGGTTCCACCGAAGTCCAGGTCGACCTGGGCACGAAGCATGCCGGCTACATCCCGTATGACGAAGTCAGCGCAGATCCCAACGTAAAACCCGAAGAGATCCTGAAAGTCGGCGACGAGATCGAAGTGTTCGTCGTTCGCGTCAACGATCAGGAAGGCACCGTGCAGCTCAGCCGCAAGAAGCTGGAAGGCATGAAGGTGTGGGACGAGGTCGAGAAGGCCTGTGAGGAGAAGACTCCTGTCGAGGGCGTTATCACCGAAGAGAACAAGGGCGGCATCGTCGCCAACGTCAAGGGCATCCGCGTGTTCATCCCCGCGTCCGAGACCGGCGTTCCCAAGGGCGGCGACCTGAGCGAGCTCAAGGGCAAGACAGTCAAGATGCGGATCAAGGAATTCAACCGCGCCCGCCGCAGAGTCATCGGCTCCATCCGCGCCCTGAGCGGCGAGGCCCGCAAGGCTGCCATCGAGAAGGTCTGGAGCGAGATCGAGGTCGGCAAGAAGTACACCGGCAAGGTCAAGTCCCTCACCAGCTACGGCGCGTTCGTCGACATCGGCGGCGTGGACGGTATGGTCCACATTTCCGAGCTGTCCTGGGGCCGTATCAAGACCCCGGACGAGGTCGTCAAGGTCGGCGACGAGATCGAAGTCTTCGTGATCAAGGCGGATCCTGAAAAGAAGAAGATCTCCCTCGGCTACAAGACCCCGGAGATGAATCCGTGGAACCTGTTCTGCGCGAAGTATTCTGTCGGCGACGTCGCGCCCGTCAAGGTCGTGAAGCTCGTTGACTTCGGCGCTTTCGCAGAGATCCTGCCCGGCGTCGACGGCCTGATCCATATTTCCCAGGTTGCCGATCACCGCGTTGAGAAGGTTTCCGACGCGCTGAGCGAAGGCCAGGAAGTCGAAGCGAAGATCATTGAGATCGACGCGGACCGCAAGCGCATCTCCCTGTCCATCCGCGCCCTGCTCGAGCCGGTGAAGGCCGAGGAAGAGGAAGCAGAAGAAGAGGCTCCCGTTGAGGAAGCCGCTCCTGTTGAGGAAGCTCCCGCCGAAGAACCCGCTCCTGCTGAGGAGCCCGCTCCCGTTGAGGAAGCTCCCGTTGAGGAGCCCGCTCCCGTCGAAGAAGCTCCCGCTGAGGAGACGCCTGTCGAATAAGCGAAAAAATATCGGGTGCACTGTGTTTGCAGTGCACCCGGTTTTTTATTGTTCTTTTCGGAATTCGAGGTATTCGTCGTAAGTCCCGAGTCGGTCGCATATTGTTCCGTCGGAACGGAACTCGATGATGCGGTTCGCGACCGATTGCAGCAGCTCGTGGTCGTGGCTCGCGAAGAGGATGTTGCCGGGGAAGGCCATCATGCCGTTGTTGACCGCCTGAATGGATTCCATATCCAGATGGTTGGTCGGCTGGTCGAGCAGCAGGACGTTTGCGCCGGAGAGCATCATCTTGGACAGCATACAGCGGACCTTTTCGCCGCCGGACAGGACGTTGACCGGTTTGAACACGTCCTCGCCGGAGAACAACATCCTGCCGAGGAAGCTGCGAAGATAGACGTCGTCCTTCTTCGCCGAGAACTGCCGCAGCCAGTCAACAAGGGAATCCGTACAGCCTTCAAAGAAGGCGGAATTGTCCTTCGGGAAGTAGCTCTGCGAGGTGGTCACGCCCCAGCGGACGCTGCCTTCGTCCGGCTCCAGCTCGCCCATCAGGATCTTGAACATCGTCGTCTGCGCCAACTCGTTTTCGCCGACGAAGGCGATCTTGTCGTTCTTGTTGACAATGAAGGACACCTTGTCCAGCAGCTTTACGCCGTCGACGGTCTTGGAGACTTCCGTGACGAACAGAATGTCCTTGCCGACCTCTCGTTCCCTCGTAAAGCCGACGAAGGGGTAGCGGCGGGAGGACATCGGGATCTCCTCGATGCTCAGCTTTTCCAGCAGGCGGCGGCGCGCCGTGGCCTGTTTGCTCTTTGCCTTATTCGCGGAGAAGCGGGAGATGAACTCCTGCAATTCCGCGATCTTTTCCTCGTTGCGCTTGTTTTTGTTGCGCAGGAGGGTCTGCACGAGCTGACTGGATTCATACCAGAAGTCGTAGTTGCCGACGTACATCTTGATCTTGCCGTAGTCGATGTCAACGATGTGCGTGCAGACGGTGTTGAGGAAGTGGCGGTCGTGGCTGACGACGATGACCGTGCCCTTGTCCTCGTACTCCAACAGGAAGTTTTCCAACCAGTTGATCGACTCGATGTCGAGGTTGTTGGTCGGCTCGTCCAGCAGGATGATATCAGGATCGCCGAACAGCGCCTGCGCCAGCAGGACCTTGACCTTCAGGCGCGGGTCCGTATCCGCCATCATGTCGTAGTGCAACTCGACCGGAATGCCGAGTCCCTGCAGGATGCGGCTCGCGTCGGATTCCGCCTCCCAGCCGTTCATCTCGGCAAATTCGATCTCCAGTTCAGAGGCGCGCATGCCGTCCTCGTCGGAGAAATCGGGCTTGGCGTAGAGGGCGTCCTTTTCCTTCATCACGTCGTACAGACGTTTGTTGCCCATGATGACCGTGTCGATCACGGAATACGCGTCGTATTCAAACTGATTCTGCTTCAGAACGGACATGCGCAGGCCGGGCTTGACGCTGATCTCGCCCTTCGTCGTCTCCAGCTCGCCGGAGAGGAGCTTCAGGAAGGTCGATTTTCCCGCACCGTTCGCGCCGATCACGCCGTAGCAGTTGCCGGGCGTAAATTGCAGATCAACGTGCTGAAACAGGAACGTGCCGCCGAATTGCAGGGCGACGTCGCTGACAGTAATCATTCAACTCACCTCTTGAACAGTGTATCATACGGCGGGAAAGAAATAAAGTATGAATTCTTTGTTACGGGGCTTGCTTTTTCATTTTTCTGCGCTATAATAGCATTAGCACTCGATAGCGCTGAGTGCCAAAATTACGAAGGAAGATGATGTAATGGCAAAGAAACAGTTCAAGGCGGAATCGAAGCGCCTGCTGGATCTGATGATCAATTCAATTTATACGCATAAGGAGATTTTTCTTCGGGAACTGATCTCGAACGCCTCCGACGCGATCGATAAACTGGCCTATCTCGCGCTGACGGATCAATCCGTCGGCCTGAGCAGGAGCGATTTCTATATCCGTCTCGCAGCCGACAAAGACGCGAAAACGCTGACCGTTTCCGATAACGGCATCGGCATGAGCAAGGATGAAATGGAGGAAAACCTCGGCACGATCGCGCACAGCGGTTCTCTGAACTTTAAGGCGGCGATGGAAAAGCAGGAAGACATCGATATCATCGGCCAGTTCGGCGTCGGGTTCTATTCCGCGTTTATGGTCGCAGACGAGGTCTCCGTGATCTCGAAGAAGTACGGCGAAACGCAGGCCTGGAAATGGCAGTCGTCCGGCGCGGACGGCTATACGATGACGGAATGCGAGAAAGACGCCGTCGGTACGGAGATCATTCTCAAGCTCAAGGCGGATACCGAGGAGGAGCGTTACAGCGAGTATCTCAGCGAGTACCGTCTGCGCAGTCTGGTGAAGAAGTACTCCGACTATATCCGCTATCCGATCAAGATGGAAGTCGAGACGCGCAAGCCGACCGAGGAAACGAAGGACAGCGACGAGCCGAAATACGAGACCGTGACGGAAGATCAGACGCTGAACTCCATGGTGCCGCTCTGGCAGAAGAACAAAAAGGACGTCACGGACGAGGAGTACAAGGCCTTTTACCGCGACAAGTTCTTTGATTATGAGGCGCCGGTGTCCGTGATCCCAATCTCCGTGGAGGGCACGGTCGCGTATAAGGCGCTGCTCTACATCCCCGCGAAAGCGCCGTATGATTTCTATACGAAGGACTTCAAGTCCGGCCTCCAGCTCTATTCCTCCGGCGTGATGATCATGGATCACTGCGCGGATCTCCTGCCGGAGCATTTCCGCTTTGTGCGCGGCGTGGTGGATACGCAGGATCTTTCTCTGAACATCAGCCGCGAGCTTTTGCAGCACACGCGCGAGCTGAAAACGATCGCCGCGAACCTCGAAAAGAAGATCAAGGCGGAGCTCCTGCGCCTGATGGAGCAGGACAGAGAGGCCTACGAGAAGTTCTACGCCGCGTTCGGCCGCAATCTCAAGTACGGACTCGTCTCCGATTACGGCATGCACAAGGAGATGCTGCAGGACCTCGTTGAATTCCATTCCGACAAGGAAGGCAGGCTCGTGACCCTGAAAGAGTACTGCGAGAAAATGCCGCAGTCGCAGAAGCATATCTATTTCGTGACCGGCAGCAGCGCGCAGCAGCTCTCGAAGCTGCCGCAGACGACCCTGCTGCGTGAGCGCGGCTTCGACGTGCTGCTTCTGACGGAGCAGGTCGACGAGTTCATCCCGCAGACGCTCGATAAGTACGAAGAGCACGAGTTCCGCAACATCCTGACGGACGATCTCGATCTCGCGACGGAGAACGAAAAGAAGGCCGCCGAGGAAAAGGCGGAGCAGTTCAAGGACTGCGTCTCATTCATGAAGGAGACGCTCGGCGACAAGGTCGCGGACGTGCGCGTTTCCAATGAGCTGGGCGAACACGCGGTCTCCATGGTGCCGGACGGCGGCATGAGCTTCGAGATGGAGAAGTATTTCCGCGCGATGGATCCGACTGCCGATTTCAAAGCCGGCAAGGTCCTGCAGATCAATCCCGATCACGCGGCATTGACGGTCTTGCAGTCCTGCATGGCGACCGATCCGGAGAAGGCGAAGAAATACGCGGAGCTTCTTTATCAGCAGGGCCTGCTGATGGCGAATCTGCCGCTGGAGGATCCGACGGCGTTCAGCGATCTCGTTTGCAGCCTGATGGTCTGAAAACCGTATAAAAAAGGAAGCTGCAGTAGATCGGCAGCTTCCTTTTCTTATGCTTCTTTCTCCTTCGCGGCGATCAAAGCTCTCGCGAGCTGATCTGGGCAGGAGGTCGGCTTAAAGCCGCAGCGGATCCCCTGCAAGATCGAGATCACTTCATCGGCGGATTTGCCGTTCGCCAGAGCGGCGACGCCCTGCGTGTTGCCGGAGCAGCCGCCGATAAAGCGGATATTGTCGACGATCCCGTCTTCGAGATCGAAGAGGATTTTCGAGGAACAAACGCCGCTCGTTTTATATTCGTAATGCATACGGTCGCCTCCTTTTTCTGCATTATACCAGTTCCCGCATATTTTTGCAAGCCTTGTGATTACAAACCGCGGACGGTGGAATACTAACCGAAAAACGGTTGGAGGCTTCATATGGAAGAAGAAAAGGCGCCCGTGCAGGATATCATAGAAGAATTCGGCTCCGGTCTGACGCGAACGGAGCAGGGAAGTATCTATACGCTGACGATTATCGGGCAGATCGAAGGGCATCAGGTCGCGCCCGAGACGGTGAAGACGACGAAATACGAGCATGTGCTGCCCCTGCTTGCGATGATCGAGGAAAGCGAGGAGATCGACGGGCTTTTGCTCCTGCTCAATACCGTCGGCGGCGATATCGAGGCGGGGCTCGCTATCTCCGAGCTGATCTCCGGCATGAAGAAGCCGACGGTCTCTTTGGTGCTGGGCGGCGGTCATTCCATTGGAATCCCGCTCGCCGTTTCGGCCAAGAAAAGCATGATCGCGCCGTCCGCGAGCATGATGATCCATCCGGTCAGGATGAGCGGCCTGGTAGTAGGCGCGCCTGCGACTTACCACTATTTCCAGCGTATCCAGGAGCAGATCACGGACTTTGTGACCGCGAATTCCAAAATCAGCAAGGAAAAGTTTTCGGAATATATGATGGCGACCGGGCAGATTGCGACAGACGTCGGAACGATCGTCTACGGCAGGGAAGCCGTGGAGAGCGGCTTGATCGACCGTCTCGGCAGTCTTCACGACGCGCTTGACACTCTGCACCGTATGATCGCGGCAAAAAAGAGGAACGCGAACAGAAATTCATAAAAAAGATGGAAATTCTTTGAAGAATGTGATATAATCTTTCAAAATGTGTAAGTATGTCCCAAAACAAATAGAGGAGACTGGAACTTGAAGATTTGGGAAGCGATCCTGTACGGTCTGTTCGGCGGCGTGTCCGAGCTGCTGCCGATTTCCTATACGGGGCACTACGCGATCCTGCGCAGTGCGTTCAATCTGACGCCGCTGAACGAGGGCGGCGGGTACTATATCCGTCTGGCGATCTGCCTCGGTGTGATCCTTGCGATCAATATCGCCTTCCGTCCGGAATCGCGGACGCTCGGCAGGGAAGTCGTGCGGATCACCGGCATCAAGAAGCGCAGACGCAGCGAGATCTATGATCGCCTGCGCGTGCGGAGCATCGTGATCGGGCTGTTCGCTTTGCTGCCGCTGCTGCTCTCGCTGATCTTCGCGACGGTGGTCGACCATTTTTCCGGCCTCGTTTACGTCGCTCTGCTCTTTACGCTGAACGGCCTGATCCTCTTTTTCTGCTTCCGCACCAGCGAAGGCGGCAAGAACGAACGCCGCGTGGTCTTGTCCGACATGCTCTGGATCGGCTTTTGCAGAGCCTTCTGGGTACTGCCGGGTCTGTCCTCGCTGGGGATCTCGCTCTCCGTCGGCAGAGTGCGCGGACTGAAAGCGGAGTACAACGTCCGCGTCGCCTATATGCTGACCCTCGCGTTTGAATGCGTCGCGATCTTCTATCATCTGATCCGCGCGTTTCTCTATGGCTCGTTCACGTTCAGCCTTCTGCTGCCGATGCTGTTTACGATCGTTTTCGCAGGCGCGGCGGGCTACTTCGCGATCCAGTATTTCCGCTATCTGATGCAGCGGAACAAGCTCAATCTCTTTGCATATTACAGTTGGGAAGCCGCCGCGATCGTGCTGATCCTGGCACTCATCAACTCGTAAGGAGGAAAATGAATGGCTAATCAATCGAAAAACAAGAAGAAAGCCTCGCAGTCGAGCAGGCATGTGAGCGCGACGAAACGCGAGCAGCAGAACCGCAGGGAGTTTACCGGCATCCTGCTGCTGCTTGTCGCGATCCTTGCGTTTCTGTGCTGTATCCCTGCGGACGCGTTTCTGCTTTCCTCCGGCGCCGCGCTGGTAGGCGGCCTGTTCGGACAGGTCGGACGCTACATACTGCCGATCATCCTGATCGCTGCGGCGATCATCCTGTTCAAGAGCAAGGACAAGCCCGTCAAGCTGCGGATTTTCTGCCTGTTTACTCTGATCATCACGCTTTCCGGCATTGCCCACATCTTCCATGAGATCCTTTCCGGCACAGAGACGGATCTGTCGCTTAAGGCGCTCTGGGAAGGGGGAAAGAACTGGTCGAGCGGCGGCCTGATCCCCGGCTTTGCCGCCGAAGTGCTGGAAGCCGCGATCCGTAAGATCGGCGCGCTGATCTTCTTCCTGATCCTGCTGATCCTGCAGGGCATGACCTGCTTCGGCATCACGCTCAACAGCCTGATCACCGCGATCAAGAACCGCCCGCCGATGCCGAAGGAAGAACCCGCGCCCGTGCAGGAAGTCGATCCAGCGGAACGCCTGGTCAATCACGTGCAGAATAAGCGGATCGAACGCTACGAGCGCAGACATCCCGTCAAAGTCTCCGATTTCGACCTGCCGGTCGACGATCCTCCCGGCCTGAAGGAAAAGAAGAGCAGAAGGAGCCGCGCGCAGAGCGAAGAACAGCCGCCTGTCGAAGAAAAGCCGATGCCGCTGATCGACGCGGAGAAAAAGCAGGTCACGATTGACGAGATCGAGCTGCACGCCGCGCCCGTTCCGCCGCAGCTCGCGTCACAGCCTGCTGCGCAGGCGCCGGAGAAGATCAAAAAGGGCGAAACAGAATCAGAGGCGGAAGAGATCTCTCACGAGATCGAAAAGCACGCCGAAGAAAAGGCGCTGGAATATAAATTCCCGTCGATCAGCCTGCTGGATCTTCGCCGTCAGAGCACGGTCGACGCGACCGGCGAAATGCGCGAAAATTCCGAGCGTCTTGCCGACACGCTGAAAAGCTTCGGCATCGAACCGCATATCGTCGACGTCATCCGCGGCCCGTCCGTCACGCGCTACGAGCTGGAGCTCGAGCGCGGCGTGAAGCTCTCCAAGATCACGAACCTCGCGGACGATATCGCCCTGTCGCTCGGCGCGACCGGCGTGCGCATCTCCGCGATCCCGGACAAGATCTCCGTCGTCGGTATCGAGGTGCCGAATAAGGCGATCAACGTGGTCTACGCCCGCGAGGTCATCGACTCCCCGGCGTTCAAGAACAACAAGTCCAAGATCTCCTTCGCCGTCGGCAAGGACATCAGCGGCAACTGCATTGTCGGCGATATCGCCAAGCTGCCGCATATGCTGATCGCCGGCACGACCGGCTCCGGCAAGTCCGTCTGCATGAACACCCTCATCCTGTCGCTGCTCTACAAGGCGAAGCCGGACGAGGTCAAGCTCATCATGGTCGACCCGAAGATGGTCGAGCTGGGCGTCTACAACGGCATTCCGCATCTTCTGATCCCGGTCGTGACCGACCCGAAGAAGGCGGCCGGCGCGCTGCAGTGGACCGTCACCGAAATGCTGCGGCGTTATCGCCTGATGTCCGAAGAGGGCGTCCGCGATATCGAATCGTATAACAAGTCGATCGTCAACGATCCCGACCAGCAGCCGCTGCCGCAGATCGTCGTCGTCATCGACGAGCTCGCCGACCTGATGATCGCCGCGGCGAAAGAAGTCGAAGAATCCATCTGCCGCATCGCGCAGATGGGCCGTGCGTCCGGCATCCATCTCGTCATCGCGACCCAGCGTCCGTCCGCGGACGTCATCACCGGCCTGATGAAGGCGAATATCCCGTCGCGGATCGCATTTGCCGTAGCCTCCGCGATGGAATCCCGCATCATTCTGGATACGCAGGGCGCGGAAAAGCTCGTCGGCAAGGGCGACATGCTCTTCGCGCCGCTCGGACAGGGTAAGCCGAAGCGCATCCAGGGCTGTTTCATCACTGATGAGGAAGTGCAGGCTGTCGTTGCCTCCATCAAGGCGCAGTCGAAGAGCAATTACTCAACGGAAATCATGGCGCAGATCGATAAGAGCGCGGAGCAGACGGGAAAATCATCTTCCGCTGCCGCCGCTTCCGACGCGCCGAACAGCGCGGACGCGAGCGAGGGAGACGAGCTGCTGCCCGCCGCCGTTGAGGTCATATTGGAGACCGGACAGGCTTCCGTCTCCATGCTCCAGCGCCGCCTGAAGCTCGGCTACGCAAGAGCCGCGCGGATCGTGGACGAGATGGAGGAACGCGGCATCGTCGGCCCCTTCGAGGGCGCGAAACCGCGGCAGCTCCTGATCACGAAAGAACAGTGGGCGCAGATGCAGAACGGCACTTACGACCCCAACCCTCCGGTGGAGGAAGAAATCCCGTAGTTCTATGTGTTGCTGCTCATAATCGGGCAGCAACACATCGCGCTAAATTATTTGCGTTGCATCCTAAACGGAGCGACAGCAGGAGGAAAAATGAAAACAAAAAGATTTGACACCCGGCAGATCACCCTCGCAGCGATCCTGACCGCGATCGTCGTGGTCCTGCAGCTCATCGCAAACTACGTTCAGCCCGTTCCCGGCGTTTCGATCACCTTTGTTCTCGTGCCGGTTATCATCGGCGCGGCGCTGCTCGGCGTTTGGGTCGGCGCGTGGCTCGGCTTTATCTTCGGCGCGGTCGTATTGATCGGCGGAGCTTCGGTCTTCTTAGCGATCAGTTGGCCCGGAACCGTCATTACCGTGCTGGTAAAAGGCTGCTGCGCGGGGCTGGCCGCCGGACTGACCTACCGGCTTCTGGAACGGTTCAATCAATACCTGGCTGTGTTCGCGGCAGCGATCATTTGCCCGGTCGTGAACACCGGCCTGTTCCTGGTAGGCTGCCGCCTGTTCTTTTGGGAAACGATCCAAAGTTGGGGCGCAGCGGCAGGCTACGAGAACACCTTCGCCTTTATGATTCTCGGTCTTGCCGGCGTCAATTTCCTGATTGAGCTCGGCATCAATATGCTGCTTGCGCCGACGATCCTTCGAATCATCAATTTGAGAAAACAAAAGAAGAATAGCAAATAATATCATTCGAACCCTTTAGAGCGCTGCTTCGGCAGCGCTCTAATTATTTATATTCAAACGAGAAAAATGCGATAACGGGAAGGAAGAAAGTGTGAAAGAAACCCAGGAGGGGTGTCTTTCACGTTCAATAAAACCGGGTTTTCATACTTTTTGGAAGTATGAAAACCCGCTCAGCGTGTCAACACGCTGTGCGCTGCCGATGCAGCGCTCTTTTTTTGTTCTTCCGCACCACTTGTCCGCATAGAGTATGGCAGGAGTGAATTGCAGTGGACGAAGTCAGACAGGCATGCGCGGTCTGCCCGCCGGAGGTGCTGGAAGCGATCCTTCGGCAGTCTTTCGCGCGGGATATCGAGGAGATCCGCCTGCGGAACGGGCAATCGATATCCGTAACCGTTCGCGGAGAAGAACGGAAGATCCAATCGCCGGTCGTGACAGGGCAATGGTTAGAGGATACCATAGCGCGGGCGACCGGACATGCCGTGTTCTCCGCACAGCACATGCTGAAAAACGGCTTCGTCACCGTTGCGGGCGGACATCGGCTCGGAATCTGCGGAACGGCAATCGTTCACGGAGATGAGATCAGCGGCTTCAAAGAGATCTCCTCCGTCAATCTCCGCATCGCGCGGCAGATCGGCGGGATCGCCTCGAAAACCGCGGACGCGCTTTGGCTCAATCCGCGTTCCGCGCTGATCATCGGCGCGCCGGGCGTCGGGAAGACGACCCTGCTGCGCGACCTGATCCGCCAGCTTTCAGACCGATTCTCGTTTCGGATCGGCGTCGCCGACGAGCGTATGGAGCTCGGCGCGTCTTTTAATGGCAGACCGCAGTTCGACCTCGGCACGCACACGGACGTGCTCTCCGGCATGCGGAAGGAGACCGCTGTGGAATATCTGCTCCGCACGATGAGCCCGCAGTGGATCGCCGTGGACGAGATCACGGCGGCGGAGGACATCGAGACCATGCTGCGCGCTTCCTACTGCGGCGTCAGCTTTCTCGCGACCGCACACGCGGCAGACCGCGAGGATCTCCGACATCGCGAGCTTTACCGCAGGCTTTTGTCGTGCGGTATCTTTGAAAATCTTGTCACGATCCGCAGGGATCGCACCGTCGTGACGGAAAGGATGTCCACATGATTCGTTTGGTCGGCGCGGCAATGATCATACTCGGCGCGGGGAGCTTCGGCGTCGCGAAGACCGCGCAGTTCTACCGGCAGCAGCGGCAGCTCCGTGCCTTTCTGAACGCTCTTGAGATCCTGCAATGCGAACTGGACTATACGCTCTATCCGCTCCCGAAGCTTTGCCGGATCACGGCGGAACGATGTGAACGGGTCTGCGCGGACTTCCTGCGCAGGTATGCCGATTCTCTGGACGGCGGCGCATGCAGAAGCGCTGCCGCGCGGGAGGCGCTCATCGCAGTTAAGTGCGTTTTGCCGCCGGACGCGTGTATAGCGGTCCTCGAACTGTTCAGCGCGTTGGGTCGTTACGACCTGGAGGGAGAGACGAATTTGCTAAAACTGACGCAGTACCGTCTGAAAGCCGCGCTCGAACGCGGCGAGACGGAAAAGCGGCCCATGGTGAAGGGCTACGCCGTATTAGGCCTCTGCACCGGCGCGGCGGTCGCGATCCTGCTGGTGTGATGCATGGATATCGATCTGATCTTCAAAATCGCCGCCGTCGGGATCATCGTTTCCATTCTGAATCAGGTCCTTGTCCGTTCCGGCAGAGAGGAGCAGGCGACGATGACGACTCTCGCCGGCCTCGTCGTCGTTCTGATCATCGTTGTGCAGAAGGTCGCCGATCTGTTCGACCTTGTGAAAGGCCTGTTTCATTTCTGATGCTGAGTTTTTTGCAGGCGACGGTGATCGGTATCGTGACGGTCCTGCTGACCGCTATGCTGCGAAAAAACAGCCAGGAGCTCGGGATCCTGCTGACGCTTGCCGCCTGCGTGCTGATCGGGCTGCTGCTCGTGCGGCTCGCGGAGCCCGTCGTCGAGTTTCTGGCAAAGCTGCGCAATATCGCGGGACTGGACAAGACTCTGACCGAGCCGATCCTGAAAACCATCGGCATCGGACTTATCACGCAGATCGGCGCGACGGTCTGCGCGGACGCCGGTGAGAACGCGATCGCCAAACTGATCGAGGTCTGCGGCGGCGTTCTCGCGCTCTACGTTTCGCTTCCTCTGATGGAGGCGGTACTTTCACTGATCGACACGATGACGGGAGGATAACGTGAAACGGGTCATTCTGGCGCTGCTTGTCCTGCTTCTTCTGACGCTGCCGGTATGCGCCGCGGAGGAGATCGGCATTGAGACCGACGGCTTGGAGCAGGAGCTTCCAGAGGAAGCGGAGGAACTCATGCCGGACATCTCCGTGCGGGAAGACGCCGATCTCTGGGGCGGCGTGAAAAATGTCTTTATTCGCGCACTTCTCAAAACGGATGACAGCCTGAAAAGCGGGCTGCGCCTCTGCGCGGTCCTGATCGGACTCGTTACGCTCTGCGCCGTCGCGGAGATGTCGTCCGTGAGCAGATTCGGCGGCGCGGTCAGCGCGGCCGGCGCGTTGGGGATCACCGCCGCGTTTATCGGTTCCTTTCACGCGATGGTGTCGATGTCGCAGGAGACGATCCGGTCGCTTTCCGATTACAGCATGTGCCTGATGCCGGCGCTTGCCGCCGCGACGGCGATGAGCGGGAGCGTGACCGCCGCGTCCGCGCTGCACGCGGGAACGCTGCTGCTCTCGGAGGTGCTGATGCAGCTCATCAGCAGGCTGTTGATCCCGGGCGTGTTTTTCTATCTCGCGGTCGCCGCTGCGGAAGCCGCGCTTTCCAGCGACGCGCTGAAAGAATTGCGGGAATTCATCGGCTGGCTGATCTCGAAAAGTCTGCGGATCATGGTATATTTCTTTCTGGCGTTTCTCTCTGTCACGGGCGTCGTCAGCGGCACGGCGGACGCCGTCGCCGTCAAGACGGCAAAGGCCGCGATGTCCGGCATGGTCCCGGTGGTCGGCGGGATGATCTCCGACGCTTCGGAGAGCCTGCTGGCGAGCGCGGCGGTCATCAAAAACTCGATCGGCGTGTTCGGCATGATCGCGGTCCTCGCGATCTGCATTCTGCCGTTCCTGAAAGTCGGGGTGCAATACCTGCTGCTCAAAGTGACCGCCGCGGTCAGCGGGTCGGTCGGCCTGAAGCCGCACGTCGCGCTCCTGAAATACTTCTCGACGGCTATGGGCTATCTGCTCGCGATGTGCGGCACCTGCGGCTTTCTCCTGCTGATCTCGGGCGTGTGTTTCATCAAGGCGGCCGTGTGATGGAGAATATCAGAAGCTATTTGGTCTCCGTTGTCGCGGTTTGCATGATCACGGTCGCCGCCGACGTGCTGATCCAGAAAAGCGCGCTGAAAAAGATCGCGCGGCTGATCGGCGGGATCCTGGTCCTGCTGACGGCGATCCGTCCGCTCCTGTCGGTCGACATGAAGACAGTCGGCGCGTATCTCGAGACCTTCAGCGCGAACGCGCAATTCGACACGGACGAGATCGAACGCACGCAGCAGGGGCTGATGCGGCGGCAGGTGAAGCAGTCCGCGGAAGCCTATATCGAGAACGAGGCGAAGTCGCTCGGCGGCACCTTGCAGGCGGAGGTCACGCTTTCGGACGGAGAATACCCGGTCCCGGTCGGCGTAGTCCTAACCGGCACGATGACGGCGGAGCAGGTGCAGACGGTCAGCGCCGTGATCGAGACTGCGCTTGGCATTTCGGCGGATCGGCAGGAATGGAGGTTATATGGCTGATTGGAAGGAGCTTCCGCGGAAGCTGATCGCGCAGCTCAAAAAGTATAAATACGCAGTATTGGTCTTTATGATCGGGATCGCGCTCCTGCTTCTGCCGATCGGAAAAACCTCGAAATCGTCCGAGGAGACGCCGCGCGAAGAAACGCAATCGGACGAGGAATACCTGCGTTCGATGGAGGAACGACTGGCGGCGCTGCTCTCGCAGATCAACGGCGCGGGCGAGGTGCAGGTCATGCTGACCATGCAGACCGGCAGCCGCACGGAATATCAGTTCGATACGCAGGTCTCCAGCGACACCGACGGCACGGAAAACCGCAGCAGCGAGGAACGGAAAACGGTGATTTTGTCCGAGGGGAGCGCATATGATAAAGCAGCAGTATCCGCAGTGCGGTATCCGCAGTTTCAGGGCGCGCTGATCGTCTGCGAGGGTGCGGATCATCCTGCTGTCCGGCTCGACCTGATCCACGCGGTATCGGCGCTGACCGGCCTGAACAGCAGCCGTATCACGGTAGTCAAATTAAAATGATGGAGGAAAAGCGATGAAAACTTGGAAACGAAACGCAGTGATCGCGGGCGTGCTGGTGCTCGTCTGCGCCGGGATCTACCTGAACTGGCTCTACGGCGGCGGTACGCCGGAACTGACCCAGACGCTGGACGCCGACAAGGTGCTCGGAGAGGCGACTCTGGTGATCAACGATACGATCGAGCCGAATACGCCGGTCAGCCGTCAGGACGGAACGGACGAATACTTCGCGCAGATGCGCCTGTCCCGCCAGACTGCCCGCGACGACGCGATCATGATCCTGCAGGAGACGATCTCCTACGCGGAGGGGGAGGACACGTCGGAGACCAGCCGGAAGCTGGAGGGCATCATTGCGGACGCGCTGGCCGAATCGGAGATTGAGAGCCTTGTGATCGCGAAAGGCTATCAGGATTGCGTCGCCTATATCTCGGACGACGGGATCTCCCTTGCCGTGGCTTCGCCCGCCGACGGACTGACCGAAAACGACGTCTCTCTGCTTGCCGACATCGTCATGGGACAGACAGATTTTTCGCTTTCCGATATTCGTGTGATCGGCGTTGAATAAAAACCTTGTTTTTTTCTGAATATGTGGTAAAATGGTAAAAGACTATAAGCGGTAATTTGACCGCGTACACAGGAGGAACACCGAATCATGGCTGATACCAAAGAATATTTAGTGCAGGCGCAGGAAAACGGCAGCATTCTGATCTCCGAGGATGTCATCGCGTCCGTTGCCGCGCTGGCTGTCCGTGAAGTCGAGGGCGTATACGGCCTGAGCTCTACCGCGAGCTTCGACCTCGCCAATATCATCGGCAAGAAGAATCTCCGCAAGGGGATCCGCGTCGCTTTCATCAACGACGAGCTCGCGATCTCCTGCAATCTCGTCGTCAAGATGGGCGAAGCGGTCCTGACCGTCGCGAAGAACGTGCAGGAAGCGATCGCGAATGAAGTCGCCTCGATCACCGGCACCCGCCCGGCGCGCGTCAATGTGAACGTCTGCGGCGTCGCTCTGCCGAGAACCGCGGCCGAAAAATAAGACAGCCGGAAACCCGTACATAAAGGAGATTCGCGATGACACGATCCAACGCCAGAGAGCTTGCCGCTCATCTGATCTACGAGCTTGACTATACCGACGAGACCCCGGAACAGGCGATCGAGTCGCGCATGGAGCGCGGCTATTATGACGCGCTCGCCGAAGAAAACGCGGTCTATGCGGAGCGTCCCAACAAGAAACAGATGGACTATATCCGCGCCTGTGTCATCGGCGTATCGGAACACGCGCAGGAGCTGGACGGCGTGATCTCGCAGTATGCGATCGGCTGGAACCTCCACCGGATCTCCCGCTTTACCAAGGCGGCGCTGCGGCTTGCGATCTTCGAGATCCTCTACGTCGACGACGTGCCGACGGGCGTTGCCATCAACGAATGTGTGGAACTGACGCGGAAATACGAGGAAGAAGAGACGGTCGCCTTTGTCAACGGTGTGCTCGGCTCCTTCGCGCGCGCCGGGAAGGAGAAGGAAGATTGACGGTTCTTGCCTTTGACACCAGCAACTATACGACCTCCGTGGCCGCATTCGACGGCGCGGAGGGTCATAATATTTCGCGTCTGCTGGACGTGGCGCCGGGCAGCCTCGGCCTTCGCCAGAGCGACGCGCTCTTTTCGCACGTAAAACGCCTGCCGGAATTGACCGACAGGCTGTTTTCGGATATTGGCGCGGCGCGGATCGAAGCCGTCGGCGTCAGCACGCGGCCCCGCGCCGTGGAGGGATCCTATATGCCGTGCTTTCTGGCAGGGCATTCGCAGGCGCGTGTGCTTGGCGCCGCGCTCGGCGTTCCCGTCTATGAATTCTCTCATCAGCAGGGGCATATCGCTGCGTCTCTGTGGTCCTCGGAGCACATGGAGCTGATGGACGAGCCCCACCTCGCTTGGCACCTTTCCGGCGGCACGACGGAGCTGCTGTACGTCACGCCGGAGGGCGTGAGCGTGCACGCGGAGAAGATCGGCGGCACGACGGACATCTCCGCCGGTCAGCTGATTGACCGCACGGGACAGCTCCTCGGTCTGCCGTTTCCGGCCGGCAAGGAACTGGACAGGCTCAGCAGGGAAGCGGTAGAAAACGCGTCTTTCCGCGTGAAAGTCAGCGGAACGGAGTTTTCTCTATCGGGTGTGCAAAACAAAGTGCAGGCCTATCACGACGGCAGATCCGCCGAGACGGCGGCCTACGCGCTGCGCAGCCTGATCGGTGCGATCGTCGCGGCGACGAAAAACGCGCTGCGAACCTACCCGGACTGCCCTGTGGTCTTTGCAGGCGGCGTCGCTTCCAATTCGATGCTGCGCGAAGCCTGCGCCGGTCTGCCCGCGATCTTCTGCCCGCCGCAGTACGCGACGGATAACGCGCTCGGCACGGCGGTCCTGACATGGAGGGCGCACTATGCAAAATGAGATTTTCGAGGTCTCGCAGGTCAACGAATACCTCAAACTTCGCTTTGAGGACGACGAATTCCTGAACGCGATCTTTATTCGCGGCGAGATCAGCAATTATAAGCTCTATCCGTCGGGGCACCATTATTTCTCGCTGAAAGACGCGAACGGCGCGATCCGCTGCGTCATGTTCAAGGGCAGCGCCTTCCGTCTGCGCTTCCAGCCGAAGAACGGTATGAAGGTGATTGCCTTCGGACGGATCGCGGTCTACCCCAGAGACGGCGTTTATCAGCTCTACTGCGAAACAATGACGCCGGACGGGGTTGGAGACCTGCACGCCGCGTTCGAGCAGCTGAAGGAAAAATTACAGGCCGAGGGGCTGTTTTCGCTCGACCGCAAGCAGCCGCTCCCGAAATACCCGCACCGCATCGCGATCATCACGTCTTCCGCCGGCGCCGCGCTGTGCGATATGCTGCGCATCCTGCGCAAACGCTATCCGCTGACCGAAGTGAAACTGTTGGCGGTGCGGGTGCAGGGCGAGGAAGCGCCTGCGGAGATCGCCGCCGCGATCCGCTACGCGAACCGTTTTCAGGTCGCCGACCTGATCATCACCGGCAGAGGAGGCGGCTCGATCGAGGACCTCTGGGCGTTCAACGACGAGCGCGTCGCCTACGCGATCGCGGACTCGAAGATCCCCGTGATCTCCGCTGTCGGCCACGAGCCGGACGTGACGATCGCGGACTTCGTCGCCGATCTGCGCGCCGCGACGCCGTCCAACGCGGCAGAGCTTGCCGTGCCCGATCAGACGGAGCTGGAAAAGGCCTTGCAGGCAAAGAACACCCTGCTGATCACGCTGATGCAGAGAAGATTGAAGCAGGAGCGGCAGCGCGTTGCCGCGCTCGCTTCCGCGAGATCGCTCCGCAGTCCGCTGAATTACATCAACGACCGCAGACTGCTCCTCGATCATACGCACGGGCGGCTCTGCGGCGCGTCGAAACAACTGTTGAATGAAAAACGCGAACGCTTCGTCCGCCTGACGGCGAAGCTCGACGCGATGAGCCCCTTGAAAGTCCTGTCGCGCGGCTACAGCATGGCGACGGACAGACAGGGCGAACTGATCAAATCGGTCGGCGGCGTGTCCGTCGGCGACCGGATCACCGTGCAATTCTCCGACGGCGCGGCGGTCACGGAGGTACAGGAGGTACGAACATGAAATCGAAATCGCAGAGTTTTGAAGCGTCCGTCACGCGGCTGGACGAAATCGTGCAGCAGATGGAGCGCGGCGACGTGCCCCTGGAGGACGCGCTGAAACTGTTTGAAGAGGGGACGGCGCTCGTCGCCTCGTGTACGAAGCTTTTGGACGAAGCGGAGCTCAAGGTCGTTCGTCTGACCAAGGGCGCGGACGGAACGCCGGAGGAAACGGAGTTTACCGATGATGCAGAAGTATCTTGACAGGATAGAATCCTATCTGCAGGATTGCTTTACAGAAGAACAGCCGCAGAAGATCCTCTTTGAGTCCATGCGCTACAGCCTGCTCGCGGGCGGAAAGCGTCTGCGGCCGATCTTCGTGCTGGCGTTCTGCGACCTCTGCGGCGGCGATTCCGAGTATGCGCTGCCCTTTGCTGCGGCGATGGAGATGGTGCATACCTACAGCCTGATCCACGACGATCTGCCCTGCATGGACAACGACGACTACCGCAGAGGCAAGCCGACCAATCACAAGGTCTACGGCGAAGCGACCGCCTGTCTCGCGGGCGACGCGCTGCTGACGGCGGCCTTCGGACAGCTAGCTTCCGCGCATCTGCCCGCAGAACGCGTCACGGAGGCCGTCCGCGTGCTCAGTCTGTGCGCGGGAGAGCTCGGCATGGTAGGCGGCCAGATCCTCGATATGGAGGCGGAACGCCGCCTGTGCACGGCGCAGGAGGTCTACGATATCCAGTCTCGCAAGACCGGCGCGTTGATCGCCGCCGCCTGTCAGCTCGGCGTGATCGCCGCAGGCGGCTCGAAGGAACAGCAGGCCGCCGCCGCAGAATACGCGGAGCATCTGGGCCTTGCGTTCCAGATCCGCGACGATATTCTGGACGTGATCGGCGATCAGGACAAGCTCGGAAAAGCGACCGGCGTGGATGAACACAAGAATACTTTCGTCCGTCTTTACGGCGTGGAACAATGCAAGAAAATGGTTGCCGATGAAACGAAAAAGGCGATCGACGCGCTCGCGTGTTTCGACCGCCCGGACTTCCTGATTTCGATCGCAAACAAGCTGATCGACCGCGAAAACTGATCTGTCATATGGACTTGCCGCTTCTGAATACGCTGTTTCGGAGGTGGTTGGATGCTGGGCGCCGCCGTCTGGCTGATGATCAGCAGTATCCTGTACTCCCTGCGGCTGTCCAACGGCTCGGGCTCCTTCCCGAAGCCGCTGAGCGCGAAGGAGGAAGCGCACTATCTGGAACTCTCCGCGCAGGGCGATCTTCACGCGAGAAACGTCCTGATCGAGCGCAACCTGCGGCTCGTCGCGCACATCATGAAGAAATACTACGCGCAAACCTCCGACCAGGAGGATCTGATCTCCATCGGAACGATCGGCTTGATCAAGGGGATCTCGACCTTCGACGCTTCCAAGGGCGCGAGGCTCGCGACCTACGCGGCAAGATGCGTGGAAAACGAGATCCTGATGTACTTCCGCGGACAACGGAAGAGCGCGGCCGACGTCTCTCTGTCAGAATTCATCGAAACGGGGAAGGACGGCGCGGCTCTGTCGCTGATGGACGTGATCTGCTCGGAGGACGATCTGTTTGAGCAGCTCTCCGACAAAGAGATCTACGCGAAGCTCTATCAGAAGATCGAGACCTGCCTGGAGCCGAGAGAAAAACAGATCGTTCTGATGCGCTACGGCATCGGCAACCGCAAGCCGCTGACCCAGCGAGAGATCGCGCAGAAATGCGGCATCAGCCGCAGCTACGTCAGCAGGATCGAGAAAAAAGCGCTGCAAAAGCTGGAAAAAGCCTTAGAAGAATAGAGGGTCGCCATGTACTTTTGGAAACATCTGCGAACTGTGATGAAGCATCGCCGACTGGTCCGCAAGGGCTGTTTTGCCGTCGGCTTATACAAGCAGGGACTGACGCACGATCTGTCGAAGTATTCCCCGACGGAATTCCGCTCGGGACTCAAATACTATCAGGGCACGCGCAGTCCGAACTCGAAAGAACGGGAACTGTTCGGCTATTCCATGGCATGGATGCACCACAAGGGCAGAAATCGGCATCACTTTGAGTACTGGACGGATCTGAGCGTCAAAACGAAGCGCTACGAGCCGGTCCATATGCCGCGGAAGTATCTTGTCGAGATGGTGATGGACCGCATCGCCGCCTGCAAGACCTATCACGGCAAGGATTATAAAGAGGGCGACGCGCTGGAGTATCTGCAAGGCTCGCTGGAGGGCAGAGATCTCTCTATGATGCACGAACAGACCAAGCGCGAGCTGCTGTACCTTTTGACGATGCTGCGCGACAAAGGCGAAAAAGAGACCTTCCGTTTCATCCGCGAGGTCGTCCTGAAAGACCGACCGTTCGCAGAATAGGAAAAGCCACCCAAACGGGTGGCTTTTCCTATCAGAACGTCGCGACTTCGTTCGCCGCCGGTTCGGCGGGCGTGACCTCGATGGCTTCCAGAATGGGGCCGATCCCGCGGTAGAGCGGGTGGAAACGGACGTTGATCTTCGCTGTTACCATGACCCAGTCGCGGGCGCGGAGCTCCGCGCTTTTTTCATACCTACACGGAATGCCCATGAACTGGATGTCCTCGACGCAGCAGGTCATCACAAAGCGGCCCGGCGCGAAGAAGCCGTCCTTTTCCTTGCGCATCCGCGCGACCTGCGCTTTGAACCGCACGGTCTTGTCCTTGTATTTCTTCGGCTCTTCGCTCATGTCGCGGTACCAAAGGGCGAAGTCCTCGTCGCCGATCTCGATGACCGGCGCGTTGATATCGAAGGGGAGAGGGTCTTCGATTTCGTCGTATTCCGTCCTGCCGTCCGTGCGCTCGTAGAGGATGCCGACGCGACGGTTAAGGGCGCGCGCCAGCTTGTGCAGCGGCATGATGTCCTCTTCCGGTTTCACACGGTTGAAGACGACCATCTCGCACCCGGTCAATTTATCCACGACGAGAGAGCGCATATTCGCGTTATAACTCATGATCGTCGAGGCGTCGGCAAACATCACTTCCTGCGCGATCTGCCAGTCGGCGGGCATTTTTTGATAGAATGCGCCGATTTGCAGCATGCCGTTCAGCTCCACGACCACGCGCTCGCAGCGGTGCTTCTTGAACAGCGCTTCCAGCTCCTCCGTCGTGATGTTTTCCTGATCGACGGTCTCGGGATAGACGTGCTGATAGGGGTAAGCGGAAGGATCGTATTCCTCCTCGCCCTCCTCGCAGATCAGAAGAAGGGTGCGCTCGCCCGCGTTGAAGCGGGGATCGCAGAGCGTGTCCTGGATGAATTTTGTCTTGCCGGCGTCCAGAAAGCCGGTGAACGCATATACGGGAACAGGCATGGCTTACACTCCGAACAGCTTGACGATCTCGTCTTCTTTGAGCTTCGAGCCGATCACGCACAGGCGGCCGGTGACAGCGGCACAGCCGCTGCGGACGTCGATCTCGCCGGGCACGTGGTCGAAATGCAGCCACGAGCCTTCCGGCGACTGGACGATGCCCTTCGCGCGTAGGACGAGGCCGTAGGTCTCGTCGCTGTCCAGCGCGGAGAGAATGGCGTTGAGGTCGTCCCTGCTGAATTTCTTATGCGTTTCCACGCCCCAGCTTTGGAAGATTTCATCCGCATCGTGGCCGTGATGATGGTGATGGTGATGGTGATGTTCCTCGCCGTCCTCATGGTCATGGTGATGATGATCTTCTTCCTCGTCCTCATCGTCGTCAAGGTGGTGATGATGTTCTTCTTCACCGTCCTCATGCTCGTGATGATGGTGGTGATGGTGCTCTTCTTCGTCCTCATCGTCGTCATCATGGTGATGATGGTGGTGGCAGGAACATTCGGGATCGTCGCATTCCTCACCGTCGTGGTGATGATGCTCCTGCTCGATCATGTCCGCCAGCTCCTCCGTCAGGGAGTTCTGATGACGCATGGCCTCCAGAATCTGCGCGCCGGTCAGCTCGTCCCACGGGGTCGTGATGATGACGGCTTCCTTGTTATGCTCGCGGAGCAGGGAAACGGCGGTGTCGAGCTTGTCCTCCGCAATCGTGGAGGTGCGGCTGAGGATGATCGCGGACGCCGTCTCGATCTGGTTGCTGTAGAATTCGCCGAAATTCTTAAGATAGACCCTGCACTTCGTCGCGTCGGCGACGGTGACGAAGCAGCCGAGCTGCACGTCGCCGCCGACACTGCGCTGCACCGCGGCGATCACGTCGCTGAGCTTGCCGACGCCGGACGGTTCGATCAGGATGCGGTCGGGCTGATACTCGCTGATGACCTGCTGCAAGGCCTTGCTGAAATCGCCGACGAGGGAGCAGCAGATACAGCCGGAGTTCATCTCGTTGACCTGGATGCCCGCCTCCTGCATAAAGCCGCCGTCGATGCCGATCTCGCCGAATTCGTTCTCGATCAGGACGATCTTCTCGCCGGTATAGGCCTCTTTGATCATCTTTTTGATCAGGGTCGTCTTGCCTGCGCCGAGAAAACCGGAATAGATGTCGATCGTTGTCATGGATACGCTTCCTTTCAAGTCCTGCTGCGGACTTTTAAAATTCGCATATATTTTAACACCGAACCTGCGATATTGCAATAAAAATCGTTGCAATTTGCCCGGAAAGTGATATACTATAGCAAATATCCGAAAGGAGATTTTGTTATGAGAACGCGCGAAGACATCCGGCGCGCTTTTTCCGCCGACAAGTTCGCGACGGAAGCCGCCGGGATCACGATCGAGACGGCGGAGCGCGGTCACGCGGTCTGCAAAATGCCGATCCTGCCGAAGCATTTGAACGCCAGAGGCACCGTCATGGGCGGCGCGATCTTCACGCTCGCGGATTTCACCTCCGCCGTCGCCGCCAACGGTCATGCGGAGGAGACCAATACGATCACCCTGCATGGCGACATCACCTATCTTAATCCCGCGAAGGGAACGGAGCTGATCGCCGAGGCGGACGTCGTCAAGCAGGGAAGAACGGTCGCCTTATACG
Organism: uncultured Oscillospiraceae bacterium; assembly: GCA_905233385.1. Lineage (GTDB taxonomy): Bacteria > Bacillota > Clostridia > Oscillospirales > Oscillospiraceae > JAZOXB01. The sequence goes on from CAJOEH010000002.1 coordinate 68,837, forward strand.
ACGTGATGATCCGCGACGAGCTGGGTACGCTCGTTGCGAAAGCAAGCATGAACGGCTACGTGCTGCAAAGTCCGTTTCCCGGGAAAAATAAAGCTTGACTTTAATGATTAAAAGTGCTAAAGTATGTCCAATAGAAAACGCGATGACGAAACCAAGTACGTCTGCGGACGCGCCTCAGAGAACTGCCGGTCGGTGCAAGGCAGCGGCGGCGCGCAGACTGAATACCTTTCCGAGCGGACTCGCCGAACGAATACCAGTAGGCGGGAACGGCCGCGCCCGTTACAGCGCCGGATCATTTGATCCACCGAGACCCAATAGAGGTGGTACCACGGGAACTTCTCGTCCTCTGCGCAAGCAGAGGGCGATTTTTTCATTACAAAGGAGACAAAATTATGGTAATTACCGATTTTCTGGAGAGAAACGCACGATTTTACGGCGCGGAGACCGCGCTGGTCGAGATCAATCCCTCGGAGGAACGCGACCGCGCGAAGACGTGGCGGGAGTTTCAGTTGATCGAGAATACGAGGCCGGATCTTCCGTATCGCAGAGAGATGACGTGGAAGCAGTTTGACGAACGCGCGAACCGCTTCGCGAATCTGCTTTTGAGCCGTGGCGTCAAAAAAGGGCAGAAGGTCGGTATTCTGCTGATGAACTGCCTGGAATGGCTCCCGATCTATTTTGGCATTCTGAAAACCGGCGCGCTCGCCGTGCCGATGAACTTCCGCTACTCGAGCGACGAGATCGAATACTGCGTCGATCTCGCTGACGTGGAAGTGCTGGTCTTCGGGCCGGAGTTTACCGAGCGGATCAAGCCGATCGTGGGCAGCATGACCCGCGTCAAGATGATGTTCTACGTCGGCAGGAACGTGCCGGACTTTGCGGAGTCTTATGATCTTGTCAACTACTGCTCGCATGCCGCGCCTCCCGTGGAGCTCAGCGAAGAGGACTATGCGGCGATCTATTTCTCCTCCGGCACGACCGGCTTCCCAAAGGCGATCCTGCACAATCACCGCGCCCTCGTCAGCTCCTGCCGCACGGAGCAGAATCACCACGGCCAGACCCGCGACGACGTCTTCCTCTGCATCCCGCCGCTGTATCATACCGGCGCGAAGATGCATTGGTTCGGCAGCCTGCTCTCCGGCAGCCGCGCCGTTCTGCTGCGCGGGGTCAAGCCCGAGTGGATCCTGCGCGCCGTCTCGGAAGAAAAGTGCACCATCGTCTGGCTTCTTGTACCGTGGGCGCAGGATATTCTGGACGCGATCGACTCCGGCAAAGCGGACCTTTCGCAGTATCAGCTTGACCAGTGGCGTCTGATGCACATTGGCGCACAGCCCGTCCCGCCCAGCCTGATCAACCGCTGGAAGACGGTCTTCCCGCACCACCAGTACGACACCAACTACGGTCTGTCCGAGTCCATCGGCCCCGGCTGCGTCCACCTCGGCGTGGAGAATATCCACAAGGTCGGCGCGATCGGGAAGCCCGGCTTCGGCTGGGAAGCAAAGATCGTCGACGAGCAGGGGAATCCTGTCTCGGGCGGCGAAGTGGGAGAGCTGATCGTCCACGGTCCCGGCGTCATGCTCTGCTACTATAAGAACGAAGAAGCGACGAACGAAGTCCTCAAGGGCGGCTGGCTCTACACCGGCGATATGGCGAAGTACGACGAGGACGGCTTTATCTACCTCGTCGACCGCAAAAAGGACGTCATCATCACCGGAGGCGAAAACCTCTACCCGGTGCAGATCGAAGACTTCCTCCGCGCGCATGATAAGATCAAGGACGTGGCGGTCATCGGCCTGCCCGATCCCAGACTGGGCGAGATCGCCGCGGCGATCATCGAGCTCAAGGACGGCGTGACCTGCACGGAAGACGAGATCAACGAGTTCTGCCTCGGCATGCCGCGCTACAAGCGCCCGCGCAAGATCATTTTTGAGAAGGTGCCGCGCAACCCGACCGGCAAGATTGAAAAGCCCGTCCTGCGCGAGAAGTACTGCCATGGGCGGCTCGTCGAGGCGCAGACGACAAACTGATCGGAGGGAACTGCATGAAACAACTGATGCTCGGCAACGAGGCCGTTGCCAGAGGTTTATATGAGGCCGGATGCGCGTTCGTGTCCAGCTATCCCGGCACCCCCAGCACGGAGATCACGGAATGCGCCGCGAAATATCCCGAGATCTACGCGGAATGGGCGCCGAATGAAAAGGTCGCCGTCGAGGCGGCGTTCGGCGCGTCCATGGCGGGAAAACGGAGCTTCTGCGGCATGAAGCACGTCGGCCTGAACGTCGCGGCCGACCCGCTGTTTACGATCTCCTATACGGGCGTGAACGCCGGTATGATCATCGGCGTCGCGGACGACGCCGGTATGCACAGCTCGCAGAACGAACAGGATTCCAGAAACTACGCCAGAGCGGCGAAGGTCCCGATGCTGGAGCCGTCCGACGCGGCGGAGGGGATCGCGTTCGCGAAACTTGCTTACGAGATCTCCGAGCAGTTCGACACGCCGGTGCTGCTGAAAATGTGCACCAGAGTGGCGCATTCACAGAGCATCGTCGAGCCGGCCGACCGCGTGGAGCCGGCGCAGAAGACGTACGAAAAGAACCCGAAAAAGTATATCATGATGCCCGGCTACGCCAAGCTGCGTCATCCGATCGTGGAAGCGCGGCTGGAAGCGTTGAAGGAATACGCGCACACCGCGCCCTGCAACCGTTATGAACGCGGCACGGAGCGCAAGCTCGGCATCATCACCTCCAGCACCTGCTATCAGTACGTGCGCGAGGTCTGCGGCAAGGACGTCAGCGTATTGAAGCTCGGCATGATCTGGCCGCTGCCGGATCAGCTGCTGCGGGATTTCGTGGCTTCCGTTGATCGCGCCGTGGTCGTCGAGGAGCTGGACGGCTTTGTGGAAGATTACTGCAAAACGCTCGGTCTGAAGGTCGAGGGCAAGAACCTGTTCTCCAATATCGACGAGCTGTCACAGAACAAGATCGCGAAAGGTTTGGGGCTTCCCGTGCCGCAGGGGACTGCGCTGGAAGAAGCCATCCCGGCGCGTCCGCCGGTCATGTGCGCCGGCTGTCCGCACCGCGGTCTGTATTACGTGCTCAAGAAGCTGAAACTTACCGTCATCGGCGACATCGGCTGCTATACGCTCGGCGCGGTCGCGCCGCTGAACGCCGTTGACAGCGTTATCTGCATGGGCGCGTCCGTCTCCGGCATCCACGGCTTCAATAAAGCAAACGATGGAAAGACCGACGGCAATACTGTCGCGGTCATCGGCGACTCGACCTTTATGCACTCCGGCATGACGGGTCTGGTCAACATCGCCTACAACGATTCGCACAGCACCGTCATCATTCTGGACAACTCGATCACCGGCATGACCGGCCATCAGCAGAACCCGACCACCGGCTTCAACCTCAAGGGCGATCCGGCGGCGAAGGTCGATCTGGAAGCCCTCTGCCATGCCCTCGGCATCCATCGCGTCAAGGTCGTCGATCCGTACAATCTCGACCAGTGCGAGCGCGTGATCAAAGAGGAGCTCGCCGCGCCCGAGGCCTCGGTCATCATCTCCAGAAGACCCTGCGCCTTGCTCAAATACGTCAAGCACAATCCGCCGCTGAAAGTCGACACGGAGAAATGCATGAGCTGCAAGGCGTGCATGCGGATCGGCTGTCCCGCGATCAGCATTGCGGACGGCAAGGCGAAGATCGACAACACCCTCTGCACCGGCTGCGGCGTCTGCCGCCAGCTCTGCAAATTCGACGCGTTACGGGAGGGCTGATCATGAAAACGAAAAACATAATGATCGTCGGCGTCGGCGGGCAGGGAAGCCTGCTCGCGAGCAAGCTCCTCGGCAAGCTCCTGCTGGCGCGCGGCTACGACGTCAAGGTCTCCGAGGTGCACGGCATGAGCCAGCGCGGCGGCAGCGTCGTGACCTACGTTCGCTACGGCGACCGCGTGTACTCTCCGATCATCGATATCGGCGAGGCCGATTTTATCGTATCGTTTGAACTTTTAGAGGCCGCCCGCTGGACGCAGTTCCTTCGCGCGGATGGCACGGTCGTCACGAACACTCAGCAGATCAATCCCATGCCGGTCATCACCGGAGCGGCGGAGTATCCCGCGGACCTTGTGGATAAAATGAAGGCCGCCGGCTTCCGGGTCGACGCGTTTGACGCGCTTTCTCTCGCGGAGGAAGCGGGCTCGTCGAAGGCGGTCAATCTGGTACTGATGGGAAGGCTGTCAAAATACTTCGACTTTACACCGGAGGAATGGAAAGAGGCGATCGAGCAAAGCGTTCCGCCCAAATTCCTCGAGATGAACAAAAAAGCCTTTGCTTTGGGAGCAAAATCGTAATGGAAAGATATTATCAGAAAGACATTGAAACCGCGTCCAGAGAAACGATCGTTTCTCTCCAGAACGAGCGGCTGGTCGCGACGGTCAAGCGGGTCTATGAAAACGTTCCGTTCTACCGCGCGAAAATGGAAGAAGCGGGCGTCACTCCGGACGACATCCGTTCGATCGACGACCTGCACAAACTGCCGTTCAGCTATAAGAAAGACCTGCGCGACACCTATCCGTACGGTCTGTTCGCCGTCCCGATGAAGGACGTCGTCCGTCTGCACGCGTCGAGCGGCACGACGGGAAAACAGATCGTCGTCGGCTATACGAAGAAGGATCTGGAAATCTGGGCGGACTGCTGCGCGAGAGCGCTGACCGCGGCGGGCTGCTCGAACGAGGACATCGTGCAGGTGTCCTACGGCTACGGCCTGTTTACCGGCGGTCTCGGCGCTGACGGCGGCGCGATGCGCCTCGGCGCAGTCGCGATCCCGGCGTCCACCGGCAACACCCAGCGGCAGATCACCATCATGAAAGACTTCGGCAGCACCGTTCTTTGCTCCACGCCGTCCTACGCCCTGCACCTTGCGGAAGTGCTCGAAGCGAGCGGCATGACGAAGGACGACATCTATCTGAAAGCCGGCATCTTCGGCGCGGAGCCGTGGACGAACGAAATGCGCCGCCAGATCGAGGAAAAGCTCGGCCTCAAGGCCTTCGACATCTATGGCCTGACCGAGGTCATGGGCCCCGGCGTCGCCTTTGAATGCGGCGAGCAGACCGGCATGCACATCAACGAGGATCACTTCATCGTTGAGGTCATTGACCCCGATACCGGCGAGGTGCTCCCGGAGGACACGCAGGGTGAGCTGGTTTTCACCTGCATTACGAAAGAGGCGTTCCCGATCCTGCGCTACCGCACCCGCGACATCGGCGTGATCACACGGAAGAAGTGCTCCTGCGGGCGCACCCTTGTGAAGATGACAAAGCCGCGCGGCAGAACGGACGATATGCTCATCATCCGCGGCGTCAACGTCTTCCCGTCGCAGATCGAGACCGTCCTGCTCGAAAAGGGCTACACTGCGAATTATCAGATTGTCGTCGACCGCGCGAACCACACCGACAGCATCGAAGTGCAGGTCGAGCTCAGCAACGAGCTCTTCTCCGACACCGTACGCGATCTGTCGAAACGGGCGAAGGAACTCGAAGCCGCGCTTCGCTCCCTGCTCGGTATCAGCGCGAAGGTCTCTCTCGTCGAGCCGAACACCATTCCACGCTCCGAGGGCAAGGCCGTCCGCGTCATCGACAAGCGCAAACTGTTGGATTGAGGAGGTAGACTTATGGTACAGCAGCTTTCCGTATTCTTGCAGAATAAGGCCGGAAAAATCGCCGGCATCACCCGCGCCCTGTATCAGGCGGGCGTCGATATCCGCGCGCTCTCCATCGCGGATACGACGGATTTCGGCATTCTCCGTATGCTCGTCAACGACGTCAACACGGCGAAGGATGCCCTTGCCAATCAGCATTGCATCGTGAAGGTCAACGACGTCGTGATTGTCGCCGTGCCCGACGTGCCCGGTTCGCTTGCGCGCGTTCTGGAGCTGATGGCGCAGGAGAAGATCGACATCGAATATATGTACTCGCTCTTCAACCGCGGCAAGGAAGACGCCTATATGGTCTTCCGCGTCTCCGATGAAGACCGCCTGATCGCCCTGCTGCAGAAAAACGACGTCCGGATCATCGACCCGGAGGAGTTCGGGATGCATTAAGATAAGCCGGTGACTCGTACAGAGTCACCGGCTTATTTCTTACTTCATGGTGCGCTCGTAGGACTCGATCATCTTCTTGACCATCTGACCGCCGACGCTGCCTGCCTCGCGGGAGGTCAGGTCGCCGTTGTAACCGTTCTTGAGGTTGACGCCAACTTCGTTGGCAGCTTCCATCTTGAACTTATCCATCGCGTCGCGTGCTTCCGGGATGTTGATCTGGCTGTTGCTCTTCATTCTTGTCATCTCCTTTTACAGTCTGAGTCATCAAACGGTTTTGATGGCTTCAACTGTAGTTTCACCGCAATTCGCTCGATTATCAATGACAATTATTGAATGAATTGGTTGGATCTATATACGTCTTATTTGCGATACGCCTGCCTGCTGCGCTGAGTTTCCCGTTAGGTGACACGGCTTGACAAGTGAGTTTGCGATAATTATAATACACATAGTATTCCATTTCACAGAAGGAGATCAAAATACAATGAAATCTTTGAAAACCATTCAGGTCCTGGCGAATATCGGAAAGATTCTCAGCAAGATCCTCTTTATCCTGTGCATCGTCGGCTTCTGCGGCTGCATCGTCGGCATTCTCAGCCTCGCGCTCGGCCTCGAGAGCTTCAAGATCGGCGACGTTACCATCCGCGGCATCATCGAAAACAAAGCGGAACTGAGCATGGCGACCCTCTATGCGGCGATGGCCGTCGGCATCGTATACTGCGCGGCAGAGGCCGTGCTCTGCAAATTCTCTGAAATCTATTTCAGAAACGAACTGGCGGACGGAACGCCCTTCACCCTGCGCGGCGCGAAGGAACTGAAGCGTCTCGGCGTCATCGTCATCATCGTTTCGCTTTGCGCCGGAACGGTCTGCGCCATCGGCCTTGCGATCGCGCACCGCGCGAATCCGGAGATCGATAAGCTGCCGCTGGAAAGCATCGGCTCGATCGGCATCGGCATCATGATGCTCATTTGTTCGCTGCTCTGCCGCTACGGCGCGGAACTGCGCAGTGAGAAAACCGAAGAAACGTTAGTCGCTGATTAAATCACAAAGGAAAAGCTGACTTCTCAATGAGAAGCCAGCTTTTCTTTATGCATCGAGATAACGACAGGCATTGAGCGCGGCGGCTGCGCCGTCCGCGATCGCCGTAGCGACCTGGCGGTACGTCTTCGTGCGGCAGTCGCCTGCGACGAAAACGCCCGGTGTGCAGGTTAGACAGCGCTCGTCCGCTTCAATGTACCCCTGCTCCGTTATCTTCGTTACGTGTTGATAGGCGCCGTTTTCCGGCACCGTGCCGATCGCGAGGAAGATCCCGTCTACCTCCAGCCGGCTTTCTTCGTTGGTCTCCGTGTTGATCAGCCGGATCGCTTCCAGACTGGTTTCGCCCTCGTAGGCGGTGACGACGGTCGAATAGATCACTTCGATGTTGTCCTTCGCTTGGACCGCTTCGATCATCTTCGCCTCGCCGGTCAGGAAGGCAAGATTCTGCACGACCGTGACCTTGCGGCAGACCTCGGCAAGAAGAAGGATCTCCTGCAGGGCGGTGTTGCCGCCGCCGATGACCGCGACGTGCTGTCCCTGGTAGAACGCGCCGTCGCAGACCGCGCAGAAGGAGATGCCGTTGCCGATCAGATTTTCCTCGTTCGGAAGCCCCAGACGGCGGTGCTTTGCGCCCGCCGCGATGACGACTGCTTTCGCTTCATAGGTTGCCGCTTCGCCGACGACGGTCTTCACTTCGCCGTCCAGCACGTCCGTCACGGTGTCCATATCGACGTCCGCGCCGAGCGCCATTGCCTGCTCCAGCATCTTCTGCGCCAGCTCATTGCCGCTGATTTCCTGGAAGCCCGGATAGTTCTCCAGCTTCGGCGAGAAGGTGATCTGGCCGCCGAAGGTGTCCTTTTCCAGTATGAGGACGGTCTTTCCGGCGCGCCGTGCGTAGATCGCCGCGGTCAGACCCGCGGGACCCGCGCCGACGATGATGATATCATACATATGATGACCTCTTACGCCTTGTGCGCTTCCGCGAAGGCGCGGATGTTGGAGGGATTCTCCACGCGGTCGACTTCCTTCTCGCCGTCCAGAACGAGCAGGGTCGGAGCCTGCCGCACGCCGTACTTGCGCGCCATATCGGGCGCCTGATCGACGACGACCGTATCATAGGCGATGCCGGCGTCTCCGAGGAACTTCTTCGCCATCACACACTTCGGGCAGGTGCTCGTGGTGAAGAGCACCAGTCTGCCGGTAGCGCAGGCGGCTTTGTCCGCGGGGGATTCTTCCGTCTTGACGGGAGCAGTCTCAACGCCGAAGCGGCTCTTCATGGAGTTCGCGACGTTGTACTCCAGGCGGTCCTTAAATTCCTGCGCCTTGCCGTCGTTGAAGTTCTGTACCGGACGGTAATAGCCGGTGATGCGGCTGTAGACCTCGGTCGGCTGGCCGCAGATCGGGCAGGTGTACTGCTCGCCGGTGATATAGCCGTGCTCGCGGCAGACGGAATAGGTCGGGGAGAGGGTGTAGTACGGCAGACGGTAGTTCTCCGCGATCTTGCGCACCAGCGCGGCGGCGCTGCGCCAGTCTGGCAGCTTTTCGCCGAGGAAGGCGTGGAAGACAGTGCCGGAGGTATAGAGGGTCTGGAGCTCATCCTGGACGTCCAGCGCCGAGAAGATGTCCTCGGTGTAGCCGACGGGCAGGTGAGAAGAGTTGGTGTAGTACGGAGTGCCGTTCTCGTTGGCGGTGATGATGTCGGGGAAGTCCTTCTTGTCGTGCTTCGCAAGACGGTAGGTCGTGGACTCCGCAGGGGTCGCCTCGAGGTTGTACAGATCGCCGTATTCCTCCTGATAGTCGGACAGGCGCTCGCGCATGTGGTTCAGAACTTCCTTCGTGAAGTCCTGCGTCTCCTTGTGGCTCATGTCCTTGCGCAGCCAGGCCGCGTTCAGGCCGACCTCGTTCATGCCGATCAGGCCGAGGGTGGAGAAGTGGTTCTCAAAGGTGCCGAGGTAGCGCTTGGTGTAGGGGTACAGACCCTCGTCCATCAGGCGGGTGATGACCGTGCGCTTGATCTTCAGAGACCGTGCGGCGACGTCCATCAGGTGGTCCAGCCGCTTGTAGAACTCCTCGGGCGTCTTGGACAGGTACGCGATCTTCGGCATGTTGATCGTGACGACGCCGACCGAGCCGGTGGATTCGCCGCTGCCGAAGAAGCCGCCGGACTTCTTGCGCAGTTCGCGCAGGTCCAGACGCAGACGGCAGCACATCGAGCGCACATCGCTCGGCTGCATGTCGCTGTTGACGTAGTTGGAGAAATAGGGCGTGCCGTACTTCGCGGTCATCTCGAACAGGAGCTTGTTGTTCTCCGTCTCGGACCAGTCGAAGTCGCGGGTGATCGAATAAGTGGGGATCGGATACTGGAAGCCGCGGCCGTTCGCGTCGCCCTCGATCATGGTCTCGATGAAGGCGCGGTTGACCATATCCATTTCTTCCTTGCAGTCCTTATACTTGAAGGGCATCTCCTTGCCGCCGACGATCGCGGGCAGTTCCGCCATGTCGTCCGGCACGGTCCAGTCGAGCGTGATGTTGGAGAACGGCGCCTGCGTGCCCCATCTGGACGGGGTGTTCACGCCGTAGACGAAGGACTCGACGCACTTCTTGACCTGATCGTAGGTCAGATTGTCGACCTTGACGAAGGGAGCGAGATAGGTGTCGAAGGACGAGAACGCCTGCGCGCCCGCCCATTCGTTCTGCATGATGCCGAGGAAGTTGACCATCTGGTTGCACAGAGAGGCCAGATGCTTCGCCGGCGCGGAAGTGATCTTGCCGGGCACGCCGCCGAGACCTTCCTGGATGAGCTGGCGCAGAGACCAGCCGGCGCAGTAGCCGGTCAGCATGGACATGTCGTGGATGTGCAGATCGCAGTTCTTGTGCGCGTTCGCGATCTCGTCGTCATAGATCTCGCTGAGCCAGTAATTCGCGGTGATCGCGCCGGAGTTGGAGAGGATCAGACCGCCGACGGAGTAGGTGACGGTGGAATTCTCCTTGACGCGCCAGTCCTGCACCTTGACGTAGCTGTCCACGAGCTCCTTGTAGTCCAGGATGGTGGAGCGCATGTTGCGGAGCTTCTCTCTCTGGCGGCGATACAGGATGTAGGCCTTCGCCACGTCGTCGTAGCCGGCGCGGCTCAGGACGCTTTCCACGCTGTCCTGCACGTCCTCCACAGCGATCTTGCCATCTTTGATCTTCGGCTCGAAGTCAGCCGTTACCTTGAGCGCGAGGAAGTCGATGGTGTCCTTGTTGTACTCCTTGCCGAGGGCGTCGAACGCCTTGCGGATGGCGGTACAGATCTTCGACAGGTCGAAATCAACGACCTTGTCCGTACGTTTTACTACCTGATACATATCAATTCTCCTCTATTTCATAATCCTCTGATTGACGTTTGAATATATTGACCGGCAACCGACCGGCATTGCTCCATTTTCTCTTTGCTCGCCGCGTGAAGACCCGGGCGCAGGATGTCGCCGGAATCGACGAAGCCCTGCAGGAAATACTGCGGCGCGCCGGCGATCCATTTCCCGATCGCCTCGAAATCCGACGGCTCATGCAGCTCGTCGACCACCGTGGTGCGGAATTCATAAGGGATGACCGCGTTTTTCAGGAGATCGACGCTCTTTCGGACTGCGTCGAGCATCCCGTCCGCGCCGGCGGTCTCGGCGTATTTGTCGGGGCTGTTTTTAATGTCCATCGCGACGTAATCAACCAGCCCTTCGTCGAGCAGCGCGCGCAGCTTCTCGGGGAAGCTGCCGTTGGTGTCAAGCTTGGTCTTGTAGCCGAGGGCTTTGACCTTGCGTAGGAAATCCGGCAGGTCCGCGGTCAGCAGCGGCTCGCCGCCGGTGATCGCAACGCCGTCCAGCAGCCCCTGCCGCGTGTTCAGAAAGCGAAGGACTTCGTCTTCCGTCATCTCATCCGTCCCAAGAATCAGGGAGGTGTTGTGGCAGAAGGGGCAGCGGAAATTGCAGCCCTGCAGGAAGACCGTACAGGCAACATGCCCCGGAAAGTCGAGTAAAGTCAGCTTTTGCAGGCCTCCGATACGCATAATTGCCTCCGAAAATCATAATAATAGGATCGGACTATTTTGTGGAAGATTCGCAGAGTTACCACAATATCTTGTGTCCTGTGGACAAGTATACAGGCATATCATGGAATTGTCAACAACAAACTGGTGAAAAAGTTGACAAAATTTCATCACGTAAAAGGCGCGGCGGTATTCAATATTTACAAGCCGGCCGAGATGATGTAAAATACAGATAAGAAGGTGAGATCTTGAGCTACAAATCTAATCAGGAGTGGATCCCGCGTCCGATCCCGCCGCAGGACGATCCCTATGCCGCGGGATTCGACGAGAAACTCTGTGAAGACGACCTGCCGGAACCGGAAGAGTCCGAAGCTGAGACGCCTGCCGCTCCGCTGCGTCCGCCCGTATCGGAGCGGAAGATCGTTTCTTCCTACGAGCCGCAGGAACCGCAGCGGAAAAAACACCGCTTTTTGAAGTTCCTGCTCTGGCTTCTGCTGTCCGTTCTGATCGTGCTGGTCCTTGCCGGCGCGGCGCTGCACTTTTTCTCCCATGAGCCGATGTACCGGAAGGAAGGGCGTAAAGCCGACTGCTGCTCGATCCTGCTGGTCGGCGAGGACGCGGAAAGCAGCAGCACCGATACGATCGTGCTCCTGCAGATCGACCGCGCGAACCGCTCTGTCAGCATCATGAGTATTCCGCGGGATACGAAAGTCAATTCCTCCTATTCGCCGCACAAGATCAACGGCGCGTACGCCGCCAACGGCTGCGGCAAGGAGGGCATGGAAGCGCTGATGGACTACACAGCCGACTGTGTCGGCTTCCGGCCGGACGGCTATATCCTGATCGATCTGGAGGCGTTCGTCGATCTCGTCGATCTCTTCGGCGGCGTTGCCTTTACGGTCCCGGTCGACATGTACTACGACGATCCCGCGCAGGATCTCCATATTTCGCTTCCCGCGGGTCTGCGCGACCTGACCGGCGAAGAGGCGATGGAGCTCGTCCGTTTCCGCTCCGGCTATGAAAACGCCGACATCGGTAGGATCGGCGTCCAGCGCGATTTTATCCGGCAGGCGATCGACCAGTGGGCGACCCTGCGCAATCTTGTGAAGCTGCCCGCCGCGCTGTGGAAGATCGCGCGGCACTGCTCGACCGATCTGTCCGTTTTTGAACTCTACTGGCTGGCGGAATCCGCTTTCGTCTGCGGCACGGAGGATATCTATTCCACCGTTATGCCGTTCTATTTCAATGATGTTTACGTCTGCGTCGATTTGGATCAGGACTATATTGATCTGATCAACGCGCATTTCAATCCGTACAAACGACCCGTCACCCGGAACGATTTTGACGTTGCCCGCTGACCTTGGAGGGATACCATGCGAAAACTGTTGATCTTGTCGGACTGCGGCGAAAGGGCGCCGGAGCTGACCGACGAATTTGACGTCGTCGCCCTGTCGGCGGACGCGGACGAGAAAGCGCGCCTGCGGGAAATCGCGGACGCGGAGGTCGTCGTCGGCGAGCCGAGCCTTGCGGAACTGTCGGCTGCCGAAAAGCTCCGATGGGTGCAGATGACCTGGGCGGGCGCAGACCGCTATCTGCGCGGCGGCTTTCCGCGCGGCGTTCTGCTGACGACCGCGTCCGGCGCGTTCGGAGAGACGATCGCCGAGCACGCGCTCGCCATGCTGTTCTCCCTGTGCCGCAGGCTTCCCGCTTATCAGAAAGCGGGAAAGTGGGCGGATCTCGGCAGTGAGAAACGGATCGCCGGCGGCACCGCGCTGATCTTCGGCTGCGGCAATCTCGGCACGGAGATCGCGAAGCGGCTGCGCGCGCTCGGCGTGCGAACGATCGGCGTTTGCCGCGATGCGCGGCGACCGAGGACGCATTTCAACGCCCTGACGACGCTTCGCTGCGCCGAAGCCTTCCTGCCGGAGGCGGACTTTATTCTGTGCGCGCTGCCGTCCAACGAGGAAACGGACGGATATTTCGGCGAGGAAACGCTCTCCCTGTGCAAAGACGACGCCGTCCTGATCAACGTCGGGAGAGGCAGCCTGATTGACTTGCAATGTCTAACTTCGCTTCTAAACGCCGGCAAATTCTTCGGCGTCGGACTGGACGTGACCGAGCCGGAGCCGCTGCCGCCGGAACATCCGCTGTGGAAGACGCCGAACGTCATCCTTACGCCGCACGTCGCGGGCGTGAGCTTCGGCCATCTGCCGGAGACGGAAGAGAAGATCTGGGCGATCTGCCGCGAGAATATTCAGAACTACATAGCGGGCAGACCCCTGCGAAACGCGGTGAACGTGCCATGACGGTCGGACGTTTCGCCCCGAGCCCGTCGGGCAGGATGCATCTGGGCAATCTCTTTACCGCGCTTCTCGCGTGGCTGTCCGTCCGCTCGCAGAACGGGAAATTGCTCCTGCGGATCGAAGACCTCGACCCGGACAGGAGCAAACAGGAATTTATCGACGCTCTGCGCGACGACCTTATGTGGCTCGGCCTGACGTGGGATGAAGAAATGCCCCTGCAGAGCACGCGGTCGGAACGCTACGCGGAAGCCTTCGCGCGGCTGCCGACCTATCCCTGCTACTGCACCCGGAACGAACTGCACGACGCCTCCGCGCCGCACGCCTCGGACGGCAGAACGATCTATGCAGGTACCTGCCGTGATCTGACGGACGAAGAAAGAAAGGCAAAGACCCGAACGCCCGCGTGGCGCGTCCGCGTGCCCGATCAGGAAATCATGTTCACGGACGGCGTTTTCGGCGAACAGCGCGAGAATCTCGCGAAGGAGTGCGGCGATTTCATTGTCCGCCGTTCCGACGGCGTCTACGCCTATCAGCTCGCGGTCGTCTGCGACGACGCGGACGGCGGCGTGACGGAGGTCGTGCGCGGCTGTGATCTTCTGGATTCCACGCCGCGGCAGATCTGGCTGTATCGGACGCTTGGCCTGCCCGTGCCGAAGTTTTATCACGTGCCGCTCTTGATCGCGCCGGACGGCAAACGCCTCAGCAAACGCGAAAAAAGCCTCGATCTGGCGCATCTGCGCAGGAAATACCGGCCGGAAGAACTGGTCGGCCGTCTTGCGTATCTTGCGCGCCTGACCGAAGACGCTTCGCCTGTCAGCGCGGCGGAGCTTGTCGACGGATTTTCCTGGGAGCGGATCGGGCGAACCCCGGTCGTTATTCGTGTGATAGAATAATGAGATAAGTTGTAAATCTTTCCATCTATGCTATAATGAAAGAAAAAACGGAGAGGCGGAAGCTTATGTTCAGAATCGTCAAAAAGAAAGAATTGAACGCCGCGGTCACGCTGATGGAGATCGAAGCGCCGTTCGTCGCAAAGAAAGCGAAGGCAGGCCAGTTCATCATCTTCCGCGTGGACGCGTTCGGCGAGCGCGTCCCGCTGACGATCGCGGGCTACGACCGCGAGAAGGGAACGGTCACCGTGATCTTCCAGAAGGTCGGACTCTCGACCAAACTGCTCGGCGCGATGAACGAGGGCGACGCGATCCTTGATTTCGTCGGCCCGCTCGGCAGACCGACGCAGACGGAAGGCCTGAAGCGCGTCTGCGTGGTCGGCGGCGGCGTCGGCTGCGCCATCGCGCTGCCGTCCGCGCAGGCATTCAAGGAGGCCGGCTGCGAGGTCGACGTCATCATTGGCTTCCGCAGCAAGGACATCGTCATTCTGGAGGACGAATTCCGCGCCTGCAGCGATCATCTGTACCTGATGACGGACGACGGCTCCTACGGGGAGCACGGCTTCGTCACGGTCAAACTCCAGGAGCTTCTGGAAGCAGGCAATCAGTACGACGAGGTGCTTGCCATCGGCCCGATCCCGATGATGAAATTCGTCGCGAAGACGACGGAGCCCTTCGGCGTGAAGACGATCGTCTCGCTCAATCCGATCATGGTCGACGGCACCGGCATGTGCGGCGGCTGCCGCGTCACGGTCGGCGGCGAAGTGAAATTCGCCTGTGTGGACGGTCCGGACTTTGACGGGCATCAGGTCGATTTCGCCGAGCTTATGAACCGAAACGGCGTCTACCGCGATCAGGAAGCGCAGGATGAAAGAGAACATATCTGCCGGATCGAAACGATCGGCAAGGTGCTGATCCGCTGAGGGAGGGAACGTTATGCCGAATATGCAGATGAACAAAACTCCCATGCCGGAGCAGGACCCGAACGTCCGCAACCGCAATTTTGAAGAGGTCACCCTCGGCTACACCGCGGAGATGGCGATCAACGAGGCAAAACGCTGCCTGAGCTGCAAGAATCCGCAGTGCGTGACGGCATGTCCCGTCAATATCCGCATTCCCGAGTTTATCGCGAAGGTCGCGGAGGGCGATTTCGCGGCGGCCTATGAGATCATTACCTCGACGAACGCGCTGCCCGCGCTGTCCGGCCGTGTCTGCCCGCAGGAACGCCAGTGCGAAAGCAAGTGCGTCCGCGGCGTCAAGGACGAGCCGGTGGCGATCGGACGTCTGGAGCGTTTTGTCGCGGACTGGTACCGCGAGAACATCAATAGGATGCCTGAAAAGCCTGAATCAAACGGTATCAAGGTCGCCGTGGTCGGCTCCGGCCCCGCTGGTCTGACCTGCGCGAGCGAGCTTGCGAAAAAGGGCTATGAGGTCAGCATCTTCGAGGCCTTACATACCGCAGGCGGCGTGCTGGTCTACGGCATCCCCGAATTCCGTCTGCCGAAGGCGCTCGTCGCCAACGAGATCAAAAAGCTCGAAGCGATGGGTGTGCAGGTCATGACGAATATGGTCATCGGCAAGGTGCTTTCCATCGACGAGCTGTTTGAAATGGGATTCAAGGCGATCTTTGTCGGCTCCGGCGCGGGTCTGCCGATGTTCATGCACATCGAGGGCGAGGCGCTCAAGGGCGTCCTTTCCGCGAATGAGTTCCTGACGCGCATCAACCTGATGAAAGCGTATACGCGTGACAGCGACACGCCTCTCATCGTCTCTAACGCGGTCGCCGTCGTCGGCGGCGGCAACGTCGCGATGGACGCCGCCCGCTGCGCGAAACGGCTCGGCGCGGAGCACGTCTATATCGTCTACCGCCGCACCGAGAATGAAATGCCCGCGCGGTTGGAAGAACAGCACCACGCGAAGGAAGAGGGCGTCGAATTCCTGACGCTTACGAACCCCGTGAAGATCATGGACGACGGCGCAGGCCGCGTCGGCGCGATGCAGTGCATCCGCATGGAACTCGGCGAGCCGGACGCATCCGGCAGGCGCAGTCCCATCGCGATCCCCGGCAGCGAGTTCGACCTTACGGTCGACACGGTCATCATGGCGCTCGGCACCTCGCCGAATCCGCTGATCCGCTCCACGACGCCCGGTCTGGAGACGAATAAGAAGGGCTGCCTGATCGTAAACGAGGAGAACATGACGACCCGCGAGGGCGTCTACGCCGGCGGCGACGCCGTGACCGGCGCGGCCACCGTTATCCTCGCGATGGGCGCGGGAAAAAAGGCCGCCGCGGCGATCGACGCGAGCTTCCGAAAATAATGGTATAAGATTTCCCGAATCTTCCCATACTTCCAAATGACAAACGCCTCTGCCGGCTTTGTTCGGCAGAGGCGTAATTCTTTGGAGGGATTCTATGAAAGTTCAGGACGTTATGAGCAAACGCATTATCAGCGTTTCGCCGGACGAGAATGCCGCGGTCGCGGCAAGACTGCTGTCGCACTACAACATCGGCGCGCTGCCGGTCTGCACAAAAGAGGGCAAACTGCGCGGGATGGTGACCGACCGCGACATCGTGCTGCGCTGCGTAGCGGCGGAGGAGGACCCGATGCGCGTCAAAGTGTCGGACATTATGACCCGCAGGGTATTTTCTGTCCATGCGCAGCAAAGTATCGATGAAGCCTCAGCGTTGATGGCGAAAGAGAAGATTCGCAGGCTTCCCGTACACGACAACAGCAAGATCATCGGAATGGTTTCACTGTCTGATATTGCCAGACAGCCAAAGTGCGGCAAGCAGGCGGCGCAGGCGTTCAATGAGATCACGCAAAACGTCCGTACGTACTGAAACAGGGAGCGCAGCAGCGCTCCCTGTTTTCATCTTATAATAGCGTCGTATTCCGTCGAATCGGAGAACGTGACGACCAATCGATTCGGCAGGCAGACGATCGGCGCGCCGGAATTTGCCGGCCCATGCCGCACGCAGTCCTGCGTCGGGCAGTCCGCAGAGACGACAGAAACCTTTCCGTCTGCGACGCGCAGGACGTTCACGCCGCAGTCCGATTCTACGCGATACTCGCCGTCTTCGGAGAGGTCGAGCGTCATGACAGTCACGCCGTCGGAGCGCACCGTCGCCGTCGCAGCGGCCGTACCGCCGAACAAGAGGAAATAACTGCACAGCAGGCAGGCCGCCGCAAGGGCGGAAAACAGCAAGATCCAGTACTTCGTTTTCATCGTTCAATCACCGTAAACTCGCAGTCCGTCAGCAGGGAAGCAGCGCCTTCCGTCGCGAAGATCGCGCCGTCCTGCGTGATGAAAACCGCCTCAAAATCGTCGCTTTTGCGCCATAACGTCGTCGCGTTCTCTATGCCCATTACAAACAGCGCGGTGGACAGGCCGTCCGCAATCGCGCCGTCCTGTGCGAGAACGGTCACGGAAGCAAGCCCGCTGTCTGCGGGACAGCCCGTTTTCGGGTCGAGGATATGATGAAAGCGGACGCCGTTTTCTTCAAAATACCGCTGATAACCGCCCGAAGTCACAAGGGCGAGCGAATCAGTGAAACGAAGGCAGGCGATCGCCTGCGAAGGGTTCTCCGGGTCGGCGATCCCGACGACCCACGCTTCGCCGTCCGGCTTACTGCCGAGTGTTTGGACGTTGCCGCCGAGATTGAGGAAGGCGGTCTCAACGCCGCGCTCTTGCAGCAGCTCGACGACCTTCTGCGCGGTATATCCCTTCGCGATGCCGCCGAGGTCGATTTTTCCGCCGTTTACGAGGGTAACGGTATCGCCGTCACATTCTACCTGTTCAAAGCCGATCAGCGGCAGAACGGCGTCAATTTCTCTCTGAGAGGGGAGAGCCTGCGTGTCCTTCGTAAAGCCCCAGAGCTCCACGAACGGATAGACGGTCGGATCGAACGCGCCGTCCGTCCGGCGGCTGACCTCGATCGCTTCTACCAAAAGGTCAAAAACGTCGAAGCTCAATTCTGCTTCTCCGTCACGATTCAGCGCGTAAACTTCGCTGTTTTCATATATTACGGACAGCAGCGCGTCCAGGCGGTTGATCTCGGAAACCGCCGCGGCAACGTCGCTGTCATCGCCCCAGACGCGTACCGTCATCACCGTATCCATCGCGAAGATCTCCCGTTCGACCGGCGCGTTGCTTGCGCAGCCGCAGAGCAAAAGAGCGATCAGCAGGGAAACGGCGAGTAGTTTTTTCATTTCATCACCGGATTCTATGGAAATTTACAAAAAAAGTATAGCAAAAAGTGAAAAAAGTGTCAAATACTATTTGACATTTCCAAATCATGATGTTAGAATAGACAGGCCGCATTGAAGAGGTCGAAGTTGAGGCGCGTCCTCACACCTCCAGAGCGAGACTACAGAAAAGGTAGGTGCAAAACATGCAGGCAGTTATCGTTACCGGTGGTAAGCAGTATAACGTCAAGGAAGGCGACGTCATTTTCGTCGAAAAGCTTGGCGCGGAAGCTGACACGACCGTAACCTTCGATCAGGTCCTGGCGATCGTGGACGGCGAGAACTCCAAGTTCGGCGCTCCCGTGGTAGCAGGCGCTTCTGTCGAAGCAAAGGTGCTGAAGGAAGGCAAGTCCAAGAAGATCGTCGTCTTCAAGTACCGTCCGAAGAAGGACTCCAAGTCCATCCGCGGTCACAGACAGCCGTACACTAAGGTGCAGATTGAGAAGATCGTCGGTTGATTGCTATGACGAAAGTAGAAATTTTCAATCGTGACGGCAGGATCAACGGTTTTGCCGTATCGGGGCACAGTGGATTCTCCGAAGAGGGCAGCGACGTCGTTTGCGCGGCGGTCTCCTCCGCGGTGAAGTTCGCAGAGTGTACGATCAATGACGTGCTCGGCAATCATGCCAACACGAAGGTCAATGAAGATGAGCCCCGCATCACCCTCACACTTCCCGCAGTTTGCGACGATGAGGACGCAGTACAGGCAGTGCTGACCGGCTTTATGCTGACGATGTGCTCCCTGCGGGATGATTATCCTGATTATATCGAAGTTATGGAGGTGTAACTTATGCTGAAAATCGGTTTTCAGTTCTTCGCTCATAAGAAGGGCGGCGGTTCTACCAAGAACGGTCGTGATTCCGAGTCCAAGAGACTGGGCGTAAAGCGCGCGGACGGTCAGTTCGTCCTCGCGGGCAACATTCTGGTTCGCCAGAGAGGCACGCACATCCATCCTGGTACCAACGTCGGTATCGGCAGCGACGACACCCTGTTCGCAAAGGTTGACGGCCACGTCAAGTTCGAGCGCATGGGCAAGGATCGCAAAATGTGCTCCGTCTATCCGGTAGAGCAGTAAATTGCATTAAGGAATCCCGAACATATCTTTATGTTCGGGATTTTTTCAGGAAGGAGAGATCGCTATGTTCGTAGATAAAGTCAAAATATTCGTCAAGGCCGGAAACGGCGGCAACGGCGCGGTCGCGTTCCATCGCGAGAAGTACGTCGCGGCGGGCGGGCCCGACGGCGGCGACGGCGGTCGGGGCGGCAATATCGTCCTGCGCGTCAACGACAATCTCTCCACGCTGATGGATTTCCGTTTCAAGCGCAAATACGCCGCGCCGAACGGCCAGGACGGCCAGGGCGCGCGGTGCAGCGGCAAGCGCGGCGCGGACCTTGTGATCGAGATCCCGCGCGGCACGGTCGTGCGCGACGCGGAAACGAACGAGATCATCAAGGACATGTCCGACAACGAGGACTTCATTCTCTGCAAAGGCGGCAGAGGCGGCTGGGGCAACAAGCACTTCGCCACGCCGACCCGTCAGGTGCCGCGCTTCGCGAAGGCGGGGCTTCCCGGCGAGGAGCACGAAGTCGTCTTAGAGCTGAAGCTGCTCGCGGACGTCGGCCTGGTCGGCTTCCCGAACGTCGGCAAATCGACCCTGCTTTCCGTGACTTCCAACGCCCACCCGAAGATCGCGAATTATCATTTCACGACCCTGTATCCCAATCTCGGCGTGATCTACGTTGACGACGGCGTTTCCTTCGTTATGGCGGACATCCCCGGCATCATCGAAGGCGCGGCGGAGGGCGCCGGGCTCGGGCACGACTTCCTGCGTCACATCGACCGCTGCCGTCTGCTGGTTCATATCGTCGACGTGTCCGGCAGCGAGGACCGCGATCCGATCGAGGATTTCGAGAAGATCAACGAGGAGCTTTCGCAGTATTCTTCCGAGCTTGCGTCCCGTCCGATGATCGTCGCCGCGAACAAATGCGACCTGATCCCGGAGGGCAGCGACAATCTGGACCGTCTGCGCGAGTACGTGACGCGGCGCGGCTATCCGTTCTATGAGATCTCCGCCGCAACCACGCAGGGAACGAGACAGCTCGTCCGCGCGATCGCAGAGAAGCTCAAAGAGCTGCCGCCCGTCGTCGTTTATGATCCGGAATA
Organism: uncultured Oscillospiraceae bacterium; assembly: GCA_905233385.1. Lineage (GTDB taxonomy): Bacteria > Bacillota > Clostridia > Oscillospirales > Oscillospiraceae > JAZOXB01. Next base: position 89,596 of record CAJOEH010000002.1, read on the forward strand.
CGTCAAGCCGCTGGCGGAAGCCGGCGAAGCCGACGATCTGACGATCGAGCACATGGACGATCTGTGGATCATTTCCGGCAAATGGCTCCAGCAGCTCATCATGGACATCAATTTCGCGGACTACGAATCGCGGATGTACTTCGACCGCCAGCTCCGCAAAAGCGGCCTGTTTGAGCGGCTTGAGGAAATGGGCATCGAAGACGGCGACACGGTCAGCATCTACGATTTTGAATTCGATTACGAGCGATAAAAATGATACAAAACACAAACCCGACTGTCCGAGGACAGCCGGGTTTGTGCTTTTTGAAAAGAGAGAGGGAAAAGAGAGATAAATGAAAAGATGAATCGCATCATGGAATCGCTGTCGTAAGGTATTCTTCCTTACATCTTGAGTATAGGCGGTAATTATGGCGAAACTGTGAACGAACTTGAAATAATCGCTGAATAAGAGACTATTTTTCAAACTTTTTCAGCAGGAAGAGTTTCTTCTTCTCGTTTTTGCCGCCGTAGGGGTGCTCGCGCAGGGGCAGATTAAAGCGCGTTCTGCCGCGCAGGACGGTGGCAGGATGCGTGAATTCGCGGAAGCCCCATTCACCGTGGTACGCGCCCATGCCGGAGTGTCCCGTGCCGTTGAAGGGGACGCCCTTGACCATCATGTGGATGCAGACCTCGTTGATGCAGCCGCCGCCGTACTGGAGAGTCTGCATGACGCGCTTCGCCCATTTCATATCTTTCGTGAAGACGTACAGCGCGAGCGGGTGCTCGCGGTCGGCGACGGTCTCGAGCAGCGCGCCGATCTCGCCGTCGCGGTAGGGAACGACCGGCAGCAGGGGACAGAACAGTTCGTGCTGCACGATGTCCTCCTCCTTGCCGACGGGATAGAGGATCGTCGGTGCGTAGCGGCGGGTCTCGGCATTGCCCTTGCCGCCGAAGACGATCCGGTCGCGGTATTCATCGGCAAGCCGCGCGCACTTCGCGTAGGCCGCGTCGGTGATGAGCTTCGGGTATTCCTCGTTGTTCGACGGATCCTCGCCGATCTGGCGGGTAACCTCCGCCTTCAATTCCTTCAGGAACGCCTCCGCGACCTCTTCCGCGACTGCGATCTGATTGATATTGATGCAGATCTGCCCGGCGTTGCAGAGCTTGAAGAAAGCGATCTTTCGTGCCGCGTCTCGCAGGTCGGCGTCCTTGCGGACGATACACCAGTTGCCGGTCTCGCCGCCGAGCTCCAGCGCGGTCGAGGTCAGATGTTTCGCCGCCGCCGTCAGGACGTGCTTGCCGACGGCAGGAGAGCCGGTATAGAAAATCTTGTCGAACCGCTGTTCCAGGCAGAGGTCCGCAACGTCGTGTCCGCCGTCGATCAGGGTGACGTATTCCGGCTCGAAGACCTCGGCAATGAACTTTTTGAGCATGGCGGTGCTCGCCGCGGATTTGGAACTTGCCTTCAAAACCGCCGTATTGCCGCCGGCGATGCTCGCCGTCAGCACGCCGAGGGTCAGGAGCATCGGGAAGTTGAACGGGGAGATGATGAGGCTGACGCCGTATGGCATTTTATACACCGTCGTCACCGTGCTCGGAAAGCACATCAGACCGCTGAAATGCCTTTCCGGCTTCGCCCACTTTTTGAGGCCTTTGATCGTCTCGTTGATCTCGACGATGATCGGGCCGACGTCGCAGAGGAACGCCTCTACCGTGCTCCGGCCCAGATCCTCATGCAGCGCCGCCTCGAACTCCTTTTCGTGCTCGAGGACGGCGTTTTTCAGTTTCTTGAGCTGCGCGATCCGCCACTTGACGTCCAGCGTCCGACCCGTGCGGAAAAACCTGCGCTGCGCTTCTACGATGCGCTGAATGTCCGTTTCTGTATACATAGCTTACTCCTTTCCGTTGATCTCGTCCAGTATGCGAAGGATATCCTTCTTTTTCAGGACGACCGGCGCGGAATAATTGATCGAATCGTTCGCGATCCGTTTGACGAGCAGGGGATAGTCCTCCTCGCGGATGAACGCGCCCTTGTCCGGAAAATCACAGGCGGCGATCAACGTCCCGATCGCGTTCAGCAGCTTATCCGCGGCAGTCGCCGGATCGTCCGCGCCGTCCGCAAGGCCGCAATAGACCGACAGTTCCGCCAGTTTCTCCACACAAGCTTCTTTTTGGAACCGCATCACGGGAAGGAGAGAAAGGGCGATCGCCCTGCCGTGCGGGATATGATAGAGCGCGCCGATGGAATGCGCGAAGGCGTGGACGTAGCCCGCAAGCTGTTCGTTGATCGCGTTGCCGCCGTACATCGCGGCGCGTGACATGGCGAGGCGGGAGGCCTCGCACTCCGGCGTTTCCAGCACCACGGGAAGGTGCTCCAGGACGAGCTTCACGCATTCCATACTCTCGCGCATATCCGCATCCGGAACGTGCACGGAAGCGACGACGCCTTCCAGACCGTGGCTGAGCGCGTCGATGCCGCAGGCCGCCGTCACGCCGCGCGGCGCGTGGATCGTCAGCTCGCTGTCCAGGATGACGCGGACGATATTCAGGCCGAAAACGACCGTAGAGCCCTTTGCGCCCTTGTTCGATTTTGTGATGACTGCGCCGACCGTGATCTCCGCGCCGGTACCGGCGGTGCTCGGGATCGAGATCATGGGCACGGACTTATGCGGCACGTAGAGGAATTTATGGACGAGCGATTTCACCGGCAGGCGGTGCAGGCGCAGGGCGGAGACGATCATCTTCGTCGCGTCGAGCACCGATCCGCCGCCGAGCGCGATCACGCAGTCCGCGCCGCATTCGAGCGCAGCGGCTTCACCCGCTTCAACGATCTGCACCGTCGGCTCGGAAGCAATGTCGTGGAAGACGGTCGCTTTGATCCCGTTTTCCTCCAAAGCGAGAATGATGATCTCGTGATAGGCGAGGGAATACAAGGTCTGATCCGTGACGATCAGACAGCTTTGAAAGCCCAATTCTTTGCAGATCCTGCCCGCCTGTTCGCGCGAACGGAAGCCCTCGACGACCTCCGGACGCGGCTTCGGGACCGCCTTGATGACCACGCCGGGAAGCCGGCGGATCGTTTTTCGCAGGATATAAGAAGCCATTGCAGCACGCCTCCCGCAGGAAAAATTCTGTTTCTATAATTCTATTATATCAGTTTTTCCTGCGAATGCAACGGGAAATTATGCAATCTCACACGACATAACAAAGGCAATATTACGCGTCGAAATCTGTAATTCCGCGAGCAAAAAATGATGAAAATTTATACTGCATAATTTGCAAATCTATTCAAAATCAAATGAAGTGTTATTTGTTCAATCAATGCGCCGTAAAGCGATAAAAATACTTGACATTCCTTTAATATAATCATTATCATGCAAAGTGTAGGCATTTTAATATATCTTGAAGCTTTACTTTACTTCACGAACATCATACAGGCTATCCGTTATATACTGTGCTGTGCGCACGGTTTTACATAGATGATCGACGATCCTTCGGAGGAATCAAAATGACAGATAAAGAGCTGAAAAAACTCAACCGTTCGCAGCTTTTGGAGCTGCTGGTCGATCAAAGCCGTGAGATCGACCGCCTGCAAACGGCGCTCAACGAGGCGAATCAGAAGCTGGCGAAGCGCGAGATCTCGATGGCGAAATGCGGTTCAATCGCGGAGGCTTCTCTGGCGATCACCGAGATGTTCGACCGGGCGCAGGAAGCGGCGGATCTGTATCTGAAAGCGGCGAAGCGGTATGTCGCCCGAACGATCGCCGAAGGCAAAACGCTCCCGACGATCCTCGGCGATACGAAGCGGCAGGAAGGATCTGACAAATGAAACGCAGACGCAAAGACAAACAGACCCAACTGCCGACGACTCCTCAGCTCGAAGAGGCGCTGGCGCAGGAAGAGCGGCGAAAACGGTTCCGAAACATCCTGCGCAGCACGGTGTTCGTTCTGGCGACGGTGGCTGCCGTGTCCGTCCTGATCGCAACGCTGCTCTTTCCGGTCATGCGGATCTACGGTTCTTCGATGAAGCCGACGCTGGAAGACGGAGAGATCGTCGTCGCGGTAAAGATCAAAGATTTTTCCGCCGGGGATCTGGTCGCGTTCTACTACAACAACAAGCTGTTGATCAAGCGTGTGATCGGCCGCCCGGGCGACTGGATCAATATCACGGAGGACGGTACGGTCTTCGTCAACGGAACGCCGCTCGACGAAGCGTACGTCATGGAAAAGAGCCTCGGCACCTGCGATCTCGAGATGCCGTACCAGGTCCCGGCCAGTCAGTACTTCGTGATGGGCGACCACCGCTCCACGTCGATCGACTCGCGCAGCTCCGCGCTCGGCTGCGTCACGCAGGAACAGATCGTCGGCAAGATTCTGATTCGCGTCTGGCCGCTTGAAGAGTTCGGCCTGATCGATTGAAGCCAACGCTCCGCGATTCCGGAAATTCCGCTAATGCAGTAAAAACACCGCTGCATTCATGCGTTAATATAGATAGCAACACCCCAAACGAAAATGAAAAAACAAATTTTTTTAGGAGGAAAAAATCATGAAAAAAGCACTGTCCATTCTCATCGCACTCGTCATGGTGATTGCGCTCGCAGGCACGGTCTTCGCCGACAACACCTACAGCATCACCATCGACAACGCCGAAGACGGCGAAACCTACACCGCCTACAAGATCTTCGACGTAACCTATTCCGGCGCAAACGCAACCCCCGGCACCGATCCCGGCGCCCCCGCAGCAGACCCCACGCATCTGAACACCGCATATTCCTACACCATCGCAGACTCCAATCCGTGGTTTGACTTCCTGACTGACGGTCTGACCGCGGACGCCAACACCGGCGTTTACACCAACACGACCTACGGCCTGAAGTTCACGCCGACCAGCACCGACCCCAACACCTACGTTGTTGAGCCGACCGCGACCGGCGGCTACGACGCGACGAAGGCCGCGGCCCTGGCTGCTGCCATCAACGCGGAGATCAAGGCTGCTGAGGCTGCCGAGGCTGCCGATCCCACCGACGTGAATCCGTACGCCTCCGCAGGCACCGGCACCGGCGCAAGCGGCACCGCAACGATCGACGTCAACCCCGATGTTCCCGGCTACTACTTCGTTTCCACCACCACCGGCTCTCTGTGCTCTCTGGACACCACCGAGCCCTCCGCGACCATCCGTGAGAAGAACGGCGGTTCCGTCGCGACCAAGCAGGTCCTGGAGGACAAGAACGGCGTCACCTACGGCGACAAGAACGACGCGGAATACGGCGAGACCGTTACCTACAAGACCACGCTCGTGATCGGCGCGCATCAGAAGAACGTCGTCCTGCACGATACGCTGTACAACGGCCTGAAGCTCTGCCCGGCTGCTAACATCACCGTCACCGTCGGCGGCACGCCTCTTGCTGCTGCAAACTATACGATCACCAGAACTGACGACAGCAACTTCACCATCGCTTTCGACAGCGACTACACCGAAGCGCTCGCTTCCGACACCACCGTCATTGTCGAGTACACGGCGGAAGTCCTTACCAACGCCATCCTTGATGTTCCCTCTACCGCGACTGTCGGCAACGGCAACGACAACAAGACCTGGGTGACCTACGGCGCGAACCAGGAATCCACGCCTGACTGGACCCGTACTTACGTCTGGTCCTTCCCGATCTTCAAGTACACCGGCACCGACACGCCTCTGGCGGATGCGAACTTCTCTCTGTACAGATATGCCGACCAGACGAACCCCATGCAGTTTGTGCAGGTTTCCGCAGGCAGCGCTTCCGCAGCTACGGTCTACCGTCTTGCGACGGCTGCCGATATTGCTGACAACAGCGTCACGAAGGTCACCGAGCTTGTGACTCCGGCCAGCGGTCTTATCACCATTCAGGGCGTCGACAGCGAAAAGTTCGTCCTGAAGGAGAACGCAGCTCCCGCGGGCTATAACAAGCTCTCCGAGGACGTGATCGTCGAGATCGTCGCGATCGACTCTGCTGCCAACCAGGGCGACACCACCACGGGCTCGCAGGCCGGCAGCGTGACGAAGACGCTCCAGCAGGATAGTTCCAACGTTAACCAGATCAACGTCCTGAACAACACCGGCGCGGAGCTGCCTTCCACCGGCGGCATCGGCACGACCATCTTCTACATCCTCGGCGGTCTGCTGGTCGCAGGCGCTGTTGTTGTTCTGTTCGTCCGCAAGCGGATGAAGGAGCAGGCATAACTGCCTCTGTTGCTAAGCTGCAGATCCCTGTCGTTTAGCGATAGAATTTTTCCTCCCCGGGGCGGCACATGCCGCCTTGGGGAGGGGGCAGCAATAAGGAGAGCCCGAAATGAAGAAGAAAAAAAAGAAGAGCTTTTTGACAACTATTATATTGCTGCTGATTCTTGTTTTCGGGTTGTCCTTATTGCTGTACCCAACCATCGCAGATCAGTGGAACAAGCGACGTTCCTCGCAGGCGATCGCTGTCTATGAGGAGGCGCTGGAAAACTCCGACGAGGAGGAGCGCGCGCAGATGCTGCTCGAAGCGGAGGAGTATAACCGGGAGCTCGCGCTCCGCGGCATCCAGTGGGAGCCGGACGACGCGCTCCGCACGCGATACTACGCAACGCTCGACGCCTTCGGCAACGGCATGTTCGGTTACATCGAAATCCAGAAGATCAACTGCCGCCTGCCGGTCTACCATGGCACCTCCGAGACCGTCCTGCAAACCGGCATCGGCCACATCGAAGGAAGCTCGCTTCCGGTCGGCGGCGAAAGCACGCACTGCCTGCTCTCCGGTCACACGGGTCTGCCGTCGGCGCGGCTGTTCACCGACCTGTCGCAGCTCACCGAGGGAGACCGCTTCCTGCTGTACACGCTGGACAGAGTCATGACCTACGAGGTCGACCGCATCAACATCGTCCTGCCCTATGAGCTGGATATGCTGCGGATCGAGCCGGGTGAAGACCTCTGCACGCTGACCACTTGCACGCCCTACGGCATCAACTCGCACCGCCTGCTCGTCCGCGGGCATCGCGTGGAAAACGACGCGGAAGCCGAGGTCATCCGCATCAGCGGCGACGCGCTGAAGATCGACCCGCTGATCGTCGCGCTGGTCACTGCCGTTCCCGTTCTGTTGATCGCTTTTACGCTGCTGCTCGTGACGGACAGCCGCAAGAAGCGAAAACCCTCCGTCAAAAGGCCCTCCGAAGTGGAGACCGCACAAACGGAATCCTCCGAAGAGAAGCCGACGGAATAAGCCCTCCCGTCCGAAAGGAATGAAACCATGAATCGAAACAAACTGATTTGTCTGCTGCTGCTTCCCGCGCTTCTGTGTCTGTTTCTGCTGCCTGCGGCCGCGACGGAGACCGTGGATTTTTCCCGCACGGGCTCCATCCGTCTGACCGTGCGCTACGAGGGCAGGGTAGTCGGCGGCGAGCTGACGCTCTATCAGGTGGCGACGCTGCGCGGCGACGACGGTTATTTCTATGAGCCGGCGCAGTGGCTGGAGTCGATCGACTTCTCCTTCGACAAGATCGAGAATCCCGATCTTCCGTCCGCCGTGCTCGCGCAGGTCAAAAGCGCCGGCATCACCGGACGGGCCGAAAAGATCGGCAGCGACGGCGTCGTCTTCTTCGGCGACCTGCCGCTCGGGCTCTACCTCATCGAGCAGACGGAGAACGCGCCGGGCTTCACGACCATCCAGCCCTTCTTCGTCACCATTCCCATGAACGAGGACGGCAAGCTGATCTATGACGTCGACGGAAGTCCGAAGCCCCTGCAGCCGCAGCCGACCGAACCGACCGGCTCTACAGATCCGACGGAGCCGACCGCGACGGGCGAGCCGACGGAACCGACCAAGCCCGGCGGCACGCTGCCGCAGACGGGTCAGCTCAAGTGGCCGATCCCGGTGCTGGCGATCGTCGGCACGGCGGCACTGCTCGCGGGACTTCTCGTGCTCCTGCGCGGCAGAAAGAGGAAGAACTGATGCGCGGCGGGAAAAAGCTCGGCACAGCGCTCGTCTTCACGGGACTGTTCCTGCTCTGCGCGGCAGGAGGACTGCTCTTCTTCAATCAAGCGGAGAGCCAACGCGCGCAGGACGCCTCGGCGCAGGTGCTGGAATTGCTCGCCGGAGAGATCCGGAGCAATCAGCGATCCGGCACCGTTCAACCGACGGAAGGCGGCGGCGCAGAGCCGACCGCGCCGACGGCAGCCCCGACGCCGACGGAGGAGGAAGATCCCTGTCCCACCGTGCAGATCGACGGCGTGGATTACATCGGCGTGATCAGCTTCCCGACCCTGTCGATCGAGCTGCCGGTCATGGCCCAATGGAGCCCGGAGGGGCTGCAGATCGCGCCGGGACGTTACACCGGCACGGCATCCGGCGGAGATCTGGTGATCGCCGGACACAACTACGACTCCCATTTCGGACAGATCGAGGATCTGAACCTGAACGATCCCGTTCTTTTCACTGACGCCAACGGAAAGGTCTACTCCTATTCCGTTCTGGATATTGAGATCCTGCCGCCGGACGCGATCGACGACATGATCGCAGGCGACTATCCGTTGACTGTATTTACCTGTACCTACGGCGGGCGCACCCGCCTGACCATCCGCTGCGGATAACACCGCGGCTCCACCCTTAGGAGACTGCCCTTGAAAGAAGCTATTCTGACAAAAATCAGAATATTCTTGCGCGAATCCAAGCTGCATCGCCGCTTGATCGCTGTCTTTCTCTGTCTCGCGGTGCTGGTTTCTTCCGGCACGTTAGCCATGATCACGCTGACCGGCGTGACCCTGACCAGAGAAACGGCTCTATGCTGTCCCTACGCGCAGCATGAGCACAGCGACGCCTGCCTCAACGATGCCGGCTTGTATCAGTGCGCCTATGCGGCGGCGCATCTGCACGATGAGATGTGCTACGACGCCGACGGCACGCTGATCTGCACGATGCCGGAGATCGCGCCGCACACGCACGACGCCTCCTGCTACGAGACCGTGCGCGAGCTGATCTGCGGCCTGGAGGAAGGCGAGGAAGGGCACGTCCATACCGATGAATGTTACGCCGAGACGCAGGTCCTGACCTGCCCGCTGCAGGAGCTGCCCGTGCACCAGCACACTGCGGAGTGCTTCTCGCAAGTCGAAGCGGAAACGCCGCAGGAGACGGACGCGGAGGGCGGAAGCTTCGCCAGCGATCCGACTGCCGACGTGGAATATCCCGCGCTTTGGGATCAGATGATCGCCGCGCTGACGCTTTCCGGCGACTGGGACGAAGACCTGATCAGCGTCGCGAACCTGCAGCTCGGCTATCGAGAGAGCGAACGCAACTTTGAGATCGTCGACTACGTGAAGAAGGGCTACACCCGTTACGGCGAATGGTACGGCGACGCCTACGGCGACTGGTGCGCGATGTTCATCTCCTTCTGCCTGTCCTACGCGGACATCCCCGAGACGGCGATGCCGCGCGAATCGGGCGTTGACCGCTGGATCGACCTTCTGATCCTGCAGGATCTCTATCACTGCATCCCCGCGCACTGGGACGATCCCGATACCTTGCCTGAGGATACCTATCTCCCGCAGGCGGGTGATCTGGTCTTCTTCCGCGTGCCCGATCGCGAGGGCGCGAGCCACGTGGGTATCGTGCGCAGCGTCGACGAGACGGAAGGCCTCCTTACCACGATCGAGGGCAACTCCGACGACTGCGTACAGATCCTGACTTATTCTCTGAGCGACCCGCGTATCATGGGCTACGGAACGCTTCCCGAAGAGCCGCACTATACGCTGAGCGAACGCTATACGGCGGAAGACGGGATCGTCTATACGGTCACGGTCGAATATAACGACAAGGCGGAGATCCCGGAGGACGCGACGCTGTCCGTCAGCGAGCCGACGCCCGAGGAATACGCGGCATATCTTGCGCAGACGGCGGCCGCCCTGCATTGCGACGAGGACGGCGTCAACGGGCTTCGTCTGCTCGATATTACGATCCTCTCCGGCGGAGAGGAGATCCAGCCGCAGCGGCCCGTCAACGTCACGATCCGCCCGGAGAACACCATCCCGCAGGACGACACGCAGATCGTCCACTTCGGCGAGGAAACGGAGCTCATCGACAGCGAGACCGTCGACGGCGAGATCCGCTTCGAGACGGAGGGCTTCTCCGTCTACGGCATCGTCGGCTCGACGATCGAGCAGAGCGTCCTCGCCAGCGACGGCAGCACATACCGCGTCACCGTGACCTACGGCAACGACGCCGGCGTGCCGGAAGGCGCGCAGCTCGTCGTGAGCGAACTGGATGAAAACGCAGAAGCTTACAGCGACCTGGTCGCCAAGAGCGAATCCGCGCTCGGTATGGCCAGCGGCAGCGCGGAGCATATCCGTCTGTTCGATATCAAGATCGTGGACGCGAACGGCGAGAAGGTCGAAATCACCGCTCCCGTCGACGTCAAGATCGAGCTCGAGAGCTCTGCCGATGCGCTGAATCAGAACAGCAAGGTTGTCCATATCGCTGACGGCGCGGAAGAGGGCGAAGTCGTCGGCAACGTACAGATTGAAGGGGAGAGCGTCAGCTTCACGGCAAACGGCTTCTCCGCCTACGCGATCGTCGACGTTCCCAACATTGATGAAACCGGCGGCTGGGGTATGCTTACCTCCATGTCCGATCTGGAGAGCCATATTCAAAACGGCGACGGCATCTACATCGGCCACGTGGACGGCTACTACGCCACGAGCAGCGTGACCAAAGTCAACAGCAGCCGAAACGGCATTACGAAAACCGAGCCGCCACAGCTTGGGCAGCCGATGACGGGCTCAGTACCTTACTTCTTTGAAACCGTCGACGCGGCGAACCATCAATATAAAATCTACTGTATGAACGGCGCAAATCGGAAGTACGTACAGCAGTCGAGCAACAGCCTGAACTTCGTTAACAGCGCGAACAGCGCCAGCGTCTTCACGATCGAGGACTTCGGCAACGGAGAGGACACAAACGTCTTCCGCATCCGCGGCGCAAACAACTACTGCTGGAATATGCAGGGCGGTACGAGCGGTCATTGTTTTGCTGCGTATAACAATCTGAACGACGTGAACGCCCGCTTCAATTTCTGGTACTTCACGCCCCCGACGGACGATCCTTATGATCTTGACGGCAAAACCTACGGTCTTATGTTCTTCAACAACGGTCTGACCGGCAAGGCGATGATGGCGAACGAGAGCGTTGAGGGCGCATTGGAAGCGGTCTCGATGACCGTGCTCGCCAGAAACAACGACCGCGAGGATATCATCTTCACGCCGAAGGACAGCGGCATCACCCGCTGGACCTTCCATAATGTCGAAAGCGATATCTACCGCATCACTACACAGGTCAACGGAGAGACGAAGTATCTCCGTATTGATCCGGATGACGGCGTCACGCTCGTCGACGCGAACGAGATCGACGACGGCTGCGATATTGAGATCGTCGAAGGCGGAACAGGTCACGATGGTCAGATCTTCCTGCGCAGCAGCTCCAACGCCGTACTGACCTACAGCGGCGCGACCAACGTCGGCTTCTTCGTCGGCGGCACCGTCGGCAGCGAATGGATGCGGCTGGTGGACGAGACCGATCTGACGCCGGAGTACTACATGGTCCATACGGCGGACAAGGTCAGTATCTCCGACCGCGAGGCTGTACCGGACGGCTCCAAGGTCATCGTCTATGCCCGCGTTTGGAACGATCAGAAAAAACGCTACGAATTCTACGCCGTGGACAGCGACGGCTCGCTGATCCCCGTCTATGAGAGCGGCGACCAGATTCAGTGGTTCGGCGACCGCTTCAACACGCTTCTCTGGGACTTCACCGAGTACTTCTGGGAGGGAACCACCGATCCGAACGGCTACTACGAGCTGTACAACGAGTTCTCCGGCAAGTACATCGCCCCGCAGCTCAGCTCCAATCAGATTCTGTCGGATAACAAAATCGGCCTCAACCTAAACGGCAGAACAAACGGATATTACTACTCCGATATTCTTGCCTGGGACGACCCGAGCTACGCCTATGCCGGCGTACAGGCGCAGATCAGCGGCAGCGGCGACAGCATCGCGCCCTGCACGATCAACCAGACGACCGACTTCTACTTTGCGCTGGTCCACAACCTGCCGACGGATGACGTTCTGACCGAGGTTCCGACTGTCGACAACAATCTCTACGGCATCACGATGAAGATGGTAGACTTCGGCGGCACGACCTACAAGGACGGGAAAAACCCCGAAACTACACTGCAGCAGCACAATGTGATCGGCGACAGCACGGGCGGCGCGGTCCTTTACCCAAATTCCGGCCTGCTCTCGAACAGTCTCGACGCGAACGGCTATCCGACCGCGACAATCACCCAAGCTTCGCTGGCGGACCTGTTCAATTCTCCGAACAATCCGCCGGTCGAGGTCAACCACCTCTTCCTGCAGAGTATTCTGGACGGCTCCGGCTACTTCGAGTACGACAGCACGCAGAACTTTGCGACGCTGAAAAAACAGGACAACACCTATGACACTGACTTCCACGTCTATCAGGAGCTCGGCACCTACGACGGCGGCAGCAGCAGACCTTCGCTGAAGCACGGTCAGTTCTTCCCGTACGACAACATCGAACCGGGCAACTTCTGTACGGAGCTCAACCCGAGAAACCTCTATACCGCCACGCAGCAGGAGCTGCTCGAGGGCGATCCGAGAAAGAACGAGCGCCTGTATAAGGTTGAAAGTCCCGACTACTACTTCGGCATGCAGCTCGAAGCAAGCTTCGTGCAGACGCCCAGCGGACACGACAGCTGGGGTCACGACATCATCTACGAATTCACCGGCGACGACGACTTCTGGCTCTACGTCGACGGCGAGCTCGTGATCGACCTCGGCGGTATCCACAGCGCCCTGGCAGGTACGGTCAACTTCTGCACCGGCGACGTCTACGTCAACGGCGTGCACAAGACGCTCTACCAAATCTTCGGTGAGAACTATATCGCTCGCTACAAAGAAGCTAACAACGACGCGGATCCGGATCCGGCAGACGTCGAGGCCTATCTGCTCGGCACCGCGGCGAACAATTACCGCGACGGTATCTTTGAGAGCGACGGCAACGGCCACATGGTCTTCAAGGACTACACCTCGCACACAATGAAGATCTTCTACATGGAGCGCGGCGCGGGCGCGTCCAACCTGCACATGCGCTTCAATCTGGCGTCCGTCAAGGCGGGCACCGTCCAGCTCAGCAAGGAGATCGGCGGCGACGTCGACTCCGCAGCTTCCATCGACGCGGTCTTCCCGTACCAGATCTGGTACGTTCCCGGCGACGGTTTCGGCAGCCCGATGGTCGACCCCAACACCGGTGATCCGCTCTATGCGCGGCTGAACATCAACGATCCGAACGTGTACGTTCACTACAAGGACACCACCACGTCCGTGCCGTACGCGGCCAGCAAGACGATCGACGGTATCACGTATCAGGACGTCTTCCTGCTGAAGCCCGGCGAGACCGCGGAGATCAAGTTCCCGGACGACACGATCTCGTATAAGATCGTGGAATGCGGCGTGGATACGCGCATTTTCGAGGACGTTACCGTCGATACCTCGAACGATAACGAGGTGCTGAACGAGATTCAGGCGGATCCGAACAATGACCACCGCTACGACTACGCGCTCGAGTATGAGACGGCTGCAAACCGTCCGCGCGTCGTTTACACCAACCACGTCGATGAAGACGCGCTGCGCAATCTGACGATCCGCAAGCGGCTGTTTGCGGAGGACGGCGTGACCGAGATCCACCACGACGATCCGATCTTCGGCGCGGATTCCGCGATCTTCAACTTCCGTCTGTACTTCAAGACGGAGAACGATACGAGCTTCACCGGCGCGAGCCTGTACCCGTACCACGTCAAGGACAACCACGGCAACTACTGCTTCTGGGACGTGGCAAATCAGTGCTTCACCTCGCTGAACGAGACGGATTACCGCAATCTGTCGGCAGCCGACAAGCAGCGCGCCACCTTCTACACCTCGATGAACGGCTCGATCTCCAAGATCCCCGTCGACTACGACGTTGAAATCCGCGAGATCCTTGCCGGCACCGAGTTCCGCGTGCAGGAGCGCGACTACGAGATTCCCGACGGTTATTCTCTGCGCGACTACACCCTCAAATTCGGCGAGAGTGATCCCGGCACAACGTCCGCGTCGATGCCGCAGGATTTCATTCCTTCCGACGGCTTGGTAGAGGACCCAATCGTCGAGGTCAATAACATCAAGGGATGGGGCCTTCGCGTCAATAAGGTCTGGAACGACGCCGAGTATATGGACGACCGCGACCCGATCTACGTGGCAGTCTTCCTCGGCAACAGCCAGACCCCGTTCGTGATCGAAACGACCGAGGACGACGGAAATGGGAACCAGATCACCGTGCAGACCTCCACAGTCCGCCGTCTGGAATACGGCGTCAACACGATGTACTGGTATATCCCGTCGCTCACGCACGGCACCACGTTCGACCAGTACCACATCCGCGAGGTCGAGCTGACCAATCCGGTCGTCAACTCTAACGGTATCGTGACGAGCTACAGCACTCTGACTGTCGTGGACGACGGCGACGAGACCACGCTGCAGGGGATTCAGGCGGGCTTCAACTCTGCCGCAAGCTTCACCTACACCGTGGATTACGAGCAGGGTGAAACCGAAACCGGCTCCAACGTTCGCGTGGATACCATCGTCAACAGCCGACCCGGCGTCAAGCTGTATAAGGTCGACTGGGATGGTCTGCCGATGGCAAATGCGGAATTCACCCTGACGCTCGGCAACACCACGATCGGTCCGTTCGTTTCTGACGAAAACGGTCTGATCACGGAGGCGCTTCTGGGCGAAAACGTGGACTACATTCTGGATGAGGTCCGCGCTCCGCTGGGCTATTACGGCATCGAATACCCGCTGACGCTGCGTCTGACCAAGAATAACGGCGTCTATACGCTGACAGTCACGCCCGACCAGGACGCGCCCGCGGATATTTCGAATTTCTACGTTCTCAACCAGAACGGCGCGAACGACATGCCCGAGCTTACGATCAAGAACCGGAACTTCACCCTCCGCTTTGAAAAGCAGGACGGCGACACACACGAGCCGCTGCAGGGCGTCGTGTTCTCGCTGCACCGCGAAGCCACGGTCAACGGCTACACCGGCATCGACTTCAACCCGCTGCCCGGCTGCGACAATCTCGTGACCGACGCCAACGGCGTCATTCCGGGACTGAACGAGAATCTTTCGCACGGCGTCTATTACCTTGTGGAAAAAACGCCGCTGCCCGGCTATGAAACGATGGGCGTCTATCTGCGCTTCTCCGTCGGCGAAAAGGGCAACGTGACGGTCCTCTCGGAAGGCCGCGAAAACTGGCTGACAAAGTACGTCAATCAGGCGGGCGACACCGTTGTATACACGCTTGCCGTGCCGAACGTCAAGAAACGCGTGGAAATCACGCTGCAAAAGGTCGGCTGCGACAACACGCAGACACCGCCGACGGAATATCCGGTTTCCGGCGCGGTCTTCAACATCTACGAGAGCGACGGAACGACGCTTCTGACGCTGGACGGCGTTACGCTGCAGAACCTGACCGACAGCGGCGACGGCATCTTCTTCCACGGGAATATCCCGGTCGGAACGTACTACGTCGAAGAGGTTACGCCGCCGACGGCCTACACCGCGCTGCCCGGCATGATGCTGCTGACGGTCACCGACAGCGGCGCGACCCTGCAGGGCACGTGGACGTCCGCCGATCCGAATCACAGCGTCGGCACGACCACCGGCAGCGTTGCGGCGGGATATGTCATGACGGTCCGCAACTCCGCAGGTTATGAGCTTCCCGCCACCGGCGGCTCCGGCCTGCTGCCCGTCTACGCGACAGGCGCGTACCTGACGGCGCTCGGCGCAGTCCTCCTGCGGCGGCGCAGGAAACGGAAAACCATCGGCAATTTCTAACATATTACTAATTGTATAAGAATACCGGCGCTCCCCGTAAGAGGGGAGCGCCGGTGCGTAATATTCTATTATTTTGTTTCCTTAAATCGTGCCTTGATTTCTTCGTTTACGGCGGCATACATCACAGGAATCTCTTTCATGTCTTCCTCATATACAGATATTTCCGCAATATCCTCCTTTTCTCCGCATTGCGGAAAGTTTACAAGCCAGTAACCGTTTACACAATCGTCCAGACAAATCCAGCCCTGCATACCTTTGTGAACTCCATCTTTTACATATCTGTCTTTTTCCACTGTTACTTCAACACAATCCATCATCTTCATTGTTATTCTCCTCCATAAGGTGTTGTTAATTGAATCTTACCATTTGGATGGACCATCCATCCCGTTATAAACGACACTGGTTTTCCGTTGTCTCTCCGTGCAATCGTTACTCTGATGCTCTTTTATAGTACACGATTATACTCTCCACTTCAAGTAGTCGGAATTGTTGTTCCGCTACTCTTTGTTTCGATTCATAGAATAATTGTATTGAAACGTACAACAATCAGCAAAATCTTAAAAGTCATACCGGTGCTCCCCGTAAGAGGGGAGCGCCGGTGTTGTGTGCAATTCGTTTTAAGCCTGCCGAACGGCAGTTTTCAGGCTGGTAGAGCCAGGATTAAACCTTTCGACTCTCTCTTTTTCCGCCTCCACCAAAAAACACCATCCAAATGGATGCAGAGGCGGGGAGAGTCGTTTGCGTCCGCATCGCGAACTATGGTATCGACCGGTGTTTGCACTGGAAAGTGAAGTTTGCGCCATGCGGCGCAAGTGAAGTGATGCCTGCGGCATCGTGAAGTTTTGCGGCCTTGCCGCAAAGTGAAATGATGTGTTCCGCTCTCCATGCGCGAAGCGCACATCATTTGACAAAGCCAAACATCATGCACGAAGTGCGCATCATGTTCCACGTGAGCGGAACACATCGTTCCACCAAAAAAGCACCCATTTGGGTGCTTTTTTGGGAAAGGAGGAACAAACGGGCACTTTTCAAGGGAAGGAAAAACAAACGTAACGTCTGCCGCCTCATTATTACTGTGTCAGATTCCCGATCACATATT
>CAJOEH010000003.1 GCA_905233385.1 uncultured Oscillospiraceae bacterium
GAACTAATTGACGATTACATCTATTTCTATAACAACCAGCGTATCCAAACGAAAACAAAACTGACACCGCTGGAAATGCGGTGCCAGTATGTTGCTTAAAACTTCATTTCCCTACATAGGGGTGCTTCTTTTGTGCTGTCTGCACAATCTGGGGCTGTTCAGAAAGACCTGAGCTTTTTCTCTATTCATTTCAGGAATACTTCACGACGAAGCGCATGATCATCGCGGCAACTTCGGCTCTGGTCGCGCTGTTCTGCGGATAGATCCAAAGCCTGCCCGCGCTGTCGCGGGAGCCCTGCACGATCCCTGCGCTGTTCGCCCAGCTGATCGCGTCTCTGGACCATGTGCCGACCTTGGCCTCATCGGCGAAGCCGCTCAGATCAGCGGCGCCTTCCGGCTCGCTTCCGAAGCGGTAAGTCGCGTAGCGATACAGGATCGCGGCGAGCTGTTCGCGCGTCACGAGCTGATTCGGCGCGAACACGCCGTAGGAAACGCCGTTCACAATGCTGTTTTTCGACGCCCATTTGATCGCGTCGGTGTACCAGACGCCTTCTTCCACGTCGCCGAAGATGAGCTTGCCTTCGATCGGCTTCCCTGCCAGACGCCACAGCACCGTGACGAGCATGGCGCGCGTCATCTTCCCGTTGGGAGCAAAGGTCGTTTCGCTCATGCCGTTGAACAGGCCGCGCGAGACCACGAAGTCGATGCCCTCGTGCGCCCAGTTGTCAGCGGCCGGCATGTCGGTGAAGTTCTTGCCCGGGCAGTCCTTCCCGCCGTCGCACTTCTTCTCCAGGCCTTCCAGCGCCTCCGTAAGCGCCGCCGCCCAGGCGTCGACCTTCGCCTGTTCGTCGAGCAGCGCGTTCTGTTCGATCTCCGCAAGGATCGCGTTGAGCGCGAACACGCTTTCCGTGGAATACTGCGACAGGTCCGCGGGGATCATGGCCATCAGCGCGTCGATCTCGCTGTAGTCCGCCGGCTTCATGGTTAGTCCGGCGATCGCGTCCAGAATCGCGTTCGCCCAGGCGTCGACCTGCGCCTGCTCGGTGATCAGCACGCCGTCCACGACCGCGTCCAGCGCGTTGTTGAGCGCTTTCACGCTCTCTTCGGTATAGAGCGAAAGGTCGGCAGGGATCAGCGTCATCGCCGACTCCACGCGGCTGTAGTCCGCGGGCTTGTAGATCAGGCCGTCGATCGCGTCGAGGATCGCCTGTGCGTAGGCGTCGACCTGCGCCTGATCCTCCGACAGGAGACCGTAGCGTACGGCCTTCACGGCTTCTTCCAGCGCCGAGCGGGAGGCGTCGGTATAGAGGCTGAGGTCGGCCGGCACCAGCGCCAGCGCAGCCGTGACCGCGCTGTAGTCGGCGGGCGTTCCCTCCTTGGGAACGAGTCCGGCAAGGGCGGCGTTGATCGCGGCGGCCCATGCGTCAACCCGCGCCTGTTCTTCTTCGAGCAGGCCTTCCTCGACCGCAGCCAGCGCGTCAAGGAGCGCCTGTACGGACTCGTCCGTGTAGATGCTCAGGTCTTCTGGGATCATCGCGATCGCGGCTTCCACCGCGCTGTAATCCGCCGCGCCGCCGTACCAGACGATGCTCTTGTCCTCGCCGAACTTCCACGAGTGGTGCGGTCTGGTGATCGAGAGCGTGTGTTCGATCGCAAGCGTGAATTTCTCCTGCGGCAGACTGCCGGCGTTGCACTTTGCCTCATAGGTCGTCGCTTCCCAGACGGGATCGGCGCCGATCAGCACGTCGGGAGATTCCGTATAGATGTCGCCCGCGAACGTGCCCGCGTTCGTGAAGGTCGCGCCTTCCGCGATGCTGAGCAGGGCGGCGGGCCGGTCGGGATAAGCGGTCGACGTGTTGAAATCGCCGTTGTCAAATTCGCGGTAGAAGACGAGCGTTTTCCCCTCGTCCACCGTCAGCGACGCGCCGTGATTGACCTTCATCGTCGCGCCGGGCAGGAATTTGAAGTCATTTTTGACGTGATATTCGCCCGTGTTCAGAACGAAGTCGATATCGCCGTCGATCGGGTAAATATAGTCGCCGGTGCTCAGGGTCGTGCCGATGACCGTCATCGAGCTCTTGACAAAGTCGGCGCCGCCGACGATCTCAAAGTGCTCTCTGCCGTCAACGTAGGTGCGCACCAGAACAGCGGAATCCGTCAGGCGGATCAGGCCGTTGACGTTGTCGACCTGCGGGAATCGCGTGTAGTAGTAAGCGCCCTGCGCGTACATCTTGACGATGCCTTCCAGAACCGCGCCGGATTCGATGCGGAGCGCGGTCTCGATATTGTGGCAGTCGTTCTCGTTCATCGGATAAATCCCGGCGTTGTACATGCTCATCGCCTGCGAGCCGCCGCGCCAGTGCCGCACGATATACAGATCGCCGACCGTGCCGCCCTTTTTGGCGGTGACGGCGCCGCTGCCGCGGACATAGCCGAACGCGTCCAGATGTCCGCCGTTCTCCACCGTGATCTTGCCGTTCAGTACCAGCACCGCGTAGCCGCCGGTCACGTCCTGATCGCAGTTTGCCGTGCCTTTTCTGCCTGTCACGGCGTTGACCATCAGGGAACCGGAAACGCTCAGCGTCGTCCCCTCCGCAACCGTGACGGTGCGGTAGAGCGCGGCGTTCGCGCCGACGCCCTGGCCGCTCGTATCCGTGCCGTTGGGATTCATCAGATACGTCGTGCCGAGCTGGCTGCGCTTGATGTAGCCCTTGTCGTTATCCATGCAGGGCAGCAGCAGCGTGATGCCCGCCGGGATCTGAAGATCCTCGGAGATCGTCAGGTCCTTTTCGATGCGGACCGTGTCGCCGCTCTGCGCGTGCTCCAGCGCGCCGCGCAGGGTCGCCCAGGAGTCGCCGCCGACAATAAAAGCTTCGCAGTCAACGCTGTAAAGCGCCTTGTAAGTCACGTTCTTCGTAACCGGCACAAGTTCCTTGTCCCAGCCGAGGAAGACGAAGTTTCTGCCGTGTTCGCCGTCGGCGCGGTCCGTGCTGCCTTTGAAGGCCGGAACCGCCTCAAAGCGATAGGTTTCTTTGGTTTCCTCGTCGCCGATCTTCCACGTGACCGTGTAGAGTTCGCGGTCATAGTAGAGCTTGAGCGTCGTCTTGCCGTCCGCCGCGATCGTGCCGGTCAGCTCGCTCTTCTCCGCGTTCAGCGTGAAGCCCTCGTACTCCTTCTGCTGCGCTTCCGCCGGATCGCCCGCCTTGCCGGTCAGCTCGTCGGTCTCCGCGAGCGTATAGCCGTCGCCCTCGACGTCCTGCTGATAGTGCTCCACGTGATAGGCAGCGTCGCCGCCGTCAGGCGGTACGATGGGGAGCTCGTTCAGAACGACGGGAGCCGCCGCGAACGCCACAGCCGGGAAAGCGGAGAGGATCAGGCACAGCGCAAGCAGCACGGGAATCGCTTTCCGAAGCAGATTTCTCATAAACATCATTCCCTTCCTTCAGTAAAAAGGTTCTGTGAAAAAAACAGGGCAGGGGGAAATCCCCTGCCCTATTCGGTTTGTGATTGAATTACTTGTCAGCAGCGAAGCTGATCTCAACAACAACCGGGTTCTCCTCGGTGGTGCCGTTCACAGCGCCGATGACGTCGTTGACAGCCTTGACCAGCAGGGAAGCCAGCTCATAGTTGGACTTCGCAGCACGAGCAGAGCTCAGGAGGGTTGCCAAGGTCTCGGCAGGCACGCCCTTGACTCTGATGGTGGCGTCCTTATCCAGAACAGCAACGCTGTTGGAAACCGCCAGCGTGGTGCCGGCCTTCAGGAGGCCTTCGATCTGCCACTCGCCTGCTTCCGCAGTGGTGAGCTTGACATGATCCTTAATGTTCTTCACGAGCGCAGCGATGTCGTTGAAGTTGTCCAGCTTGAGGTCGTCTTCCTTCTCGAAGCAGAGCAGCTCCGTGCCGATGCGGAGGCTGGAGCCGTAAGGAATGAGGACGTAGCTGTCGTTCGCTTCCTTGGAGGAGGTGGTGATGTAGCTGGTCAGGGTCTTCCATGCATCGCGGGTCGCGATAATGTCGTCGGAAGAAGCACGCAGAGTCGCCAGTTCAGCGTTCTGGTCGCCAACGATCTTGTAGAGGCACTCCTCGCCGGCGATGGTCGCCTTGACGTAGCCGGTATCGAAGGTGAACGCATTGCTCAGCCAATCAGCGAGGTTCGGGTTGCCGGTCAGGCCGGTGTCCGCGATCTCGATGGAATGCTCACGAGCGGAGGTGACGCCGAGAGTCGCAACGTTCTGCATCTTGACGGTGACAGAAACCTTGGAAGCGTCGACAGCCTTCGCGGGAACAGTGACGTAAGCGCTGTAGTCGTTGTAGACAGTCAGTTCGACCTTGGCATCGCCGGAAGCAACGCCGAGATAGAACTTCATGGTCTCTTCCTCGGACTTGTGGCAGATGGAGCAGGTGTCGCCGTCGCCGACGAAGTAGTGGTTGTGGTCAGCCTTCTGGGTCTGCTTCAGCATAGCCAGAAGCTCCGCACGGGTGATGTTGTCCTTCGGATGCAGCTTGCCGTCCGGCATGCCGAGGATGATGCCCTCGCGAACGAGCGCGCTGATGCGGTCCTTCGCCCAGGCGGAAACCTCGTTGCCGTCAGCGAACATGGACAGATCGTCGGCCAGCTCGTCTTCGCCGACGCCGATCACGAGACGGGCGTAAGCAAGCAGAGCTTCTTCACGGGTGATGTAGTCGTCCGGACGGAACTTGCCGTTGCCGTCGCCGTTCATGATGCCGACCTTGGCGACGCACATAACGGCGTCATAGTACCAGGCGTCCTTCGCAACGTCGGAGAAGTCCTTGTCGGCCTTCTTGGTCAGAGCGAGCAGGTTCGTAACGACCTGCGCGAACTCCGCACGGGTGATGTAGTTGTCGGGCTTGAAAGTGCCGTCGGGATAGCCGTTCACGACTTTGTAGGAAGCCCATTCGTTGATGATTTCTTCTGCCCAGTGACCCTTGATGTCAGAGAAGGCATCTTCTGCGTTGACGGTAACGGCAAACAGACCGAAAACCATTACGACAGCCAGAAGAATCGATACGAGACGATTAATTTTCATTTCTTATCCTCCAAATATCATATTGTGCCGATTATGTATTCGCCTTCTCGGCGAAAATACATAGCCTTACTTTTACATTATATCATATAAAAGCGTAATTGCAAGAAAAAATTTGCAAAAATTCTTGATATAAGAGCATTTTTTTCGGGTGTTTTGATCAAAATCAAGCGGCTGTTGCGCTTCGCTCAAGGATTACTCATCCACCTCGACGTCCAGCCCGAATTCGCTGGGCAGGAAACGCGGACAGACGTTCTCCGAAGTGACGACGACGGAGGTGGCGAGCCGCGTTCCGATCTCGCAGGATTCCTCCAGCGATTTGCCGTAGGTCAGGCCGATGGAGACGCCCGCGAAGAAGGCGTCGCCTGCGCCGGTCGTGTCCTTGACGGCGACGTTTTTGGTCGGGCACCAGCCCTTCTCCCCGTCCGCCGTGGCGTAGACCGCGCCGTCCGACCCAAGGGTCACGACCATGCGCGGGATGCGCGCTCTCGTCACCTTCTCGGAGAGGATCTCCATCATCTGCTCGGGCGGCACGTCGTCGTACTCGTCGGAGAAGAGGATCCCCGCCTCGCTGCGGTTGCAGGCGAAGCAGTCGGTGAGCTGCAGGAAGTCGCGGCGCTCGACCGCGATGCTCATGTTTGTGACCGCGGCATAGACCGGCTTGTGATACTTTTCCGCAAGCTGGAAGACACGCTTGACGACGTCCCGGTCCATATCGATCTCGATCAGGACGCTGTCCGCGTTCTCGAAGATCTCATCGCCCTTTTCATCCAGAATGTCCACGATCGGATGCAGGTCGGGGCGCTTGGAGATGGCGGCGATGACGTCGCCGTCGTTGTCGAAGATGGCAAGCCACGTGCCCATGCCGTTTTCAACGCGGCGCATATAGTCGATGTTGACCTTGTGATTCTGCAGTTTCTTCAGAACGTCGTCGCCCACTGCAGACGGGTCGACTAAGCTGACATAGGTCGGTCGAAGCTCGACGTTCGCGATGTCCTCCACGATGTTGCGGCTGACGCCGCCGTGCACTTCCTCCACGCGGCCGACGTTTCTGCCGCCGGGGATATAGGTGTTCGTCGGATATCCCTTGATATCCACGAAGACCGCGCCGATCACTACAATGCTCATAAGCCACCGCCTCCCAAAATTGTTTTATATATTATAATACAAAGGCCTGAAAAAAGCAATCTTTCTGCGGATAAAAATATCGGAGCAGGGCAAACCTGCTCCGATACTTGTTACCAGATTCTTGTCATAAGGAAAACCACGAGAAAATAGACGCCGATAAACGCGGCAGCAACGAGCAGCACGGCTTTCAGCACGCCGCCGTAAAGACTGAGTCTCTCCTCACGGGTCAGCTCGACCGGCTCGTTATTCTGCGAATCGGTGGAAGACGGCGACTTTCGGACATACCACGGCATACCGTCGACATTCATGTCGGCGATCTGACGGCCGTCGTCATCCTCGTATTCACGCCGCTTTTTCATGGGTTTTCCTCCTGTTACTCTTCCGACGTCGCCGCCGGCATCATTTCCGCGAGCATTGCGTTGCGCTCCGGGGAGTTATACAGATGGCAGGCGCAGAAGTGCTCCGGCTCGACCTCTGTAAAGTCCGGCGCGAAATGCTTGCAAACCTCCATGCACTTGCTGCAGCGCGTGTGGAATTTGCAGCCGGAAGGGGGATTTGCGGGCGAAGGAATGCTGCCCTCCAGGATCACGCGATTCATCTTGTAATCGGGATCCGGGATGGGGATCGCGGAGAACAGCGCCTCGGTGTACGGATGCAGCGGCTTGCTGAAGATCTTCTCCGTCTCCGCGAACTCGACCATGTTGCCCAGATACATGACGCCGACCGTGTCGGAAATATGCTCGACGACGGAGAGGTCATGGGAAATGAACAGGTAGGTCAGGTTGAATTCCTTCTGCAGGTCGCGCAGCAGATTGATGATCTGCGCCTGGATGGAAACGTCCAGCGCGGAAACCGGCTCGTCGCAAAGGATGAAGTCCGGGTTCAATGCCAGCGCGCGGGCGATGCAGATACGCTGTCTCTGACCGCCGGAGAATTCGTGCGGATAGCGATCCTTGTGGTATTCCTGCAGGCCGCAGGCGTGCATGATGCGCGTCACGTAATCGTCAACCTCGTCCTTCGGGACGATGTTGTGCTCGCGGACCGCCTCGGCAATGATCTCGCCGACGGGGAGACGCGGAGACAGGCTGGAATACGGGTCCTGGAAGATGATCTGGATCGAGGGACGGATCGCGCGGAGCTCCGCCTTGGTGAGCCCGAAGATCTCCGTGCCGTTGAAGTAGACTTCGCCGGACGTCTTGGGTTGCAGGTTGAGAATGGTCCTGCCGATGGTGGACTTGCCGCAGCCGGACTCGCCGACCAGGCCCATCGTCGTGCCGCGCTTGATCTTGAAGGAAATGCCGTCGACGGCTTTCACGTTGCCGATCGTCTTGCGGAAAAAGCTGGATTTGATCGGGAAATACTTGACCAGATTCTTGACGACCAGCAGATTGTCGGGGTCTTTTTCTGCGTTTTCAAAGAGCTTCGCAGAATATTCGTCGATCACTTTTACTTCTTCTGCCATATCAAAGCTCCTCCACATTCACAGGCTTCGGATACCCGATCACTTCGCCCTCGTCAAAGAAGCGGTAGCAGGATACGACGTGCGTATCGCTGATCCGGATCTCAGGAGGATAGTCGCCGCCGCACCGGTCGCACTGCATCTCGCAGCGGTCGCGGAAATAGCAGTAATTCGGCATATCGACGGGGTTCGGCACACTGCCGGGGATGTTGTACAGTTCCTCCACCTTCTTGCCGACAACCGGTTTGGACCGCATCAGGCCGATGGTATACGGATGGGCGGGATGATGGAAAATATCGTCCGCAGTTCCCTTCTCGACCACGCGGCCCGCGTACATAACGACGACGTAATCCGCCATGCCGGCGACGACGCCGAGGTCATGCGTGATCAGCATGATAGAAGAACTCAGCTTGTCCTTCAGGTTCTGGAGCAGATCCAGGATCTGCGCCTGAATGGTAACGTCCAGCGCCGTGGTCGGCTCATCCGCAATGATCAGGGTCGGGTTGCAGGCCAGGGCGATCGCGATCATAACACGCTGACGCATACCGCCGGACAGCTCGTGGGGGTACATCCTGTAGACGCCCTCTTTGTTCGCGATACCGACCAGTTCCAGCATGTCGAGCGTGCGGTTCTTAACGTCCTCGTCGCTCATTTCGGGGTTGTGCAGCTTGATGACTTCGTCGACCTGCGCGCCGATACGGAAGACGGGGTTCAGGCTGGTCATCGGCTCCTGGAAGATCATGGAGACGCGGTTGCCGCGGATCTCCATCATCTTGGAAGTCGGCGTGTTGACGATATTGAGCGCCTCGCCGTCGCCGACGTTGAAGCGGATCTCGCCGCCGACGGTCTGGCCGGTCGGACGCGGAAGCAGCTGCATCAGAGACAGAGACGTAACGCTCTTGCCGCAGCCGGACTCGCCGACGACGCCGACCGTGGAGCACTTCGGGATGTCGAAGCTGATGCCGTCGACCGCCTTGACCGTGCCGATGTCCGTAAAGAAATAGGTGCACACGTTGTCGAACTCGACGACGTTATTCGGATCGCGCATCTTCGTGGTATAGAGCGCGGGATCCTTGTTCGCGTTTGCGCGTTCATCCTCGAGCCGTTTGGTCAGCTTGCGGTTGAAGCGGCTGATCTTTCTTGATTCCTTGGCGGAAATATAGCTGGACTTTTTCTTTGACTTCTTTTCCGTTGTTTCTGTAACAGAGGATTTCAGTTCTTTTTCATCCATTTTGAATTCCTCCTTACTTCTTCATCTTCGGATCGAAGGCGTCGCGCAGACCGTCGCCGACGAAGTTGAAAGCAATAACGGTGAGGCAGATCAGCAGGCCGACGGGGATCCAGATGTAGGTATACTTGATCATGTCCTCATTGCGCTGGGTGATAGAGTTGATCATGGTGCC
Organism: uncultured Oscillospiraceae bacterium; assembly: GCA_905233385.1. Classification (GTDB taxonomy): domain Bacteria; phylum Bacillota; class Clostridia; order Oscillospirales; family Oscillospiraceae; genus JAZOXB01. The sequence goes on from CAJOEH010000003.1 coordinate 9,036, forward strand.
CCATGTCGCCAGCGGGTGCTTCACGCCGAGACCGAGGAAGGACAGCGTGGACTCCGTGATGATGACGCCGCCGAGGCCGGCGGTCGCGGTCACGATCAGCTGCGGCATGACGTTGGGGACGAGGTGCCGGAAGATCCTCTTGCGGACGCGGACGCCGGTCGCCTCCGCCGCGACCATGAACTCCTGCTCACGCAGAGACAGGATCTGGCCGCGGACCAGGCGGGCGACGCCTGCCCATCCGAGGAAGCCGAGGATCGCCATCATCCACATCAGGCGGACGTAGGGACTCAGCTTCTCCGCGTCCATGAACGCGCCTGTAATGATCAGGATCGGCATGGACGGGATGCAGTAGAAGATATCGACCAGACGCATGATGAGATTGTCGACCCAGCCGCCGAAGTAGCCGGCGATGCCGCCCATGATCGTGCCGAGCAGGGTCTCCAGAATGACGACGACGAAGCCGACCATCAGGGAGATACGGCCGCCGTACATCATACGGGCAAGCACGTCGTAACCGTCGGAGTCCGTGCCGAACAGATGATCGGCGGAGGGAGAGCTGTTGATATCGAACAGACGGCTGAGGATCGGGCAGGTCAACTCATAGTCGTTGACCAGCTTGCGGATGTTGATGTCCGTCGACTGATAGACTTCGTTCCCGTTCTCGTCGCGCACGACGACGACGGTCTCGTTGCCTTTCTCATCGGTCTGCGTCTCCTTCAGGAGAAGATCGTAGGTCAGAACGGTCGACTTCTCGCCGCGGCTCTCCATATCCATGACCGCATCTTCGACCGCGTCCTTGAACGCAATGTCAAAGCTGTCCTTGCCGTCCGCGCCGCGGACGACGAAGTTGGAAAGCTGCGCGATGGGCGTGCCGTCTTCCGTGACGATCTCGGGCTTTTCCTCGCCGGTCACAGCATGATAGGTCACGCCGTTCTCTTCAAACGCGTCGCCGGAAGCGACGGAAAGGAGCGCGTCGGCCTTGAAGCTGTCGGAGAACTGCTTTCCCTTCTCGTAGGCGTTGAGAACGTAGGTCGTGCTGACCATGACGATCTCGTTGGGAATACTGACGCTGATGCTGTACTTGCCGTTCTCTTCGGAGATCAGATACGCGTCGTTTTCAAAGACGAACGCGATCTGCTTCGCGGCAACGGCTTCGAGCACGGCGGTCTCGAACTCCGGTGACAGCGATGCGCCGACATAGGTGAAAGCGCGGTCGCTGATCTCAAAGATCGTGCCGCCGACCTTGTTATAATTGCGGATCTCATAGTTTTTGCCGCCGAACGTAAAGGCGTAGGTCTTTCCTTTCAGCGCGGCAGCCGCCGCTTCGTAGAACGCGGCGCCGAGATCCTTCACGCCATCGTTATAGGTGATCTTGCCTTCGATGGTGGTGAAGCTGCCGATCTCGATCGTATCGACGAAGGACGCGACGTCCTGTTGCGTGCAGTCGGTCACGACGAAGATGTTCTCATCCTCCGCCGCCGCGACCAGATAGTTGCCGGACGCAACGTTGATCACGGTCGCTTCGGCTTCCTCGTCGGAGTTGATCGCGATGATCGCGGAATTGACGCGGCGCGCGACTTCCTTGTCGATCACGTAGTCGCCGCACGCGTAGTTGGTAAACTCCGTGCGGAGCTGCGCGCCGGCGTAGTCGCTCTGCTGATACTCGTGCTTGTAGAAGCGCTCCGTCTGCCCGTAAGCGTAGAACAGCGGGCCGAGGAAGGAGAACAGGAACATGAAGATCAGGATGCAGGTACCCACGATCGCCAGTCGGTTGCGGATAAACCGCTTGAAGACCAGACGGCCGGGAGAAAGCACCTTGACGCGCTGAGAGTCGTCCAGCGCGATATGATCGTCCGCCGCCTTCTGCGCTCTTTCCGCCTGCTCGCGCAGTTCGCGCTGCTTCAGGACCTCGTTAAAGCTTTTCTTTTCAAACGCCATAACGACACCCCCTTAGTTCAGGCGCACTCTGGGATCGACCACGGCATACAAAATGTCCGCGATCAAATTGCCCAGGAGCGTCAGGATGGCAATGAACGACAGATAGAACATCGTAAAGGGAATATCGCCCGCAACCATGGAATAGTAGGAGGCATAGCCGATGCCGCGGATGCCGAACAGGGTCTCTGTAATCAGAGCGCCGGAGAACAGGCCGGGCAGGCTGCCGCCGAGGATGGTTACGATGGGGATCAGTGTATTTCTGAACGCATGATAGTTGATGACTTTCTTCTCGGACAGGCCCTTAGCTCTCGCCGTACGGATATAGTCCGCGTTCAGGACTTCGAGCATGTTCGTTCTGGTATAACGCATCAAGCTGCCGATGCTGACTGTGACCAAAGTTAATGCGGGTAACACGAAATGCTTCGCGACGTCGAAGAATTTTCCCACGTCGCTGAGGTTGACGTAGTCGCGGCTCTGCATACCGCTGATATCGAAGAGCGGTTTGGACAGTCCGAACCAATCCTGCAGTTTGACCGCAAACAGAAGTTTATACACGGTCGCGACGAAGAAGGTCGGCATGGATATGCCGATCAGCGCGAATACCGTGACGGAATAGTCCGTGATGCTGTACTGTTTCTTCGCGGCAAGAACGCCAAGCGGGATCGCGATCAGGATCTCGAAGATGAAACAGACAAGACCCAGCGCGAAGCTGTACCAGACCGTGCTGTTGAAAACGCTGGTAACGTCCTTCGTCCACTGCCAGCTTTCGCCGAAGTCGCCGACGGCAAAGGATCCCAGCCAGGTGAAGAAGCCGCCGACAAGGCCCTTGTCCATGCCGTACTGGGCGTTCAGCTCCGCCAGCCATTCCGACGCGCTCTTGAGGCTGCCGGGTTTGGTAGCGAGCTCACGCGCCGTTTTCTCCATGTAACTCGTCGGAAGCGAGAACATCAGCGTGTACACGATGAACATGACGAAGAACAGGATAACAACGCTGATCAGGAGTCTTTTGATAGTAAATTTCAGCATAATTGTCTCCAACCTTTGTTTCTGATTGGTCGCCCTATCGTACTGCATTCCGGCTGAAACGGAAGAAAATCCGTTTTAACCGTAATGCAATATAATAGGACTTAAGTGCCTACAGGCCTTGCGGCCTGTAGGCACTTTGTGCCTTGTGTTAAGCAAAGATTGCGTTAACGGCGATTGCCGGGAATTAGTTCATCTCCAGCTTCTCGAGGTCGTTCATCCAGGTCCAGAAGGTGGTGATGTCCGGAGTCAGGGTGCTGATGTTCACGCGCTCGGTGGAGACGACGTAAGCATTCTGTCTCTGATAGGTCGGGATCTCAACCGCCCAGTCAAGGATGGTCTCGAGGCATTCCTTGTAAGTGGACTTACGGAACGCATGGTCAGCGGAGGTACGGGCCTCAAGGATCATACGGTCGAGGTTCTCGTCCGCAATGTGATAGTGGTTGGAGTCCGTGCCGCCCAGGCCGACGATGTTGGAGGAATGATAGACCTGATACATGTCGGGGTCAACCGCAGCGCCCCAAGCAGCAGCCCACATGTTCTGCGTGCCTGCATCCAGGGAATCCCACAGGATGTTGGAGTCGGACGGGTCGTTGATCTCGAGCGTGATGCCGATGGTCTCGAGCTGATCCTTCGCAGCGGTCAGGATGCCATATGCGGGATGGTCGCCGATGCCGTCAGCGGGGATGATCACTTCGTAAGCCATCTCTGCGCCCTCGGGAGCAGCGGTGAACTTGCCGGCAGCGTCGTCCCAGGTGTAGCCGGCAGCCTTGAAGAAGCCGATCGCCGCTTCGAGAGCCGCGTCGTACTTGTCTTCTTCGCTCATGTCGGCCGTGTAGATCGGGTTGCCGTCAACATCAACGGAGTAAGCGATCTGGTAGCCTTCGTCGGCAGGCTTCGGAGCCGCCCAGGAGGTGTTGGAGATCGGGTAGTTGATGACGGTAGCACGGTCGCCGTAGTAGGAGTTGATAACAGTGTCGCGGTGCACAGCGAACAGAGTCGCGAATGCCTTACGCAGCGCCTTGGACTCGTCGGAGCCCTTGTCGTCGCCAACCTTCACGGTGTCGGCGTTGATGCCGATGTAGCCGTAGCCGAGGTTGTCAACGTTCTCAGTGGTGATGACGTCGCCGTCCAGCTCGCCGTTGGAGTTGTAGTCCTTAATGGCCTCAACAGCAGGCGTGGTGAAGGAAGGATCAGCGATGTCGAAGGTGCCGGAAGCAACGCCGGTCAGCATGTCGCCCTGCGCGGTTTCCTGGAACAGGATGTTCTTGATGATCGGGCAGCCGAGGAAGTAGTTCTCGTTGCGCTCGAAGGTGACGACGCCGTTCTGGAAGCTGACGAACTTGTAGGGGCCAGCGCCCATCGGCTCGGTGGTCTTCGCACGGACACCGCTCAGGTCGCCCTTGGTGAAGCCGAACTGATTGTTGTCATAGTCGTAAGCCGCCGCATCGCCATAGTAGTGCAGAGGAGCAACGACGGTGCCAACGCTGTAGATCGCGGTGGCGTCGAACTCGCTCATCTTGATGGTCAGGCTGTAGTCGCCGGTCTTCACGATGCCTTCGATGTTGGCAGCGGAGTCGCCGGTCTGGATGCCTCTTTCAAAGGTAGAGGCGTCGTCGCCGAGACGCTCTGCAACAGCGGCAAACAGATCAACATCGCCGGCCTCGACGCTGTTAGCAGTCACAACGTCGCCTTCGTAAGCTTCGAGAACCGCCTGCCAGCAGTCAGCCGCAGTGGCGTCTTCGGGAACGTCAAAGCCCCACATGCCCATGGCTTCGGCAACGGTGGTCGCGCCGTAGGGCTCGCAGTAGCTCAGGATGCCGCCGACAAAGTCTTCGCCGGCTGCGTCGATCGCTGCCCAGTAGGCATCGCGCTCTTCGTCGGTGTAGTACTCGGAGCTTTCCTCACGGCCGCCCGCGAGGATCAGGTTGGCAAGGGATTCCATGCCGGCTCTGTACTCGTTCATGCCGACGATCGGCTGCGCATACAGGGTGCTGGAGCCGTCATAGGTCGGGTCGCACAGGACGTACATCGAGAAGATGGCGTCGTCGATGGTCATCGGCGTGCCGTCGGAGAAGACGATGTCGTCGCGCATCGTGAAGTTGTAGTCGACAGTGCCGTCGTCATTCTCAACGATGTCGCAGTTCGCGATGCCATGGTAGGTGTAGTCAGTGCCGTTGTACGGAATGACTTCGCCCTCGTCGCCCATCGCATGGGTGACAACGTTGCCCTCACGGTCGGTGCCGAGCAGGGACAGGGAGCACATTGCCCAAACGTCCTGGTCGTACGCCGTCTTGGAGAAGAACGGGCTGAACTTCTGGGAGAAGGTGTTGTAACCGACAACCAGAGTGTCGTTCTTTTCAGCAACGGGCTCTTCGGTGGGAGCTTCGGTGGGAGCTTCCGTGGGTGCTTCGGTCGCGGTGGTCGGCTCCTCTTCGCCGCCCTTGCAGGCTGCGAACAGAGAAAGAACCATAACAAGAGCCAGAAGCAGTGCTAAGAGTTTTTTCATTTTCTTACCTCCATAAAATATTATTCCAACGCAAAATGCGGTTAGAATCGATCGTTACTCCGCGGGTTCCATCGCGAAATCCCTGCGGTGCAGGAAAATCAGAACGGATAGCGCAGCGCGGAGGACTGCCAGCGCGGTAAAGACCCAGTCGATCGCGTTTAATTCGCCGATGAAGACGAATACGACGCCGGCTGCAAGGACAAGTCCCTGCAAAATGAGCTGGAGCAGAGCGCCCGCCGGGAAGCGGTTGGCGATCTTGTCGCGATGCTCACGGATGACCGTCTCCCCTGCCGTGCGGACACGGTTCAGCGCGGTCAGGAGAAGATAGACCGGGATCAGGCTCAGCACAAGCGGAAGGACGATGTACATCTGCTTGCAGTAAGCGCAGGGGAAGCACATCGGCACGATCGTCAGCAGCGCCATGCCCAGTTCGGCGGCAGCAAGATAACGGAAACTGCGGCGCACGTCCTCCTGCGGACGCGCGAATCTAAAATGTTCGCCGCAGTAGACTGCCTCATCGCGCACCCTGCCATGTTTGGTCAGGCGGGCTTCCACGCGATAATCTTTGGTATATTTCTTTGAAATCACGCGTTACACCACCGAAAAGACAGTTTCCGTAAAAATCTTTGAAATAATATAGCACATTCCGCTTGAAGAATCAATATAATTATTCGTTTTTTTAATAAATTGTTAAAATTCCAAGTTTCTATCACAATTTAACGATTTTGGCCCCCGCAATTTAGACAAATTGCACAATAAAACGGCTGTTTTTTCCGTTCGATCGAAAGAGGCAAGCGGGCGACGCATACGCGCCGCCCGCTGTTTTCCGTTGTTTTCCGACGTAAAACCGCCGGATCTTTTGCCTGAAAATGAATAAATTCATGAATGCTTCCGATAAATATTCAGAATGTTCGTTCTGCGCGGACAGATGTCGCTAATTCGTCCGCTCTCCGTAGAAAAATCTTTATTCGGTCAAAGAATATTCATCAAACCGTCTCGTTTTCCTTCAGCCAGTCGCGGATCCCGCTGCCGACGTCGCGGATCGTGCCCGGTTCGTACGGTACGCGGATGTTGGCGCTGCGGCAGAGATCCTCGAAGGTCTTCGTGCCGCCCGCGTCGACGAAGGCAAGATAGCGCTTCCAGGCTTCCTTGCGGTCTTTGAGCGACAGGGTCCAGAGCTGGAAGGCGACGGTCTGCGCCATGCAGTAGTCGATATAGTACAGCGGGTGCAGATAGACGTGCAGCTTCCACTGCCAGTGCGCGTAGCGGCCGTAGAAAGGCAGGTTGTCCATGCCGAGCCACGGGCGGTACTTCTTCTCCAGCGCCTCCCAGACCTTGTGCCGCTCGTCCGGCGTCAGGTTCTCGTTCTCGTACATGCGGTGCTGGAACTCGTCGATCATGCAGCCGTAGGGGATGAAATCGAGGCTCGCCTCGCAGTGCTGCAGCTCGTACTTCGCGGTGTTCTTGCCGAAGAAATCCTTATGATAGTCCTGCGTCAGGAACTCCATGCTCATGGAATGGCATTCGCAGGCCTCGATGGTCGGGTCCTGCAGCGCAGGATGGATGTCGGAATGCATCGCGCGGTAGCCGGCAAAGCCGTGGCCTGCTTCATGCGTCAGCACGTCCACGTCGTCCGCGGTGCCGTTGAAGTTCGAGAAGATGAACGGGACCTTGTAGTCCGGGAATCCCGTGCAGTAGCCGCCGGGCGCCTTGCCGTCCTTCGAGAGCACGTCGAACAGCTCGCCGTCGAACATGTCCTCAATATAAGTCTTGGTCTCCGGGCTGAGATCCTGATACATCGCCTTGCCCGCCGCGAGGATCTCCTCCGGCGTGCCCTCGGGCTTCGCGTTGCCGTCGGGGAAACGGAAGGCGTCGTCGTAGATGTACAGGCGGTCGACGCCGATGCGCTTCCGTTGGGCTTCCTTGACCTCGGCGATGATGGGAACGAGGTCGTTCGCGATCTGCTCGCGGAACTGATCGAGCTCCTTGCCGCCGTAGCAGTTTCTGCCGAGGCGGTCGTAGCCGAGCTGGATATAGTTGTCGTAGCCGAGCAGTCTGCCCTGCGCGTTGCGGTTCTTGACCAGCTTGTCGTAGATCTCGTCCAGTTCCTCGCGGTTGGCGTCGAAGACCTTGCCTTCCGCCTCGAAGGCGGCGCGGCGGACGGCGCGATCCGGGCTCTCCTTGTACTTGCCGAGCATGGGCAACGGCATGGTCTCGCCGTTGAACTCGACGGTCAGATTCGCGTAGAGCTTCTGATAGCGGCTCTCGAGCTTGCTCTCCTCCTGCATCAGGGGGATCAGCTCCGGCTTGAAGCTGCGCTTTTCGATCTCGATGTTCTTGAACATCAGCGAGCCGTAATGTGCTTCCAGCTCCGGGCGGAATTTGGAGTTCAGCATCGCGACGTTGATCAGGTCGTTCACTTCCTCCAGCTCGGGACCTGTCTCGTCCATGAAGTCTCGCTCGGCTTCATAGAATTTGTCCGTCGTGTCAATGGTGTTGCGAACGTAGGCAATGGACATGGTCGTCGCGATATGCATACCGATCTCGGTCGATTCATCGAACGCTGCGATCTGCTCCTGCGCGCTCGTCGCTTCCTCGATCCGCTTCGCGCAGTCGGCAAGCTTTGCCTTGACCTCGTCTACGTCGGGACGGACGTAGGGCATTTCGGAAAATTTCATTGTGTCTCCTTTCCGCATATCCGATCGAATATGCGTTACATTGTGGAATTGTTCTTGAACAGCAGGCAGTAGCCGTCCGGCAGGAGCATTCTCCCCTCCGCGCTGCCGGTCACGCCGTGACCGATGCAGAGTTCTCCGTCCGGCAGGTACCATACCTGCGAGGATTTATTCGTGTAGATCTGGACGCTCTGCGATTCCGCCGTCCGAAGGAAGGACAGTCTCCCCTGGCCGGCCATCGTCACGCGCAGGTCGCCCGCCCGCAGCGCAGGCAGCGTGTTTTTCAGATCGGCAAGCGCGCGGTAATACGCCAGCAGGCTCCGGTCTTCCCTGCCCCAGGGATAGGTCCTGCGGCAGAACGGATCGTCATAGCCCTCCATGCCGACCTCGTCGGCGTAGTAGATGTTCGCCATCCCGGGCAGCATGAACTGCAGAAACGCCGCCATGCGCAGCCGCTCCTTCGCGAGCGCGAGCAGTTCCGGCGGAAGCCGTCGATGCGCCTTTTCCTCCCGCGTACCCTTGAACGGATCGACCAGCGCCGTCAGGATGCGCGGCGTGTCGTGCGTGCCGAGGACGTTCATCAGGCAGGAGAGCACCTGCGGCGGATAGTTCTCGACGATCGACATCAGGGTCTCGCCGAACACGCTGCCGTCATCCTCGCCCGTGATGAAGTCCAGGATCGCCTTGCGCCACGGGTAGTTCATCACGCTGTCGAGCTCGCCGTCGACGAAATAGCGGCGCGAGACGCCGTAGGTGCGCTTATTGGACGCGTCCTCCCAGACCTCGCCGATCAGCATCGCGTCGGGCTTGACGGCGCGGATGCGCCGCTTGAGGCGGTAGATAAACTCGTCGGGCAGCTCGTCCGCCACGTCGAGACGGAAGCCGTCCGCGCCGAGGCGCAGCCAGTGCGCGGCGACGGAGTCCTCGTCCTCAATGATGTAGTCGAGATACCCCGGCGTCAGCTCCTCCACGTTGGGGAGGGTGGGCATATCCCACCAGCACTCATAGTCGTCGGGGTAATGGCGGAAGCGGTACCAGTCGCGGTAGGGCGAATCGGGATCGCTGACCGCGCCGTGGCCGAAGACGTGCTTCGCGTCGAAGTAACGGCTGTTGCTTCCCGTATGGGAGAACACGCCGTCCAGAATGATGCGGATATCCTGCCGGTGCGCTTCCTCGCACAACGCCTTGAAATCTTCCTCCGTGCCGAGCATCGGGTCGATGCGCTTGTAGTCGGCGGTGTCGTAGCGGTGGTTGGAATACGCCATGAAGATCGGGTTCAGATACAGGACGCCGACGCCGAGCGATTTCAGATACGGCAGCTTCTGCCGGATGCCGTTCAGGTTGCCGCCGAAGAAGTCGCCGCACCAGTTGCCCTCCGCGTCCGGCGTATACTGCGGCTGTTCGTCCCAGTTTTCATGGATCGTGAACGGCTGCAGCTTCTCCGTCAGGTCGCAGTCGCCCGCGCGGAAAAAGCGATCGGGCAGGATCTGGTACATCACCGCGCCCTTCGCGAAATCCGGCACGGTAAAATCCGCAGGGATCACGCTGAGCTGCCACTTGTCGCCGTCTTCCATATTCGTTTCGCTGCCGTACTTGAACAGCCGGAAGCCGCCGTCGGGCTTCATGATGTAGAACCAGTAAAAATACAGGCCGCGCGCCTGCGTGGAGAATTCGCAGCGGTAGATATCGTAATCGCCGTCGCGCTGTTCAAAGGCGAACGGCGTTTCGCTCACGAACTCGTTGTCGCAGTTTTCCAGCATCAGCTTCACGCCGATGCCGCCGCTGTCACGCGGCAGGAAAACCCGTAAAACGCAGCACTCCCCCGTTCGGACCGTGCCGAACGGGGTCTTGTGCCGCAGTTTTCTGCTGTCGTACAAAATACGCATATTATTTCTTCAGATACCAGATGTTCTCCGCGTACTCCTCGACCGCGCGGTCGGAGGAGAAGATGCCGGCCTTCGCGATATTGACCAGCGACATGTTGGTAAACTTCTGCGCGTCGGGATAGGTCGCCGAGACCAGCTTTTGCGCGCGCGTATAATCCTGGAAGTCCGCGACGGTCATGTACGGATCCGCCGTGCCGAAGCGGTTGGTCAGCAGGGACGCCGCCAGATCGTCGAAGCGCTGTCCGAGGATGCCGGACGTCAGCATATCCAGAACCTGCTTCAGCTCCGGCGTCAGGAATTCGTGCGGATCGTAGCCGCGCTGCCACAGCGCCTCGACCTCGTGCGCCTTCATGCCGAAGAGGAAGATGTTGTCGTCGCCGACCTGTTCGTGGATCTCCACGTTCGCGCCGTCGAGGGTGCCGATGGTGACCGCGCCGTTGATCATCAGCTTCATGTTGCCGGTGCCGGAGGCCTCTTTGCCGGCGATGGAGATCTGCTCGGAAATGTCCGCGGCGGGGATGATGATCTCCGCCAGAGAGACCTTATAATCCTCCACGAAGACGACCTTGAGCTTGTCGCGCACCTCGGGGTCGGCGTTGATGAAGTTGGAGACCGCGACGATCAGGCTGATCGTCTGCTTCGCGCGGATGTAGCCCGCGGACGCCTTCGCCGCGAAGACGAAGGTGCGCGGCACGAAGGGCGCGGATGGGTTGGCCTTGATCTCGTTGTACAGGTACAGGACGTGCAGGATGTTCAGAAGCTGCCGCTTGTACTCGTGCAGGCGCTTGATCTGGATGTCGAACAGGGAGTCGGGATCAACCTTGATGCCGTTGCGCTTCGCGATCAGATCGGCGAGGCGCTCCTTGTTCTTCCGCTTGATGGCGCGCAGATCCGCCAGGACGCGCTTGTCGTCATAATAGCGCAGCAGATCCTCGAGGTTTCTCGCGTCGCGCAGGAAGCCGTCGCCGATCAGGCCCTTCAGATAATCGGTCAGGAGCGGGTTCGACTGGCAGAGCCAGCGGCGGTACGCGATGCCGTTCGTCACGTTGAGGAAACGGTCCGGCGTGATCTGGCAGTAGTCGCGGAAGATGCCGCTGCGGAGGATGTCCGTGTGCAGCTTGGAAACGCCGTTGACCTTCTGGCAGGCGGCGAGGCAGAGATTCGCCATGCGGATCTCGTTGTTCGCGATGACCGCCATGTAGTTGATCTTCCCCCAGTCGCCGGGGTAGACGCTGCACAGGCCCTCGATCAGGCGGCGGTTGATCTCGACGCAGATCGAGTAGACGCGCGGGAGCTGCTCGCGGAACAAATCGACGCTCCAGCGTTCCAGCGCCTCGCTCATAACGGTGTGGTTCGTGTAGGACAGGGTCCTGCAGGTGATGTCCCACGCCTGATCCCAGCCGTAATCGTAGTCGTCCATCAAAATGCGCATCAGTTCGGGCACGCACAGCGCCGGATGCGTATCGTTGATATGGATGGCGACCTTGTCGGGCAGGTTGTTGAAGGTGCGGTACCGCTTCAGATGCTTCTTGAGGATGCTCTGCATGGAAGCGGAGACCAGCAGGTACTGCTGCTTCAGACGCAGGCGTTTGCCCTGAATATGATCGTCAGCCGGATAGAGGACCTTGGAGATCGTCTCCGCCATGGCGTTCTGCTCCAGCGCGCGGACGTAGTCGCCGCGGGAGAACGCCGCCATATCGAAGCTCTGCGGGAGCTTTGCGCTCCAGAGGATCAGGCGGTTGACCGCCTTGCTGTCATAACCGGAAATAAAGAGGTCGTGCGGCACAGCCGTGACGGAATTGTAGCCGGTCTGCGCGATCTTGAGCTTGCCGTTGTCCATCCACTCGTGCACTTCGCCGCCGAAACGGACTTCGACCGCGTCGTCTTCGCGGGAACGCAGCCAGACGTCGCCCATCTCCAGCCAGTTGTCCGGGAATTCCATCTGCCAGCCGTCGACGATCTTCTGACGGAAGATGCCGAACTCGTAGCGGATGGAGTAGCCGGTGACGGGATAGCCGAGGCCGGTCGCCGCGTCCATATAGCACGAAGCGAGTCTTCCGAGGCCTCCGTTGCCGAGACCTGCGTCCGGCTCCAGCGCATAGATCGCGTCAATATCGAATCCCTGCTTCTTCAGGCCTTCGCGCATTTCCTTCTCGATACCGAGGTTGAACAGATTGTTGCGCAGGCTGGTGCCGACGAGGAATTCCATCGACATGTAATAGACTTCCTTCCGCCCGTTCTGCGCCACGCTGTCGTTGAACGCGCCGTTCATTTCCGTCAGCTTTTCACGCAGCATGAGACACAGCGCGCGATAGACCTGCTTTTCCGTCGCCTCGTTCAGACCGCAGCCGAAGATCCGGCGCATGCAGTCTTCCAGTTCTTTCATGACGTCTTCACGGGCAACCTCTTGCAGCGGTGTTACCCCCTTGGGTGTTTGCTTATTCATGGGTCCTCCTAAAAAGTGTTAACTCTTATGTATGTATTACTTGTTTCTCAGCTCGGTATAGAGCTGCATGTATTCAGCGGCGGGTACGCGCCAGCTGAAATCGATCTCCATATCGCGCTTGGCGAGCGCGTTCCACTGATCGCGGTCGTTATAGTACAGGCCGACCGCGCGGTCGATCGCGCCGAGGAAATCGTCGGCGTTGTAGCTCTGGAATGTGAAGCCTCTGCCCTCGCGGGTCTCGCCGTTATACGGCAGGACGGTATCGCGCAGGCCGCCGGTGCTGGCGACGATGGGGACCGTGCCGTAGTGCATGGCGATGAGCTGCGACAGGCCGCAGGGCTCCGACTTCGACGGCATCAGATACATATCCGCGCCGGCGTAGACGCGCGAGGCAAGCGCCGGGTCGAAGGCGAGCTGCACGGACACTTTGCCCGGGCACTGCTTCGCCAGAGCGCTGAGCGCGTACTCATACTGCTTTTCGCCGGTGCCGACGATGACGAGCTGGATCTCCCGCTCCAAGAGGCGGTTGCCGATGTAGCACAGAAGGTCGATGCCCTTATGTCCGGCAAGGCGCGACACCATCGCGAGGATCGGCGCGTCCGTATCCGTCCGCAGGCCGAGCTCTTCACGCAGCGCCCGCTTGTTGTCCCACTTGCCCGTCATCTTCTTCGCGCTGTAGTTCTGCTTGAGCGCGGGATCGGTCTCGGGGTTGTAGACCGTGGTGTCGATGCCGTTGGTGATACCCCAGAGCCACTTCTCGCGCAGAACGCCGTCCAGGCGGTGGGCGTAGTACGGGTAGCGCAGCTCCTCTGCGTAGGTCTTGGAGACCGTGGTGACGATATCCGCGACCTCGATGGCGCCCTTCATCATGTTGATCGCGCCGTCGAAGGTCAGGTGCCCGAGGTATTCGGGCGGCAGACCGAGGGTGTTCTCGAAGAAGCCTGCGTCCGCCCAGCCCTGATACTCGACGTTGTGGATGGTGAAGACCGTCTTGACGTACGGGCACCACTGGCCGTACAGGGCGCGGCAGTAGATCAGCGTCATCGCCGACTGCCAGTCGTGGCAGTGCAGGATATCGGGCTTGAAGTCCAGATAGTACAGCGCCGCCATGACCGCCTTGGAATAATAGGCGAAGCGTTCGCCGTCGTCAAAGTCGCCGTAGATCGAGCCGCGCGCGCCGAAGTAGTAGTCGTTGTCGATAAAGTAGACGTGCAGCTTCTTCTTCCGGCTTTTCAGGCGGAAGATGCCGACGTAGCTCTCGCGCCAGGACAGCTCCATGGAGAACGAGCCGACGGATTCGACCTCGATGTTCGGATTCTGCTTGATCTTCTTATAATACGGCAGGAACAGGCAGATCTCGTTGTCCTTGATCTTCGCGAGCTCTGTCGGCAGCGCCTGCATCACGTCTCCCAGACCGCCCGTTTTGACGAACGGGGCGGCCTCGGAGGCTACCATTGCTATTTTCATACGACTTCTCCTCTTTTCAGGATCAGCGGATGCTCGTACGTGCCGCGCAGGATCTTGCCCGCGCCGACGACGACATCCTTATCCAGAATGACATTCTCCAGTTCCGCGCCCTCGCCGATGACGGCGTCGGACATGATGATGCTGTCCTTGACGGTCGCGCCCTTGCCGAGCTTCACGCCGCGGAACAGGATGGAATGGGTCGCCGCGCCTTCGAGGACGCAGCCGTCGGCGACCATGCAGTCGTCGATCTCGGAGCTGTCGCCGTAGTAGGACGGGACCTCGTTGCGGACCTTGGTGTAGATCGTGCGGCCGGGACGGCGGAACAGCCCGTCGCGGACGTCCCGATCCAGCAGCGCCAGATTGTTGTGGAAGAACTCCGCCGTGCTTTCGTTGAACAGGGCGACGCCCTGGAAGGAATAGGCGTTGAGCTTCAGGCTGCCGTTCTGGAAGCCGTACAGAAGCAGATCGCGCTCGAAGCGGAAGCGGTTGTGCGCGACGGCCTCCGTGACCTCGCGGATCAGCCAGTCGCGGCGCATAACGAAAATGCCCATGGACGCCAGATAGCTCTCGTCCGCGCAGTAGTCCACGGCGATATCCGACACGTTGTTTTTCTTGTCCAGCTTCACAGCCAGATCAAGCTGCTTGACGCCGTTCGCGATCCCCTTCTTGGCGCAGACCGTCACGTCCGCGCCGGAGTCGATATGGTACTTGACCAGCTCGTTGAAGTCGATGGCGCACAGAACGCCGCTGTCGGCGAAGACGACGTAGTCTTCCTTGGCATACTGCAGGAAGCTCATGGCGGAGCTCAGCGCCTCCAGCTTGCCGCGATAGCTCGCGTTGTGGTCCGTGGCGTACGGCGTCAGGAATTCAAGGCCGCCCTCTTCCAGATCCAGGTCCCACTCCTGACCGGAGCCGATATGATTCATCAGGGACTGGTAGTTGTACTTCGTGATGATGCCGATATGACGGATCGCGGAGTTGGTCATATTGGACAGGGAAAAGTCGATCTGACGGTAGCGGCCGCCGTAGGGCAGCGACGCCATCGTGCGCTTGTTGGTCAGTTCCCCGAGGGAGCTGTCATAAATATTCGCAAAAATGACACCCATTGTACTCATGATGTGAACCCTCCCTTTCCTTATTTCAGCATACTTCGCCGGGGGCGATCGTTTGATTGGCTTCGATGGTCTTCGCCTTTCCGACCACGGCGATCTTCTTGGCCTCGCCTTCGGCGAACGCGCCTCCGATCACCGCGCCGCGGCGGATCTTGCAGTCCTCGCCGATGATCGCGTGGCGGACGATCGCGCCGGATTCGATGACGACGTTCGGCATGATGACGCTGTCTTCCACGAGAGCGCCCTCTTCGACGGTGCAGCCGGTGGAGATCACGCAGTGCTTGACGTTGCCGTAGATGCCGCTGCCTTCACCGATGAGGCTGTCCTTGTTCACGGACGATTTCGCGATAAAGCTGGCGGGCATGGCGTAGTTTCTGGCGTAGATCCTGCCGCCCTTCTCGCTGTCGAGATTGAAGGCGGGATCGGTGCCGAGCAGTTCCATGTTCGCTTCCCACAGGGAGTTGATGGTGCCGACGTCCTTCCAGTAGCCTTCAAACTGGTAGGCGAAGAGCTTGTGGCCGGAATTAAGCAGCGCGGGGATGACGTTCTTGCCGAAGTCGTTCTCGGATTCGGGATCCTCCTCGTCGGCGATCAGGAACTCGCGCAGGATGCTCCACTTGAAGATATAGATGCCCATGGACGCGTTCGTGCTCTTCGGGTGCTTGGGCTTCTCCTCGAACTCGTAGATCGAGCCGTCCTCGTTCGTGTTCATGATGCCGAAGCGGCTCGCCTCGGACAGAGGCACCGTGCGCACGGCGATGGTGCAGTCGGCGTCCTTCTCTTCCGCAAAGCGGAGCATGGCGGCGTAGTCCATCTTGTAGATGTGGTCGCCGGAGAGGATCAGGACGTAGTCCGGGTCATAGCGCTCGATAAAGGGGATGTTCTGATAGATGGCGTTCGCCGTGCCCTTGTACCACTCGGACTTTTTGCTCTTGGCATAGGGCGGGAGCACCTGCACGCCGCCGTGGGAGCGGTTCAGACGCCACGGCTGGCCGTTGCCGATATACTCGTTCAGCTCCAGCGGCTGATACTGGGTCAGGATGCCGACCGTATCGATCGCGGAGTTCACACAGTTGGACAGAGGGAAATCGATGATGCGGTATTTTCCGCCGAAGGGAACTGCCGGTTTCGCGGTATTTTCCGTCAATACCAGAAGACGGCTGCCTTGGCCGCCGGCCAAAAGCATGGCAACACAATGCTTTTTCAGAAAGTTCATGCTCATTTCTCCTTGTCGTTATTTGTTTTTGGTGGGTGTGATACGCTGGTAGTAGGTCGCCGACATCGGGGCGAGGGTGAACTCGCCGGAGAACGGCAGGCCGTGCATGGGGATCTTTTCCGCGGCGACGGTCGGGAGATTCGTTCCCGCGCCGCCGTATTTGACGTCGTCGCTGTTGAAGACCGGCGCGTACTGCCCTGCCTTGGGAAGGCCGAGGCGGTAGTGCTCGCGCAGCACCGGGCAGAAGTTGCAGACGCAGATCAGCTCCCTGCCGCGGCGGTCGATCCTGCGGAAGGCGACCACGCTGTTGTCGCGGTCGTCCGCCGAGATCCACTTGAAGCCGTTCCAGTCGGAGTCGTTGTTCCACAGGCTGCTGTGGTCGAGATAGAAATGATTCAGGTCGCGCACGTAGTCGCGCATCTGCCGGTGCTTTTCATAACCGAGCAGCAGCCAGTCCAGACCCTGATCGTATTTCCATTCAATAAACTGCGCGAACTCGTTGCCCATGAAGCTCAGCTTCTTGCCCGGATGGCCGATCATGTACCCGTAGAAAGCGCGGAGATTGTTGAACTTCTCTTCATAGCTGCCCGGCATCTTATTGATGAGGGAGCACTTGCCGTGCACCACCTCATCATGCGACAGGGGCAAGATGAAGTTCTCCGAATAGGCGTATGTCATCGAGAAGGTCAGATTGTTGTGACTTCCCTTGCGGAACAGCGGGTCGAGCGACATATACTGGAGCATATCGTTCATCCAACCCATGTTCCATTTGAACAGGAAGCCGAGGCCGCCGTCGTAATCCGGCTTCGTCACCATCGGGAAGGCGGTGGATTCCTCCGCCGCGGTGATGGCGTTGCGGCGGACGGAGAAGACCGCGCGGTTGAGCTTGCGCAGGAAGGCGATCGCCTCCAGGTTCTCCTTGCCGCCGTAGCGGTTGGGATGGTACTCTCTCCTGCCGTAGTCCAAGTACAGCATCGCGGCGACCGCGTCCACGCGCAGGCCGTCGATGTGGTACATCTCCAGCCAGTAGACCGCGTTGGAGATCAGGAAGGACTGTACCTCGCCCTTGCCGAAGTCGAAGATGCGCGTCGTCCAGTCCGGATGCTCGTTCATCATCGGGTCGGACAGCTCGTAGCAGCAGGTGCCGTCGAATTCATACAGGCCGTTCTCATCCTTCGGGAAGTGCGCCGGCACCCAGTCGAGCAGGACGCCGATCCCCGCCTGATGGCACTTGTCCACGAATTTCATCAGCTGCTGCGGCGCGCCGTAGCGGGCGGTCGGAGCGTAGTAGCCGGTCACCTGATAGCCCCACGACGGATCGTAGGGATATTCGGAAAGCGGCATCAGCTCGATGTGCGTGTAGCCCATTTCCTTGAGGTACGGGATCAGCTCGTCGGCAAGCTCCTCGTAGTTGTAGCAGCTGCCGTCCTCCTTGCGCTTCCAGGAGCCGAAGTGCATCTCATAGATGTTCATCGGGCTGTCGAGGAGTTTCTTTTTCCCCTGCTGCCGGCGGTAGGCGGCGTCGCCCCAGGCATAGCCCTCCAGCGTACAGACGCGGCTCGAGGTGTCCGGCCGGTCCATCATGCGGAAGCCGTAGGGGTCGGATTTGTAGACGCGGCTGCCGTCCGGTCTGCGGATGCAGAACTTGTAGGCCTGTCCCTCCTGCGCGAAGGGAGAAAAGGCTTCCCATACGCCGTTCTTGAGCCAGGTCATCTGCATGTCTTCTTCATTCCAGAAGTTCCAGTCGCCGGTCACGCTGACGCCGTGGGCGTTGGGCGCCCAGACGCGGAAAACGTAACCGTCCCTGCCGTCGCGCTGCGCCTTATGGCAGCCGAGAAAGGTGTAGGCGTGCAGCTCGTCGCCGTCGGAAAAGCGCTTCACTGCATTTTGAAGGTTCTGTTCCATCTCTGCCTCCTTTGGTCATACTTCGGGAGCTAATATCCTTCTGATATATTATACCACTTTGCACAAAAATTGCAACAGTTTCATCGGAAAACTGATGGTAATGTTGTATTTTCCTTTTAGAATCTCGTTTTGGCGGTGTTTGGCAGTATTGTACGCCCATTTCCGTGAAAAATGTGGTGAATTTGCGCGGTCGGGCCGCACTTTTCCCTCGTTCCGCGCTTGACTTTTTCTCGGATTTCGACTATCATAATCCGGTAAGGCATCGCCTTTAATTGATTTACAAAGGAGGGAACGACATGGATGCTGGGAGTACCAACGGCGCAGCGGTAGGCCGAAGTCCGCAGGGAAGGCTCTGCATCCGTGCGAGTGGTTCCCTGATTCGATAAACGTCCTGCCGCCGCCGGCTTCCGAATCTGTGCAAAACTATGACGCAGGAGGATTGGACCGATGGCAGAACATACCGTCACCGTTGAAGGCACGCTCGAGCGGCTTTTGGCGGAAAAAAAGTATACGACGATCCGTGACATTCTGATCACGATGAACCCGTCCGACATCGCCTCCGTATTCGACGAGCTGGAAGTGGAGCGTCTTCCGCTTCTGTTCCGTCTGCTGCCGAAAGAGTTGGCGGCGGAGACTTTCGTCGAGATGGAGCCCGAAGCGCAGGAGCTGCTGATCCGCGGCTTCTCCGACGTGGAACTGCGCGAGGTGCTGGACGAATTGTACGTCGACGACGCGGTCGACCTCGTGGAGGAAATGCCCGCAAACGTCGTGCGGCGTATCTTAACTCAGGCGGATCCCCAGATGCGCAAGGAGATCAACGAGATCCTGCGCTACCCGGAGAACTCCGCCGGCTCGATCATGACGACCGAGTACGTCTCCCTGCGGCCCGGCATGACGGTGGAGGAATCGATCCTCCGCATCCGCCGCACCGGCGTCGACAAGGAGACCATTTACACCTGCTACGTGACCCGCGACCGTACCCTGATCGGTCTGGTCACGGTGAAAGACCTTCTCCTGGCGCAGGATGACGATATGAAGATCGAAGACATCATGATCACGAACGTCATCTCGGTCAGCACCCATACCGACCAGGAAGAAGTCGCGCAGATGTTCTCCAAATACAACTTCCTCGCGCTGCCCGTGGTAGACGCGGAAAACCGCATGGTCGGTATCATCACCTTCGACGACGCGATGGACGTCATGGAAGACGAGGTCACCGAAGATATCGAGATCATGGGCGGCATGACGCCGTCGGACAAGACCTATCTGCGTTCGACGGTCTTCGATCTCTTCCGCCACCGTATCCCCTGGCTGATGCTCTTGATGGTCTCGGCGACATTTACCGGTCTGATCATCACCGGCTTTGAAGACGCGCTGGCCGCGCAGGTCGTGCTGACCGCCTTCATCCCGATGCTGATGGACACCGGCGGCAACTCCGGCTCGCAGTCCTCCGTCACGATCATCCGCGCCCTGTCCCTCGGCGAGATCGAGTTCGCCGATCTGCCCAGCATCATCTGGAAGGAGATCCGCACCGCGGTCCTCTGCGGCGTGTCGCTTTCCGTCGTCTGCTTCGGCAAGATCATGCTGGTCGATCATCTGCTGCTCGGCAACTCCGACGTCACGTGGCTTGTCGCCCTCGTCGTCTGCGCGACGATGGCGCTGACCGTCCTGATCGCGAAGGTCATCGGCTGCACCCTGCCGATGCTGGCGAAGAAGCTCGGCTTCGACCCGGCGGTCATGGCAAGTCCGTTCATCACGACCATCGTCGACGCCCTGTCTCTGCTCGTCTACTTCGGCGTCGCCTCCGCCCTGCTCGGACTATAGAAGAACAAAAGAAACAAAACGGCTCGCGCAAGACTGCGCGAGCCGTTTTCCGTTTGTTATCTGTTTCGTTTGAAATTCCCCATCGTCTCCTTGACGCTGGAAAGGTACGCGAAGGAGCCCGGGAACTGCTCGATGACCTTCTGGAAGCGGACAATCTGCCGTTTGTTGACGACACAGATCAGCAGAGTCTTGTTGCTGTGCGTATAGCCGCCGATCGCAGGGATCTCGGTCACGCCGTGATGGATATTGTCCAGCAGCGCCTTCGTCAGCTCCTCCGGCTGATCCGTCACGATCTCGAACTTGACCGCTTCCTTGAAACCCTTGAGCATCAGGTCGCTGACCTCGCTGGAGAGGAAGCAGTAGATCACGCAGAGAATGACCGGTTCGATCTTATAGCCGTAGACGAAATAGGATACCGCCGCGACCGAGGCGTTGATCATGAAGATGATCCAGAGCAGATTGTGCTCCGGCCACTTGTGATGCACAAGAGCGGCGACCAGATCCGTGCCGCCGGTACTGCTGTTGCGCTTCATCACGATGCCGTAGCAGAAGCCGCTGACGACGCCGCCCGCGATCGGCGCGAGAATGGCGCTGTGATCCGAGTGATAGATGAAGCGGGAAAGATCCACGCGCTCCAGCGTGAGCAGCAGGACGGAGAACGCCAGGGCAAAGATCGCCGAGCGGATCGCGTATTCGTGCCCGATTAGAAGATATACGAGGATCACCAGCGGGACGTTGTAGATCAGCGTCATATAGCCGACCTTGAAGCCGAACTCGTGCTGCAGCATCGTCGCAAAGCCCGGCAGCCCGGCCGGCGCAAATTCATTCGGAAAAATAAAGATACGGTAGCTGAGCGCAAGAAGCAGCGCGGCAAAAACGATGACGAAGATATCCCATACGGTACGCCAGCCTTTCATATCCGCCCTCCTATGATAAAAATCCTATCCATATATAGCAAGTTTACGCGGAAAAGTCAACAATAAAAATGCTGCCGGAAAACGGCAGCATTTTTATTGTTCCTTAAAACAGATTCTTGATGGTGTCCACCGCGCCGGAGAGCTTGTCTCCCGCGAGCTTCGCCTTGACGCCGCTCACGACGGAATCGACCGCGCCGTCGGGAATATCGACGCCGATGACCTTCTCGATCGCCTTCTCCGGGTCCTTCATGAATTCGTCCTTCAGGGCCGGATCCTTCTTGATCTTATCAACGATCTCCGTGATCTTCGCCTTGATATCCATGCTTACTCCTTTACGATGGGAGCGTCCGGCGCGTTCTTCTTGATGGACTCGATGCCGTTCAGGCAGCCTGCCAGCGCCTTGTAGCCCTCGCCGACGGCGATGATCTGGCCGTTGGTCGCTTTCAGACGGAAGCGGAATTCGCCGGCCTTGTCCTTGTAGACCTCAAACTTCGGATGCTTCTCGACCTTGTAGCCCTCGAGGGTCTGGTTCTCGACCGGAGCGATCGGCGCATTTCTCTTAACGCTTGCGATGCCCTTCTTGCAGGCGGCTTCCGTGGTGTAGATCTCGGAAGTAGCAATGATCTCTCCATTGCCGGCCTTCAGATTGAACTTGATGCCGGTAGCGGTGGTGCGAACAGCAAATTTACCCATAGTCAATATGCCTCCTAATTGTTTTTTTGGTTTCCCTGTTTCATTATAACCCAAGCATTTTGGGATTTCAACACTTTTCGACACATTTTCGGTCACAGTTTTTCGAGCAGTTCCACGGCGAAGACCGCAAGGCAGGAGCACGCGGCGACGACGACCAGACTGCGCTCGTACAGCGCCAGCAGCACCGCGACGACGAAGCCCGCCGCGGCGGCGTACCAGCTCCCCACGGCGTAGAAGATTGCGGGGATCGTCATGACCGTCAGCACGGCGTACGGGATATAGTACAGGAACGACAGCAGGAAGCGGTTTTGGATCTTCCGCCGGATCAGGACCATCGGCAGCATACGGACGAGATAGGTCACGCCCGCCATCACCGCAAGGTAGAGGAAAAAGTTACGCATGATCTTCTTCCTCCTCCCCTACCGGCGCGGCGATCGCCATGACCGCCGCCGCGATCACGGCGCAGATGATGACCGTGAAGCCGGACGGAACGTCCTTCAAAACGGGAACGTAGGTAAAGACGCAGCTCAGGGCGATCGCGATCAGCACGCAGATCGCCGTCGGGCGGTGTTTCTTGGCCTTCGGCAGGACGATCGCGATGAACATGGCATAGATCGCGACGCCGAGCGCGGAGATCACGATCCCCGGCAGGAACTCGCCTGCCGCCGCGCCGAGCAGCGTGCCCGCGCTCCAGCCGAGGAACGGCGTGAGAATCAGGCCGTAAAGGTACTTCCTGCCGGCGGTCCCCTCCTGCGAGGACGCGACCGCGAAGACCTCGTCCGTGTTGACGAAGGAGATCACGAAGCGGTCGAGCAGGCGCACGGAAGGCCCGAGCTTCTGCGACAGAGAGACGGACATCAGCGCGTAGCGCAGATTGATGACGAGCTGCGAGACCGCGAGCTCGATCAGCGTTCCGCCGCCGGCGATGATCGGCACGGCGGCAAGCTGCCCCGCCGAGGTGACGTTCGTCATCGACATCAGCACGGACTCAAAGATCGTCAGCCCGTGGGCCATGGCGAAAATGCCGAACGCAAACGCGACCGACAGATAGCCGAAACAGATCGGCAGCCCGTCACGGATACCCTTCGCGAACGAATTCACTTCACGCATCTTCCGTCCCTCCTTTCGGCAGTTTTTTCACATGATAGCACAAACTCCCGCCGTTCGCAACAAGAAACGATACGGTTGTATCCAAAATCCACCCACGCGCCGTCGAGGCGCATTTCACTGCCCGCAGGGCAATTTCACACCGCGCAGCGGTATTTCACCCACCCGCAGGGTGGATTTCACTGAAAAAAGGACTTGCGAAAGCAAGTCCTTTTTTCTGGAGGTGCCGCCCAGATTTGAACTGGGGAGTGAAGGTTTTGCAGACCTTTGCCTTACCACTTGGCCACGGCACCGGATATGAAACAGGGAACGCGGCGCGTTCCCTATTGATTTTGGAGCGGGTGACGAGGCTCGAACTCGCTACCTCCACCTTGGCAAGGTGGCGCTCTACCAGATGAGCTACACCCGCATATGGTGCCTCCGGTCGGAGTTGCTTTTCTGCGGAAAAGCCACGGCGGTTACAACATGCCGCCGGCATGTTGTCAAGAGCCGCCTTTCAACTCCGCCCTCGGGTACCGTATGAGAAAAATGGTGCCTCCGGTCGGAGTTGAACCAACGACACGCGGATTTTCAGTCCGCTGCTCTACCTACTGAGCTACAGAGGCATGTTGAGCCGAGAAGATCTCGGCTCAGATGCGTTAATATGGCGACCCGGAACGGACTCGAACCGTCGACCTCCAGCGTGACAGGCTGGCGTGCTAACCGACTGCACCACCGGGCCGTATGATGGTGGGAACAACAGGGCTCGAACCTGTGACCCCATGCTTGTAAGGCATGTGCTCTCCCAGCTGAGCTATGCTCCCGAACTGCCGCACATCGGCGACGGTTGTTATTATACACATAGCCGTTTTGATTGTCAAGCACTAATTTTCGATTTTTTGCTTTTTTCTTCCTGCGAATACGGAGGCGTTTCCGCCTCCGTATTCCGTTCAGAGCGTCGCCAAAAGCGCCTGGATCTCGTCGGGGGTGAACCGGTATTTCGTGTCGCAGAACTGGCACTCGATCGTGATCGGCTCGCCCTCGTCGGCGATCTCCTGCAGGTCCTTCTTGCCGATGGCGATCAGCGTGGACGTCACGCGCTCGCGGCTGCAGTAGCACTTGTACGCGACCGGCGTGGTTTCCAGAAATTCCAGATCAAAGTCGCACATCACGCGCCGCAGAATGTCCTCTGGCGTCATGCCGTCCGCGAGCATCGGCGTCACCGCGCCGGCCTTCTGAATGCCTGCCTCCAGCTTGTCGATCGCATCAATCGGCGCGCCGGGCAGGAGTTGGATGAGATAGCCGCCCGCCGCCTTGACGCTCTGGTCGGTATCCACCAGCACGCCGAGGGCGCAGGCCGTCGGCGTCTGCTCGCTCTGGGCGAAGTACGCCGTCACGTCGTCGCCGATCTCGCCCGAGACCAGCGCGACCGAACCGATATAGGGTTCCTTCATCTGCAAGTCGCGGATGACCGTCAGCATCCCGTCCGTGCCGACCGCCGCGCCGACGTCGAGTTTGCCCGCGTACTTTTCCAGCAGGGTGATCGACGGATTGTTGACGTAGCCGCGCACGTTGCCGACTGCGTCCGAGGTCGCGAGGATCGTCCCGAGCGGGCCGCCGCCCTTGATCTGGAGCGTCAGCGCGCCGTTTTCGACCTTCTGCGTGTTGCCCATCATGGACGCCGCCGTCAGGACGCGGCCCAGCGCCGCCGTCGCGGTCGGGGTCGTTTTATGGATATTCCGCGCGCGTTCGACCAGATCCGTAGAACGGATCGCCGTCGCCTTGATATAGCCGTCGGCCGTCATCGCGCGGACGATATGATCCTGCATGGTTTTCACTCCTTGTAAGCCGCGAAATAGATGCGATGCTCCCCTGCCGCGGGCGCGTCCATCCGGCAGTCGCCGTACTGCTCCACGCGCGTGAATCCCGTCTCTGTAAGCCACGCGGCGAGTTCCCGCGGTTCGTAGGCGTATTCGCAGTGCTGTTCAAAGCTGCGCTTCCAGTTCTCCCCTTCCTTGCGGAACAGGTCGATGCCGTAATAACAGCGGTTTTCGGTCTCGTCGAATTCCGCGCGCCAGACGCAGTAGCTCTCCTCGTTCTCGTCGAGGAAGATCTGCCCGTCCAGACCGCGGAGTTTTTCGGGCGTATTGATATCGAACAGGAAAACCCCGCCGGGCTTGAGTGCTTTGAAAACGCGCTCGAAGGTCTTCCGGCAATCTTCCGGCTTGTCCAGATAGTTTATACTGTCCAGCAGACAGAAGACCGCGTCGACCGGCTCCGGCAGACGCAGACGCTGCATCGGCTGGCAGATGAAAAACGGCGGGTTTTCCAGCTCGCCCGCCTTCTGCGCGGCGACCGTCAGCATCTCCTCGGAGACGTCCGACGCGGTCACGCGATACCCGCGTTTTGCCAGCAGCAAAGACATGGAGCCGGTACCGCAGGCAAGATCGAGCGCCGTTTCCGGCCGTTTACCCGCCTTGCGCAGTATCGCCTCCAAAAAGTCCAGTATGGTTTCGTAAGGGACGTCTCTTGTCAGGCCGTCGTAGGAGGCGGCAAGCGACTCATACGCCGTCATTTTGTTCTTTCAGGCGGTTGAAGACGACCTCGTACATCCCCTCGCCGTTGAGCAGGCTGCGGTTGACGCGGCTGACCGTCGCGGAGCTGACGTTCGTCCGGCTGAGGATGTCGTTATAGATCATGCCTTCAAAGCGCATCTTCGCGACCTCATAGCGCTGTTCGATGGCGCTGAGCTCGGACTGCGTGCAAAGGTCGATGAAAAACTTATGCAGCTCGTCCGGCGTGCGAAGCGTCAGAATGGCGCGGTAGAGCTCGCTGTTCGGGTCGGTGCGCTTGTTCTGGTTGTTCATAGGATCCCCTCCGAAATTTGTTCAAGGAGATTATAACACTTTCTTTCGTGAAAGTAAAGCGCAAGAAACGTAAAAATACAAAAAAAACCGGCCGTCGTAGGAGACGGCCGGATCGGATGGCGAATTACTTGTTGAAGATCTTGAAGATCTCGTCGATGTCGTCGATGCCCGCGGAGGGATCGGAGACGATCGTCTCGGAGACGCCGGGTCTCGCCGCGTTGCCGGCGGCGGAGAAGACGCCCTTGTTGTCGGCCTTCTTCTTCTCGTCGAAGCCGGTCGCGATAACGGTGACGCGCATCTCGTCCTCGAAGTCCTCGTTGAAGGTCGCGCCGAAGATGATGTTCGCTTCGGGATTCGCGGCTTCCATGACGATGTTGGCGGCAGTCTCGACGTCGTCCAGGCCGAGATCGGCAGAGCCGGTCACGTTGATCAGGACGCCGGTCGCGCCGTTGATGGAGGTCTCGAGCAGCGGGCTCGCGACAGCGGTCATCGCCGCCTGCTCCGCCTTCTCGCGGCCGGAAGCGGTGCCGACGCCCATGTGCGCGCGGCCTGCGTTCTTCATGATCGCGGAAACGTCGGCGAAGTCAAGGTTGATGATGACGCGGTCGGAGTAGCCGACCAGCTCGGAGATGGAGCTGACAGCCTGCTTCAGCACGTCGTCCGCAATGCCGAACGCATTGGCGAAGGTGATCTTCTGATCGGTGACGTACTTCAGACGGTCGTTCGGGATGATGATCAGGGAGTCGACCTTTTCCGCCAGAGCGGCAATGCCCGCCTCCGCCTGCTTCATGCGGTTCGCGCCTTCAAACTTGAAGGGCTTGGTCACGACGCCGACGGTGAGGATGCCGGCCTCATGCGCCAGATCCGCGATGATGGGAGCCGCGCCGGTGCCGGTGCCGCCGCCCATGCCGGCGGTGATGAATACCATGTCGGTGCCTTCGAGGATCTTGGAGATCGCGGCTCTGCTCTCTTCGGCGGATTTCTTGCCGATCTCAGGCTTGGAGCCTGCGCCCATGCCGCCGGTCAGCTTCTCGCCGATCTGCAGCTTGTTCTCGCACTTGGACTTATTGAGATCCTGACGGTCAGTGTTGATGACGATGTAATCGACGCCGCTGATCTTGCTCGTGATCATGCGGTTGACGACGTTGTTGCCTGCGCCGCCGACACCGATGACTTTGATATTAACTACCTTATCTGTGTAAACTTCGGACATTATTAATCTCCTCCTATGTATACTGATTATGGTAAAGACAATTCTTTCAGATTTATACCCTTATATTCTACAGTCAAATTGCGTTCAGGTCAATAGATTTTCTCATTTTTAGGAAAATTATTTACAAAATTTGCGGATTTAATCCTCATTCGGCATAATGATCGCCTGCTGACCGCCGGTGAACGTGAGATCGATGATCCCCGTCGTGTATTCTTTCTGCTCCTGCACGGCGACTTTGAGGTACTCCAATTTGTACGCAAGGTCATCCGTCGTGCCGAGCATCACCTCGAAGCGGTCTTCGTACCAGACCGTCAGATTGTACGGCGACGGCACGCTGACGACGGTGATGTCCTTCTCCAGGCGGGACGCTTTGATCTCGCGCAGCAGCAGCGTCAGCGCGTCGAACTGCTCCTGCGGGCTGATCGCGCTGTCCGCGCTTTCGGCGACGTGGATCTCCTCGCCGATCACAGCCGGCTGGATGACCAGGTCCTCGACGAACACATGCGACTTCGCTTCATGCTCGTCGACCTGCTCGGTCGCCTTGCCAGCGGCGGTGATCAGATAGTAGTGCCCTCCGGCGTCCGCGACCGCGAAGGTCGTTTCGTCCTCCGTCACCGTGATCACCACGGAGTCCGGCAGCGTTCTCGTCACGCGCACGTTCTTGACGTACGGGAGCTGCGCCATCACATTTCCCGCGATCTCACCGCGCGAGAGGGTCAGCAGGTTGTCGCCGCTCGCGATCCCGGCCGCCTGCACGACTTCCTCGGCGGTGTAATAGCTGTTGCCCTGCACTTCGACGTTGCGGACGCGGAAGAAGATGATCATGCTGAGGACCAGCGCGACGATTATGCCGCCCATGATGATGATCCGCTTCCATGCTTCCGGGCTGATGCGATGCCGAACGCGGTGCTTCGCCTGCCGCTTCTGCTTGTTGCGCATCCCGTTGAGGCGGCTGCGTTCCTTGCGCTCCTCGCGTCTGCGCTGCGCCTCCTCGGCGGCGCGGGAGGATCGTTCTTCCCTTCTGCGCCGCGCTTCTCTGGCGGCCTTGGCCTTCTGCCGCCGTTTCAGCTCCTGCGCCTGCTGCGCCTGCTGCGCTTCCTCGGCGGCGCGCTGTCTGCGCCGCTGGTTCGCCATGCGGGCGGCGGGAGAATTGCGTTTCTTCTTTCCGTTTGCCGCAGGCCGATTCTGTTTTCTTCTGTTCTCTTGTTCCATAGGCTCTTTTTCCTTACGTACTTTCGATCTGCGCCCCGCAGGCGCGCAGCGATCGGACGAACGAGGCGTACCCTCGTTCCATATGTTCCGTCTTCGTGATCCGGCTCTCCCCTTCCGCGCGCAGTGCGGCGATCACCATCGCCGCGCCGCCTCGCAGGTCGGTCGCCTCGACTTCCGCGCCGTGCAGGCCTCTCACGCCCGTCACCACGGCGTGGCGTTCGGTCGCGGTGATCCTCGCCCCCATTGCCCGGAGGGCGGGCACGTGCCGCATTCGGTCGGAAAAGATCGTTTCTTCAAAAACGCTGACGCCCTCTGCGGTCGCCATCGCAGCCATGACCGGCGCCTGCGCATCCGTCGGGAAGCCGTCGTAGGGCGCGGTGATGATCGGGCTGACGGCGGTGAGGCGGTCGCAGCGGACGATGATCTCGCCCGGTCGCCGCGCGATCTCGCAGCCGCCGCGCTCCAGCGTTTCCGTGACCGCCCGCAGGTGCGCAGGTTCCGCGCCCTGCAGGACGAGCCTGCCGCGCGTCGCCGCCGCCGCGGCAAGATAGGTCGCCGCCTCCATGCGGTCCGGCATGACGGTGTATTTTGTCCCGTGCAGCGGTTTCCCGCCGTCGACGCGCAGGACGGAAGTCCCCGCGCCGTCGATCTTCGCGCCGCAGGCGCACAGAAAACCGATCAGGTCGCCGATCTCCGGCTCACGCGCCGCGTTGCAGATCGTGGTCTCGCCCTCGCAGGCAAGCGCCGCAAGGAGCAGGTTTTCCGTCGCTCCCACGCTGGGAAACGGCAGCGCGACCGTGCAGCCGCGCAGGCGGTCGCCTTTGCAGCGCAGGGTCTCCCCGTCATATTCGCAGTCCGCGCCCATCAGGCGCAGGCCGAGGATATGGAGGTCGATCGGGCGCTGTCCGAGGACGCAGCCGCCGGGAGCGGACAGGCGCGCGGTTCCGAAGCGGGCAAGCAGCGCGCCTAAAAAGATGATCGCCGCCCGCATTTTTCGCATGAGTTCTTCCGGGATCTCCCGCTCTTCCGCCGCGCCGGTGTCGACGAACGCCCGCGCGCCTTCGCGCCGCGCCGTACAGCCGAGCGACCGCAAGATCTCGAACGCCGTTTCGACGTCGGAGATCTCCGGACAGTTATCGATCGTATACTGGCCGCCGCAGACCAGAGTCGCGGCGAGGATCGGCAGCACGCTGTTCTTCGCGCCGTGGATCGCCACCGCGCCCTCCAGCGGTCTGCCGCCGATGATCCGATACGCCCCCATAGGCAAACCTCCGTAACGGAAATTTGCCCCATTCTATGCAGGGCGGACGGTTATCGTGTTTTTGCCAGGTCGACGATGATCTGATAGATGCGCTCCGCCGAGTCGATCACCGCGACGTCGCGCAGCGCGCTGCGCATCTTTTGGCAGCGTTCCTTGTCTTCCAGGAGTTCTTTCGCGGCGCGGTAGAGCACCTCGCCGTCGCAGTCGCTCTCGCGGATGACGACCGCCGCGCCGTGCTGTTCCAGAATGCGCGCATTCTTCTCCTGATGGTTGTTCGTCACGTTCGGCGACGGAACGATGATGCACGGCGTTCCCGCCGCGGCGATCTCGTTGAGGGTCGACGCGCCCGCGCGGCTGATGAAGAGATCGGCAGCCGCCATGACCGTCGGCATATTATAGATGTATTCCTGCATCTGCACCAGCGGGTGCGCGGCGAGGTCTACACCGAGGTTTTTCACGTAATCCGGCATCCAGCGCCAGCCGAAGGAGCCGGTCGCGTGGATGTGGCGGTATTTGTTTTCCGCGCATTCCAGCTTCATGAACTGCGCGATCTTTTTGTTCATTTCTCTAGCGCCGAGGCTGCCCCACGCCGACACGATGAGGGGCTTGTCGTCCAGGCCCAGCGCTTTGCGCGCGTCTTCCCGTTTTGTGAAGACGAATTCCTCGCGCACCGGCATCCCGACGGGAATGACGCGGTCCGCGTTCTTATACTCCGATCTGCTTTCGGCAAAGCTGACTAAGATTTTGTCCACCTTATCGCAGACCAGCTTCGTCGCGAGTCCCGGCACGGCGTTCGCCTCGTGCAGGGCGGTGGGGATCCCGTTTTTCACGCCCTGCCGCAGCATCGGGTAGCTCGCGTAGCCGCCCGTGCCGAGGATGACGTCCGGCTGAAAGTCCTTGATGATCCGGTCCGCCCGGCGCAGCGCCCTGCGGAGGATGACGACCGCTTTCGCGTTGTGCCACAGCGCCGTCGGCTTCAGGCTGCGCAGATAATTGGAAATGCGGACGGTCTCGATCCGGAAGCCCTCGCGCGGAACCAGTTCCGTCTCCATGCCGTCGTCCGCGCCGACAAACAGAATGTCGCAGTCCGGCTTGCGTTCTTTCAGGATCTTGGCGACCGCGATTGCCGGATTGATATGTCCTCCGGTGCCGCCGCAGGTGAAAACGACCTTCATGGATAGCCTCCTTTACTTCGGACTTTGGGAAATGCTGCGGGAGATGTTGAGCACGACGCCGCATTCGGCCAGCTGCATGATGAGCGCCGTGCCTCCCGAGGAGAAAAACGGAAGGGAGATACCCGTCGCGGGCAGCAGATTGGTCACGACCGCCGCGTTCAGCAAGACCTGAATGGCGAGCAGGGTCGTCAGCCCCGCCGCCAGCAGCATGGAGAAGCGGTCTCTCGCGTGGATCGCGATCCAGTAGCCGCGGATGATCAGCAGGGCGAAAAGGAGCAGAATCGCGATCGCGCCGATGAAGCCGAGCTCCTCGCAGACGATGGAAAAGATATAGTCGTTGTGCTCCTCCGGCAGGTACAGGTATTTCTGACGGCTTCTGCCAAAGCCGAGGCCGAGCAGACCGCCCGAGCCGATGGCGTATTCGGATTGCAGGATCTGCAGACCCGTATCCAAAGGATCCGCCT
Organism: uncultured Oscillospiraceae bacterium; assembly: GCA_905233385.1. Classification (GTDB taxonomy): domain Bacteria; phylum Bacillota; class Clostridia; order Oscillospirales; family Oscillospiraceae; genus JAZOXB01. Next base: position 39,925 of record CAJOEH010000003.1, read on the forward strand.
CCGGGTCCCGCCATGCGGAGATGCGGTCGCCGGTATAGCCGCCGCTCAGGAGCAGGAACAGCAGCGCCGCCGCGCCGAGGGCGGCAACGATGCCGAGGTATTTCAGGTTGACGCCGCCGATCGCCATCATGCAGAAGCACAGTGCGGCGATGATGATGGTGGCGGAAAAGTGCGGCTCCAGGATCAGCAGGACAGCGATGACGAGCATTGCCGCCGCGCAGAGCAGGAAAATGCGGAAGGAGCGCACCTCCTTCCGGAAGCGCGTCATCACGACGGAGAGCGAAAGGATGAGAGAAAACTTCGCAACCTCCGACGGCTGAAACTGCGTGAAGCCGAGGCTGATCCAGCGCGTCGCGCCGTTGACGTTCGTGCCGACCAGCAGAACCGCCGCCAGCAGGAGCACCGTCGCGCCGTAGATCGCCTTGGAGAGTTTTCGGTACCAGTCATACGGCACGCGGCTGACCGCGAACAGCACCGCGATCCCCGCCGCCGCGAAGACGAGCTGCGCGGTGAAATAGCTGGCGGAATTGCCTGTGACGTAGTAGGCCCGCGCGTAACTGGCGGAAAACAGCATAATGAGACCGATTGCGACAAGAAGCAGCGTCAGGAGCAAATACGGCAGGTCGATCACGCCGAGGTCGTCGACGAGCGCGCGGCTTGCGAGTTCTTCCGTATTTGACTTCCCTCTTCGGGTCAATGCCGTTCCTCCCTTGCAGAATCAGAAATCAGAACCAGATACGAACGCCGAAGTACGCGACCACGCACATGATCACGGTGACGAGGACGAAGACCGTCCAAATCTTGACCTCCGACCAGCCGCACATCTCGAAATGGTGGTGAATCGGCGCCATTTTGAAGACCCGCTTACCGTGGGTCAGCTTGAAGTAGCTGACCTGGATGATGTCGGACAGGGTCTCGATGATATAGATCAGGCCGACGAGCAGCAGTACCAGCGGCATATCCAGCGCGAACGCCATGCCGACGACCGCGCCGCCGAGGAACAGAGAGCCGGTATCGCCCATGAAGACCTTCGCCGGGTGGAAGTTGTAGCAAAGGAAGCCGCCCAGACCGCCGAGCAGAGCCGCCGGGAAGGTCGCGAGGCCCGCCTTTTTCAGGCCCATGGCGACGATGACGAAGAACGCCATGACCGGCATCGTCACGCCGGACGCCAGTCCGTCGATGCCGTCGGTCAGATTGACCGCGTTCACGCAGCCGACGATCGCGAAGACCGCAACCGCCAGATAGAGCAGGGTCGGCACGTGCGCGACCGGCTCCTTAACGAAGGGGATGTAAAGATCGTACTTGAGATTGCCGGTGAAGTGCATCGCGGCGAGGAAGATCGCGGCGGCGAGCACCTGAAGCAGGAGCTTCTGCGTCCCGGTCAGGCCGAGATTGCGCTTTTTCTTCACCTTGATGAAATCATCGTAGAAGCCGATCAGGCCGAACATCAGCGCAAGCGCCAGCACGAGCAGATGGCTGTAGTCGCCGTCGCGCATCGCAAGCCAGCCGGTGAAGACGCAGAGGATCGACGCGGCGATAAACATCAGGCCGCCCATCGTCGGCGTTCCCGCCTTGCTGTTGTGCCACTTGGGGCCGATCTCTTTGATCGACTGTCCCGCCTTCAGCGCGCGCAGCGCGGGCAGCAGCACCTTGCCGAGCAGCAGCGCGAGCACGAAGCCCGCGACGACGGAGATCAGTACCGTCAACAACGTTCTATCCATTCTCTTTCCCTCCGATTTCGCTTGTATCGAGGTTTTGGAGCACCCGCTCCATTTTCATGCCGCGGCTGCCCTTGACCAGGAGGGTGTCTCCCGGCAATAGCGCCGCCTGCAGGGCCGCCGTCAGGGCTTCGCGCGTGTCGAACGTTCGGGCGTATCGGATGCCCGCGTCCGACGCGCCGCGGACGTATTCCTCGCTGTTTTCGCCGTAGGCGAAGAGGAGATCCGCCGTTGCGGCGGCCTCTTTGCCGACGAGATAATGCGCCTGCGGCGCAAAGCTTCCGAGCTCGAGCATGCCGCCGAACACCGCGATCTTCCGGCCTTTCGCGCGGGCGAGCACTTTCAGCGCCGCCCGCATGGATTCGGGTCCCGCGTTGTAGCAGTCTTCGATGATATGCAGGCCGTCGCGGTCGTACGTCTTCTGCCGCATCCCGCTGTGACGGAAGGTCAGAAGTCCTTCGCGGATCTGCGCCTCCGTCAGCCCGCAGTACAGGCCGACGGTCACGGCGGCGAGCGCGTCGACGACGTTGTGCTCGCCGACCGTGGGCAGGGTGAGCGCAAGGCGTTTACCGAAGCCGACCGCGGTGAATTCGGTCTGCTTCTCCCCCGCTGCAATCTCTTCGGCGTAAACCGTGTTCTGTCTGCCGAGGCCGAAGGTCAGCGCGTGATACTGCGGCGCGACCGCGGAAAGCAGGTCGTTGTCGCCGTTGAAGATCGCGACGCCGCCCGGCCGGAGCCCCTCCATGATTTCCAGTTTCGCTTTGAGAATCCCCTCGCGGGAGCCGAGGTTTTCAATATGCATCGTGCCGACGTTGGTGATGACGGCGATGTCCGGCTGCGCGATGCGGGTCAGCAGGGAGATCTCTCCGAAATGGTTCATGCCCATTTCCAGCACCGCCGCCTCGCAGGTTTCATCCATTTCGAGCACGGTCACGGGAAGGCCGATGCCGTTGTTGTAGTTTTTCTCCGTCCAGTGCGTCTTGAACGCCGTGTCCAGCACGGCGGCGATCATGCCCTTCGTCGTCGTCTTGCCGACGCTGCCGGTGACGCCGACGACTTTGATCTGCAGCGACTCGCGCCAACAGCGCGCGATCTCCTGCAGGGCTTTGACCGTGTCTTCGGCGTAGATTGCCGGGATCGAAGGATCCAGCGGTTTGCTCGCCAGCACGGCCGCCGCGCCCTTTTGCATGGCGGTTCCGGCATAGGCATGGCCGTCCCGGTCGCCGATGATGGCGACGAACAGCTCGCCCGGTTGCAGTTCCCTCGAATCAAAATTCGCGCCGCTGAACGCAAGATCGGCAAACTGCGGTTCGACCGTTCCGCCGCACCACTGCGCCGCCTGTCTCAGCGTGATTCTTCCGTTTCGCATAGTGCGGCGGCTACCTCCTCGCGTTCGTCCAGATGCGTTTTTTCCGTGCCGATGACCTGGTAGGTCTCGTGTCCCTTGCCCGCCAGCACGATCACGTCGTCCTTTTGCGCAATGCGCATGGCGAGGCGGATCGCCTTGCGGCGGTTTTCCTCAACCAGAACAGGCGTTTCCGTTCCGCTGATGCCGGCGAGAATGTCGTTGATGATCGCCCTCGGTTCTTCCGTCCGCGGATTGTCGGACGTCACGATCACGAGATCGGCCAGCCGCACGGCGATCTGCCCCATGACGGGCCGCTTCGTGCGGTCGCGGTCGCCTCCGCAGCCGAACACCGCGATCAGCCTGCCCTTGCAGAAGTCGCGCACGGAGCGGAGGATCTTTTCCATGCCGTCCGGCGTATGGGCGTAGTCGATCAGAACGGTATAGTCCTTGCCCGGGGTCGGGACGACCTCGATGCGTCCCTTGACCGGCTTCGCGAGGCTGAGCGCCTCCGCCGCCTCCGCCAGCGGGATGTCGAGCCGGCGGGCGATACCCAGGGCGATCAGCGCATTGCCGACCGTAAAGCGTCCGGGGATGCCGAGGCGGATGTGCGCCCGCTGCCTTCCCTCGAACACGTTCATTTCGATATGGTCCGCGCCGAGCTCGATCTCCTCCGCGCGGAGATCGGCGTCGCGTTCCACGCCGACAGTATACACGCTGCAGGTCGATCCGTCAATCATCGTCTTGCTCGCGGGATCGTTCACGTTGAAGACGCCGCGGTCGCAATGACGGAACAGGATCGCCTTCGCCTTGCCGTATTCCTCCATCGTTTTGTGGAAGTCCAGATGGTCCTCGGTCAGGTTGGTGAACGCACCGACGCGGAAGTGAATATTCGCCGCGCGGTGAAGGAACAGCGCGTGGGAGGACACTTCCATGACGACGTGCGTGCAGCCCGCGTCAGCCATTTTCGCTAGCAGGCCCTGCAGATCGAAGCTTTCCGGGGTCGTGCGCTCGGTTTCCAGGACTTCGTCGCCGATCAGATTGCAGATCGTGCCGATCAGGCCGACCTTCGCGCCGATCGCGTTTTCCAGCAGAGCTTTCAGCAGATAGGTCACGGAGGTCTTGCCGTTCGTGCCGGTCACGCCGATCACCTGCATCTTTTCCGACGGGTCGCCGTACCAGTTCGCGCCGAGCTTCGAGAGCGCTTCCCGGGAGGAGCGCACCCGCACCCACGGCACGGTTTCCGGTGTCTCGCGCTCACACAGCACCACCGCCGCGCCCCTTTGCACGGCGTCTGGGATGTACTTGTGGCCGTCCGTCGCGTAGCCGGGTACGGCGACGAAAAGGTCGCCCGCGGCCACGTCCCGCGAGGAATAGCGCACGCCGCCGATCTCCAGATCCATCGGCGCGTTGGTCTCCAGTATCTCTATTCCGTTCAGGAGCTTCTGTAATCTCATATGCTTCTCCTTAGTCCATATCCGTCGTGTCGGCAAACAGTACGGTAATTGTCGTGCCGCGTTCGACCTGCGTGCCGGGCGGGATGTCCTGCGCTGTCACGACGACGTGGCCGCGCTTCGAGTCCGTGCCCTTCGCCTGCAGGTACAGGCCGGCGTCGTTGAGCGCGCGCGTCGCCTCCTCGACCGTTTTCCCGAAGAGGTCGGGCACGTTCACCTTCCCGGTCGGCATGGTGTCGTCGGTGTAGAGCAGGACGGTCGAACCGCCCGGCAGCAGTCTTCCCGCCGCGGGGATCTGGCTGACTACACGGCTGCCGCTGCCGATCACGCGATAATCCAGCTGTGCTTCTTTCAATGCCGCGGCGGCTTCACTCTTCGTCATGTCTTTTATGTCCGGCATGCGGACGCTGACGCGGCTCAGGTCGCCGTCCTCGTATTCCGGCGAAACGCCGAGATACGGCAGAATATCTTCAAAGACCGCGGCGACGGTCGGCGCGGCCATCACGCCGCCGGAGATATAGATCCCGCTCGTCGGATCCGGGGTGTCGAGCGCGATCAGCACGACGTAGCGCGGGGCCTGCATCGGCGCGATGCCGACGAAGGAGACGATCTTGTCGTTCGTGAGCTGGCCGTTCTCCTCGCGCTGGTCGGTCTTTTCCGCGGTGCCGGTCTTGCCGCCGATGCGGAAGCCCGCCACGTTGGCGTTCTTCGCCGTGCCCTCGGTGACAACCGATTCGATCAGCTCGCACATCGTCGCGGAGGTCTGTTCGGATATGACCTGCCGGACGACCTCGCGCCCCTGCTGACGGACGATCTCTCCATTCTCGTCGAGCACCTGAGAGACGACGTAAGGCTTGAGCAGATAGCCGCCGTTGACGACCGCACAGACGGCGCGGACGAGCTGGATCGGCGTCGGCTTGACCGTCTGGCCGAAGGAGGTCGCGATCAGATAGCTCGTGCCGTAAGTGTCATAATTGGAAAGGCGTTCCTTCGTGTGGAAGATGCCGCCCGATTCGCCGGGCAGGTCGATCCCCGTCGGCTCCAACAGCCCGAACGCCTTGCAGTAGTCGTAAAAGGTCTCGCCGCCGATCTTCAGCCCGATGTGCGCGAAGGCGAGGTTGCAGGAGTTCTGCAGGGCCTGCGCCGTCGTTTCCGAGCCGTGGCCCTGATGCCGCCAGCAGTTCAGCGGCTGGGAGCGGCCCTCGAAGGTCTCTCTGCCGCCGCAGTAGAAGGTGTCGCTTAGCGTCACCGCTCCGCTGTCCAGCCCTGCGGCAAGCGTGATCAGCTTGAAGGTCGAGCCGGGCTCGTAGCCGTCGGACACACAGCGGTTGCGCCACTGGCGCAGACGCTCCGCCGCGACGGCGTTGTTGTAATCGTCGATCGCCTGCTGCCGCTCCGTACTGTTCTCCGGCAGCTCCATTGCCGCGTCGTAGAGCGCTTCCAGCTGCGCGTCCTTCTCGGGGTCGAAGATCGTCAGATACTGATTCGGATCGTAGCCGCCGATCGTGGACATGGCGACGATCTCGCCGGTCTGCGCGTCCATGACGATGCCGAACGCGCCGTTTTTCACGCCGTAGCGGTCGATCGCGTCGCGCATCTGCTTTTCCAGCGCCCGCTGCACGGTCAGGTCGATCGTCAGCACCAGGCTGTCTCCGTCCGTCGCCTCGTAGTAGGTCTCGTAGGAGTACAGCATTTCGGTCTCGTTGTTGCCCTTCGTCGTGATGACCGCGCCGGCGGTGCCCTCCAAAGCGCCGTTATAGTAAGCCTCCAAGCCCTCCGAGCCCTTGTTCTCCACGTTGGTGAACCCCAGGAGCTGGGACGCGACTTCGTGGTTAGGATAATAGCGCAGGGAGTCCGGCTCCAGATGGACGCCGACGATCTCGTTGTCGCTGACGAACTGCCGCACCGCGTCGCAGGTTTCTTTCGGCTGCTTGCGGCGCAGCACCTTGTAGCGCATGGAGGTGTCCGCCGCCTGCTTCCTGATATACGCCTCGTCCAGATCCAGAATCGAGGCGAGGTTGCTCGCCAAAAAGTCGATATCGACCTTGTTCTGATACAGTTCCAGCGGGTCGAGGAAAATGTTCTCCACGCTGACGGACGCCGCCAGCACTTCCATGTTCCGGTCGTAGATCGTGCCGCGGCTCGCCGTCACGCTGGTCGAGCGCGTCTGGTTGCTGATCGCCTTGGACTGATAATACTCATGGTCGATCAGCATGAGTTTGACCAGTCTGCCCGCCACGACAGCAAACGCAGCGATCCCGAACAGGATCAGCAGGACGAACACGCCCCTTCGAACGTAGGTGTCGGACACGCTCCGCGCCCTGCGCAGGCGCATTCTCCTCGGACTGGCCGCCGTTTGCTTCATGCATCTTCCCCGCTCCGGAATATAGTTCAAAAACATGGGCGGGGATTACATTCACCGCCCATGCTCTGCTTGTTTACTATATGTCGCAGGCTATGAGAAGTATTCCGCCGCGTCGCGGAACAAATTTCGGAATGCGTCAAAGACCTGCTCGAAAATATTGCGTTCTTCCGGAACGTCGAAAACCTGCGTGGTATCGCCGGCTGCAATTTCTATTTCGCGGATCTGTGACGGTTGGGCCTCGCGCATCCCGAGCTGTCGGGCGCGCTGCTCCACCTGTTTCAGATCCAGAGACTGCTCGTAGGTCGCCGTCAGGCGTTCCTGCTCCTGCGTCAGCGCGGCGCGGGTGTCCTGCAGGGCGCTGACCTTGCTCTGCTCCTCGAACATGCGGACGAAGCTGAAAACGACGAGCAGGAGCATGAAGAGCGCGACCGCGCCGCCCACGATCGTGAACGGAGAGACGACGAGACGCAGTTTTTCCTTCGGTTTTTCCTGCGCCGGAACGTCGGGCAGTCTTTGGGGACGTTCCAGCGGCCGCGCCGTGCTTTCCTGCGTGAAGATATTCAGCGCCGCAGATCCGTTCGTACGGTATTGCTCTGCCACCGGGTTCGCCCCCTTTCATTCGTTCAGATTTTTTCCGCGACCCGCAGCTTCGCGCTTCGGGCGCGGGGATTCTCGTTCAGCTCCGTTTCGCCGGAGAGAACGGGTTTTCTTGTGATGATCCGCGCGATCGGCTTTTTCCCGCAGACGCAGACCGGAAACTCCGGCGGGCAGGTGCAGCCGCGCGCCGCCTGCTGCATTTCGCTCTTGACGATGCGGTCTTCGAGCGAATGGAACGTGATGACGCAAAGCCGTCCGCCGGGGTTGAGACGGCGGAACGCCGCCTGCATCAGCTTGCTGACCGCGCCGAGCTCGTCGTTGACCGCGATGCGGATCGCCTGAAAGCTCCGCTTCGCCGGGTGCTGTTTTTCGCGCAGCGCCTGCGGCGGCATCACGCCGCGGATCACGTCGACGAGTTCCAGCGTCGTTTCGATCGGCGCAAGCTCGCGCTTTTTCACGATACTCGCGGCGATCTGCGGCGCGTAGCGTTCTTCGCCGTAATCGTACAGGATCCTGCGCAGGTCCTCCTGCGGCCAGGTATTGACCACGTCGTACGCTCTCAAAGCGTCCTCGCGGTTCATGCGCATATCCAGCGGCGCGTCCGCCATATAGGAAAAGCCGCGCGCCGCGTCGTCGAGCTGCGGGGAGGATACGCCCAGATCGAAGAGCATCCCGTCGACGGCTCCGATCCCGAGGCCGTTCAGGATCGTATCCAGCTCGGAAAAGTTGGAATGCACGATCGTCACGCGGTCCAGAAACGGCGCAAGGCGCTCGCGCGCCGCTTCCAGCGCGGCGGTGTCGCGGTCGACGCCGATCAGCCGACCTGTCGTCAGCCGCTTCGCGATCTCATAGGAATGTCCCGCGCCGCCGAGCGTGCCGTCTAAATAGATCCCGTCCGGTTTGATCGCCAAATATTCGATGCATTCGTCCAGCAGGACGGACTTATGTGAGAATTCCATCAGAAGCCGAGCTCTTCCATCACGGCGGCGATCGCCTCGGGCGTGAGGAACTTCTCCTCCTCCGCCGCGTAGCGTTCAGCCGACCAGATCTCCGCGCGGCCCGCCTGGCCGAGGAAGACGACCTCCTGCGTGATCCCCGCGTACTCGCGGAAGGATTCCGGCAGGAGGAATCTCCCCTGCTTGTCCGGCTCGCACTTGGCGACGTTCGCGAAGAAGAAGCGCATGGCGCGCGCCTTGGAGGACGGCAGCTCGTTGCAGTGGTCGAGCACCTTCCGCCATTCTTCCTCGGGATAGACCGTCAGGCAGGCGTCCGGCGCCTTCGCGATATAGAAGGACGCGCCGAGCTCGTCACGGAGCTTCGCGGGAACGAACAGTCTTCCCTTCGCATCCAAAGCATGTTGATATTTGCCGTACATTCCCTTCACCTCACTCCATTTTGCTCATTTTTCATCCATTTTGCTCCACTTTGATATTAGTATACTATTACAGAATTGAAAATGCAATCACTTTTTCGCATTTTCTATGGCATTTTTGTGATTTTTTTCGGCGTTTTCTGCCGGAATTTCATATTTTTGAACATATGTTTTATTTTGAAGCAAAAAACACCCCGTATCTCGTTACAAGATACGGGGTGTTCTCAGTTGTTCAAAACCGGAAGGGACAGATTGCCACGCCGGTTTTCAACCGGCGTGGCAATGACATGCGTGTTAAGAATCACTCTGTTTCGACGGTTTGGGGCTTCATTGGCTGCCTGAATCAGATCTTTCCAAGCGCCTTCAGGATCTTTTCCGGCGTCATCGGCCAGTCTCTGAGCCACACGCCGCAGGCGTCGTGGATGGCGATGCCGATCGCGGGTGCCGCGCCGTTGCAGGCGATCTCGGAGATGGACTTCGCGCCGAAGGGGCCGAACTTGTCGTCGACGTCGACGAGGACGGACTTGAAGTCGTCCGGCGCTTCGTTGATCATCGGCGCGCCGTAGTCGGTCAGGTTGGCGTTGACGCACTTGCCGTTTTCGTCGAGGTACATGCCCTCGTACAGGCTGTGGCCGATGGACTTCATGACCGCGCCGTAGATCTGCGTCAGGGCGCATTCCGGGTTGATCGGCGTGCCGGCGTCCTGCAGGGCGTAGAACTTCTGCACCTTGATCTCGCCGGTCTTCACGTTGACCGCGACCTGCGCGAAGTGCGCGCCGTACGGGACGGAGGAAGCCGTCGTGATAAAGCTGCCGTGGGCGATCATCTGTCCCCTGCCGCCGCCGGAGGTGGCGGTGTGGGTCAGCTCATAGTAGCTGATCGACGCGCCGGTGGCCTTGGAGTAAACCTCGCCGGGCGCGCGGACGTCCAGATCCTCGACCTTCTCCTCGAGCTGCAGCGCCGCCTCTTTCAGGATCAGCTCTTTGAGCTTTTTGGAAGCGACGAGGGACGCGTTGCCGGAGAAGAACGTGCCGGAGGACGCGTAGGAACCGGTATCGAACGCGCAGGCGTCGGTATCGCCGGAGACGACGGTGATGCGGTCCATCGGGAGCTTCAGCACTTCGGCGACGATCTTCGCGGAGATCGTGTCGAGGCCGGTGCCGAGGTCTGCGCCGCCGCTGTTGAGGATGACCGTGCCGTCGGTCTCGAGCTTCGCGATCGCTTCCGCGTGGTCAAGGCCCGGCAGGCCGGAGCCCTGCATGATCATGGCGAAACCCTTGCCGATCTTCCAGTCGGGATCGTCGGAGACTTCCTTCTTGCCCCACTCGATCATCTGGCAGCCCTTTTCGATGGCTTCGTCCAGGCCGCAGGAGCCGACGGGTACGACCGCGCCTTCGCGGCCTTCGCCGAGGCCCTTGAGGATCTCGAGCATATAGCCTTCCTCGACGTGGTTCTTCTCGATCATCAGCTTGAAGTCGACGCCGAGCTTTTCCGCAAGCTCCGCCATCGCCATCATGATGCCGTAGTTGCCCTTGGGCGTGCCGTAGCCCTGATAGGCGCCGGCGGGCGGGGTGTTGGTGTAGAAGACCTTGAGGTCGTACGCCATGTTGTCGACCTTGAACAGCGGCAGGGTCTTCGAGCAGCTGTTCATCGGGACGGTCAGGCAGTGGTTGCCGAACGGGCCGGTGTTGGCACAGACTTCGAGGAAGATCGCCGTGATCGTGCCGTCCTTCTTGCCGCCCATCTTGACGCGGACGCGCATCGGGTGGCGAGTGGAGTTGGCGATGAATTCTTCCTCACGGGTGTTTCTGTAGTAAACGGGCTTGCCGGTGATCCACGCGGCGTAGCCGGTCAGCTCTTCGACCAGAATGTCCTGCTTCGCGCCGTAGCCGCCGCCGACACGCTCCTTGATGACGTGGATCTTGTTCTCGGGGATGCCGCAGACCCAGCTCACGATTCTTCTGACGTGGTAGGGCACCTGCGTGGAGCAGTTGAGCACCAGTCTGCCCTGCTCGACGTGGGCGTAGCAGACGTGCGGCTCCAGCGGCGTATGCTGGATCTGACTCGTCTGATAGGTGTGGTCGACGACCGCGTCCGCCTCGGCAAAGGCCTTCTCCACGTCGCCGATGCCGCCCTTGTTGGATGCGGCGATGTTCTTCTGGATGTTCGCGCCGAGCGGGAACTGATAGATGACCTTGCCCTCGCGGGGATCGCCCGCTCTGGCGTTGAATTCGTCCAGATCGGCGGGAGCGCCGGCGTTGTACTGCACGGGGCCGTTGTGCACGAGCGGCGCGCCGGGCGCCATCGCCTCTTCGACGGTATAGACGGCTTCGGTCGGCTCGTATTCGACTTTGATCAGGGAGGCCGCCTTGTCGGCGATCTCCTTCGTTCTTGCCACGATGCCCGCGACGCGGTCGCCGACGTGGCGCACCTTGCGGTTGAACAGGCGGCGGTCATGCGGCGACGGTTCTGGGTTGCCCTGGCCTGCCTGCATGTAGTAGACGTCCGGGCAGTTCTCCGCGGTGATGATCGCGGCGACGCCGTCCAGCTTTTCCGCCTCGGAAATGTCGATTGACTTGATGTACGCGCTCGCGAACGGGCTGCGGATCACGTGCAGCACCCAGGCGTTCGCGGGGACCTTGTCCTCGACGAAGACCGGCTCGCCGGAGACCAGCGCCGCGCCGTCGATCTTGTCCATCGGCTTGCCGACGATCTCAAGCTTCGGACGGAAGGAGGGCGCGATCTCGCTCTGATACGCGCCGGTGTCGCGCAGTTCGATCGCCAGCTTGACGGCAAGATAGTAATGCTCATAGCCGGCGTCACGGATGAAAATGCCGGTCAGAACTTCTTTGATTTCCTCTCTGGTGGGGTACGGCTTCTGTTCCAGCAGCCACGTCAGGATCAGCGCGGCCGTCGGCGCGTTGTACGCGCTGGCAACGATGCCCGCGGAGATCATGGCCTTCTGCACGAAGTTGAGCTCTCTGCCGTTCAGAAGGCCTTCCGCCGTGCGGATCTCGGCGCCTTCCGCCTGATACAGGAGGATGAGGTTGGAGTAACGCAGCTTTCCGTTGAAAACGATCGTATCGGAGCCGGCAAAGCCTTCCGCGTCGTCGCTGTCACGGACGGAGAGATAGCCGCTGCGGTAGAGAACGTCCCGTAACCGCTCGGCAGGCTCGCCGGTCAGCGTGCGAAGCTCGCCGTTGATCTTGCATTTAAATTCCATCGCGCTTACCTCCCCTGTTCAAAAACGATCTTGGCAAGATACTTCTTGTAGTCCGCGCCGCCGGTCAGATCGTCCTTGTACGCCAGCTTTTCATAGATCGCGGGGCTGTCGCCGACAGCGAGACCGCTGCCGTGGACGGTGAGGGCGTACACGCTGCCGCTCTGGGCCGCGATCACGGCGGCGTGGGAGGCGGCGGTGTTGCCGAAGCGCTTGACCCAGCCGGTACGGTCGGGATCAAGGAGGATCGCCTCGATGACCGGCGTACAGCCGCAGCGCAGGAAGTCGGCGACGGGGATCTCCTTCTCGCCTTCCTTCGTGCAAAGCAGCAGGGTCGCCTCCGCCGCGCACATCGCGGCAGCGAGGTAGCTGTCGTCCCGGCGCAGCGCGAGGTTGCCGCCGACGGTCGCGGCATTCCGCTTCTCAAAGGAGGAACAGAACTTCGCCGCTTCCTTCAAAAACGCGGGAACGAGCGGGCTTTCGACGACCTCCTGCAATGTCGCAAGGCCGCCGATCCGCAGCTTGCCGTCCTTGACTTCGATCTTCGTATCAACAAGGCCGTTGAGGTCGATCAGGTCCTTGCCCGCGGCCTCGGAGCCGAGGCGCAGGTCGTCGGTGCCGCCGGCGAGATAAACGGAATCGTCCGCGTGGTCCGCCCGCAGGGCGACCGCCTCGCGGAGGGTGGTCGGTTTGTAGATCATCGTTCAGACCTCCGATCATTCGACTCTGCCTGCCGGATGGCCGGCGGCGAGCGCGTCGATAAAGTATGCCAGCATTCTTCTGGTGGAGTTTCTTCTGTATTCCGGCATCGCGTGCGGGCTGATGACGCCGTTCCACGCGTCCAGGAATTCGTCTTTGACGGCGGGCAGCTCGGAGAGCTTCCTGCCGATCAGCAGTTCTTCCGCCGCTCTGGATCTTGCGACCTTCGGGCCCGCCGCGCCGGAGGAGGCGCGGAAGTCGACGACGACGCCGTCCCTGACGGTCGCGGCTGCCGAGAGCGTCAGCTTGGAGATCGCGTTCGCGCGCCGCATACCGATCTTGCGGTAGAAGATGTGGGTAAACTCCTGCGGCGGCAGGATGACTTCGGTGATGATCTCGTCGTCATGCAGCGCGGTTTTCTTGCTGCCGAGGATGAAATCGTCGACCTTCATTCTGCGTTCGCCGTCCAGGCTCTTGAGCACGAGCTCGGCGTCGAGCAGGATCAGCGGCTGCGGCATGTCGCCCTTCGGGGAGGCGTTGCCGATGTTGCCGCCGATGGTCGCGCTGTTGCGCAGGGCGATCGCGCCCATGCGGGAGGCGGCGTCGATCAGGAGCGGATGCACCAGCTCGGAGCGGCTGATCTCCGCGGAGGTCGTCAGCGCGCCGATGGACACGCTGCCGTCGGCGTTTTTGCGGATGCCCTTGAGCTCCTTCACGCCGGTGAGGATCATCACGGGGCCCTTGAACGCGGGCGTAATGCCTGCGCCCATGCTGTTGGAGACCATCAGGTCGGAGCCGCCCGCGAGGATCGTCGCGTGATACTCTTTGCGGATCTCGAGCGCCTCCTGCAGGGTCTGAGGCATGAAGCATTTTACCTGTTCCATAGCGCTGCTCCTTTCTGCGCCGCCAGCCGGATGGACTCGACGATCAGGTCGTATCCGGTGCAGCGGCAGATGTTGCCGCTGATGCCGACGCGGATCTCTTCCTCCGTCGGATCGGGGTTCTTGTTCAGCAGGCAGTAGGCTGCCATGACCATGCCGGGAATGCAGAAGCCGCACTGGACCGCGCCGCCCTCCGCAAACGCGTCGATGATGCATTTGCCCTTTTCGGTGTCGCGGATGCCCTCGATGGTCAGCAGTTCACAGCCGTTCACCGCGCCGATCGGGATGATGCAGCTCGTGACCAGCTCGCCGTCCTTGACGATGGAGCACGCGCCGCATTCGCCCTCGCCGCAGCCTTCCTTGGAGCCGGTCAGACCGTAGTCGTCGCGGAGCACGTCCAGAAGTCTGCGAAGCGGGTCGCCCTCATAGCGCATTTCCTTGCCGTTCAGCTTAAATTGAACATCACTGTACATTCTTCAACGCCTCCTCAATATCTTCCGGGGGGATCGGAATGGAATTGAACTTCGTGTTCAGCGCACGCTCGACCGCGTCGACAAAGGCCGCGGACGCGCCGTTGAAGACCAGCTCGCCCATGCCCTTCGCGCCGCTGGGGCCCCAGGGGTACGGGTTCTCCTGAATGTGGTAGAACTGCTTGGGGAAGTCCATGGACGTCGGGATGACGTAGTCGGACATGCTCTTTTGCTTGAAGAAGCCCTTGCGGTTCTCCAGCTTCTCCATGGAGCCGTAGCCGAGCGACTGGATGATGCCGCCGTTGATCTGGCCGTGGACGATCAGCTCGTCGATCGCCTTGCCGATCTCATGGGACGACCAGATGCCGACGGTCTTGACCTCGTTGGTCAGCTTGTCGACCTCGACCTCGATGATCGCCGCGCCCCAGCCGTAGCCGAGATACGCGTCGCCGCGGAAGGTCGCCTGATCCCACGGATAGCCCTCGGGATGCTCGTATTCGACCTCGACGGAGAAGTCGCCTTCGTCCCAGCGCTCCTTCATCTGCTGCGCTGCGCGCTCGACCAACCTGCCGACGATCATCGTCGAACGGGAGGCCGCGGTCGGGCCGGAGTCGACGACCTTCGAGGTGTCGGGATCGGGATAGTCGACGTCGTCGATGGAGATGCCAAGCGTGGACGCGCAGATCTTCCGCAGGGAGGTCTTGAAGCCCTGGCCCATCTCGGTCGAGCCGACGAGAATGGTGACCTTGTCGCCCTTCTTCACCAGCAGGGAGTGCGCCTTGATGATCGCCTGCTCGCCGTTGCCGGTGAACGCGCCGCCGTGGTTGTACATCGCGACGCCGATGCCCCTGCCGCAGCCGGGCTTGTATTCCTTCGCCTTGCGCCAGTAGTCGGATTCCTTCGTCAGAACGTCGATCATCTCCGGCAGCTTGACCTCTTCGATGATGTGGCCGTTCGTGGTCGTCTCGTCGCCGCGCTTGCAGACGTGCTTCATCTTGAATTCCAGCGGATCGACGCCCAGATGCCGCGCGATATGATCCATATGGGTCTCGATGGCGAACAGCGTCTGCGGCGCGCCGAAGCCGCGGAACGCGCAGGTCGGGAAGGTGTTCGTGCCGATGCCCTCGCCCTTGAGGTAGGTGTTCGGGAAGGTATAGACGCCGTTCGCGTGGAAGACGCCGCGCTGGAGAACGACGTAGGAGGAAGCTAAGTACGCGCCGCAGTTGTAGTAGATATGTCCCTGCACGCCGATGACTCTGCCGTCCTTGATCGCGGACTTGTAAACGCACTTGGACGGGTGACGCTTGACGGAGAACTGCGTGTCCTCCTCACGGTCGAAGACCACCTTGATCGGCTTGCGGATCACGTTCTCCGCGACGAGCAGCGCGCCGCAGATGACGTCCGGGAAATGCTCCTTGCCGCCGAACGCGCCGCCGGTGGTCATCTGCCGGACGATAATGTGATCATACGGGACGTTCAGCAGACCGGCGATGGATTTGCGGATGTAGAACGGGCACTGCGCGGAAGCGTAGAAGACGAACTTGCCGTCTTCCATGTCCGCGATCGCGCTGTTGGTCTCCAGATGGACGTGCTCCTGATAGGGCGTGGTGATGGTCTCCTCAAAGACCTCGTCCGCCTCGGCGAAGACCTCTTCCATGGGTCTTCCCTTCTCGCAGAACAGCTCGCACATCACGTTGCTGTTCTTCTCGGGGAACATCGGGCCGCCGACGCTGTTGATGCCGTCGTCAATCGTGACGGCAGGGGTCTGCTCCTCATAGTCGATCTTGATCTTGCTCTTGAGCTCTTTCAGCACGCCGCGGTCCGGGCCGACCACAAGGCCGATCGTCTCGCCGACGTAGAGGACGTAGTCCTCCGCGAAGCAGCGCCAGTCCTTGGCGATCATCCACAGCTCGTTCTTTCCGCCCTCAGGAATGTCCTTCGCGGAGATGAAAGAATAGCCCTCGGGGAAGTCCGGCAGCGAGATGTTCAGGATCTTGCCTCTCGGAACGGTGGAGCGCACCAGATAGGCGTACTGCATGTCCGGGAGCGTCATGTCGCAGACGTATTTTGCTTCGCCGCGCGCTTTCTGCACGGCGTCGACTCGCACGATTCGATCGCCGATTTTTGTTGCCGACATTGTTTTGCCTCCTTTATGAACGCGCGGTTTCCGCGCGTCTGCGGGATCGCGCCCGAAAAGGCGCATTTCTCCCATTACTCTAATTAACAGTATACACTATTATGTCTAAGAACGCAAGAGAAAATCGGTGAAAAATCATAGAAAATTGCCAAAAAAGCAGGGCAAAAAGCGTTATTCTGTGTAAAAAATAACCATTTGTATTCCTTGCGATCTCCCCTGTCATTGCCCGCTTTATGCGGGCAATCTGTGCCACGCGTTGCGGGACGCTTTGGTGAAAAACGAAATATGTTTTTGTTTTTCATTGCGAGGTCGCTTGCGACCGTGGCAATCTGTGCGTATCGATGAGGGACGCTTCCTCGAAACCTGATAACGGCACAGGTTATGCGGGTGCCCGACGGGTGCCCCTACAGTGATGCCTCCGTCCTATTCCGTAGGGGCGGCATATTCCGGTACAGTTGCCAAGCCTGCAACGGACAGATTGCCCGGACGTGCCGGGCAATGACAGGCTTGTTGCATTTTCCGCAAAACGATACATCTCCTTGCCCTGCAGCGGTCAGATTGCCGCGGCTGACTTCGTCGGCCGCGCGATGACAAGCTCAAATTATCTGAAAAATGCATACAAAAAGAGGTCTGAACGGGGGTTCAGACCTCTTTTTCGCGTTATTTTCGATTATCTGACTTCGTTGTCGATCATGTCCTGCGTGACCTCGGATTCCGGCCACTCGCTCGCGGTGTAGTCGCGGTAGATGTCGAGTCCGGAGCCTGCCGGGATCAGCTTGCCGATGATGACGTTCTCCTTCAAACCGACCAGGTGGTCGATCTTGCCCTTGATCGCGGCCTCGGTCAGGACCTTGGTGGTCTCCTGGAAGGAGGCAGCGGACAGGAAGGATTCGGTCGCCAGTGAAGCCTTGGTGATGCCCATGAGCAGCAGCGTGCAGGTCGCGGGACGCAGATCCGTTTCGCCCGCGTCGATGCGAGCCTGGATCTTGTCGTTGGCGTCGTCGAATTCGTAGACGTCGATGACCGTGCCGCTGAGCAGCTCGGTGTCGCCGACGTCCTCGACGCGCACCTTGCGCATCATCTGACGGATGATAACCTCGATGTGCTTGTCGTTGATGTCGACGCCCTGCTGACGGTACACCGCCAGAACGCCCTGCGTCAGGTAGTTCTGCACTGCCTCGACGCCGGAGATACGGAGCACGTCGTGCGGGTTGAGCGCGCCGTCGGTGATGGGCTCGCCCTTCTTGATGCGCTTGCCGGTCTCGACCTTGAGGCCGACGGAATACGGGACCTGATAGATCTTCACTTCGCCGTCGTCCGCAGTGATCGTGATGTCGCGCAGCGCGCTGCGGTGGCTCTCGTCCACGTCGGCAACGCCGTCGATTTCAGAGATGATCGCCATCTTCTTCGGCTTGCGGGCCTCGAACAGTTCCTCAACACGGGGCAGACCCTGGGTGATGTCGTCGCCCGCGACGCCGCCGGTGTGGAAGGTACGCATGGTCAGCTGGGTGCCCGGCTCGCCGATGGACTGCGCGGCGATGATGCCGACCGCCTCGCCGAGATTGACGAGCTCGGAGGTGGCAAGGTTCATGCCGTAGCACTTGGCGCACACACCGCTGCGGGCGCGGCAGCCGAGGACGGTACGGGCGTAGACGCTGTGGATGCCGTGCGCTTCAAGCAGCTTGGCGTCTTCTTCCATCATCATCTTGGTGCTCGGGATCAGCACTTCGCCGGTCTCGGGATCGAGAATGTCGGTCACCGGGTAGCGGCCGTGGATGCGGGAGGCAAAGCTCTCGATGATCTGGCCCTTTTCGACGACTTCGGCAAGGTGGATGCCGTGCTTCGTGCCGCAGTCCTGCTCGCGGATGATGACCTCCTGCGAGACGTCGACCAGACGGCGGGTCAGATAACCGGAGTCCGCGGTACGCAGCGCGGTGTCGGTCAGGCCCTTGCGCGCGCCTCTGGAAGAGATGAAGTATTCCAGAACGGACAGGCCTTCACGGAAGTTCGCCTTGATCGGGATCTCGATCGTGCGGCCGTTGGTGTCCGCCATCAGGCCGCGCATGCCGGCGAGCTGACGGATCTGGTTCATGCTGCCTCGGGCGCCGGAGTCCGCCATCATATAGATGGGGTTGAAGCGGTCGAGGTTTTCCTGCAGGGCGCCGGTGACGTCCTTGATGGTCTGCTCCCACTGGTTGACGACCAGACGGTAGCGCTCTTCGTTGGTGATGAAGCCGCGCTTATACTTGCGGTCGATCTTGACGGCCTCTTCTTCCGCCGCCGCGACCAGCGCGTACTTCTTTTCGGGGATCGCCATGTCCGCGATGGAGACGGTGATCGCGCCCTTGGTGGAGTACTTGTAGCCGAGCGCCTTCACGCGGTCGAGCATTTCGGTCGCGATGGTGAAGCCGTGCTTGCGGATGCACTTGTCGATGATGACGCCGAGCTTCTTCTTGCCGACCAGGAAGCTGATCTCCAGATCGAAGGCGTTTTCGGGCTTGCTGCGGTCCACGAAGCCGAGATCCTGCGGGATCGGCTCGTTGAAGATGAGTCTGCCGACCGTGGCGTTGATGAGCTTGTACTGCATCACGCCGTCGATCTCCTTGCCGTAGCGGACACGGATCGGCGCGTGCAGGCCGATCGCGCCGCAGGTGTAGGCGGTGATCGCCTCGTCGACGCTGGAATAAGCGTGCTTCGCCATGAACTGCGGAGCCTTCTTATGGGTGCGCTCCGCCTCGTCCAGAGCCGCCTCGACCAGATCGCCGTCGACAAGCTCGCCTTCCGGCAGATCGAAGTCGCCCTTATCGGTCACAATGACCTCTTCCGCGCCCTTCTCGGTCTTGCCAAGACGGACGTAAGTGAGGTAGTAGGTGCCGAGGATCATATCCTGCGTCGGCACGGTGACCGGCTTGCCGTCCTGCGGACGCAGGAGGTTGTTCGCCGAGAGCATCAGCATACGGGCTTCCGCCTGCGCCTCTGCGGACAGCGGAACGTGGATCGCCATCTGGTCGCCGTCGAAGTCCGCGTTGAACGCGGTGCAGCACAGCGGATGGAGCTTGAGGGCGCGGCCCTCGACCAGCACCGGCTCAAAGGCCTGGATGCCGAGTCTGTGCAGGGTCGGCGCGCGGTTCAGCATGACCGGACGATCCTTGATGATGTCTTCGAGCGCGTCCCAGACCTCGGGCTCGCCCTTGTCGATCTTCTTCTTCGCGCTCTTGATGTTGTTGGCGACGCCGTCTTCGACGAGCTTCTTCATCACGAACGGACGGAAGAGCTCGATCGCCATTTCCTTCGGCACGCCGCACTGATAGAGCTTGAGTTCCGGGCCGACGACGATAACGCTACGGCCGGAGTAGTCGACGCGCTTGCCCAGCAGGTTCTGACGGAAACGGCCCTGCTTGCCCTTGAGCATATCGGACAGGGATTTCAGCGCGCGGTTGTTCGCGCCGGTGACGGCGCGGCCGCGGCGGCCGTTGTCGATCAGAGCGTCAACCGCTTCCTGCAGCATCCGCTTCTCGTTGCGGATGATGATGTCGGGCGCGCTGAGCTGGATCAGTCTCTTCAGACGGTTGTTGCGGTTGATGACGCGGCGGTACAGGTCGTTCAGGTCGCTCGTTGCGAAGCGGCCGCCGTCGAGCTGCACCATCGGACGGATCTCGGGCGGGATGACGGGCAGGACGTCCATGACCATCCACTCCGGCTTGTTGCCGGACAGACGGAAGGCCTCGACGACCTCCAGACGCTTGATGATGCGCAGCTTCTTCTGGCCGTTGGCTCCCTTGAGCTCGCTGCGGAGCTGCTCGGAAAGCTCTTCCAGGTCGATGTCGGCAAGCAGCTTCTTGACTGCCTCCGCGCCCATGCCGGCGTCAAAATCGTCCTCATACTTTTCACGCATATCGCGGTATTCTTTTTCGTTGATGATCTGGCCCTTGCTCAGCGGCGCGTAGCCGGGATCGGTGACGATATAGCTCGCGAAATAGAGAACTTTTTCCAGAATGCGGGGGCTGATATCCAGGAGCAGACCCATGCGGGACGGGATGCCCTTGAAATACCAGATATGGCTGCACGGCGCGGCAAGGTCGATATGGCCCATGCGCTCGCGGCGCACCTTTGCCTTGGTGACCTCGACGCCGCAGCGGTCGCAGATCTTGCCCTTGAAGCGGATCTTCTTGTACTTGCCGCAGTGGCACTCCCAGTCCTTCGTCGGCCCGAAGATCTTTTCGCAGAACAGGCCGTCGCGCTCCGGCTTCAGGGTGCGGTAGTTGATGGTCTCCGGCTTCTTGACCTCGCCGTAGGACCAGTCGCGAATCATTTCCGGCGAAGCAATGCCGATCTTAATAGCGCTGAATGTCTTATTGCTCATCGTATTGCTCCTCCTTTACTCTTCGTCATCGGCTTCCGAATCGTCGTAAGCCTCGTCCATATCGTCGCTCTCATCGTCGGTCAGGCCGATGATCTGGGAAAGCGCGGACACGTCGCTGTCCAGGCTGTCCGGATCGATGGCGAAGCCGGAAGAAAGCACTTCGTTTTCATCGGTGATGAAGGTCTCGTTGCCTGCGGTGTAGACGACGTCGTCTTCGTCGTCCTCACGCAGCTCGATCTCCTCGCCCTGATCGTCCAGCACACGGACGTCGAGGCAGAGGGACTGGAGCTCCTTGACCAGGACCTTGAAGGATTCCGGAACGCCGGGCTTCGGGACGTTGTGTCCCTTGACGATCGCTTCGTAGGTCTTGACACGGCCGGTCACGTCGTCGGACTTGACCGTCAGGATCTCCTGCAGGGTGTAGGCCGCGCCGTAAGCTTCCAGCGCCCAGACTTCCATTTCGCCGAAACGCTGGCCGCCGAACTGCGCCTTGCCGCCCAGCGGCTGCTGGGTCACGAGGCTGTACGGGCCGGTGGAACGGGCGTGGATCTTATCGTCGACCAGGTGGTGCAGCTTGAGGAAGTACGGATAGCCGACCGTGACGAGGTTGTCGAACGGCTCGCCGGTGCGTCCGTCGTAAAGGACGGTCTTGCCGTCTTCGCGCAGACCCGCCAGCTGCAGAGTCTCGCGGATGTCCTTCTCGTTCGCGCCGTCGAAGATCGGGGTGGCGACCTTCCAGCCGAGGGCGTGGGCGGCGTAGCCGAGGTGGACTTCCAGGACCTGTCCGATGTTCATACGGGACGGAACGCCCAGCGGATTCAGAACGATATCCAGCGGAGTGCCGTCCGGCAGGAAGGGCATATCCTCCTCCGGCAGGACGCGGGAAACGACGCCCTTGTTGCCGTGGCGGCCCGCCATCTTATCGCCGACGGAGATCTTACGCTTCTGGGCGATATAGACGCGGACGCTCTTGCTGACGCCGGGGGGCAGCTCGTCGCCGTTCGAGCGCTTGAAGACTTTGACGTCGACGATGATGCCGGCCTCGCCGTGCGGGACCTTCAGGGAGGTGTCGCGGACTTCGCGCGCCTTCTCGCCGAAGATTGCGCGAAGCAGGCGCTCCTCCGCGGTCAGCTCGGTCTCGCCCTTCGGGGTGACCTTGCCGACCAAATAATCGCCGGACTTGACTTCCGCGCCGATGCGGATGACGCCGTCTTCGTCCAGATCCTTGAGGGTGTCCTCGCCGACGTTCGGGATGTCGCGGGTGATCTCTTCCGGGCCGAGCTTGGTGTCGCGGGCTTCGGTCTCATACTCCTCGATATGGATGGAGGTAAAGACGTCTTCCTTGACCAGACGCTCGTTCAGGAGGATCGCGTCCTCGTAGTTGTAGCCTTCCCAGGTGACGAAGCCGATCAGGACGTTCTTGCCCAGCGCGATCTCGCCCTGTGCGCAGGCGGGGCCGTCGGCGATGATCTGATCGTTCGTCACGCGCTCGCCGACTTCGACGATCGGGCGCTGGTTGATGCAGGTGCCCTGGTTGGAGCGGGCGAACTTGGTCAGGAGATAGTCCTTGATCTCGCCGTCGTCATAGCGGACGGTGATCACGTTGGCGCTCACGCGGGTCACGACGCCGTCGCCTTCCGCCTTGAGACAGACCTCAGAGTCCACCGCGCACTTCTGCTCGATGCCGGTCGCGACGATCGGCGCTTCGGTGACCATCAGCGGAACGGCCTGTCTCTGCATGTTCGCGCCCATCAGGGCGCGGTTCGCGTCGTCGTTCTGGAGGAACGGGATGAACGCGGTCGCGATAGAGGTCATCATCTTCGGGGAGACGTCGAGATAGTCGATGCTCTCGCGGTCGACGGCGATGATCTCGTCGCGGTGACGGCAGGTGATGCGGGAATTGATCAGATAGCCGTTCTCGTCGACCGGCTCCTTCGCCTGCGCCACGCAGTAGTCGTCTTCGACGTCGGCGGGCATGTATTCGACCTCGTCCGTCACGCGGGAGGCGACGTACTTGCCATTCTCGTCATAAATCTTCTCGACCTTGCGGTACGGCGCTTCGACGAAGCCGTACTCGTTGATCTTCGCGAAGCTCGCCAGATAGTTGATCAGGCCGATGTTCGGACCTTCCGGCGTCTCGATCGGGCACATACGGCCGTAGTGGCTGTAGTGCACGTCTCGGACGTCGAAAGAGGCGCGCTCTCTCGACAGGCCGCCGGGGCCGAGGGCGGACAGACGGCGCTTATGCGTCAGCTCCGCCAGGGGGTTGTTCTGATCCATAAACTGCGACAGCGGAGAGGAACCGAAGAACTCCTTGATGACCGCGGTCACGGGACGGATGTTGATGAGGCTCTGCGGGGTGACCGTTTCCATGTCCTGCACCGTCATGCGCTCGCGGATGACGCGCTCGAGACGGGTGAAGCCGACGCGGAACTGGTTCTGCAGCAGCTCGCCGACGCAGCGCAGACGGCGGTTGCCGAGGTGGTCGATGTCGTCGGTCGTGCCGACGCCGACGGTCACGCTGGTCAGGTAGTTGATGGACGCCAGAATATCGTCCGGCGTGATGTGCTTCGGGATCAGGTCGTCGATGCGCTCCTCGATGGCTTCCTTCCAGCCGTCGGCGGGAACGGTATCGAGCATCTCGAAGAGGACCTTGCGGCAGACCTTTTCATGGATGCCGAATTCCTCGGGGTCGAAATCGACGAACTGCTTCATATCGACCATGAGGTTGGAGAAGATCCGGTGCTCGCGGTCGTTGACCTTGATGACGGCCTCGCAGACGCCGCGGGCGGAAATCTCCTTCGCTCTGGCGCGGCTGATGACCTCGCCGGGCATCGCCAGGATCTCGCCGGTGCGCGGATCGGCGATGGGCTGCGCGAGCTCCTGTCCGCTCAGGCGGCTCCAGATGTCCATCTTCTTGTTGAACTTATAACGGCCGACCTTCGACACGTCGTAGCGGCGCGGGTCGAAGAACAGAGCGTCCAGATACGCAAGGGCGCTGTCCACAGTGGGCGGCTCGCCCGGACGCAGGCGGCGATAGATCTCCAGCAGGCTGTCCTCGCGAGTCTTGCAGGGATCCTTTTCCATCGTCGACTTGATGAAGGCGTCCTCGCCGAACATGTCGATGATGTCCGCGTCGGTCTCCACGCCGAGAGCGCGGATCAGACAGGTGATCGGCAGCTTGCGATTCTTGTCGATGCGGACGAAGAAGGCGTTCTGCAGATCGGTCTCATACTCGAGCCATGCGCCGCGGTACGGAATGACAGTGGCGGTATAGGTGTGCTGATCAGCCTTGTCCACGGTATCGCCGTAGTACATGCCGGGGCTGCGCACGATCTGCGATACGATGACGCGCTCCGCGCCGTTGATCACAAAGGTGCCGCCGTTCGTCATGAGCGGGAAATCGCCCATGAAGATCTCCTGATCCTTGATCTCGCCGGTCTGCTTATTCAGCAGGCGGACACGGACCTTGATGGGCTTGGCGTAGGTCGCGTCGCGTTCCTTGCACTCTTCGACGGTGTACTTGGGCTTTTCGTCGAGGGAGTAGTCGAGGAAGGACAGCTCGAGGTTGCCGGTGTAGTCGGTGATCGCCGCGACGTCGTGAAACACTTCGCGCAGGCCTTCGTTCAGGAACCAGTTGTAGGAATCCTTCTGGATCTTCAGCAGATTCGGCATCTGCAGGATCTCCCGGTACTTGGCGTAGCTCTTGCGCTCGGTCTTTCCGAACTTCACGTCCTTGGTTTGCATATGGGTCATCACAGCCTTTCTGTAGCATTGGGTGTGTTGTTCACGGTTTACGATACGCCCGGAGCAGTTGACTGTTTGTCGCTCTGCCCTCTTGCGCCCTGCGGAAACCCGTGGTATAATGCTGATAGTGGGTGGAATTTGGTGCTATGCGATATTTCCGCAGCATAGGGTACAATTCTACCACACTTTTTTTATCCAGTCAATACTATAATTAAGAAAAAAGTGCCGAAATCGGAGAAAAATTCCGATTTCGGCTTATTCATTTTACCAAATCTCTTATTTCAGCCAGCCGTTGAGTTTTTCTCCCAGCAGACGGTAGCGGTCCGCGTCCGGCGCGGCGACCATATCCTGCGCGATCATGCGCTCCAGCTCCCGCCGGTCGACCCACATCGCGCCGCAGGTCTCGCCCGCCTGCATGACGAGCTCGTCCGGCTCCGCGTCCCTGCGCAGGAAGTAGACGTCGCAGATGTCGTGCTTGCCGGCGCGGCGGTAGGTATCGACCCAGACGAACTCGCTCTGTTCGGCGCGGATCCCCGTCTCCTCGAACAGCTCGCGCTGCACCGCCCGGAGGCTGTTCTCCCCTGCCAGCGCCGCGCCGCCGGTCGGATCCCATTTGTTCGGAAAGCTCCGCTTTTCCGGCGAGCGTTTTGTCAGCAGCAGCTCGCCGCGGCTGTTGAATACCCAGACGAAAACGACCAGATGATACTCGCCTTTTCTCATCCGTCTGCCGCGCACGTGCGTTCTGCCGAGCGGCTTGCGGTTCTCGTCGTATACATCCCAAAGTTCCATGGTTTCTCCTATGCGGCGCCCGTCATGTGCTCGAGCAGGATCTTGATCCCCATCAGGATCAGGATCACGCCGCCGATGAATTCCGCCTTCGACTGATACTTGCTGCCGAACACGCTGCCGATCTTCACGCCGGCCGCCGAGAAGACGAAGGTCGTCGCGCCGATCAGGGCGATCGCCGTCCAGATGTTCGTGTCCGTGAGCGCGAAAGAGACGCCGGTCGCCAGCGCGTCGATGCTGGTGGCGACGGCGAGCAGCAGCATGGTCTTCACGGAGAAGGAACTGTCGACCGCTTCCTCCTCTTTCGAGAAGGCCTCGCGGATCATGTTCGCGCCGATGAGCGCGAGCAGCGCGAAGGCGATCCAGTGGTCGTAGGTCTTGATATAGTCGGCGAACGAGTTCGCGAGCAGGAAGCCGATCAGCGGCATCAGCGCCTGGAAGCCGCCGAAATACGCGCCGCAGATCAGCCCGTGCTTCAGCCGGACGTTCCGCGTGGACAGTCCCTTGCCGATGGACACCGCGAACGCGTCCATCGACAGCGCGATCGCCGTCACGATCAAGTCAAATATCGTCATAAGTAATGTGCCTCCGAAAGAAAAAAGACACCGTCCGGTGCCTTTTTCCATGGTGCGAGTGATGCGACTTGAACGCACACGACGGTTGTCACACGCCCCTCAAACGTGCCTGTCTACCTATTCCAGCACACTCGCATATCCGATTTGCTTTGCTATTGTATAGCGAATTGACGGGTTTGTCAAGCCCCTTTTTCGCCTCTTGCGGTTTTTTTCGTTCTCTGTTACAATGGGAGGGACGGGAGGGATGGCTATGCCCAGATTTTTTGTTCCGAAAGAAGAGATCGGCGCGAACTTTATGACGCTGACCGGCGAGAACGCCGCGCACGCGAAGGTGCTGCGGCTGAAAAACGGCGACGAGGTCACCGTCTGCGACGCGGAGGGCACGGACTACCGCTGCACGGTGTCGGACGTCGCGAACGGGCAGATCAGTCTGGTCGTTCACGCGAGCTCCCCTGCCGAGAGCGAGGCCGCCGTCTCCTGCGCGGTCTATATGGCGTTCGCGAAGTCGGATAAATTCGAGCACGTCATCCAGAAGGCCACCGAGCTCGGCGCGAGCGAGCTGGTCTGCTTTCCCTCCGCGCGGTGCGTGTCCCGCCCGGACGCGAAATCGCTGAAAAACAAGCTGGAGCGCTGGCAGAAGATCGCCGCCTCCGCCGCGGAGCAGAGCCGCCGCGGCAGGATCCCGCGGATCGTCGCGCTTTCGTCTTATCAGGAGGCGCTTGCCCGCGCCGCGCAGGCGGATCTCGCCGTCTGCTTCTATGAAAACGAGGACCGGTACACCTTCCGCGCGGCTTTGGAGGAAAAGCCTTTCAAAACCGCCGCGATCCTGACCGGCCCGGAGGGCGGTTTCGAGGAAGCAGAGATCCGGCAGGCCGCCGCGGCCGGTCTGAAAATCTGCACTCTCGGCAAGCGCATCCTGCGCTGCGAGACCGCGCCGCTGTGCGCTCTTGCCGCGCTGATGTACGCGTCAAATGAATTCTGATACGATTCTCCGTTTTTTGCCCTGTTTTTCTTTCTTCCCCTTGACGAAAGGCGAAAAATGAGGGATAATAGTATAACTAAAAATTCAGTGGATCGGCTTCGGCCGCCGCTTTGGAGAAAACTATGATTGGATACTACGATTATACGGTCATTCTGACCTATCTGAGCCCGCTGTCGGCTGTCGGCGGCATGGCGCTCGCCATGACGGGACATCCCATCTGGGCGACCATGTGTCTGCTGTTCTGCGGCCTGTGCGACATGTTTGACGGCAAGGTCGCCCGCACCAAGAAAAACCGCACCGTGGAAGAGAAGGCGTACGGCATTCAGATCGACTCGCTCAGCGATATCGTCGCGTTCGGCGTACTGCCCGCCGTCATCATGCTGACGCTCTGCCGCGGCTGCTGGTACGCCTACGCGATCGCGCCGCTGTACGTGCTGGCGGGTCTGATCCGTCTCGGCTACTACAACGTCAGCGAGGAGATCCGGACGCGGGAGACCGACGAGGTCCGCATCGACTATTCCGGCCTTCCCATCACCTCCGCCGCCCTGATCTTCCCGATCTTTTACTGCGGCATGGCGGTCTACTGCATCTGCACCTACGGCGTGATCCTTCCCTACAAGGAGATGTTCGCGGGCACCGCGTTCGGCATCGTCCTCAGCGCGCTGACTGCGCTGACCGCGCTGTGCTTCATCCTTCCGTTCAAGATCCGAAAGCCGCGCTCGAAGGAGCTGTGGCTCTTCCTCGCCGTCGGCGTCCTGATCGCCGCCGTGCTGCTGCTCGCGCTGTTCCTGTGATATGATGAAAAGGCTTCTGTTAATCGTCAATCCCTGCTCCGGCAAGAAGAAAGCCAACCGCGTACTGACGGATATCATCGGCATTTTCAACCGCGGCAGCTATGACGTCACCGTCCATATGACCGCCGCGCGCGGCGACGCGACCGAAGTCGTCGCCGCAAGGGCGAAGGAGTTCGACGTGATCGTCTGCGTCGGCGGCGACGGCACCTTCAACGAGGTGATCTCCGGCCTGCGTTCCGCCGAAGCGGATACGCCCGTCGGCTATATCCCCGCCGGCAGCACCAACGACTTCGCCAGCAGTCTGAAGCTGTCGAAGGACCTTTTGCAGGCGGCGCAGGACATCGTGGACGGCGCGCCGCGTCCGCTGGACATCGGGAAATTCAACGACCGCTATTTCTCCTATATCGCCTCCTTCGGCGCGTTCACCAGAGCCTCCTACGCGACCTCGCAGAGCCTCAAGAACGTGCTGGGGCACTTCGCGTACCTGCTCAGCGGCGTCAAGGAAGTCGCCGCCATCCGCAGCAAGCACCTGCGCGTGACGCTGGCGGACGGCACGGTCTATGAAGACGACTACATCTTCGGCGGCGTCAGCAATTCCACCTCCGTCGCCGGCGTTCTGACGCTGAAAGAGGACATGGTGGATATGAGCGACGGGCTGTTTGAGGTCCTGCTCATCCGCAAGCCGCGCAACCCCGTGGAGATGACCGCCTGCGTCCACGCGCTCCTGCACCAGAAGTACGACACGCCGATGCTGACCCTCGCCGTCACGGGCCGCGTGGAGGTCGAAGCGCCGTCGGATATGGACTGGACGCTCGACGGCGAAAAAGCCGAGGGCACGGCGCATTACGTGATCGAAAACCTCCACCACGCGGTGATGGTCATTACAAACGCGAAATAAAGGGACTGCTTGCAGTCCCTTTTTTCGGAGGAATTTATGAAAACGATCTGTACCCGCCTGCGGCGCGGCGACGACCTGCTGCTGTCGATCCGCGCGCTGGCGAAAGAACATCATATCCCCGCGGGCGTCGTGCTGTCCGCCGTCGGCTGTATCAGCAAGGGCCGTGTGCGCGACGCGAGCGGCGTGACCGTCCGCGAGATCGACGAGCCGTGCGAGATCGTCTCGCTGAACGGCACGGTGAGCGAGGCGCGGTGTCATCTGCACGTCGCCCTGTCGAAGGAAGACCTCTCCACCGTCGGCGGCCATCTGGTCGAGGGCTGTATCGTCAACACCACCTGCGAGCTGGTCGTCGGCGTTCTGGACGAGTGGAAGATCGGTGTGGAGTTTGACGGGCAGACCGGCTATGACGAACTGATCTTTGAGGCGGCAACATGAAGAACACGACGCTTTGCTACATTGAAAAAGGCGGCTGCTATCTCCTGCTCCACCGCGTCAAAAAGGAGAACGACCTCAACCGCGACAAGTGGATTGGGATCGGCGGCAAGTTCGAGGAGAACGAAAGCCCGGAGGACTGCCTGCGCCGCGAGGTCCTGGAAGAGACCGGCCTGACGCTGACCGACTGGCGCTACTGCGGGATCGTCACCTTCCTCTCCGACCGCTGGGAGGGCGAATACATGCACCTGTTCCACGCGACGGGCTTCACCGGCGCCTTGCGCGACTGCGACGAGGGAACGCTGGAATGGGTGCCGAAGGAGCGCTTCGCGGCGCTGCCGCAGTGGGAGGGCGACAAGATCTTCCTCCGGCTGATGGAGGAGGGCGCGCCGTTCTTCTCCCTGAAGCTCCGCTATGAGGGCGACCGCCTGGTCGAATCCTCGCTGAACGGAAAATGAACTTAAGAAATTGATCCCCGCCGTGCATGTTGCGGCGGGGAATATTCTATATATCTTTTGGGGTGATGCTGTGGCGAAACGAAGTTCCATACTCGGCGGTGCGCTCCTGCTGACCGCCGTGAATCTGCTGCTGCGGTTGATTTCCATCGGCTTCAACGTCTTTCTGACCGGCCGCATCGGCGCGGCGGGGCTGGGGCTGCTGCAGCTCATCTACACC
This sequence comes from uncultured Oscillospiraceae bacterium, assembly GCA_905233385.1. Lineage (GTDB taxonomy): Bacteria > Bacillota > Clostridia > Oscillospirales > Oscillospiraceae > JAZOXB01. Next base: position 69,435 of record CAJOEH010000003.1, read on the forward strand.
GTCGGGATGTTCGCCATGCTCGCGGGCACCGGCGGCATCCGCGTCGCGTCCATGTGCCTCGCCGCCGAGGAATTCGGCCATCGCCGCCCCGGCGGCGTCCGTCTGGCGATGGGGGCCTGCCTGCGCTGGGGCCTGCTCGTCAGCGGCGCGGCGGGGCTCGCGCTGTTTTTCCTTGCCGCGCCGGTCGCGGCGGCATTCCTGCGGGACGCCCGCGCCGTGCCCGCCCTGCGCGTCATGGGGCTGTTTCTGCCGTTCTCCTGCCTGTGCGGCATTATGAGCGGCTACTTCACCGCCTGCTCGCGCATCCGCCAGATGGTCGGCGTCGAGATCGCGGAGCGGCTCCTGTCCGTGCTGGTGACCGCCGGATTGCTGATCTACTGGGCGAAAAGCGACCTCTCCCGCGCCTGCTGCGCGATCATCCTCGGCAGCAGTCTCGGCTGCGTGTTCGATTTCTTCCTTCTCTATCTCCTCTATCGCCGGCAGATGCGCGCCGTATCGCCGTCCGGCAGCCGGACGGCGATGCGGCGGCGGCTGCGCAAGCTCTGCGTGCCGCTCGCGCTGAACGACGTGCTCCGCGCCGGGCTGACCACGGCGGAACAGCTTCTCATCCCCTTCGGGCTGGCGCGGTACGGCGGCGCGGAACAGGCGATGGCGGCCTACGGCACGATCCACGCGATGGTCTTCCCGATCCTGATGTTCCCCGCCGCGGTGCTGTACGCCGTGGCCGATCTGCTCGTGCCGGAGCTGTCGCGCTGCCGCGCCGCGGGACGCGGGCTGCGGATCGTCGACCTGACGGACAAGTGCCTGCGGATGACCGCGCTCTTTGCTGCGGCGGTCGCGGGATTTCTCTTTCTCAACGCGGACGCGCTCGGTCGGGCGATCTACGGCAGCAGTGACGCGGGGTACTATCTGCGGTGCTTCTCGCCCGCGGTGCTGATGCTCTATCTCGACGCGATCACGGACGGAATGCTCAAGGGGCTCGCCCAGCAGATCCCCTGCGTGCGCTACAACACCGTCACTTCCCTGCTCGACGTGGTCCTTTTGTTCGTCCTCCTGCCGCGTTGGGGGATCGGCGGCTATCTCTTCAGCTTCGCCGTGACGCACGCGATCAATCTCTTCCTCAGTCTGCGCAGACTGCTTCTGACGAGCGGCCATCAGCCGCGCGCGGTCGATTTTCTTCGGCCGCTGCTGTGTCTGGGCTGTGCGGTTTTTCCCGCCGCGCCGCTCGATGGACCCGCTGCGCGGAGCGTCGTTTTCTTCCTGCTTCTAAGCGGCTCTTATCTGCTCACGGACGCGCTTTCGCCGTGCGACCGGCGGTGGCTTCGGCGCGCCGCATTTGACAGGAGCGGAAAAGTCGGGTAGAATAGCAGAAGAAAGAAGGGATATCCATGGCGCAGGCACAGAAACAGGTACATCCGATCCCGCCGCTGTTCGACGGCGGCTCCCGCGTTTTGATCCTTGGCTCGTTTCCGTCGGTCAAGTCGCGCGAGGCAATGTTTTTCTACGGCCATCCGCAGAACCGCTTCTGGCAGGTCGTCGCCGCGCTGACCGGCACGCCCGTGCCGCGGACGGTCGAAGAGAAGAAAGCCCTGATCCTGTCCAATCATCTTGCGCTGTGGGACAGCATCGGCAGCTGCACCGTCACAGGCTCCTCCGACAGCAGTATCCGCGACGTCGTGCCGAACGATCTTTCCGTCATTACGGCGCACGCGCCCATCGAGCGGATCTACTGCAACGGCGCGACTTCGATGAAGTACTTCATGCGCTATATCGCGCCGGAACTGGGACGCGCCGCGCAGCAGCTCCCCTCCACCAGCCCCGCCAACGCCGCCTGGTCGCTCGACCGTCTGATTGAAGCCTGGCGCGTGATACTGTAAAACGAACGCCTCGGCCTATGCCGAGGCGTTCGTTTTATTCTGCACTAATCAAGATTGCCGTAGTAATTGACCGCGATCTCCACGGTGGGCGCGATAGCGGTCTCGTCGGAGATGAGATAATCGCCGGCGTGCAGGGCGGCGACGAGCGCCGCGTAGTCCTCTTTGGTAAACTTGCCGTCTGAGAACTGCGTGGAAGGCGCAAGGACGACGAAATTCGCGTCAAGGTCGTCGCCGGAAATGATGCCCAGGGTCGCGGCCTTCCCGCCGTAGCTGCGCCAGCGGTTGTTTTCTATGGTGTCGCGCAGGATGGCGCCGATCGCCGCCGCGTAGTTCTTCACCGCGGAAGTGAGCGTAATGCCTTCGCCGTAGAGGGGATCCAGCACCGGCGCGCGGTCGCAGTCGACGCCGATGACCTTCGTGCCTTCGACCTTCTGCGCGGCTTCGCAGACGGGAGTGATAAAGCTCCCGCAGCCGAGGCAGATCTCGACGCCCTTCTTCTGGAACATGTTGTTCAGGTAGACGGCGATCCGGGAATCGCTCGGGGACGCCATGTTGCAGTATGCGAATTCGACGGCGACTTCCCGCTGCACATCGAGTTCGACGGCGGCCGCGTTCACACCCTGCACGAAACCGTAGCCGTAACGGATGGTGTCGCGCGGGATGCCGCCCAGGAAGGCCAGGTGCCGGTAGCCGAGCTTCACGGCGGCGTAGCCCGCCAGGAAGGCGGTGAGTTGTTCATAAAACACCGCGGAACAGACGTTCGCGGGCAGGACGAAGTCGCCGAAATAGTTCGGTGTGACGTCGAAAATGACGAATTTCACGTCCGGGTATTTATCCGCCGTCGCTTTGATCACGTCGACAAACGTCCGGCCGCGCATCAAAAGGACGTTGCAGCCTTCGGCGACCGCCTGATCGACCATCGAATTGAATCTTCCCGTCGTCGTTTCGGTCGGCGCGTAATACGTGTAGGCAACGCCGCGCGCTTCGCACCACGCAAGACCCGCTTCATAGATCGCCTGTATGTTGGATTGATCGTCGATCTCGCCTTCTTCGGTGAGCAGCGCGACGCGCCATGCGCCGTAATCGGCGTCGACTGTCGCCTCCGTCGGCGCATCCGTCGCGGCCGCCTCGGTGGGCGCGGCGGTCGCCGCAGAAGGATCGGCGGGATCCGTCTCATTGTTACAGCCCGCGAACAGGCAGACGAGCAGGGCGGCCGCCAGCAGGACGGCGAACAGTTTCTTCATGTTGATTCTCCAAGTTGCTTTCATGTTTCCGATTCCTCCGCCCAGCACCAGATCGCCGGCAGTTCCGCCTTTTGCATGCCGAGCTTTTCCTGCAGATGAAGGGACGCGTCGTTGCCGTCGATGACGTGGCAGTAAGGGATCGCTCCCTCTTTCAGCAGCCGCCCGATCAGAAACGCTCCCATCGCATAGCCGTAGCCGCGTCTGCGGTAGGCGGGAAATACCTCCAGAAGCCCCATCGCGCCCTCCGTGTGGATGCCGATAAAACCGGCAAGCTCCCCGTCTTCAAACAGCCCCCACATACAGCCCGCGGAAATGCGGTCGCGCACGTAGTCCGTTTCGTTGTGGTACTGCTCTCCGACCGTCTGCGCAAACTCCATCGTCAGCGGGCGGATGTCGCAGGCGGGATACTCCGGCGGCTCCGGTCGGCAGTAGACCCATTGCGTGCAGGGGTTCTTCGCGTTCAGGCCGAATTCCCGTTCCAGCGCGAGACGCGCGTCCTCGCTTTTTACTTCGGCGAGGTCAAGTTTCGAAATCCCCAAGGCATGCAGGCGGTCGCAAAGCGTCTTTCCGTCGAGGATGTCCGACATCACCGTACCGTCTTCTTCTACGAAGATACAGCCCTCCGCGCCGCGATACAGCAGTCTGCCGATCCCGCTGCGCAGGATCTCTTCAAAATCAGCGGTATTCAGATCCATCCTCTGCGCCTTCTTCCGGTTTGCCTCATGATTTTCTACCATTTTACTCGTTTTGGTCCCGTTTTGCAATATTGAAAAGCGGAAAAATGTCTGCTATAATGATTTGGAAATCAACACCAAGGAGGTTCCCATGAAAAAATCCGTACTTCGCAGCTATGCAAAGCTGATCGCCACGGTCGGCATCAACGTCCAGAAGGGACAGGAGGTCTTCCTCGCCGCCGAGCTCGATCAGCCCGAATTCGTCAAGATGGTCGTCGAGGAATGCTACCGCGCCGGCGCAAAGCGCGTGATCGTGGACTGGAACTATCAGCCGCTCGACAAGATCCAGATCCGCTGGCGCAGCCAGAAGAATCTCGGCACGGTCGCCGACTGGGAGGAGGCCCGCTGGAAGCACTATCTGGACGAGATCCCCTGCCGCATCTACCTCGTCTCCGAAGACCCCGACGGCCTGAAGGGCATCAATCAGGAGAAGCTGGCAAAGGCGCAGCAGTCCCGCTACAAGGTCATCAAGCCCTACCGCGATCAGATCGAGAACAAGTATCAATGGTGCATCGCCGCCGTTCCCGGCGAGGCGTGGGCGAAGAAGCTCTTCCCGCACCTGCGCAAGGGTCAGGCGATCGAAAAGCTCTGGGAGGCGATCCTGGACGCTTCCCGCGTGGACGACGATCCCGTCGCCGCGTGGAACGCGCACAACGAGGACCTCGCGAAGCGCTGCGCCTACCTGAACGGTCTCGGCATCGAAACGCTGGTCTACAAGAGCAGCAACGGCACCGACCTGCGCGTCGGCATGATCCCCGAGGCGGAGTTCAAGGGCGGCGGCGAGATGTCGCTTCGGGGCGTTTTCTTCAACCCGAACATTCCAACCGAAGAGGTTTTCATCTCCCCGATGCGCGGCAAGGCAGAGGGTATCGTCTACTCCACGAAGCCGCTCTCCTATCAGGGCCAGCTCATCGAGAACTTCTCCGTCCGCTTTGAAAACGGCAAGGCCGTGGAGGTCCACGCCGAAAAGAACGAGGAACTGCTGAAAAAGCTGATCTCGATGGACGAAGGCGCCGCCTATCTCGGCGAATGCGCGCTCGTCCCCTACGACTCCCCCATTCAGAAGTCCGGCCTGCTGTTCTATGAGACCCTGTTCGACGAGAACGCCGCCTGCCATCTGGCGCTCGGCATGGGATTCGCCGATACGATCAAGGATTTCGACAAGTACACGCTGGACGAATGCCGCAAGATGGGCATCAACGATTCGATGATCCACGAGGACTTTATGATCGGCTCGGAGGACCTCGACATCGACGCGGTCACCCGCGACGGCAGGACCGTCCCGATCTTCCGCAACGGAAACTGGGCGTTCTGAACTGAATTACGCGATATTGGATTCTGTCATTGCCCGCCTGACCCCGTCAGGCGGGCAATCTTTCCGTCGCAGGATTGGCAGCTGCATCGTATTATGAGAAAACTTTCAAATATGTCATTGCGAGGTCGCGCAGCGACCGTGGCAATCTATCCGTGGAAGGTTCGGGAACTGTATCGTATTATGCAGAAAGCTATCAAATCTGTCATTCCCGCAGCCGAAGGCTGCAGGGAATCTGTCCGTCGCAGGCTTATAAACACCTCATCAGTCATCGCCGGCTGACGCCGTCTATGACAGCTTCCCCTCAAGGGGAAGCCTTTGTCTTCGCTCCTCGAAGCCTTCCCCTTTGAGGGGAAGGTGGCATCGGGCGTCTCCCGCAAGCCCGATGACGGATGAGGTGGCCGCAGGAACTGCGCACATATCACGGGAAAGTGGGCAATGACAGAAATGCAGTGCAGTGCTGTATTACGGGAAAGTGTCCCGCATCGATAGGCACGGATTGCCACGGCTGCCGTAGGCAGCCTCGCAATGACAAACCTGATGGATTTTCGCGGAATTACAGCAAAAGGCACGGCTTTGGCCGTGCCTTTTGCTGTGATTGTTCAGTATTTGATCAGCCGAGGGCTCTGTACAGGAACGTCACAATCTGACCTCTCGTGCAGGTGTTGTCGGGGCTGAACGTCGTCGCGCTCGTTCCCGCGGTGATGTTCTTCTCGACCGCCCAGAGGACTGCGTCGTAGTAGTAGCCGCCGGTGACGTCCTTGAACGGATTCTTGCTCGAGGTCGGCTTCGGCTGGCCCTCGGTGCGCCAGAGGAAGGTCACGACCTGCGCTCTCGTGCAGCCCGCGTTCGGGCTGAACGTCGTCGCGCTCGTGCCGGCGGTGATGTTGTTTTCAACTGCCCACAGGACGGCCTTGTAATAGTATTCGCCTTCCTTGACGTCCTTGAACGGGTTGTTGTTCGACTTCGGTTCCGGACAGCCCTTCGCTCTCCAGAGGAAGGTCACGACCTGCGCTCTCGTGCAGGTGTCGTTCGGGCTGAAGGTCGTTGCGGAAGTGCCGGAGGTGACCTGCGGCTGCGCGTTGACCGCCCACAGGACCGCGTCATAGTAGAATTCGCCGGTCTTGACGTCCTTGAACGGATTCTCCTTCGCGCCGGCCGCGGGGATCTTTTCCACCCTCGTCGCGCCGCAGCGGTTGCAGGTGAAGGTCTTTTCTCCGTCGGTCGTCGCTGTCGCGGGCTTCGTGATCTCGCCGTCGTTCCAGTCGTGGCCCAATGCGGCGACTGCTTCCTGCGCGACCTTGTAGTCGCAGCGCGTGCAATGGCTGCCCTCCGTCAGGCCGGGCTCGGTGCAGGTCGGCGCGACGGCGGGGTCCGTCACCAGATTGTGCCCGAGGGCGGGCACGTTTTCTTCCGAAAGGATTTTGCCGCAGTCGTCGCAGATCGTTTTGCTGTAACCCGGTTCGGTGCAGGTCGCGTCCCGATGCTCGTTATGCGTGTGCGCGTGTTCGCAGGTCGTTTCGCCCGTCGCGGGGATGAGCTCGGTCCTCGTTGCGCCGCACCGCAGACAGGTGAAGGTCTTCTCGCCGTCTTCCGTTTCCGTCGCGGGCTTGGTGATCTCGCCGTCGTTCCAGTCGTGGCCGAAGGCGGGAACAGCCTCCTGCGCTTCTTTGTAATCGCAGCGTGTGCAGTGCTTTCCTTCCGTCAGGCCGGGCTGCGTGCAGGTCGGCGCGACGGCCGGATCCGTCACGATATCATGCCCAAGGGCCGCGATGGCTTCCTGTTTCACCCGATAGTCGCAGCGCGTGCAATGCTCTCCGGCGGTCAGGCCGGGCTCGATGCAGGTCGGCGCGACGGCCGCGTCGGTCACGAGGTCGTGACCCAACGCGTCCACGTAAGTGTCGACGTAGCTGTCGCCGCAGGCACAGGTGTGCGTCGTGTAGCCCTGCTCCGTGCAGGTCGGCGGCGTCACGACCGCCGTGTAGTGATGCTCGTGGATCAGTTCCGGGATCTCCTCCGTCTTCGTCGCGCCGCAGCGCTTGCAGGTGAAGGTCTTCTCGCCCTTGTCCGTCTCGGTCGGCTCGACGGTGACCTTGCCTTCGTCCCAGTCGTGGCCGAGAGCGGGCTCGCCTTCCTTCGTATCCGTTCGCAGTTCCGCGCCGCAGAGCGCGCAGAATACGGTCTCTTCATAACTGCCGGGCGCGGTGCAGGTCGGCGCAGACTCGCTTCCGCGTTCAAAGGTCGCGCCGGCGTCGCACGGGCTGAGGTAGTAGCGGTGGCAATGGCCGGGGCGGTACTCCGCCTTGTCGCAGACGCCCACGAAGAGCGGCGTCTCGCAGGCCGCGGCAAAGCTGTCCTTCGACCAGTCGATGTAACGGCAGCCGATCGATTCGTCGCAGGCGCTTTGCACCTGCGCGGCGAAGGCGGCGTCCTCTCCTGCTGCATGCAGGCTCAGGTCCGCCAGCTTCATGCTCTTCCACGCATAGCCGGAAGCGGTATTCCCCTCCTCTGTCAGGACGACGGCGGTCTTGCCCAGCGCGTAGGGGATCTCGCCCCAGCCGCTGACCGCGTCGGCGGTGACGATCGGGAATCCGCCGTAGCCGCACGGATCGACGAAGGTGAACTGATTGTCCTTTACCGTCACGTGGAGCACCTGATTGTCGCCCACGCCGAAGCGGCAGCGATTTCCCATAAAGTAGAAGCCAGTCGCCATCACGCCGTTCGTCGCAGTCACGAGGTTGCGGCTGACGTCGATATTATGCAGGACACAATGTGTGCCGCCGTCGATCGCGCCGACCAGCAGAACGCCGTGGTTGCGGCAGCGTTTGTTGACGCCGTCCGTCGCGATCTCGTTGTCCGCGATCGTGACGTCCGACACGGTGATGCCGGTGATATAGTGCGTCCGTTCGCATTTCGCGCCCGCGACCAGCACGCCGTCCGCAAAGCCGGTGATGCGGTTGCGCTCGACATGGAAATCGGAGACCGCCGAGGTCAGGCCGTCCCAGACCTGCTCCTCGCCGCTCTCGTCCCAGTTCGAGCCGTCGTAGTTCGCGGCGGATGCGCCGACGACGTGCAGGCCGAAATCATCCTGCTCGCTGGAATCGTTCATATCGCTGTCCGCGCCCCAACCGGTCTTGCGCAGGCAGCGGATCTCGTTGTCACAGACCGTCACGTTCTCCAACGCGCCTTCCGCCACACAGCCGAGGTTGCTGGTGCCATCCGCGCCGAAGAAGCGCATGCCGCGCACCGTATCGATCTGATTGCCCGCGATGCGGATGTTGCGGAAGACGTTGTTTGTGCCGGTCTGCGCGGTGCCCACCAGCGAGATGTTCTTCACGTCGAAGTAATTGATCCGGAAGTCGTTGTATTCGATCGTCAGATTCTCGAACAGATTATCGGTGACCTCGCACATCGAAGAGGCGAGCTCGCCGTCGTAGCCGTCTTCCAGTCCGTCGCCCACGGCGGCGTTCTCGATGCGGACGCCCGCGTTGGGATAGACGCCGTAGGCGTCGATGTTTGCCTGCTCGAGGTCGGAGCGGTTGCAGCGCACGGTGACGTTGCGCATCGTATTGTGCGAGCCGCCGAGGTTGGAGTTGCCCAGATGGATCACGTTGCCGTAGCTGCCGTCGTACTTGTTCTGATAGATGGCGTCCTCGGTAAATTCCACCGAATTGCCGCTGACCGTAACGTTCTCCAGCGTGTTATACTCGCAGACGCCGATTTGGTTCGCCCACTCCGGATCGCCGGTCGCCATCTCCGCGTTGCTCGAGCCCCACATATACCACGTATGCGCGTCCACGTTGCGGACGAAGATCATGCCGTTGGTGATCCGGTTGCCCTGCAAAATCAGGTTTTTGCAGCTCGAATAGTCCACGTCGCCGGTCGCGACGATGATGCCGAGCTGTTCATCGTGGAAGGTACAGCCGGAGATCGTAAAGCCGTCGAGGTCGAACGCGCCGGGCAGACCGTAGCCGTCCGCGCCCGTGCCGTACTGGCCGGGATAGCCGAGGAAGAACCGGCCGACGCCGTTATCGAAGCTCTCAAAGATACAGTTCGTGATGGACACGTTGCCGAAATTGAAATAGTACCGCCGCTGCCAGAAGGGCATCGAAACAGCGACGTGCATCGTCGGCTCGAATTTCAGGCCGGTCACGTGGGCGTCCGAGGACATCAGCATCAGATTCCACTTGCCGTCCCATCCGAAGCCGGTCCAGCCGTACAGCGTCACGTCCGGCGTGCCGTCGCGGTCGCGGTCGCCGTTGATCGTGAAGCAGCCGTCGTGACTCCAGTTTGCTGCGGCTTCCGTGTCCTCCACGGGGCCGTTTTCCGTGTACCTGGTGAAGAGATTGCCCTCCATCCAATATGCCGTGCCGCGGCCGTAGCAGGTGATGTTGCCCGCCTGCAAATACTCGTCCTTGCCCTCGCAGAACTCGATGAGGTAATGCCAGCGGATATGGTTTTCCTCGTCGTACCAGCCGGTATCGTTCATCGCGATGCAGAGCGCTTCGCGCAGGGTGACGCCGATGGCCGCCTCGCCGAAATGCGTGAAGTAGTCGTAGGCGGTGATCAGATCCGGGTCATCCTCCGACCGCGGCGTCTTCCGGTTGATGAACATATCATAGTATTCCCAAGTCATATAATTGGCGTCGGCAGGACCCCAGTCGTCCCACGCGACCACGAGCGTCCGCACGCCCGGATCGCCGGACTTCGGCGTCGTCGCGAACAGATGCGCGCCCACGCTGTCGCCGGGTTTCGCCGTCGTGTCAACGGAGTCGTAGCCCGCCATGCGGACGCTGATCGCGTGCTCGCCCGCGGACAGCGGGACGTCGCAGGGCGTGACCGCCGGGGCGTAGAGCTCGCCGTCGACGTAGACGTCCGCGCCTGCCGGTTCGGAGGCGATATGCGCCGTGCCGAGCGTCACGGTTTTTGTTTCGCTCGCGGCGAACGCGCCGGTCGGCAGCGCAAAAGCGACTGTCAGCAGCAGCGCAAGGAATCGAATGCAGCGTATTTTCATAAAAGCACCGCCTTTTCAAAGATGAAGTATCTCAAAGAGGGTGCGCAGACGCGCACCCTCTTGTTCTGTTTTCAGTTATCAGCCGAAGGCGAAGTGCCAGCCGTTGTAGCCGGTGAAGGACTTGACGATGTTGTTCTTCTCCGCCTTCATTGCCATATACAGTTCCATATACTGATCGCACTCCACGCCGCCGCCGTAGACGATGATGACGTTGTAGTATTCGCCGTCCTTGCTGAGCGTGCCGACGACCTCATAGGCGGTCGGATACTCCGGAATGGGAGATTTCCTGAGTTCGACGGAGAACAGGTAGCCGCCCATGCCCGCTTCCTGCTCTCTGCGGCAGCGGAAGAGCATATAGGAGCTTCCGTCCTCGTTCAGCGCCGATTCGTAGGTATACTCGTTGTACCACGATGCGGGAAGCGTCATTTCCAGATTGCAGAAACCGACTTTCGTTTCGTGCGGAACGACGCTCTGCATGAAGCGCATCAGGATCGTGGCGATCTGCGCGCGGGTCGCGTTCGCGCCGGGTTTGAGATAATAATAACCGTCCTCCTCCTTCATGCCGGTGATCAGGCCGGCGGCATACGCCCACTTCATCGCCTCAACGGCATAGGGCTGCACGTCGTCCTTGTCCTTGAAATCGTTGAGGACGTACTTAATGTCCGTCGAATAGCCGCAGTAGTTCGCGTAGCGGTACAGGATCGCCGCCAACTGCTCGCGGGTGATGTTGCCGTTCGGGGCGAAGGTATCCGTCGACATGCCGTTGACGATGCCCTCGTACGCCGCCCAGACGATCGCGGAGCCGTACCAGTCCGTGAACTTGACGTCCAGGAACGGATTGATCAGACCGCCGACAGGCGGCTCTTTCTCCATGCGGTACAGGACGGTGACGACCATCGCGCGGGTGGTGGTCAGTTCGGGGCCGAAGGTGGTGTCCGTCATACCCTTCATCAGGCCGTTCTTGTAGCAGTATTCAATGCCCTCATAGGCCCAGTGTCCCGAAATATCGGTGAAGGGCATCGTGAGCTGCGATTCCATCCAGTAGGCGTGGACGACGACGTCCGAGGTCAGGATGGTCTCGGCGGTGTACTCGTTGTGATCGTCGTCGAACCAACCAGCAAAGGTCATATTGGGATAGATATTCGCAGGTACGGGCATTGGGCCGATCGGCTGCCCGTCCGGGATCCTAAGCCAGTACGGCGCACCCGGTTCCATCCTGCCGCCCTCGGTCTCCATCGGGTCAAAGGTGATGACGTGGCCCTCGTCGGCAAAGACCGCCGGCGTCAGGACGGAGCCGAGGATCAGGACTGCAAGAAGAACCGCAAGAATACGCTTTTTCATAGTTGTCTCTCCTTTCAAATGGATGAGAATAATCTCACAAGTTCATCATAACATAACTTTTTTCAAAAATCCATACCCATCTGCGCAAAAAAAACGGAGCGACGCCGAAGCGTCACTCCGATTTGTATTCAGAACACCCCAGTTCGCGCGCCTTTTCCCGCAGAGAGAGCAGGTCAGCGAAGGTCTCCGGCCGCTTGGAAACGTCGCGCAGCAGGGCGGACGGATGATAAATCGCCGTATACCGGACGCCGTCAATTTCCGTCCACTGCCCGTGCTCCCGCGTGATGCGGAAGTCCGGCCGGATCAACCGCATGGCCGCGATCCTGCCGAGGCAGACCACGACCTTCGGCCGCAGCAGCCGGAGTTGCTCTTCCAGATAGCCGATGCAGGCGTCCTGCTCCTCCGGCATGGGGTCGCGGTTCTGCGGCGGGCGGCATTTGACGATGTTGCAGATATAGCAGTTCTGTCTGCCGAGGTCGATGATGGAGAGCATGTCGTCGAGCAGCTTGCCCGCCGCGCCGACGAAGGGCTCGCCGCTCAGGTCCTCCTGCTGTCCCGGTCCTTCGCCGACAAACACGACGTCCGACGGCACGGGGCCGACGCCGAAGACCACCTTCGTGCGCGTCGCGGCAAGGCCGCAGTTGCGGCAGGCAAGACATTTTTCGCACAGAGCGTCCATGTTATCCATTGCGTCTCCTCCGCTGCCGTCTCCGCTTTGCTTCCTGTTTCGCCTTGTGGACGTTGACCGCGCGGACGATCAGTAAAATGACCAGCAGGAACAGCATGAGCAGCAGCGGCACGGTCAGATACCAGTAGCGCAGCAGCTCTGAAAGCAGGCTCCCCTTCGCGTCGGTCTCGGTACCGGGCGCGATCTCGTCCTCGCGTTCGACCTTGGAGAACGTGACGAGGTCGCTCGTCACCAGCGGGATGCCGTCGTACATCGCCGTGACCGTGCCGACGCGCTGGCCCTCGGCCAGCGGCGCTTCCAGCGGCGCGTCGCTGTCGTAGCGGATCTGCATCGAGATGTCCTCCGGCTCGCAGTAGCGCGGCAGGAGCACCGAGGCGTTGTCCTTCGCGTGGACGACGACGTTCTTGCGGCCCTTCGCGTAGAGCACGACCGGCTGGCCGAGCATCGCGGTATCCGTCAGGACCTGCACGTAATGGAAGGTCTCGAAGCCGTAGTCGAACAGGTTCCTTGTTTCGATGAAACGCATGTCCAGATCTTTTCCGTCGTCGTCGATCAGCTGCTCGCAGCCGCAGACGATGCTCATAAAGGCAAGATCGCCGTCGCTCGCGGTGCTGATGAGGCATCCGCCCGCCGGCGTGGTGAAGCCGGTCTTCACGCCGCGCGCCTTCTCGTAATAGTAGCGGCCGTAGGTCTCGGTCGAGGTCAGATAGTTGGTCGTGATCAGGGTGCGCTCGTCCGAGAGATTGGTCGCGGGAACGACGTGGTGCGTCGTCGTCGCGAACTCGCGGAACTGCGAATTCTGCCACGCCCAGGTCCCCAGCACGGCAAGGTCGCGCACCGTCGTATAGTGCTCGCTGTCATGCAGGCCGTGGGGGTTGGCGTAGTGCGTACCGTGCATCCCCAGCGCGGCGGCCTTCTCGTTCATCATGGCGACGAAAGCGTCGGTGCTGCCGGCGATGTACTCCGCGACCACGTTGCAGCCCTCGTTGGCCGAGGAGACCATGATGCAGTAGAGCAGTTCGCGCAGACTGAGCTGCTCGCCCTGCTTCAGGCCCGCCGTGCTGCCGTACTCGCTCAGGCCCTGCAGCGACGTCTCCGAGACGGTCAGGATATCGTCCAGATTGCCGTGCTCCAGCGCGAGCATACAGGTCATGATCTTCGTCAGGCTGGCGGGATAGAGCTGGCGGTCGAGCTCCTGCGCGTAGACGATCGTATGGGAATTGAGCTCGATCAGCGCCGTCGCCTTCGCGCGGATCCTGAAATCCTCGTCGTTCGGCGGGAACGCGTACTCGATCAGCTCCGGCGGGGTCTCAAACCCGGTGGGGTACTGTACCTCCTCCGTATCCGGCGTCTGCTCCGCAGGTTCGGACTCCGATGTCTCGGTTCCCGCCGTTTCCGCCGCCGCGATCCACGGCGCGCCGCACTGCAAAACCAGGAGCAGGCTCAGGAACAGCGTCAAAATTCTGAATTTTTTCATAAATATCTCCCATCCGCAGCAGTTTGGGATTGCCGCGGGCAGTTCAACTGTGGTATAATCATTGTGTATGTTCTATTATATCAAAAAACTTGCCCGTGTCAACGGACAGGCAGAGGAAAAGAGAATGAAACTTCCGAAATTCGCATGGATCCTGCTCGCGCTCGTGTGCGTTTTCTTCGCGTTCTGCTTCGGAATGTCGCGCGGCGGCGCGTCGGGCGGCGAACAGCGGATCGCGACGGGGAAAAGCGGCGTGACCGCGCAGGAGCGTCTGGTCGGCGCAGATCCGTCCGTGCTGCCGGTGAGGTCGCTCGGCGAGATCGTCAATATCAACACGGCGAGTCTGGAAGAGCTGGCTTCCCTGCCCGGCATCGGCGACAAGCTCGCGCAGCGGATCGTCGATTACCGCGAAGCGCACGGCGGCTTCTCCTGCGTGGAGGCGCTGATGAACGTCAGCGGGATCGGCGAGGGGCGGTACGAAATGATCCGCAATTACGTAACGGTGGAGGAAAACGATGAAAATACTGGTAGTTGACGACGAAGAACTGCTCGTCAAGGGAATAAAATTCAATCTGCAGAACGACGGCTACGAGGTCGTCACCGGCACGAACGGCCGCGAGGCGATCGAGCTGGCGCACGATCCGAGCATCCGCCTGATCGTGCTGGACGTGATGATGCCGGAGATCGACGGCATGGAAGCCTGCCGCCGGATCCGCGAGTTCTCCGACGTGCCGATCATCATGCTCACCGCCCGCGCAGAGGACATGGACAAGCTGCTCGGCTTCGAGCAGGGCGCGGACGACTATCTCACCAAGCCGTTCAACATTCTGGAGCTCAAGTCGCGCATCCGCGCGCTGCTTCGCCGGAGCGGCGGTCTGGAGACCGCGCGCAGCCGCATCACGGTCGGGAAGATCACTGTCGACACGCAGGAGCGCAACGTCTACAAGGACGGCGTGCCGGTCGAACTGACGGCGCGCGAATTCGACGTGGTGGAGCTGCTGATCAAGAACCCAAACCGCGTCTATTCGCGCGAAAACCTGCTCGATCTGATCTGGGGCTACGAATACCGCAGCGACATCCGCACGGTGGACGTCCACATCCGCAGGATCCGCGAAAAACTGGAGACCGTCCCGGCGGAGCCGGAATACTTTATGACCAAGTGGGGAGTTGGGTACTATTTCAAAGCCTGAAAGAAAGCTGTCGCTGTTTCCGCGCAGCTCCCAGCTGCGCTTTGCGATCGCCTACATTCTCATCACCGCGGCGGTGCTGTTTCTTTTGAATATTTACACCTCGTCGACGATGCGGCGCATGATCTTCAACGCGGAGCAGCAGTCGCTGGGCGAAAAGGCGAAGCTGATGACGACCGCCCTGCTGCCGGTGGACGATCTTTCCTCGTCCGACATGGAGCTGACGATCAACTCGCTGGACGATCTGCGCACGACGCGCACCGTCGTCACGGACGCGAATGGCGTCGCGCTCTATGACTCGCTGGCGGACGCCGCCGCAGGAGAGAAGCTCGACTTCCCGGAACTCACGACCGCGCTTGAGGGGCAGGACGTCTTCTACAGCGTCTACGGCGACGGCATGATCGAAAGCCGCGTTTCCATGCCGCTGATGCGCGGCGCGACCGTGCGCGGCGCGGTCTATCTGCTCCAGCAGAACACCGATCAGGCCGCGCTGATCGACGCCCTGCAGACCAACGTCCTGCGCATCTCCATCGCGCTGGAGGCCGGCGTCATCCTGATCTCCATTCTGTTCTCCACCGCCTTCTCCCGCCGTCTGCGGCGCATTCTCCATTCCGTCCGCATGATGCGCGAGGGCGACTACAGCTACAAGGTGCAGCTGCACGGTCACGACGAGCTGACGCACCTGGGCCGCGAGTTCAACAATCTGGCCGAACGTCTGGAAGAATCGGAGCAGGTGCGCCGTCAGTTCGTCTCCGACGCATCGCACGAGCTGAAGACGCCGCTGGCGTCGATCAAGCTGCTGTCCGACTCCATCCTCCAGAACGAGATGGACGTCAACACCCAGCGCGAATTCATCGGCGACATCGGCAGAGAGGCGGATCGTCTGGGCCGTCTGTCGCAGAAGCTCCTGACGCTGACCCGTCTGGACAGCGCGGTCACGGAGGAACGCGAGATCATCGACGCGGCGGCGACCGTGCGCAAGGTCACGCGCATGCTCACGCCGCTCGCCGACCTGCGCGGGATCACGATCGACTGTGCGCTTGCCGAAGGCTGTACCGTCATGACCGTGGAGGATGATCTGTATCAGATCGTCTTCAACCTGACGGAAAACGCGATCAAGTACAACCGCGACGGCGGCAGCGTCCGTCTCGATCTGACCGAAAACGGCGAGGACGTGGTCCTGACCGTGGCGGATACCGGCGTCGGCATCCCGGCTGAAGAGATGGAGCACGTGTTCGAGCGGTTCTACCGCGTGGACAAGGCGCGTTCGCGCGCCGCGGGCGGCGCGGGTCTGGGTCTTTCCATCGTGCACGACATGGTGGTGCGCAATCACGGCGACGTCAGCGTCCGCGCGGGCGAGGAATGCGGCACGGTCTTCACCGTCACCTTCCCGCTCCACGCCTCCTGACAGAAAAAGCGAACGGACAAGCCCCTTTCGACAAACCGCGCGAATTTCATAGCGTATACTGAACGCACATGGCGCAGACGCCGTGTGCGTTTTTTCATATCGGAGGGAGGAAGCACATGAAACTGACAAGCTACGTGCAGGATCGACAGCTCACGATCGCGCTGACCGGAGAGATCGACCATCACAGCGCAAAGGAGATCATGGACGTCGTTTCCGACAAGATCGACGTCTACATGCCCCTGCGCTGCATTCTCGATTTCCGCGACGTGCGCTTCATGGATTCGAGCGGGATCGCCGTCGTCCTGCATACGCTGCGGCGCATGAACACGCTGCAGGGAAAACTGCTGCTGCAGAACATCCCGGCGCAGCCGTACAAGGTCCTGCGCGCCGCAGGGATCGAAAAAATCACGGAAATCAAGGAGGAATGCCCGAAATGAAAGGCGAAAACTACATGCATCTCGAATTCCCGAGCAAGTCCGCCAACGAGGGCTTCGCGCGGGCGGCGGTCGCGTGCTTCGCCGCGCAGCTCGACCCGACGCTCGACGAGCTCGGCGACATCAAGACCGCCGTTTCCGAGGCGGTCACCAACTGCATCGTCCACGCCTATCCCGACGAGCTCGGCCCCGTCATCCTGAAAGCGCGGATTCTGCCCGACAACGTGCTCGACATCGTCGTCAAGGATCGCGGGCGCGGGATCGAGGACGTCGAACAGGCGCGCGCGCCGATGTTCACGACCGGCGGCGACGACCGCTCCGGCATGGGGATCACGATCATGGAGAGCTTCATGACCGAATTCCACCTCTCCTCCGCTCCGGGCAAGGGCACGACCGTCCACATGAAGCGGAAGATCATCCGGCGCGGAGGAAAAAAGTGACGCTTCCGCAGGAGGACCTTCTGCTAAGCGCGCAGCGCGGCGACCGCGACGCGGCGGAGGAACTGGTCGTGCGGAATACCGGGCTGATCTGGTCGATCGCGCGGCGGTATTTCGGGCGCGGGGTCGACCCGGACGACCTGTACCAGCTCGGCTGTCTGGGCTTTCTCAAGGCGGTGGAGGGCTTCGATCTCGACTACGGCACGCAGTTTTCCACTTACGCCGTGCCGAAGATCGCCGGCGAGATCCGCCGCTTCCTGCGCGACGACGGAACAGTCAAGGTCAGCCGCAGTCTCAAGGAACGCTCCGCCATGATCCGCGCCGCGAGAGAGCGGCTGTGCGGCGCGCTCGGACAGGAGCCGACCCTGGCGGAGCTCAGCCGCGAGACCGGTCTGCCGCCTGAGGAGATCGCCGCCGCCGAGACCGCGACCGGCACGGCGGAATCCATCCAGAAGCGCAGCGGCGAGGACGGGCTCGCGCTGGAGGACGTCCTGACGGACGGAGGAATGGAGGATAGCATTGTGGAGCGGATCGCGCTGAAGGAGGCGATCGCCTGCCTGAACGAACGGGAGCAGATGGTCATCAAGCTGCGCTATTTTCACGGGCTGACGCAGGACAAGACCTCGAAGATCCTCGGCGTTTCGCAGGTGCAGATCTCGCGCATCGAGAAGAAAGCCCTGACCACCCTGCGCGGCTGTATCTGACAGGCCGCACAAAAAAATGAAGACGCCCTGCGAGGGCGAACGAAGACGCTTCGCTCATGAAGAAATGAAGACGCTCCCTACGGTCGCTGATGAAGAAATGAGAGCGTCTTCATTCACGAGCACAGCGAGTGTCTTCATTCGTCGGCAACGCCGACAGCTTCATTCAGATAAGAAAAGCAGACTGATTCTGATCTCAGTCTGCTTTCTTTTCTTGCGCGCTTACACGTTTGATGAAATACTGCTTATGAAGTTCGCTCAATTCGCGACAGGGTCTTTGTTTTAAATTCATGCTTTCGCAAGAAATCTCCGCCGGCATTCTTCGATCACCGCGAGGGTTTCCTCCTTCGTGTGATACGCGCCGGTCGTGACGTGGATCCCCTGCAAAACCTTGTAGTTCTGGAAGAAGTTGGAGATCTCCTCCTGAATGAACGCCGGAAGATCCGAAAGCTCCTGCACGTTGTCGTACCGCGGGTCGCAGTCGACCACGGAGATCAGCTTGTAGTCCTCTTTGCCGTCGTCCGTCATGGACAGATAGCCCAGCACTCTCGCCGGCACGACGCAGCCCGGGAAGGTCGGGTCCTTGCAGATCACGAGGATGTCCAGCGGGTCGCCGTCCGGCGCGAGCGTTCCCTCGATGATCCCGTACTCCGTCGGGTAACTCATGGCGGAATAGAGCACGCGATCCAGATGGATGCGTCCTGTGACCGGGTCGACCTCGTACTTGTTGCGCGAATTCAGCGGGATCTCGATCAGCGCGTCGACTACGTTGTTTCTGTTCATGGTCATTCCTCCGTATGCGGCGTCGTTTTTTGTAATTATACAATACTTCGCGGCAAAACTCAAGGAAGAAACACCTGCCCATGTGCCGAAGGCACACATCATCAGCGAAGCGGCATCATTGCCGCAGGCAGCATCATTTGCCCGGCAGGGCAAACATCATTGCGAAAGCATGCTTTCGCCGGCCGGAATACTCCGGCGGCAGAGCCGCCTCGCTCATGTGCCGAAGGCACGCATCATCGCGAAGCGGCATCATTGCCGCAGGCAGCATCATTTGCCCGGCAGGGCAAACATAATTGCGAAAGCATGCTTTCGCCGACCGGAATACTCCGGCGGCAGAGCCGCCTCGCTCATGTGCCGAAGGCACACATCATCAGCGAAGCGGCATCATTGCCGCAGGCAGCATCATTTGCCCGGCAGGGCAAACATCACTGCGAATGCAAGCTTTCGCCGGCCGGAATACTCCGGCGGCAGAGCCGCCTCCGTGACTCTTCGGATTTCCCTGCGTCCCGCAGGGCGGCCTTCGGTCGTCGCCGCTCTGCGGCGGAAATCCTCGTGTTCGAACCATTGTTCTCGTCGGACGGCCAGGAGGGCCAAAACGCGGAGAAGGGCTTTGCCCTTCCATTCAGCACGGAACAGTTTTTGATCGGCCGGAATACTCCGGCGGCAGAGCCGCCTCCGTGACTCTTCGGATTTCCCTGCGTCCCGCAGGGCGGCCTTCGGTCGCCGCCGCTTTGCGGCGGNNNNGGAGAAGGGCTTTGCCCTTCTCCGCGTTTTGGAGCTACTGGCCGGACTCGAACCGGCGACCTGCTGATTACGAATCAGCTGCTCTACCAACTGAGCCACAGTAGCATGATCTGCAATTTGCGGGATTTATTCTACAGCATAAAGCCGCGCTTGTCAAGTAATAAACTAAAAAAATCTGCGCTTCCCTTTCGGCCGGTTCTCCTGCGCCGTTTTTCTGCGTAACCGCCCCCATTGACACGCTCGGCGGAGATATAGTATAGTATAAATAGTAATTTGTAACAGATTACCGTTCAAAGATACGCATCCGCCCGTAAAGGAGGAATCATCATGGCAAAATTCTGCGCAAACTGCGGAAAACCGCTGCGCGACGGCGCGGCGTTCTGCAGCGCCTGCGGGGCGCGCGTTCGTCAGATACCGTCGCAGTCCGCGCAGCAGCGGCAGCCGACAGTGCAGCGGCCGGCATGGCAGCAGCCTGTCAAGAAAAAGCGCTCTCCTGCCCGCGCGGCGATCGCGCTCCTGCTGGTCGTCTCGATCCTTGCCGGCATCGCGGTGACGGGCTTCTGGTATCCTGGCTTCTTCCGCGGCGGCGAAGAGGAAACGCCCTCCGGCAGCAGCGTGGAATGGAGCGGAACGATCCCCGATCCCGAGGGCGGCGTTTTCGTCTACAGCGACGAGGAGATCGCCGCCGCGCCGGCGGTCAGCATGAAGATCTCGCCCGAAAGCACGACCGCTTCCGCAGGCGGCTTCACGGTCGACTTCGGCCCGTATAACCTCGACGGAGAGGACACCTTCACGATCAAGACGCTTCCCGTGCACGAAGACGCGGCGGGCGGCTATACCTACCGCGGCTACGATCTTTCTCTCGCCTCCGGCTTCGACCGTTTTGTCACCGAAGTTCAGGTTATGATCCCCCGCGAGGAGAGCGACAGCGATCTCGTCTACTTTGTCTCCTCCGACCCCGAGACGGGAGAGAACAGGGCCGAATACTTTGAGCTCAGCGAAGACGGCAAGTATTATATTCTCTACACGACGCACTTCTCTCTGCATGAGAAAATGGTGATCGGCAACATCGGAAAAGCCATTTCCGATGCGATCAAGGCCGGCGACGTCAGCAATCAGATGACGCGCGACGCGCTCAGCGCGTTCTTCTACACCGGCGTCAACTCGCCGGAGAATATCATGCTCGGCACGGTCTGGTACAGCCCGCAGGACCTGTGGGCGAAGATGATGAGCAAATACGCCTTTCTGCCTGCCTCGAACAGTCTCCTCGGCGCGATGGCGCAGCAGATGGAGGCCGGCGGTCTGGAGGCTGTGGACTTCGGCGGCACGCTCTTCAACGGCGCAAAGGCGATCCAGGAAGCCGTTGATCTCGGCAACAACGGCAAGTCCATTGCGGACGGCGGCGCGGAATTCGCGCTGAGAACGTTTTCTACCGAGGAGTTTGCTCCCGGCGTAAAGGCGAACCTGCAGAAATACTCAAACTGGAATACCGCGAACGGCGCGATTCTCGCCCGCTTTAACGCGCTTACCACAATGATCGGCGTGCTGTTCCTCAACGACAAGATCAGCAAGGAGGCGGCGGAAGGAAAATTCGCCACCGGCGAGCAAGTCGTCAAGGAGCACTGGACGGATTATCTCGGCGTCGTGCTCGGCACCGTCTCGACGGCCGCCGCCTACGTCGGCGCGACCGCCGCGACGGGAACGGCGGCGGCAGTTGCCGCTCCCTACGTCGCCGCAGGCTGCGCGATCGCCGGTCTTACCCTGTATTTTTACGGCGCGAGCCAGACGACGCCTTACGATAATCTCAGCGTGCATGAGCGCAACTACCGCGACTTCTTTGCGCTGACCAAAACCAACCGGCTCTACCGCGTTTTCTATTATGACTACATGGATCGGGACGATCCGCAGTTTCCGTCTGATCCAACGATCGAGCAGGGCAGTCTCGGTATGATCCAGCGGATCAGCGTGCTGACGCCTGCGCAGAACGAGAAATACAGAGCCGCGGTCAACGTGGATCTGCGGGAATTGAACCGCTCCGGCGGCTTTACCGGCAGCGAGCCGCGCATGGGGCTCACGCTGGACTTCCGTGTGGCGCTGCATCTGCTGTATCAGGTCCTGGAGGATACGCCGGAAAAAATCGGTCCCGCATTTACGGAGTTCATAAACAACTATGCCGACACCTGCTTCTACAATCTCACCGACGCAGAGTATCTGAGCTACTGCCGCGCGGCGATGGCGGCGCGCGGCGAGGACGCGGCCGCCGCTTCCCTGCCCTGGACCAACGGCACGGAAAGAGAGGCGATCCGCAAGGAATACACCAAGCGCTTCACCAAGGAGATGTTCGCCGCCTGCGCCCCGCTGTTTCTCTATTTCTCCATTCAGTCGCAGCATGAAGCGCAGCTCGCTGTCGACGAACAGATCCGCAGGGAGATCCTTCCCCTGCTGAACACAGGCGTGGAGATCACGGTCGAGGACAAGGCCCTCGACAATCCGAAGGACTTCGCCAAATCGGTCTACTGCGCCGAGCCGCGGCGCACCGCCGTAGACACGCCGTATACCGCGCCGGACGGCAGCGTTTACGAAGACAACTTCAAGTACCAGTACGAGTATCCGCTGAGCTTCTGGACAAACAGCGGCGGCAGTTATGCCCGCGTCGACGCGCCGGTCTTCCTGCCAAGCGAGCTGATCGGCGGAACGGTCAACTCCGACACCGGGAAGTATCAGACGCTGCTGCTCCGCACCTGTTCCTACGAAAAGTTCTATCCGGCGCAGGACAACTTCGTCCCGGCTCTGATCGACGGAACGAGCAACGTCGTTTTCCGCTGCTCCTATTTCAACTACCTGCTGATGGGCGCGCCGACCGTGCTGGGCTACAAGGACGTGAGCACCAAGAACGGCGATATCAAATACGCCGAATTTGCGGTCGATCCCGCCAAAGCGGTCCGGGAGGGCGATATCGACGTGATCCGCGTGAACGTCGTGCTGGACGGAAAGAAGCAGGAAACGCAGACGTATTCGCTGTACGTCCAGGAGGATCAATCTATGGACTACGAGCGCGGCAGGAACGAGGGTCCCGACATGCCTGCCGACTGCAAGCTGACGCTCCAGCCGGATGGGACCTTCACGCTGGAGATCTCCGCCGCGTCCGGCGATCGGTATTCCAAACCCTGCACCCGCGAAGCCTTCACGATCACGGGTAAGATCATCATGGAAAACGAATCGGCGGATACGTGTCTGCACAGAAAAGGGTATATCCACACCATCTCCGCGTCGACGATCACCTCGACGGTCGACGGAAAAGAATTCCGCTACGACAACTTCTCCGCATACTTCTCAGAGGACAAGGACGGCAAAAACGGATATGAAAAGGGTTTCTCCTACGTCGACATCATGATCAATCCGCAGACGGGCGACTTGCGGGACGTCGAGATCGGCCTGTATGCCGACCGCACCTCCACTTACTCCAACGGCACGCCGGAGTTCGTCCAAAAGAGCGGCATTGCCGTTTGGCTGAAGCCGGAGATCGTGCCCGAAGGGCCGAGCGGCTGATCCGCGTTTCCCCGAATCAGAAAAACAGGAGGGCTTATGATCTGTCAGAACTGCGGCGCGGAACTGCGCGCCGACGCAAACTTTTGTCCGCTCTGCGGCGCGCGGCCGAATCCGCGCGTCACGGAAAACATCTACCTTTGCCCGGACGGCAAGCTCCGCTGGGTCTATGAGATGCCGATCCTCAAGAATCCGACGATTTTTCTGCTGGTGTGGAAGGTATTCTTCTTCACGATCCTCGGCATCTTCGCCTTCATGTCGCTCATTGACGCTGTCGAATGGCCCCACGAGATCGGCGAGCGGCTGCTGAACAATCTCATGTTCTTCGGGTTCTTCGTCCTCGGCATGACGGTCCTCGTCGGGATCAGCCTGCTGATCTACGCCGCGATGATGGGCGGCAAATACACCGTATTATTTGAAATGGACGAGCAGGGCGTCAACCACAAGCAGCTGCCGAAGCAGGCGAAGAAGGCGCAGGTCCTCGGCGCGATCACCGCCCTCGTCGGTCTTGCCTCCGGCAATTTCACGACCGCCGGCGCCGGCATCCTGTCCGCTTCTCGGACGGAGATGTATTCCGAGTTCGCAAGAGTCCGCAAGGTCAAGGCCTGCCCGCGCAGGCACCTGATTAAGGTGAATCAGCTCCTGAACAAGAATCAGGTCTACGCCGATCCCGCCGACTTTGCCTTCGTCCTAAACTACATTCGTACGCGCGTTCCGCCGCGGAAATGACAAAAACGGGAGGTCGTTTCGACCTCCCGTTCGCTTTTCGGTTTACGGCTCGTGATTCTGTTCCGGCGCGGGATTTCCCGTCTGCTGCGGCGCGGCGGGCGGGTACGGCGCGAATGGCTGCTGCGGCATCGGCGCGGGCTGCCGCTTCGCCGCCTTTTTCCTGCTCTTCTTCACGCACAGCGCGACGACGGCAATGACGATCCCTGCGAATACCGCGAAGGCGAGCAGATACGGCAGGTGGATGACCAGGCCGCTGAAGAAGCTCTTGAGTCCTTCCCAGACGCCGCCGAGGCTGTCCATAAAGCCGTCGCCGACGTTCTCCCAGAAGCCTTTTTCCACCGTCGGCGTCAGCTTTTTGACTTCGCTGATCGACAGCGAGACCGTGGCGTAATCCACGAGATTGTCATAGGTGCGGATCTGGGACTCCATATACTCGAGCTGATAGCGCACGTCCGTCAGGCGATCCTCGATCTCCAGGATCTCCGTCAGATTCTCCGCCTGCTCGAGCAGGGAGATCAGGCGTTCCTGCTCCGTGCGGAGCGCGTTCGTGTGGCTTTCCAGATCGACGTAAGTGAGCGTCACGTCCTCGGTATTCTCCGACCGCTGCACGACGTTGGAGATCCCGGAGACCGCCGTCACGAACTCGTCCAGCCGCTCCGCGGGGACACGGACGGTCATATAGGCGTAACGGCTGTCCGAGGAGTAACGCGTGTCGGCGTTCATGCTCTCCAGATAGCCGCCGCAGGCGGCGATCCGCGCGGAGATATCGTTCAGCAGCGCGTCGTATTCCTCCGTCTCCACGCTGAGGCTGACGGTGCGGATGAGCTTGCGGTTCGTCGAGACTGCTTCGACCGGCGCGGAAGGGGCGGTCGTCGTTGCCGGGGCGTAGCCGGATTCATAATAGTAGTCGTCCACGGGTGCGAATACTTCGGGCGCTTCGAGGTAATAGTCTTCTGCGTCGTTCTTGTAACCGCCCGCATCCCGCGACGCGCCGCAGCCAACGAGCGCAGTCACGAGAAGCAGAACGCAAAGGGTCATTGCAAGGATCTTTTTCATTTTCATTTCCTCCATTCGTTTCGTGGGGTTCTGTGGGTTTGACGCATAATGGAGGAAATAGTTCCGTAGAAATGTGAAAACAGCAAAACCGTTTTCTGCTCTTGACTTCAGAATCTATTTGTGATAGGATCCTTTGCGTAAGGTCAGTCGCAAAGGCCACCGGCCCGGGTATGTTAAATCCGGCATCACGGAGTAATGCGACGGCCTTATTCTTTTCAATAACGTGCTGCCTGTTGAAAGCAAAAATGCGGTGCTTGTCCGTGCAGATTATCCAAAGGAGACTTCCCTGAATTCCGGCATGTCAGAAGGGACTCGAACCCCCAACCGTCAGAACCGGAATCTGATGCTCTATCCATTGAGCCACTGGCGCTTGTGCAAAAGCATTATAGCAAATCTCCTCTGAAATGTAAAGACATTTTTCGCGCTGCTTTCCTCTATACTTGTAGGTTTGTCAATGATGTGTTACAGTTTTGCGAAAGAAAAAAGGACGTCTTTGGGCGAGTGCCAGTTGAGTGGTCGCATAGGGAAGCTGTTGTAGTG
>CAJOEH010000004.1 GCA_905233385.1 uncultured Oscillospiraceae bacterium
TCGTGAATCTTGAAGATATTTGCATCCTGTTCGCCTCCACCCGTTATCATACCACAAAGAAGTCGTAATTTCAACGGTTACATTAAAACTTTCCGTTATGATTCTGTAAGTATCATTGTAACACTTACAATCCAGTCTTGCCCTTATATGCGGATTTGTTGCGCCGACAATGTATCGTATGAACCGTTATAATACTCGTTTGTCACTGTAGGGAACTTTTGTTATAGGATCTGCTCCTAAATATTCCCTAAATCGCAATCGTCGCAATCGCAGCCTATTATGAACCCGAAGATTGCAATCATTTGCGCATTCTCTGCGCAAGAAAAAAGCCGCCGGCACCGCCGGCGGCTTTAACTTATGAGGGGTTACCCGGACGTGAACCGATTACGGCTGGGTCGGGTACTGCGGATACTGGGGCTGCTGGGGCTGCTGGGGCTGCTGCGGCTGCTGCGGCTGCTGCGGATACTGCGGCTGCTGCGGATAGGGCTGATACTGGGGACGCGGCGCGCGGGGCGCCTTGTGCTCACGGCCGAGGACGAACATGATCGCCAGGCACACGACGGCGCCGAGCTGGAGGATCAGGGCGATGATGCCGCAAGCGGAAAGGCCGACGCCGGTGTAGATCCAGTCGATCAGGATATCGATCAGCACGAGCGCGGCGCAAAGCAGGCCGTAGAAGTTCGACTTTTCGCCCTTCTTGGCAAGACCCAGCAGGGGCATCAGCAACAGAGCGATGCCGAACAGGTTCAGGTCAGCAACTAAGAAGGAAGAGTTAAAAGCATAAGTGGTGCCGTATACGCTGAAGCCGAAGAACGAGAGAATGATGGTAACGACCATCGCGCCGATAGCGACCCACATCAGAATCTTGCTCAGATCCATGGGGGGACGCGGTGCGTACTGGGGCTGCGCCTGGTAGCCGGGTGCCGGCTGCTGCTGGAACGGGGTGCCGCAGTTGGGGCAGAAGGGCTGACCGTTGTCAACCTGTGCGCCGCATTTCGGACAGAACATGGAAAAGAACCTCCTTAAAGTAGTATGGGGAATGTGCCTGTTAACAATATTATACCATAGTATTTCGATATGTCAATGAAATACTGTGCGGTTTGACGAAACGCTTCCGCGCGGAACCGAGGGGAAGACTCACGCCAACCCCGGCTTGCAGGGCTTGCCGGATTTGCGGCGGTAGTCGTAGTAGAGTTCCTCCGTGGCGAGGGCCATCTTCGTGACGGCGAAATCACAGTCGTGCGGGTAGACGTACCAGGTGTCCGTCAGGGTGTTGAGATCGACGCAGTCGCCGTGCTTGAACAGGTATTCATACTCGATGTGGCAGGAATAGAGGGACGGAACGGACTTTTCCATCGTGTAGACCTTGCCGCCCTCCGCGGTGACGATGACCTTGAAGCCGTCCATGTCGTGCCGCATCGTGCCTTCGCCGAGGCGGATATAGCCCTTCGCGTTCGGGAGACTGTCCACGGACACGGGCAGATCGCCGGTCGAATACGTTCCCGCAGCGACTTCCCGCTTGACATTTTCCCGCTCCCACTCGTACCAGTCCGGGATGTGAGAGAATTCTGTCTCGCCTTCGACGGCCTCCAGCTCGCCGAGCTCCGTCATCGTCCATCCCTTGCCGCAGGCCTTGCAGCGCAGGGTGACGCCCTCGGATTCCATCTGGTATTCCTTCCCGCAGTGCGGGCACTGATAGAGGATTTTCTCCAGCCCGACGGCGCGTTCCTTGCAGGTCACGCGGACGCCCTTCTCCTTCTGCCATTTGAAGTCGTCATACTGGAATTCCGCGACGATCCGCGCGTTGATCTCGTCGACGGAGAGCGCTGCGACCTCTTCCGCCGTGAGCAGGAGCTTCATCTCCGCCTCGGTCGGCTTCACGCCGCGCTCATGCCGCGTGTTCCAGAAGGGGTGGTTGATGTGGTGACCGTGGCAGATGAGCGTGACCACGGGGACTTTCAGGAGCTTGCAGAGCTTGCCGAGGGATTCCGGCAGCGGCGCGGTCGTGCCGCAGAGGGAGTAGCGCGCCTCGGGGTAGAGCGCGACGATGCCCTTCTGCCGCACGACTTCGATCAGATGGCGCACCACCTGCGTGTCGTTCGTGAATTTCCGCTTGCAGATACAGCCGATGCTGCGCAGCAGCCATTCGCGCCCGATGAAGCCGTCGATCGCGACGACGTAGTTGCCAAACGCGGGGAAGGTCGCCCGCGTGGAGACGCTCATGTCGAAAAAGGCGTTGTGATTGCCGAGCAGGACGTAGGGCGGCTTGACGCCCTCCATGCCGGCCTTCGTGATCTTCGTTTTATGCTTGATGATATTGGGGAAAGCGAGCGCCCACGCGACCGGCTTCAGGAACCACCTGCACCGCACGGGCTTTTTCTTCATATTAAAGCGCTCGAAATTGTCGTTTTCCATACCGCTGCCCTCTCTCTCGGAACTATAGTTTCATTGTACCGAAAAACCGCGAATTGTCAATGATTTCCTGCCGCGCAGGGAAGGACCTGCGCGACTTTTGCTTGCAATCCGCGGCTTGCTATGGTACTTTCTATAGTAAGAATACCGAAGGAGGTGACGGGATGAGAACAAAGCAGGCGCGCAATACCGCGCTGTTCATCGTCTTTTTGCTGCTGGCAGGCGTGTGCAACGTGTTCTCGCGGTCGGACGAGCCGCTGCTCAATACGGTGCTGTTCTGCGTCAATTTCGCGATCTACGCCGGCCTCCTGCTGTTCTGGATGCAGTCGGTGCGATCCCGCCTCCTGCCGACGAACGCGCGGTCGTATACCGTCGCGGCGGCGATCCTGATGCTCGCCTACCTTTTGCTGCGCGTGTTCAAGTACCGCGTCGCGGGCGACAGCGTGGTGCTGAACCGCTACGCGGTCTACGCCTACTGGACGCCGCAGATGCTGATCCCGGCGCTCTTCCTGCTGACCTGTCTGCGCATCCGCAGCGGAGAGGCGCAGGCGCGGCGCTGGAAGGAAGCGCTGGTGCTGGTCCCCGCCTGCGCGCTGTCGCTGATGGCGCTGACGAACGACCTGCATTCGCTGGTCTACGTGCCGAAGGTCGCACTGCGTGACTTTACCGTGGCGACCGGCACCTATTCGCTTCGCCCCGGGTTCTATCTGATGTACGTCTGGATGGGAGCGGCTGCGCTGGCGGGGCTCGTGCTGCTGGGGCGGCAAACCGGCAAGCGGCCGCCCAGGACGTGGGTTCCGTTTATCGTGCTGGTGCTGATGTGGCCGGTGCTAATCTATACGTGTATTCTGGTTTTTGAACGCTTCAACCTATCGAAGCCATACGGTGTGCCGGAAATCCAGATTTTTTGTATGCTCGGCTTCTTTGAACTGTGCATCCGCAACCGGCTGGTGCCCTATAACGAGAATTACGCCGGCTTCTTTTCACAGCTCGATCTGCCGGTAAAGATCACGGACCGTGCGCTTGAAACGGCGTGGCAGACCGCCGCGGAGGTTTCGGCGACGGCACAGCAGCTTGCCGCGTCCCTGGACGCGCCGCTCTATCCCGACGAGGACACGCGGCTGTCCGGCATGGCGATCCGGGCGGGCTACGCCTTCTGGACGGAGGACGAGCGCGCGCTGCACGCGGAAGGCCGCCGTCTGACCGCCGCCAACGAGCTGTTAAGCGAGGAAAACGACCTGATCGCCGTGGAGAACCAACTCAAAGAAAAGCAGGCGATCCTGGACGCGCAGAACCGGGTCTACGACCGCATCGCCGCCGCGCTCTACCCGCAGCAGAAGCAGATCGAGAAGCTGCTCGCGGACACGTCGCCCGACCGCGCGGACTTCTCCGCCGCGCTGGGGAAATGCTGCCTGCTGAACGCCTATTCCAAGCGGAAGAGCAACCTGCTCCTGCTGTCCGACGAGACGCTGCCGCGTCCCAACCGCGAGCTGTTCCTCGCACTGCAGGAGTCCTGCCGCGCGCTGAAAGGCTGCGGCGTGGAGGCCGCCGCCGTGGGCGAGGAGTATTCCGCGCTCCCGATCGAGGCGATCCACGCGCTCTACGACGCCTTTGACGCGGTGCTGGAGGCATGGCTGCCTGCCCTGCGCCGTATGACGGTCTCTCTGACGGAGAACGGCGTCCGTCTGGCGGTCGAGGGGCTCTCGCTGCCGGCACTGCCGCCGCTCGGACTGTACGCGGAGCGCCGCGAGAGCGAAGACAATACCTTCCTGACGCTCCGCGTGAAGATGGGAGGTGACGGCGTATGACCTCTCTGCTGCAAACGATGGGCTCTGCTCTGTGGTACGTTCTCTGCCTTTGCTCCTTCGCGCTGGTGATCGGGCAGCTTTACTGCCTGCTCCGCGCCGTCCGCGACGGTCGAAGACGCGGCGCGCGTCTGCTCGCAGCGGGAAATCTGCTGCCGGGCTTCTGCGTTTTTATCCTGCTGATGGACTGCGCGCATACCAGAAATGCGACTGCGGAGGTACAGTACCGTGCGTTCCAGCAGACGCTGTTTGCAACGCCGTGGCTGATGATCGCGGCCCTGGAGACCGCCTCCGCGGCCCTGCTGATCTGGCAGCTTTGGCAGGGTGCGCGCTATCGGCGGGCGCATCTGACTCCCACCGCCATCCGCGAGACGGTGTCGCTCCTTCCCGAAGGCCTGTCCGTCAGCCGGACAGACGGTACGGTCCTGCTCTCCAATCTGAAAATCAACGATATCTGCCGCGAACTGACCGGCGCGGTGCTGTCCGACGCGAACCGCTTCTGGGAGCAGATCGAAACTCTCGGCAAGGAGCAGGACGGACAGTATTTGGTCAAGCTCCCGCAGAGGAATGCGGTCTGGATGTTTACGAAGCGCCGCCTTTCCGCGGAAGAGGGAGAAGTTGACCGCATCCGCGCCACCGACGTGACCGAACGCTACCGCATTTTGGAGGCGCTGGAGGAGAAGAATGCGCATTTGCAGGACATCCAGCGCCGCATGAAGGCGGTCGCGGAGCGATCCGGCGATATGTTCGTGGCGCAGGAGGAGGCCAACGCCCGCGTCGCGCTGCACAATCAGCTCGGACAGGTGCTTCTGATGGGATTACAGTGTATCGAGCATCCCGAGCGGACGGACGCGCAGGTCGTCTGGCTGACGACCCAGCAGATGAACGCCTTCCTTCTGGGCGAGGCGGGAGCGCCTGCGCAGGAGAAGACGGACCCCGTCCGGGACGCGATCGCCATCGCCGGCAGCATCGGCGTTTCGGTCG
Organism: uncultured Oscillospiraceae bacterium; assembly: GCA_905233385.1. GTDB lineage: Bacteria > Bacillota > Clostridia > Oscillospirales > Oscillospiraceae > JAZOXB01. Next base: position 5,202 of record CAJOEH010000004.1, read on the forward strand.
AACTGCGCGGCGAGCCGGGGCAGCCGCTGCGCAGACTGCTGGCGCAGGCGATCTCCGAGTGCGCCGCCAACGCGGTCAAGCACGCGCAGGGCGACAAGCTGACGGTCACCGCCGCCGAACGGCAGTTTACCGTCGTCAACAACGGCAGACCGCCCAAGGGCCCGATCGCCGAAAGCGGCGGCCTGCTGGCCCTGCGCCGTGAAACGGAAGCCGCCGGCGGCACGATGGAGATCGGGTACGATCCTGCGTTCTCTCTGACAGTCGCGCTGTAAAGGCTGCCCTTTGAAGAGAATGTATAAGCAATGCGCTGTACAAAGGCTTCCCCTTGAGGCAGCGAAGCGTCCGCGCGGGAGTGAATGACAGTCCGGTGGGGACGTTTGCGACCGCCGCCTGTGGCGGAGGCAAGGGAGCAAAAAGGAGTGGCAGCAACAAGGCGATTGGCAAGTGCCGCTTGTCGGCACGCCAGAGCCGCGCGGTGACCGAGCCGAAGCGAGACAGCTGTCAGCGGCGGCGTTAGCCGACGATGACTGATGAGGTGTCTGCTGGCACAAAAGTGAAGTAACCGTCTATAACAGAAGCGCCGCCGAAGGCGGCGACCACCTCATCCGGCGGCTTCGCCGCCACCTTCTCCTCAAGGAGAAGGCTCTTCGCGGTGTCGCTCCGCGACAATTTGAATTCATTTGCCAATTCTCCGAATTAGCAAATACATCCATTCTTCACTAAAAGTATCCTCCCCGCTGCGGCGGGAAGGATACTTTCCGTAAATGGTACTTTCGGGTGATATACAATCCATTCTTCATTTTGTAAAATCAAAGTGTATCGGTATATCCATGCACGGAAAGGCGGGATGCGTATGGGAGACAAGATCCGGGTCGTCGTTGCGGACGACCAGAATATTTCCCGCGGTTTCTTTGAAATGTACGTTCGCGCCTCCGTCAACTACGTGCTGGCGGCGGGTCTGCGGACGGCGCAGGAAGCCGTGCGCTACCTGGACGAGCACGAGGCCGACCTGCTGATCCTCGACGTGATGATGCACGACGGGATCGACGGGCTCACAGCCGCGGCGCAGGTCAAGCAAAAGCACCCCGGGGTCCGGATCATCCTGACCACCTCCGCCTCGGAGACGAGCTGGGAGGCGCAGGCGCGCGCCATCGGCGTCGAGAGCTTCTGGTACAAGGAGTATGACGACCACAGCCTGATCGATCTCATGGATCGGACGATGGCAGGCGAGTCGGTCTACCCCGGCGACCCGCCGAACGTCCCCTTCGGGAAGGTGAAGCGCGCCGACCTGACGGAGCGCGAACTGGACGTCCTGCGGGAGCTGACCGGCAGTCTCACGAACGACGAGATCGCCGCGAACCTGCACATCTCAGTCAACACGGTCAAGCGGCACCTGCAAAACCTCATGGAAAAGACCGGCTTTGAGAACCGCCTGGAGCTCGCGATGAACGCCCGCATCCTCGGTTTGGTGGTCAGCGACCGCGACCGCGCCGGCAAAATACCGACAGACAAACAGGAAACAAATTGAAGGAGGATCACCCAATGAAACGCATCGTTCCTATTCTTCTCTGCATCGTCATGGTACTGAGCATGCTGCCGCTCACGGCGAGCGCCTACGGCCTCATCAACGGCGGCACCATCATCGTCAAGGGCGTCACCGCGCCGGTCGCAGGCGACACCGCCAGTGTGTCCGGCATCACTGCAGAATCTTCCAATCTGGCGCTGTATGAAGCGCCCTACTGGTGCGACGCCGGCGGCAATAAGTACACCGGCGTATTCAAGCCCAACGTGACCTACTATCTGGAGCTGCACGTTTCCGGCAAGAGTGACGTCGGCTATATCAATGACACCACGAGCATTACCCTGGAGATCAGCGGCAATTACAAGCAGATCGAGGACAAGGGCTACGCCGGCAATTACCACATCTATCACGTCTGGTATTACTCGGTCAAACACTACGGCGGGTTCGACGCAAACTACGCGCCGCATCTGACGATTACTCCGGAAAACCTCACGACCGAACTGACCCCGAACGATATTCAGATCACGCCTGCTGAAGCCGACTATGCGCTGGATGCGTTGATCACCTTCAGCAAAAAGGGCGGCAACGAGATCGCGTTCGACCAGCCGTTTGAAGCCGGTGAACGCTACACCGTTACCTTCACGCTGACAGTAAAGAACTCCAATTATACCGCCTTTGACGACGGCATCATCGCATTTATCAACGGCGATTCCTGCGACGGCACGGTGTATGCAGGAGGAAAGACCGCGGGGTTCACCTATGAATTCCCCAACGCGCCGAAGGCGTTCATCAACTCTGTCGCCCTCACGCAGATCAGCGCGCCGGTCGTTGGCGGGGCGCCGCAGCAGACGCAGTTTGCCTCCTCCACGCCGCACGTCAACGTGAGCCTCCTCGGCTGGCGCGAGGGCACGGCGCAGACCGGCGCGGACGTCGCCGCATTTGAGGCGAACAAGACCTACACGCTCTGGCTGAGACTCAACGCAGACGCGCCCTACGAGCTTGCGCTTGCCGACAAGAGCGCCGTCACCGCCAACGCGGGCACCGTCGCGACGCTGACCACCGGTTGGCAGGGCGACAACGGCAGTTACTACACGGTCGGCATCGAGTTCAAGACGCCCGCCGATCCCGCCGAGTTCGATCTCGGCACCTGCACCGTCGATCTCTCCAATGGGCCGATCCTCACGGATACCATACCGGAAGTTGCGAAGGAAGAAGTATTTCTTCTGGGACTCGGCGGATACGTAACCCCCATGGAAGGCAGCAGACTGGATTTTGACAAGGACGGCCACGCTGACCTCGCCTCTTACGACGAGGACGGCAAGAGTTACTGGAAGGCCGATCCTGACACCAACCTCAGCGGTACTTATATCCTCGATATCTATGAACTCTTCCCGGAGATGGCCAATACGTACGCGGCCAACAGCACCTCCTTCTACTCCAAGATCGCGTTCGTCTTTGCCACCGTCCAGTACACCGTCACCTTTGACGCGAACGGCCATGGCACCGCGCCCGAGGCCCAGACTGTCGAAGCGGGCAAGACCGCGGTCAAGCCCGCCGATCCGACTGAGGCAGGCTGGAAGTTCGATGGCTGGTTTACCGACAAGGCGTGCACCGCGGCTTACGACTTCTCCGCCCCCGTTACCGCAGACCTCACGCTCTACGCCAAGTGGACGAAGGACGGCGAGCTTGTCAACCCGTTCACCGACGTACACGAGAGCGACTACTTCTACGACGCGGTGCTGTGGGCGGCGAACGCCAACCCGCAGGTGACCGCGGGCACGAGCCCGACGACCTTCAGCCCGAACGCCACCTGCACGAGAGCGCAGGTCGTGACCTTCCTGTGGCGCGCGAAGGGCTGCCCTGAACCGCAGTCGAGCAATAACCCGTTCACGGACGTTGCAAGCAGCGAGTACTACTACAAGGCGGTCCTGTGGGCGGTCGAGAACGAGATCACCGCAGGCACCACCGCGACGACCTTCAGCCCGAACGCGGGCTGTACGAGAGCGCAGGTCGTGACCTTCCTGTGGCGCGCCGAGGGCAAGCCGCAGCCGCAGTCCTCCAACAACCCCTTCACGGACGTTGCAAGCAGCGAGTATTATTACAACGCCGTCCTGTGGGCGGTCGAGAAGAACATCACCAAGGGCACGTCCGACACGACCTTCAGCCCCGACGACACCTGCACGAGAGGCCAGATCGTGACCTTCCTGTACAGAGACCTCGGCTGATTGAAAAACAGCAAAAAGGCACGGCTTCGGCCGTGCCTTTTTGCTATCTGTATGCGTTTTTGAAACTCCCTCAGTCAGCTGCGCTGACAGGTCTCGCTGCGGCTCGGTCACCGCGCGGCTCTGACAGTCCTGTTGCAACAACGGCTCTGTCTGCGTGCCGACAAGCGGCACTTGCCAATCGCCTTGTTGCTGCCACTCTCCCCACCGGCATGTCATTCACTACCGCACGGACGCTTCGCTACCCTCGGAGAGGGGGCCTTGCCTCCCTCGTTGAGGGAGGGGGACGCGCAAGCGGTGGAAGGAGTCAAAAGACGGCGGTGTGGTTATCGTTGGAAAGATAAGACTTGCGCGATCCGCCGCAAAGCGGTATAATAGAGAAAACACAGCACAGCGAGGCGATAAGATGGACTTGCAGGAAAAGTATCTGAAAAAGATCGGTTTCTATTATGACGAAGCCGGTCGGCTGACGCAGTACCCGACGAAGCGGCCGCTGCGGGATATCGTGCTGTCGCAGATCGCGGAGCAATTCGATCCCGGCGCGGACTACACCGAGAAGCAGGTCAATGCGATCATTGCCTCGCAGATCGCGTTTTCGGATATCGAGCTCATCCGGCGCGAACTGTACGACGGCGGATACGTTGACCGCCTGCGCGACGGCACGAAATACTGGAAGCGCGAAAAGCCCGCGACGTAAAAAACAAGCGTACCGTTCAGCGGTACGCTTGTTTTTTAGTTGGGCCGGTCCAGCGTGTCGACGTGTCCTTCCTTCGAGCCGGTGCGGTAAGCCGTCACGACGCGTTCGACGATCTGACGCCAGCTGACCGGGATCGTCTCTTTCGCGTTCCGGCCGACCTGCCGGCGCGCGTCGCCGTCGGCAAGGACCCGCAGGATGCGCGCTTTCATCGCCTCGGCGTCTGTCTCAGCGACGTAGCCGTTGACGCCGTCGGAAACGACTTCCGCCGCGTTGGAGCCCGCCGCCAGAAGCGACGGCAGACCGGCGAGCGCGGCTTCGCGCACGACCAGCGGCGCGTTGTCGTAGACGGAAGGGAAGAACAGCAGATCAGCCGCCGCGTACAGGCCGAACAGCAGTTTGCGGTCCGCGACCTTCCCGAGGAAGCGGACGCTGTCGTCCAGGCCGAGCTCATGACAGTACGCCTTGATCGCGTCGCTGTGGTAGCCCTCTCCGACTGAGACCAGGCGGCAGGGCGTTTCGCTTGCGGAAAGCAGCTTCAGCGTGTCAAGAACGAGACCGAGGTTTTTGTGCCAGATCTGCTGACCGACGAACAGCAGGAGCGGACGGTCGGCGGGCAGGTCGAAGCGGCGGACGGCGGCCTGCCGAAGCTCGTCCAGATTCTGCGGCGCTTCGGCAAGGTCCACGCCGTTTTCCATGACGTGGATCACGCCTTCATAGCCGTAGCTGCGCAGGGTCTCCGCTGTCATCTTGCTGCACGCCCAGACGAAGTCGGCCTTGGTGTAGAAACTGACGACGAATTTGACCATCAGCTTTGCCAGCAGCTTGCTGTGCGTGACGTTGACGGCGTCGTCATAGTACTTGCTGTGGAAGGTGGCGACGACAGGAACGTGATACTTCCTGCCGAGGCGCAGCGCGAGTCTGCCCGTGAAGAACGGCGAATGCGCGTGGATCACGTCCGGCGGGGATTCTTTGAAGACGCGCCGGAGCTCCCGCGTGGGATAGCCGATCGGCAGATTCATGTTCAGGCCCGGCATACGGAGCGAAGGCGTGCGGTAGACAGGATAGGCCAGCCCGGCGTCCGCGCCCGCGGAGCCCGCTTCCTTCGGCGAGACGACGAACGCTTCGTGCCCGAGCTCGCGCAGATTGCGCGCGTACGCGTCCACCGTGCGCACGACGCCGTCCACGTTCGGATAATAGATGTCGATGAACAGCGCGACGCGCAGCGGCTTGTCCGGGCTCGGCGAACGCTTCTCCTCCCGCTTGCGGAACACGCTGCCGAAGGCCATCACAAGGATCCCGCAGAGGAGCCAGGAGTAATAGACCAGAATGCGCCAGGAGATCATCGCCCAGAACAGCATTCCCTCCCCCAGCGTGGCGAAGACCGCGTAGAAGGAGCCCTCCGCCGCGCCGGAATTGCCGGGCGTCGGGATGATGGTGATCGCGGCGTAGATGTATACGACGAGCGAAAACGTCGTCCACCAGCTCCCGCTGCCGCCGAAGGCGCGGAGCATGAAGAAGGGGATCGACAGGATCGCGCCCTGATAAACGCAGGAAAGGAGGATCAGACCGATGAAGGTCCCCGGCTTTCCGCAAAACAGGCGCATGTATTTAAGATAGTCGTTGAGCACGTTCGTCACGTTCCGCTCCGTCTTCTCGCGGTCCCTGACCAGCCGCAGCGCCGCGCCGAGACGGACCGCGCCGCGGATCACGGCAAGGACCGGCTTCGGAAAGACGGCAAAGAGCAGCAGACAAACCGGCAGGAGCGCGTACATGCCCAGCCCGATATAGGCGGTGATGCGGATCAGCAGGATCTTGTCAAGGACGTCGCGGTTTGCAATAAAGACGATCCCGGCGATCAGGATGAACGCGATCTGCTGCGTCAGGAAGCTGACGACCGGCACCGCGCCGCTGGTCCCCGCGTCATAGCCCCGCCGCTTGAGGTAGGCCATCTGGAACGGCTGTCCGCCCGCGCCGAAGGGCGTGATATTGTCGTAGTATTTGCCGAGCAGCGTGCACTCCGTCGCGCCGCGGCGGTCGTCCTTTCCCGCCGCCTTCACCAGCATCAGGCGGCACTTCCGGATGTCCGCCCATGCGGCGAGAAAGAAGCAGGCGACGCCCGGCAGCAGGAACAGAAGGTTGATGTCCCGCATGGAGACGTGTCCCGCTCCGGCGGTATTGCCCCGGTATTCCCGCACCGCGATGTACGCGACGATCGCCAGATTGATGAGAAGCGAGGCGATCAGTCCGATGCGCCGCCGGCGTTTGGCCTTGTTATCTGTCAAAGGCTTGGAAAGCCTGTCCATGTATGATGATCTCCTCAATTTCGTGATGTCCTCTTATTATACAGTCGTTTCCGGCAAAATGCAAGCGCAAAAGCAGGAAATCGGCACGCGGCGGCGGGTCGAACGTCGTGCCTTTTTCTTGCATTCTCGGCAAAATTTGATATAATATCCGTAGGTATGATCGGAGGTACGCGATGAAGGTTCCCTGTCTGGTTGTCGATCACGACGATACCGTCGTCAACAGCACGGCGACGGTGCATTTCCCGAGCTTCTGCGAGTTCATGGCGATCCATTACCCGCACATGCGCTACACGCTCGAGGACTATTTTCTGAAGAATTTTTCGCCCGGTACGCTGGAACTCTTCCGCGACGAGATCGGCATGGACGAGGACATGCTGCACGAGGAGCACCGCTTCTGGGACGCCTACGTCCAAAACCATGTCCCGCAGGTCTACGAGGGAATGCGGGAGATCCTGTGGGCGCATAAGAACGCGGGCGGCCTGCTGTGCGTCGTCTCGCACTCGCTGTCGAAGAATATCCTGCGCGATTACCGCGCCAACTGCCTGCCGGAGCCGGACCTGACCTTCGGCTGGGAGATCCCCGTGAAACAGCGCAAGCCGAGCCCGTACCCCCTGCAAACGATCATGGAGACCTTCGGACTGGGCAGGGAAGACCTGCTCGTGCTGGACGACCTCAAGCCAGGCTACGACATGGCGCGCGCCATCGGCGTCCGCTTCGCCGCGGCGGGCTGGGCGAACGACATCCCGCAGATCGAGCGGTTCATGCGGAGCAACTGCGACCTGTACTTCAAGACAGTCGCCGAATTCGGCGCTTTTTTGTCGGAAACGTGATTATATCTTGCATTTTTTCGCAAGCTTTGCTACAATATATAGTGTCTTAGCTTAGGAAAGGCGTGGTGGATATGGAGAAAAGAATTATTAAGATCGTTCTGACGGGCGGCCCGGCCGCGGGCAAGACGACGCTGACCAGCCAGATCATGAAGCTGTTCAAGCAGGAGGACGGCTGGCGCGTGATCACCATCCCCGAGACTGCGACGGAGCTGATCGCCGGCTTCGGGATCAAGCCGTTCGGCAACTGCATGTCGATGCTGGCGTTTCAGGATTTTGTCATCGCCGACCAGATCCATAAGGAGAAGCTCGCGCTCGACGCGGCTCAGATCGTCCCCGAGGACAGGATCCTGATCATCTACGACCGCGCGCTGATGGACGACAAGGCCTACATCTCCGACGAGGAATTCGCCGCGACGATCGCGAAGTTCGGCCGCACCGAGACGGAAGTGCTCGCGAATTACGACCTGGTGCTCCACCTCGTCACCTGCGCCAAGGGCGCGGAATTCGCCTACAACCTCGGCAACGAGGCGCGGACGGAGTCGCTGGAATACGCCAGAGAGATGGACGACCGCACGCTGCGCGCCTGGAGCGCCCATCCGAATCTCAAGATCATCGACAACTCCGTGAATTTTGCGGACAAGATCCAGCGCGCTCTGCAGGAGATCTACCGCGCGGTCGGCGAGCCCGAGCCCATGCCGCGGAAGAAGAAGTACCTGATCGCCATGCCCGACATGGCGAAGCTCGCGAGCGACTACAACGCCGCGACGCTGGACATGATGCAGACCTACCTGCGCCAGACCGCGCCGGGCGTGGAGCGCCGCGTGCGGCAGCAGCGGAGCGGCACGGATTATCTCTACTTCTACACCGAGAAGCACCTCATGCCTGACGGCACGAAGTGGGATACCGAGCGCCCGATCCCGCTGAAGGAGTACGTCCAGTATCTGATGGAGGGCGACCCCGCGCTGCATCAGGTGCACAAGATGAAGTACCGCTTCACCTATCGCGACCAGCGGTTCGAGATTGACGTCTATCCGTTCAGCGAGGACAAGGCGATCATGTTCCGCTACGCGGGCAGCGACAATGTGGAGCTGCCGCCGGAGATCACCGTCCTGCGCGACGTTTCCGACGATCCGGAATTCAAAAACCGCCAGCTCGCGATCTCACAAACCCTATAAACAACAAATGCCCCGTCCGTTCGGACGGGGCATTTTTACAATATTCAGCGAATGAAATTCGTGCGAAGCGGCGGCTCGCGGTGCGGCGCGGGAACGCCGGCGGCCTTGCCTGCCTCGATGCATTTGAGCAGCCACGCCATGTTCTCGCCGAGGGTGCGCATGGTCTGCATGCCCTCTTCGTCCCGCAGGACTTCCTCCGGCGTGTTGCCGTGCACCTGATTCCAGTACTGCGAGGTGACGATCGGCATGGAAGAGATGCCGAAGTATTTGTTCAGGCGGTCATAGGACGCGCTCGCGCCGCCTCTGCGGCAGGAAACGACGGCCGCGCCGGGCTTGCCGCGCAGCTTCGCGGACGCGCTGTAGAACAGGCGGTCGAGGAAGGCCGTGGACTGGCCGCTCGGGCCGGAGTAGTAGACCGGTGCGCCGACGACGATCGCGTCGAATTCGTCCAGCCGCGCGGCGAGAGCGTTCACGCTGTCGTCAAAGACGCAGGGAGCGCCGCTGTGACAGACGCGGCAGCCGATACAGCCGGCGACCGGCTGCGTACCGATCTGAAAGATCTCGGTTTCGATCCCGTGCTTTTCGAGCGTTTTCGCGACCTCGCGCAGGGCGGTATAGGTGCAGCCGTGCGCGTTGGGGCTTCCGTTGAACAGCAAAACCTTCATAAAGTCCTCCTATCTGCGGCGAATGTCCTCGCCGGCGAACTGCACCAGACGGAACGTGCCGATGACGCGCGACGCGATCTGCGGACTGTAGCGGTTTTCGATCTCGTTGTCCGCGAGATTGGTCGAAATGATCGTGGCGCGGTTTTCCATCATGCGGGTGTTGAGCAGGTAGTAGAGGGTGGAGATCGTGAACTGCGTCGTCATCTCCGTGCCGAGGTCGTCGATGATGAGCAGGTCGCAGTCCGTGTACTTGCGGCTTTTGCCGCGGTTTTCCTCCTGCGACGCGCCGAATTTCTCCGCTTCAAAGTCGGCGAACAGGCGGATCGCCGTCTCGTAGACGACGCTGTAACCGCGGTCGGCGACCTGGCGGGCGATGCAGGCGGAGAGGAAGGTCTTTCCAAGCCCCGTCGCGCCGGAGAAGAGCAGACTGCCGCTGCCCGGACCGAAGGTCTGAGCGTATCTGCGGCAGATGTTGAAATTGGATTTCATGAGCTGGCGCGGCGACGCGCCGAGCTTCGGATCGTAGGCGTCGGGATAGACGTCCAACCGGAAGGTGTCGAAGGTCTCGCGGCCGCTGCCGAGCAGGGAAGTGAGCTCCTTCTTCTGCTCCTGGCGGCAGAGCTCGCGCAGGCAGGAACACATCTGCGAGCCGACGTAGCCCCTGCCGCCGCATTTGGCGCAGACCGGCGTCTTGTCGAGATAGCCCTCTTCAAATTCTCCCGCTTCGATGATCCACTCGCGCTCCTGCTGGAGGGCGAGATTTTTATCGCGGATTTGGGCGATCGCCTGCGCGGGGTCCTGCCCCTGCCGCAGCGAGGCCGCCACCAGCTGCGACATCGTCAGCTGGAGCTCGCGGTCGATCTCCGCAAGGCGCGGATAGCGTTCATAGGCGTCCTTGAGGTGGGCGGCGTATTCGCGCTCACACTCCGCCTGCGACTGCTCCAGACGCTCCCTGGCGCGGCGCAGGACCTGTTCACTGTATGCCATCTTCATCCTCCTGCCCTTCGGCGAGCGCGTCCTGCACCGCCTTCTGCGCCAGCGGCGTCAGCTTGTCGCCATGCCGCTGATAGGCGGCGTTTTTGCGGTTGGGCTGCTGCGCGGGAGCCGCGTCGCCGACGGCGATCTCCCGCGGCGTGTGCAGGTTCTTTTCGTGCCAGCTTTTCAGGATCGAATTCATGTACGCCCAGCGCAGACCGCCGGTGTTTTCGCAGGTGCGCGTATAGGCCAGGTCGATCGACTGGTCGGGGAAGCCCATCTGGATCCAGCTAATCAGGTACTGCTCTTCCGAGGCCGTCAGGCGGCGGTGGTCGATCTGCATCCGCAGGCGGAGCTGCTGGATGCGGGTATGTACCTGCAGCTGCGACTGGACGTAGAAGCTGGCGGTCTCCAGCGTGTCGATGTTCTCGTCCGCCCAGCGGTACGCTTCCTTTTCGATTGTGTGCATCGAGGGAGGACGGACGCCTCTGCGGCGGCTGCGCTCCACGCAGTACGACAGCAGCAGCCCGATCACGTCCGCGGGCAGCCGCAGATACTCGGAGAATCCGAGCAGGGTCTTCAGCTCCTCCGTGGACACCGTGCGGCCGAGCATCCGCTGCGCCTCGCCGACCAGATGCTTGAATTCGGCTCTGCGCATGGCGCGGTTCAGGTCGGCGTCGGTATAGACGGGACGCTCCGGCTGCGGCGCAGACTTTTCGGCCTGCTCCCAGAGCCCGAGCTGCCGCAGGCAGTCCGTCGCGCCGACCATCTGCGGCACGGTGAAATGCAGCGCGTCCAGCGCGGTCTCGAGCGGCAGCTCCGCCTTGCGGTACAGATACAGCGTCACCGCGTCCGGACAGCCGCAGGAAAGCAGCTTCCGCAGTTCTTCACTTTTCAGAGCGACGCCTTGCATGGTCCCGTGTCTCCCTTTCTCTTTCTCGTGGAAATAATTATATCATACGCGCCCCTGCGGAGCAAGCGAGCCGAATGGCAGAAATCCATAGAAAATCTGCCCGGAAATTTGGCTCGCGTCCATATCTTGTGGGGCATCTTCGGTCAGACCACAAAGCCGCCGTTGACCGGCAGGATCTGCCCGGTGACGTAGTCCGCCTCCGCCAGATACAGCAGCGCGGCGGCGACGTCCTCCGGCGTGCCGTTCCTGCCGAGCGGGGTCTGCTCCGCCAGCGCGGAGAGCGCGTCCTCGCCGACGCAGGCGGTCATGTCGGTCAGGATGACCCCGGGAGAGACGCAGTTGACGCGGATGCCGGACGGACCGAGCTCCTGCGCCAGCGCCTTCGTCAGCGCGATGACCGCGCCCTTGCTCGCGGAGTAGGCCGCTTCGCAGGACGCGCCGACCTGCCCCCACATCGAGGCGACGTTCAGGATGCAGCCGGAGTGCGCGCGCAGCATGGCGGGCAGGACGGCGTTCACGCAGCGGTAGATGCCGCCGACGTTAACGGAGAAGAGATGCTCCCACTCCGCTTCGCTGATCTCGGAGATCAGTCCGTAGTGGGCGACGCCCGCGTTGTTGACGAGAACGTCGACCGGCGCGATCGAGCCGATCGCCTGCTTCACGGCGGCGGCGTCGGTCACGTCGCAGAGAATCGCGTCCGCGCCGGTCTCTGCGGCGACCTCGTGCGCCTGTTCATGGTGTTTCTCGTAGAAGAAGGTCACCCGATAGCCCGCCAGCGCGAAGGCGCGGACGGCGGCGGCGCCGATCCCGCGGCTGCCTCCGGTGATCAAAACGTGTTTCATAGTGCACCTCAATAGTTCAAAAGCCCCTCCGAGGAGGGACTTTTCAGTGTTTCAGGTTCAGAGGATCATCGGCTGCGATCGATGAGAATGATCTCGTCTTCAAAGGCGAAGCCCAGCTTCTCGCGCGCGATGGAGATCGCGGATTCGTCCGTGCCGAGGGAATCGATCCGGATCTGGGTATAACGGTTGGCCTGCCGGAGATCGGCGATCTCGTTAGACAGCGCCGCGCGTTCGGCCTTCAGCGCGCTGATCCTCGGCTGGAGGGCAACGATCGTCACGACTGCGAACAGCATGACCGTCAGGATGATGAGCTTTGTAATGAGTGAGGAACGGCGCATCAGGGTTACCCTCCTTTCCGAAAAACGGCGACTTTTTCAGTCTAATCTTTATTGTAACTGATTTTTCCTCTCTTGAAAAGAGTTTTTTTGCAATTTTTATCAATTTTTCGAGAATTTTTTTGAAAAATCCCGCAAAAATGCGCAGAGGACGGGTCAGGATCCGCCAAAATCGGACGCTGCACGGCAAAAACAGGCGGCTGAGCGTCAAAAACCAGACCGTCATACCGAGCGCCGTGCCGACGAGCATGAAGATCCGGTACGCGCCGTTGCCGATGTAGAGGGCGAACAGCAGCGAGGAAAGCAGAAAAGTCAGCACGAACCATAGGTCCAGCACGACGGTCAGACGGCGGACCGCGCGCCGCAGACCGCGCAAAATGTCGTAGTGCAGCCCCAGAACGAGTCCCAGCGCGGCGGCGAGCAGGAACTGCCTGCCCTGCAGACCGAGCGGCAGCTCCATCTATCCGAACAGGCGGCGGAAAAAGCCGCCCGCCTTCTGCGCCTCCTCATAGGAAAGAGAATCCACGCTGCCGTTCACGGCGACGTCGCCGCCGTCGATGGAGAGCGTTTTCAAGTGCAGACCGCTGCCGCGGACAATTAAAACGCCGCGTGCTGTGTGCAGTACGACGGCGTTTTCATCAAAGCTTTCTACCTCGCGCACGCCGCTGACGGACAGCTTTTCCCGATTGTCCAGCCGCAGTTCATGCGGTTCGGCGCGATTGATCTCGTTTGCCATGCGCATCCCTCCGCAGTATATATACGGAGGAGAGCGTGGATTTATTACGGAACTTCGTTCGGATCGTAGAGTTTTGCGTCCAGCACCTCCGACAGTTCCACCAGACCCTGATGGAAGCGCGGCGGCGGCAGGACGATGCCGGAGGAACGAAGCGGCAGGGGCGTGCGTTTCAGAGAGAGGGAGAAGGTCACGGCGGCGCCGCCGTTTTCTCCCGAGGCGACAGTCAGCGTGCCGTCGTGCAGGCGCGCGATCTCGCGGGTGATCGAAAGGCCGAGCCCGATGCCGCGCCGCGAATCGCCGACCTCCTGCCGGTTGAAGCGGTCGAAGAGGGAGGAAAGGAGTTCGCGGGGAATGCCGCTGCCGCTGTCGCTGAGGGTGATCAGAAGCAGGTCGTCCTCCTTGCGCGCGGAGAGCCTGACCGCGCCGCCCTTCGGCGTATAGCTCAGGGCGTTGGCGAGCAGGTTGTAAAGGGCGCGCTGCAAAAGCTCCGCGTCCACGTCCGCGCTGACCGGCGCGTCGAGCGGAACGTATTCCAGCGCCCGGCCGGTGGAGCTGACGAGCGGCTCCGCTTCTTGCAGGAAGGCGTCGAAGAACGCGCCTATATCGGTCGGGGCGCGGCGCAGGGTCTTGCGGTGGAGCAGAAGCTCGCTGCCGTCCGCCATCTGATTGCACAGGCGGATAAACTGATAAATCGACTGGTTGAGGCGGGCGGCGGCTTCCTTCGCGCCGGCAGCCTCGCCGAGATTCTCAAACAGCGCGTCCGCCGCGCTGACCAACGCGTGCAGCGGCTTGCGCAGGGACACGGAGGCGCTGAACAGCGCCGAGGCGGAGGCTTCGCTCTCCGCTTCGCAGCGGTTGGCGACGAACAGCGCGCCGTCCTCCGCGGCGCGGACGGAGGCGTCGTAGGCCTTGCCGTCGATCGTCAGCGGGAGCATCAGCGTGCCGGCGCGGTCCCACTGTGAGAACAGCGTTTCGCCGCCCTCCAGCACCGCGCTCAGCGCCGCGCCCTCTTCCAGAAGGGAACGCGCCGCGCCGTTGCGCCAGCAGACGATCCCGTCGCGGGCGAAAAAGGCCGGCTGTGAAAACAGCTCCAGTATCTGCTTCATCTGTTCCTGCATGCGTTCCACCTCCTTCGTAGTATCCGAAGCTCCGCAAGAATTACAATGGGAATACTTCCCATGTCGAACCATGTCGAGATTCTGCGTATATTCTAACTGATTTTTCGCGAAAACGCAAGGTCGAAAGAAAGTTTTCGTGCAATTTGCGGTTGCCGCGCCGAAAAAGATATGATATAATAAAACTTCAAAAACAACGCGGAGGCGGACTATGCGAGAAACCATTTTGGTCAAGGGCGCAAGAGAAAACAACTTAAAAAACGTCGACGTGGAGATCCCGCGCAATTCGCTGTGCGTGTTCACCGGTCTGTCCGGTTCGGGAAAGTCCTCCCTTGCCTTCGACACGATCTACGCCGAGGGCAGAAGACGCTACGTGGAGTCGCTCTCGGCCTACGTCCGCCAGTTCCTCGGGCAGATGGACAAGCCGGACGTGGATCTGATCGAGGGCCTGTCTCCCGCGATTTCGATCGACCAGAAGACGACCTCCAAAAACCCGCGTTCCACGGTCGGCACGGTCACGGAGATCTACGACTATCTGCGCCTGCTGTGGGCGAGAGTCGGCGTGCCGCACTGCCCGAACTGCGGCAAGGAGATCCGCCGCCAGAGCATCGACCAGATCGTCGACAAGGTGCTCCTGATGCCGGAGGGGACGCGCTTTCAGGTGCTTTCTCCGGTCATCCGCGGCAAGAAGGGCGAACATACGAAGGTCTTCGAGGACGCGCGCAGAGGCGGCTTCGCCCGCGTGCGCGTGGACGGCAGCATCTACGATCTGAGCGAAGAGATCGCGCTGGACAAGAACAAGAAGCATAAGATCGAGCTTGTGGTCGACCGCCTCGTCCTGCGCGGCGACATCACGAGACGGCTGACCGACAGCATTGAGACCGCCCTGTCCCACGCGGACGGTCTGGCGATCATCCAGCAGCCGGACACGGGAGAGGAAACGCTGTTCTCCCGCAACTACGCCTGCGAGGACTGCGGGATCTCCATGCCGGAGCTCTCGCCGCGGCTGTTCTCGTTCAACAACCCCATGGGCGCGTGCCCGACCTGCTCGGGCCTCGGCTACCGTCTGGTCG
This sequence comes from uncultured Oscillospiraceae bacterium, assembly GCA_905233385.1. Classification (GTDB taxonomy): domain Bacteria; phylum Bacillota; class Clostridia; order Oscillospirales; family Oscillospiraceae; genus JAZOXB01. The sequence continues at coordinate 20,605 of CAJOEH010000004.1, forward strand.
TCGATCCCGCGCTGATCATTCCCGACCCCTCGCTGTCGATCTACGACGGCGGCATCCAGGCGAGCGGCTGGGGCAATATCAAGGGCGATTCAATCTCCCGCATGTATTTCGAGGCGATGGCGCTCCGCTATCACTTCGATCTCCATACCCCCATCGAGCAGCTGCCGGAGGAGGCCATGCAGGTCATCCTCTACGGCACGAAGGGCGAAAAGCTCCACCTGCACTACGAGCGCGGCAACGGCCGCGGCACGCTGGAGCAGGCGTTTGAGGGCATCGTCAACAACATCGAGCGGCGCGTCAAAGAGACGCAGTCCGACGCGATGCGCAAGGAACTGGAGGAGTACATGGCGACTTCTCCGTGCCCGACCTGCGGCGGCGAACGCCTGTCCGAAATCGCGCGGGCGGTCACGGTTGGCGGCCTGTCCATCGCGCAGTTCTGCGACCTCTCGGTCAAGCAGGAACTGGATTTCTTGGACAATTTGAAGTTAGAGGGCGCGAGCGCGGTGATCGCGGATCAGATTTTGAAGGAAATCCGATCCCGTCTGGGCTTCCTGCGCAGCGTGGGTCTGCAATATCTGACCCTGTCCCGCGCGGCGGGCACGCTGTCCGGCGGCGAGGCGCAGCGCATCCGGCTCGCCACGCAGATCGGCTCGTCGCTGATGGGCGTGCTGTATATCCTCGACGAGCCGAGCATCGGCCTGCACCAGCGCGACAACAACAAGCTGCTGGACACCCTGCGGCATCTGCGCGATCTGGGCAACACCCTGATCGTCGTCGAGCATGACGAGGACACGATGCGCGCGGCGGACTATATCGTGGACGTCGGCCCGGGCGCGGGCATCCACGGCGGCGAGATCGTCGCGACGGGCACGCTCGAGGACATCATCCGCACGCCGGAAAGCCTGACCGGTCAGTACCTGTCCGGCGCAAGGAAGATCCCCGTGCCTGCAAGCCGCCGCCCGGGGAACGGCAAGGCGCTGTGCGTCTGCGGCTGTTCGGAGAACAACCTCGCGAACATCGACGTCTCCATCCCGCTCGGAACGATCACCTGCGTGACGGGCGTTTCCGGCTCGGGCAAGTCGTCCCTCGTCAACGAGATCATCGCGAAAAAGCTGTCGAGCGCGCTCAACCACGCGAAGATCCGACCCGGCGCCTTCGAGCGCATGGATGGTCTGGAGCATCTGGACAAGGTCATCGTGATCGACCAGAGCCCGATCGGCCGCACGCCGCGCTCGAACCCTGCGACCTATACGGGCCTGTTTTCCGACATCCGCGACCTGTTTGCCTCGACTTCCGCCGCGAAGGAACGAGGCTTCAGCGCGGGCCGCTTTTCCTTCAACGTCAAGGGCGGCCGCTGCGAGGCGTGCTGCGGCGACGGTCTGGTGAAGATCGAAATGCACTTCCTGCCGGACGTGTACGTGCCCTGCGAGGTCTGCCGCGGCAAGCGGTACAACCGCGAGACATTAGAGATCCTCTACCGCGGCAAGACGATCTCGGACGTGCTGGAAATGACCGCCGACGAGGCGCTGGACTTCTTTGAGAATCAGCCGCGCCTGCGCGACAAGATCGCCGCGATGGTGCAGGTGGGACTCGGCTATATCAAGCTCGGCCAGAGCTCCACGACCCTCTCCGGCGGCGAGGCGCAGCGCGTCAAGCTGGCGACGGAGCTGTCGCGTCCCGCGACCGGCCGCACCCTGTATATCCTCGACGAGCCGACGACCGGCCTGCACATGTACGACGTGCAGAAGCTGCTGGACGTACTGCAGCGGCTGGTTGACGCGGGCAATACCGTCCTCGTGATCGAGCACAACCTCGACGTCATCAAGAGCGCGGATCATCTGATCGACCTCGGCCCCGAGGGCGGCGACGGCGGCGGACGGATCGTCGCGGTCGGAACGCCGGAGGAGGTCGCGAAGTGCGAGGCGTCCTTCACGGGGCAATATCTGAAAAAGGTACTGACGGAGGCTGACAATGGCTAAACGGAAAAACCTCCCGCGTACGCCGGATTCCATGACGGACGCGGAGCTCCTCGCGCTCCTGCTGCAATTCACGCGGGACGACGCGAATGAGCTTGCCGAAAAGATCCTCGCGCAGTTTCCGAGCATCGCCGACGTGATGGAGGCGGGGAAGGAAGACCTCGCAGCCGTCGAGGGCATGGACGACGATACGATCCTGCTCCTGCGCCTCGTGCCGGAACTGCACCGCCGCTATTTCCTATCGCGCTCCCGCGCCGAGACCCGCCTGACCGACAGCCACGATTACGGCAGCTACCTGCTCCCGTACTTCTACGGCGCGCGCGACGAAATGGTCTACCTCCTCCTGCTTGACGGCGCGGGGCGGGTCATCAACTGCCGGATGCTCGGCAAGGGCACGGTCAGCTCCGCCAGCGTGCCGATCCGCAAGCTCGTGCAGGAGGCGCTGACGGCGAACGCGGCGGCGGTCGTGCTGGCGCACAATCATCCAGCCGGCCTCGCGCTGCCGTCCAAGGAGGACGTGGAGATCACGCTCCGTCTGCGCGAGGCGCTGGAAGTCATGGACATCGTGCTGCTGGACCATATCGTGGTCGCGGACGACGACTTCGTCTCCCTCCGCGACAGCGGCTATCTGCGCAGGCTCTGAAACGGCCCGCTCCGTAGGGAGCGAGGCCTCATCGCTCCGCTTCGTTATCGCGGAGGCGCCAGGGGGCGCCTCCCTGCGATTGACTCTTATATCGTAAAGAATTATCGTAAAGAATTACAAAAACTGACAATTTGCGAGAAAGGAGGAACCTGTATGATCGTCAGAAACGGTTTGGCAGCCGCGAGGCGCACGCCGCTGAAATCCGTATTGTTTTTCATTCTGATCTTCGCTCTGGTCACGGCGCTGATCCTCGGTCAGACGCTGCGCTCGGTCTGCAGTTCTCTCCTTGAACGCTGCGAAACGACCTATCAGACCACCGCGCTCCTGGAATACCAGGGCAGCCAGTACCCCGACCGCGGCGCGTTCGATCCGGACGCCGCCGCGCTGCGGGAAGCGATCGATTTCGACGCTTTGCTCGGGCGCGACTGCGTGCTCGCGTGCGACCGCAGCGAGATGGCGATCGTCGCGGTGCAGGGGCTGGAAAGCACCCGCAAGATGATGCCCGCGCCGAACGTCGTGATCGGCAGAATCGCGGTTTATTCCGTGAACAGGACGGCGCAGCTGCGCGAGACGCTGTATTCGCCGACGCTGCGCGACGGCTCGGTCTTCCGACTGGATGCGGAGGCGTACGGCCTGGAGGCCGGTCATCAGTATCTGGTCTGCGGCATCACCGACGGCAGCGTGGGAGGCTCCGTGCCGGTGGAGCTCGGCTCCGTCTATAATCACGCCGCGGAACGGCAGGGCAAGACGCTTGCCTGCGCCTGGGTGGACGTGACCGAGACCGGGTTGGATGCGACCGATCCGGCGCAGGCGCCTTTCTACGAGATGGCCGCCGCCTATGAAACGATCAACCGCGCGCTCTATGCGCAGGTCAGCGCGGATCTCAGCCTTCTCGACCCGTTCTCGCAGGGAGAATACACGATCCGGCAGGGAGAGATCTACACGCCGGAGCAGGCGCAAACCGGCGCGTACTGCATGCTGCCGGAGAACGTGGCAAACCGGCTCGGTCTGGAGCCGGGAGACGAGATCAGCTTTTCGCTGATGCCGACGGACGACACCCCGCTGCATTGCTGGTGGCCCGGCGGCGAGCCGCTGAAAGAAAAGACCTATACCGTATCCGGCGTTATCAGCTCCACGGCGGAGTCCGCTCCGCTGATCTACCTTTCCGAGACGGAAGGAGAGACCGGCTTCTGCGGCTACACGCTCGGCACGCTGCTGCTGAAAAACGGCACGCCGCAGGCGGAGCTGGACGCGCTGGAAGCGATGCTTCCTCCGGGCGTGGTCACGACGGTCTACGACCAGGGCTACGCCGCCACCGTGGAGGCGATCACGGAGCTGAACGCCAACGCGAACATCCTGACCGCCGTCGTCGCGGCTGCGGTGCTCTCCGTTCTGGTCCTCTTCGCCTCCCTGCTGATCGGACGGCAGGAGGAGACCCTCGTCACGATGTACATGCTCGGCACGCAGAGGAAGAAGCTGCGGCTCTATACCGCGGTCAACGCGCTTGCCGTCCTGCTGCCCGCGGTCGCGGCGGCGATGATCGCCGCGCGGTCGCTGTACGGCAGACTGGCGGAGCTGGTCTTCCGCTCCATTCCGACTCCCGGCACGGGACCGCTCCGTTTCAGCAACGAAAACCTCGGCGTGACCCGCGCCGTAGCGGAAGACGTAGAGATCCCGTGGCAGCCCGGCGCGGTGTGCGCGGCGGCGGTCGTCGCCGTATCGCTGCTGCTGTGCCTGTTCTGGCTTTCGAGGATCCTGCGCCGGATGAACGCGGGCAAGAAAGTGAAGCGGAAAAAGCCCGGCAGGATCAAAGAAACGCGCGCCGCGACCTGCGGCAGAGGCGCGGGCAAGTTCCTGCTGCTTTCCGTCCTGCGCGGCGGGTTCCGCACCCTCGTTCCGATCGCGCTCTGCCTCGTCATGGTGCTTTCCATGGCGGTGATGGACGGCGTGCTCCGCACGTTCCGGGAGCGCAAGCAGGCCATCGACGAGAACACCGTAATTTCGGGCTATTTTACGGATTACTCCGGCAAGCGGCAGTTCGATCTGCTGCTGACGGAACGCAGCACGGAAGCGATGGAGAACAGCGACCTGTTTACCGACTTCCAGTTCTCCAGCACCGACCCGTATAAGGTGCTTCGGGTCGTCAGCCGCGCGGAGATCTCCGCGGACGGCACGGTAACGGATCGGGAAGTGGACGAGGAAGCCTTCGTGGAAGTGCCGCCCTACGGCTCCTTCGCGTATGAGAACTTCATCGGCAACCTGATGCTCGGCCCGCGGCTCGTCTATACGACCGATCTGCGCGCCTCGGCGGAGTTCGCCGGCGCGGACCTCCCCGAGATCACCTGGCTTCCCGGCTGGGACGAGAACTTCTTCTCGATGGAGTGGGAGTCATTCACCGACGTGGTGAATCCGGATGCGAACTACGGTTATACGATCTTCGGCGAGGATCACCGGCTGATGGATATCGTGGTGCCGGAGAGCTTCCTGAAGGAGTACGGCGTTTCGCTCGGCGACACGGTGGAGCTGATGCTGACCGATGAAGCGTACTGCGAGACCTACCGCATCATCGGAAGCTTCCATTCCGCGATGAGCACGATGTATCTCTACACCCGCATGGATAACGCCTCGAAAGTCATCCTGTGGCAAAGAGAGAATTTCCCGGAGCCGATCGAGATCCTTGCGATCCGCGCTAACCGCTCCTGCGGGATCTTCGCGCTGGAAGATACCACGCGGCTGGACGAAGCGAAGGACTTTTTGGAAAATTCCGGTTACTGTCTCGTCCGCACGACCGGCAGATACCGCATCTATCCGATCCTGCGCGACGCGGGCTACCGCGCCGAGGCGGGAAAGCTCGAGCGTAGCATCCGCTATTTGCAGATCCTCCTGCCGATCCTGGCGGGACTGCTGGCCATCGCGGGCTTTGCCGCCGCCGTGCTGATGCTCGGAAAACGGAAGAGCGAGATCGGCAGCCTGCGCGCAGTCGGAACGTACCGGCGGCAGGTCTTCGGCGTCTACTTCACGGAGCAGCTGCTCCTGTGCCTGCTCGGCGTCGCCGTCGGCCTTGCGCTGATCTTCGCGTTCGATCCGGCGGGGATCGCGCGGCTTGCCGCGCCGCTGCGCGCCCTGAGCGCGCTGTCGTTCCCGCTCGGCTACCTGCTGGGCAGCCTGCTCGCCGCCTTCCGCGCGAGCAGAAGCAACATGATGGATCTGATGAAAGAAAGGGAGTGAGCGTGATGTATCTGGAACTGAAGGACGTACATTTTAGCTATCACAGCAAATGGCAGACGACCGAGGTACTGAAGGGCGTGACCTGCGGCTTCGAGCGCGGCAAGGTCTACGGCATCGTCGGCAAGTCCGGCTGCGGCAAGAGTACGGCGCTCTCCCTGATGGCGGGACTGGCACTGCCGAGCAGCGGCGACGTGGTGCTGGACGGCGTTGCCACCCGCGATATCAGCCTTGACGTTTACCGCAGGGAAAAGGTCGCCGTGATCTACCAGAGCTTCCGCCTGCTGCCGCTTCTGACCGTGCTGGAAAACGTGATGTATCCGATGGAGCTGCGCGGCGTGAAGCGCAAGGAAGCGGAGGAACGCGCGAGCGGCTATCTGCGTGAGGTCGATCTGGAGGAGACGGCGTGGAACCGCTTCCCGTCGACGCTTTCCGGCGGCGAGCAGCAGCGCGTGGCGATCGCCCGCGCCCTTGCCTGCGACACAAATCTCCTGCTCGCGGACGAGCCGACCGGCAACCTCGACTATGAGAACTCCGAGCGCATTATCGCCATCCTGAAGCGGCTCGCCGCGCAGCATAACTACTGCGTGGTCATCGTGACGCACGACGTGGACGTGATGGACGAGCTGGACGCCGTCTACAAGATGCGCGACGGCAGGCTCCTGTCCGTCGAGAAATAAGAAAACAAGGTGTAAATGCGCACAAAAAAGCAGACTGAGATCAAAATCAGTCTGCTTTTCATATTCGGACGGTTAATGAAGCTGTCGGCAAAACCGACGAATGAAGACACTCGCTCTGCTCGTTAATGAAGACGGCAACTGCGTTGCCTAATGAAGCGAAGCCGCCCGCGATCTTTCATTAGCCCGAAGGGCGTCTTCATTAGCGTAAGCGTCTTCATTTTTCATTAGTCCGCCGCGCGGACGTCTTCAATAACAAACCGCGCGAAACGCGCATTATTTCGGGTTCAGCCGAGCGACTCGAAGAGTTTCAGAATTTCCAGCGGCGCGCCTTCGCGCTCGCTCGTCACGGCCAGCGTATAGAGCAGCTTGCCGCAGGGAAGATACAGGTTCGTCGTGTAGAATTCCGGCTCGGCGTTGCCGATGGTGAGGTTGAGGACGACGTGGTCCTCTCCGCAGAAGTCCGCGTCAAAGGGCTCGCTTGCAAGCAGACTGTAAGCGTCGCGCTGCGCGTATTCCCGATTCAGCAGCGGGGAGAAATGATTGACGAGCGCGTCGCTGTCCGGGTCCGCGTCGGGCAGCGGGTTCAGAGACACGCTGATGTCGATGACTCCGGACGTCAGTCCGGCGGTATCGTGCGCGGTGAAGATGAGGACGTCCTCTCCGGCGCTGACCGCGTCGTAGACCTCCGCGCGGTCGAGGTCGAGCGGAGCCGTTCCGATCACTTCGTCCGTCACGACGATGGCGCCGCCCTCCTCCCAGCCGTCGGGGAAGGGGAAAGCGATACCGAGCGTTACGTTTTTGTAGACGCCGCCGTCGACCACGCCGATGTCCACGTCAGGAATGCCCTCCGCGTCGTCGGAGCGGTGAATCTCCCGGGGCTCTTTCCCGCTCTTTTCCAGATCGGACGAGGAAGCGCAGGCGGTCAGCGCGATCGCCAGCAGGAGCAGCAGCGCGATGATACGTGTTTTCATGTGAGACCTTTCTCCTTTACCGGTCAGCCGAGCGATTCAAACAGGTTCAGAATCTCCGCGGACTTCGATTCCTGCGTGGTGGAAATGGTGATGGTGTAGAGAAGATCGCCGCGGGGCAGGCACAGGACCGTCTCGTAAAGCTGAATGCCGCTGGTTTCGCAGGTGACGGAGATCGCGGGATGCTTTTGCCCGCAGAATTCCAGTTCAACGGTTTCGCTGACGATGTTCTGCATCATGCCGGTCTGCTCCAGCTGCGACTTGACCTGCGCGGCGGACAGCGTGACGATCGTCGCTTCATCCAGGCCGGGCAGCATCATCTTTGACGCCGCGATGTTGACGGACGACATACTGGCGGTTTGCGCCGCGCAGAAGAAAATGACGGAGCCGCCGTTTTCGATCGCGGTGGAGATCCCGGCGCTGTCAAACGCCTGTACGACCATGTTGTTCAGAGCGGCGATCTCGTTTTCGCTGTAGATATACCATCCCGAGGGGAACGTGCCGGTGACGCCGATCGTCTCGTTTTTGTAGGCGCTGCCGTCGAGCGAGCCGAGATCAACGTCCGCGGGGTACTGCTGCTGCGTTTCCGTCGGCGCTTCGGTCGGCGCTTCCGTCGGGGCCTCCGTCGGCGCTTCGGTCGGCGCTTCGGTCGGAGCTTCCGTCGGCTTGGCGGGGATCGACGCTTCGGTGGCCGCCTCGGTGTCCGTTGTGCCGGTCTTCGGCGCGCAGGCGGCCAGCGCGATCACAAGCAGGAGCAGCAGGGCAATCATACGTTTTCTCATAGGACAGGTCCTCCTTGGTTTCAGATTGCTATCATCATACCATACTTGCGGCGGCATGTAAAGCGAAACGGCAAAAAGGTGAAAAAATTACTGCAAAATGCGGGAAAGTATGATATGATAAGATCGAGGTGATAGGAATGGACGAACGGAACAACGAAACCGAGATCGTGGAAGAAGAGGCAAAAGCGCCCTTTACACCGAGCCCCAAGTGGAAGCGCGTGCTTGCGTGGGTGCTGGTTGTGATCGTCGCGCTCGGCATCATCACGTGGCTTTTGAATATGGCGTTCCCCTGGTGGATCGACGCGGTCAAGGCCTGGTTTGCCGGGCTGTTTTCCTGAGCCTTGATCATCCTGGGAATTGACCCCGGCTACGCAACGACCGGGTTCGGACTGCTCAAAGCCGAGCGGAGCGATTATTCGCTCCTGCAGTACGGCACGATCACCACGCCTGCGGATCTGCCCTTCCCGCAGCGGCTGAATATGCTCTATGAGGATATGACGCGGCTGCTGGAGGTGACGAAACCCGAGGCGGTGGCGGTCGAGGAATTGTTCTGGGGGCATAATATCACGACGGGCATCGGCGTTTCTCACGGCCGCGGCGTGATCCTGCTCGCGATCGAGCGCGCGGGCGTGCCGCTGTACGAGTATACGCCCATGCAGGTCAAGCAGGCGGTCGTCGGCTACGGCAAGGCCGAGAAGCGGCAGGTCATGGAGATGACGCGGCGACTCCTGAAAATGGATAAAATCCCGCGCCCGGACGACGCCGCCGACGCGATCGCGATCGCCCTCTGCCACGCGCGAAGCGCGACCAGTCTGCTTGCAAAGAGAGGATAACGATGTTTTACTATTTGAACGGCGAGATCGCCCTAATGGAGGGCAATCTGGCGGTCGTGGACTGCGGCGGGGTCGGCTACGCCTGCCACACCACGGCGTATACGCTTTCCAAGCTGCGCGTCGGACAGACGGCGCGGCTGTACACCTACTGCAATATCCGCGAGGACGCGTTCGATATCTTCGGCTTTTCCGGCAGGGACGAGCTGCGGTACTTCGAGCTGCTGATCGGCGTGACCGGCGTCGGCCCGAAGGCCGCGCTGGCGATCCTGTCCGCGACGACGCCGGAGCGGTTCGCGCTCGCCATCGTCACGCAGGACGAGAAGACGCTGACCGCCGCGCCCGGCATCGGGAAGAAGCTGGCGCAGCGCATCATTCTGGAATTGAAGGACAAGCTCGGTTCCGCGGAGGAGGTCGACTTCTCCGGCGGCGCGCCCGCCGCGGCAGCCCCTGCAGCGAACAGCAATCTCGCGCTGGCGCAGGCTGCTTTAGCGGAGCTCGGCTACACGCAGAGCGAGATCGGCGCGGCCCTGCGCGGCCTGAAAACGGACGGAATGAGCACCGAGGAGATCGTGCGCGGCTGCCTGCGTGCGATGGTGATGAGGTGAAGGCATGAGTATTGATTTTTCTCAGGATATGGACGCGCCGATCGTCACGACGAGCTTTACCGCCGGTGACGACGGGGAATTCACCCTGCGCCCGAAGCGTCTGAGCGAATACAACGGACAGGAGAAGGTCAAGGAGAACCTGTCGGTCTATATCGAGGCGGCACGCCGCCGCAGCGAGCCGCTCGACCACGTCCTGCTCTACGGCCCGCCGGGCCTCGGCAAGACGACACTCGCGGGCGTGATCGCCAACGAGATGGGCGTGAACATCCGCATCACCTCCGGCCCCGCGATCGAGAAGGCGGGCGACCTCGCCGCCCTGCTGACCAACCTCGGGGAAGGGGACATCCTCTTCATCGACGAGATCCACCGCCTGAATACGGCGGTGGAGGAGATCCTGTATCCCGCGATGGAGGACTTCGCCATCGACATCATCGTCGGCAAGGGTCCCTCCGCCAATTCCATCCGCCTCGATCTGCCGCGCTTCACCCTGATCGGCGCGACGACACGCGCGGGTCAGCTCTCCGCGCCGCTGCGCGACCGCTTCGGCGTGAGCTTCCGCCTGGAACTCTACACGCCCGAGGAACTGTCCCGCATCATCACCCGCTCGGCGACCCTGCTCGGCATGGAGATCGACCCGGACGGCGCGATGGAGCTCGCCTCCCGCAGCCGCGGCACGCCGCGTATCGCCAACCGCATGCTGCGCCGCGTCCGCGACTTCGCGCAGATCTACTACGACGGCGTCATCACCAAGGAGGCCGCGGATCACGCGCTGAGCAAGCTGGAAGTAGACAAGCTGGGGCTGGATGCGACCGACCGCAAAATGCTGTCCGCCATCATCAATTTCTACCGCGGCGGCCCCGTCGGACTGGACACGCTGGCGGCGACGATCGGCGAGGAGGCGGTCACGCTGGAGGACGTCTACGAGCCGTATCTTATGCAGATCGGCTTCCTGACGCGCACGCCGCGCGGCCGCTGCGTGACGCAGCTTGCCTACGATCACCTGCATTTGCAGAACAATCAGGGCGATCAGTTGTCTTTTTGAATGAAAATGACCCGTGAAATCCGTATAAAATTCACAAAAATTTCGCTTTGGTGAGATTTATTTCAATAAGTGTTGACAATTATTTACCAAATGCTATAATACTTTTAATCCCATTTTGGCGTAATCGGCAAACGCCGTTCGCAATATTCCAACCCTGTGTATACCCGCAACTTTTTTGATGGATAGCGTCAGGGCAAATCACTTTCAAGAGAGGTAAACCAAAATGTTCGAAGACAAGACGTTAGTTTGCAAGGAATGTGGCGCGGAATTCGTGTTCACCGCCGGCGAGCAGGAATTCTATGCGGAAAGAGGCTTCCAGAATGAGCCCCAGCGCTGCAAGGCCTGCCGTGACGCTCGCAAGAATGCTGCTCGCAGCCCGAGAGAGTATTTCACTGCTGTCTGCGCTAACTGCGGCGGCGAAGCTCGTGTCCCGTTCGAGCCGAAGACCGACCGTCCCGTATACTGCAGCGAGTGCTTCGCGAAGATGCGCGAGAACGGCTGATCCATCTTCAACAAGAAAAAGGAACTTCCGCAAGGAAGTTCCTTTTTCTTGTTGATGCGGGTTTTCAAACTTTTAAGAAGTTTGAAAACCTGTTTTATTGAACGTGAAAGACACCCCTCCTGGGTTTCTTTCACACTTTCTTCCTTCCCGTTATCGCGGTTTTCTCGTTTGTTTACAGTTTGAGAAAGAGAAACTCCTAATGGAAGATCCTCTTTCTCTTGTTGATGCGGGTTTTCAAACTTTTAAGAAGTTTGAAAACCCTGTTCTATTGAACGTGAAAGACAGCCCTCCCGGGTTTCTTTCACACTTTCTTCCTTCCCGTTATCGCAGGCTTCTCGTTTGTATGTACAAAAAAAGGAACTCCCGGAAGGAAGTTCCTTATTTTATTCCAGATCCAGTTGGCCGAGCAGGGTCGACCGCTTGGAAAGGAGCGTGTCGTACAGATCCCTCGGGATGCGGTCGTAGTAATTGCCCTCATAAAGCTGGATCGCGGTGTCCGCGTCGATGATCGTGTAGCGATCCGGCGCCTCCGCGCCGTTGTCCATGGCGGCGACGCTCGAACAGCTCACGCCGGTCAGCGTCGTTTCGCCGGTGAAGGCGTCGCGGGTGAAGACGATGTTCAGGATCGGGGACATGTTGTTCTGTCCGCGGCTGACCTTACAGAAGTCGCCGAGGCTGTAGGCGATCAGGACGTTCTTGCGCGAGCCGTCGTCCATGCGGATGGAACGCTGCTCCACCTTGCCGACCACGTGCGGGTGCGAGCCGATGATCACGTCCACGCCGTTGTGGAACAGCAGATCGGCGACCTGTTCCTGCCGTTTGCTGACCTCGCGGACGCCCTCGCTGCCCCAGTGCAGCATGGCGATCAGGACGTCGGGGTCCAGAGCCTGCGCCTTGTTGATGGCGGCGGTGATGCCTTCCGTGTCGACGTTCTCGTAGTCGGTCGCGTAATCCGTATAGAGCAGATCCACGCAGTATTCTTCTCCCGCGGGGATGCTCATGCCGCCGAGCCCCTTCGTAAAGGAGATGACCGCGATGCGGATCCCGTTGACCTCGAAAAGCGTGACCTGCTCGTCGCTCCGCTCGGAAGCGCTGCGGTAGGTGCCGGTGCAGAGCATTCCGTTGTTCTCGATGACGTCCTTGGTGCGCTTCAGACCGGCAAGACCGTTGTAGATGCTGTAGGAATTCGCCGTCTGCAGGAGGTCGAAGCCCGCGTCGTTCAGCGCGACCGCGAATTCGTCCGGGTAGCTGCCGGTCTCGGTCCCGTAGGGCGTACCCGCGAAGTTGCCCTCGAAATTGCCGAGGGTGATGTCCGCCTTGGACAGCGCGGCGTAAACGTCCGAAAATTGCGCCATGAAATTGAACGAGCCGTCGGCGCAGCGCGCGTCGTCGATCTGATCCGCGCTCAGGAAAATATCACCGACGGCGGAAATCCGCACCGTGGTATTTGTATCCGGCGCCTCTGTCGCGGTCTCGACGGGCGTCTGCGGTTCGTCGCAGGCGGCCAGCAGACAGAGGGCGGCGAGAAGCAGAAAAGCGGCCGCTCTTCTGCAGAACTTTTTGATCAAGCAAAAGACCTCCAATCGGTAGTCAATCTATTCTACTATAAAAATCGCCGGCAGACAAGTCTTTTTTCGACAAGGATTGACGAATGTGGTATAATGACGGCAGGTGATGGCTTATGGCAAAGAAACGAAGAAAAAAGAGGAAACAGCCGAAGCGCTCGCTCGCGATCCTGATCGCCGTGCTTTCGGCGATCCTGTTCTGTCTGCTTCTGACGCTGGCGCTGTACTCCTGCCTTGCGCATCCGTCGACGGAAGCGGAACCTGCCGCGACCGAAGCGACGGAGGAGACCGCGGCGCGGAACGAGCGCGATCCGGAGGATTTTCAGATGGAGGACGGCTTCCTCCGCTATCCCGGCGCGCAGATCGGCGTCGACGTCTCGACGCACCAGGGACTGATCGACTGGGCGCAGGTGAAGGAGGCGGGCGTTTCGTTCGCGATCATCCGCGTCGGCTACCGCGGCTCGACGAAGGGACAGCTCTATGAAGACGAGCTGTTCCGCGACAACCTCAACGGCGCGAAGGAAGCCGGTCTCCGGGTCGGCGTGTATTTCTTCTCACAGGCCCTGACGGTCGAGGAAGCGGTCCAGGAAGCGCAGTTCGTGCTGGAACTTCTGGACGGCGAGCCGCTGGAGCTGCCGGTCTACTACGACTGGGAGCAGATCGCCGGCACGTCCAGGATCACGGACCCCGGGCTTCTGCCGCTGACGGACTGCACCGTCGCCTTCTGCGAGGCGGTGCGGCAGGAGGGCTACACGCCCGGCGTCTATTTCAACCAGGACTACGGCTACGCCTATCTGGACTTTGTCCGTTTGCAGGACTATACGCTGTGGCTCGCGGAGTACGGCGACAACCCGACCTTCCGCTACCGGTACGACTGCCTGCAATACACCGACGCGGGAAGCCTGCCGGGCATCGATACCACGGTGGATATGGATCTGATTTTCAAATAGGCCTTCCCCTTGAAGGGAAGGTGTCATCGGGCTTCTTGCGGAAGCCCGATGACGGATGAGGTGGAATACCGAATATGAAACATGTACTGATCACCGGTGCGTACGGCGGCATGGGTCACGCGACGGCGAAGGCCATGGCCGCGCGCGGCTGGACCGTGTTTGCGCTTGACAAAACCGTAGGAGAAGCGGAAGCGAATATCATCCCTGTGCAGACGGACGTCACGGATCTCGAGAGCGTCCGAAGCGCGGTCGCCTTTGTGCGGTTGCGGACCGACGCGCTTGACGCGATCGTCCATTTCGCCGGTATTTACCGTCTGGATTCTCTCGTCGAGATGAGCGAGGAACGCTTCACGGAGATTTTCAATATCAACCTGTTCGGCGCGTACCGGGTCAACCGGGAATTCCTGCCGCTCCTGCGGCGGGGCAGCCGCGTCCTCCTGACGACGAGCGAGCTCGCGCCCATCGCGCCGATGCCGTTTACCGGGATTTACGCGGTCACGAAGACCGCGCTGGAAGCCTACGCGGATTCCCTGCGGATGGAATTGCAGCTGCTCGGGATCGGCGTTTCGGTGCTTCGCCCCGGCGCGGTGAAGACGGGCCTTCTTTCCGACTCCACGCGGGAGCTCGAACAGTTCTGCGCCAATACGAAGATCTACACGTATAACGCGAAAAAGTTCAGAAACATCGTAAACAGCGTGGAAGCGAAGAACGTCCCGCCGGAGAAAGTTGCAAAAACAGCGCTCTGTGCGCTGACGGCGAAACGGCCGAAGTACGTCTATAATATCAACCGCAATCCGCTTCTGCGCTTGTGGAACGTCCTGCCCGCAAGGTGCCAAACCGCCGTGATCCGCAGGATCCTGCAATCGAAATAGAAACGAGGCGCTATTATGGAACACAAAGGCACGCAGACGCTGGAAACAGAGCGGCTGATTCTGCGAAGATTCGAGCCGGGTGACGCGAAAGCCATGTTTGCAAACTGGGCGTCGGACAGCGAAGTGACGAAATATCTGACGTGGAAGACGCACGAAAGCGTCGAAAACACTGCGGCGATCATAAAAGAGTGGGTCGGCGGTTATTCCGACAAGCGGTTCTATCAGTGGGCGATCGTGCCGAAGGACCGGAACGAGCCAATCGGCAGCATTTCTGCGGTAGACGTCGACGACGCCACAGAGAAAGTCCATATCGGCTACTGCATCGGCCGGAAATGGTGGCGGCAGGGGATCACGAGCGAAGCCTTCCGCGCAGTCATCGACTTCTTCTTTGACGAGGTCGGGGCCAACCGGATCGAATCGCGGCACGACCCCAACAATCCCAACTCCGGGAAAGTCATGCAAAAGTGCGGCCTCAGATACGAGGGTACGCTGCGCGGCGCAGACCGTAACAATCAGGGCGTCTGCGACGTGTGCTATTACGGCCTGCTGCAATCGGACCGCTGACGCACAGAAGCAAGGCGGCTGAGCGAAAAACTCAGCCGCCTTGCTCCATATATAAGCGATATGTCTGCCGGCACAAACGCGATATGATTTGCTTCGCAAATTCCGCAAGGAATCTATATCGCTGCAACCTTCGAAGAAGGTCGCTAAACTTCAAATACCAGATCGCCGTAGGTCGGCACCGGCCAGAGGTCCTTGTCTACGATCATTTCCAGACGGTCGACCGGGTCGCGCAGCGCCTTCATGGCGGGCACGACGGTATCGTGGCAGTAATTCGCGAGCTCCTTCACGCAGTCCATCCTGTTGCTGCGGTCGATCGCTTCGCGCAGCGCTTCCAACGCGTCGCTGGCGGCGGTCAGGAGCGCGCTCGTCTGCTCGAGCAGGGCTTCCTGCACGCGCACGCTCGCCTTCGGACAGGCGGCGCGCACCTTGCAGACGGAGTCGCCGAGGCGGGTGCAGTAGCGCACGATGGCGGGAATGTAATGCTTCGCCGCCATGTGGACCATCGTCCGCGCTTCGATGAGGGTGACCTTTGCGAAGGTCTCGTACATGATCTCGCTGCGGGATTCGAGCTCCGCGGCGGTGAACACGCCGAATTTTCCGAACAGATCGACCGCCTTCTCCGTCGTCAGGGAGGGGACGGAGGAGACCATGCTCGGCAGATTGGGCAGGCCGCGCCGCGCGGCTTCCGCGATCCATTCCTCGCTGTAGCCGTTGCCGTTGAAGATCACGCGGCTGTGCCGGCGCAGGTTTTCCGCGACCAGCCGGATCGCGTCGCGCGGGATGTCGCTGCTCTTTTCCAGTACGTCGGCGGCTTCGCAGAAGGCCTCCGCGACGATCGTGTTGAGCACGGTGTTGGAGTTTGCGATGCAGTCGGACGAGCCGACCATGCGGAACTCAAACTTGTTTCCGGTGAAGGCGAACGGGGAGGTGCGGTTGCGGTCGGCGGCGTCCTTGTTGATCAGGGGCAGGGTGGAGACGCCGGTATCGAGCTGTTCGGCGGAGAGGCATTTGGCTGCCGCGCCGTTTTCCACGATCTGCTCCACGACGTCCTGCAGCTGACTGCCGAGGAAGATCGAGACGATGGCGGTCGGAGCCTCGTCCGCGCCGAGACGCTGATCGTTGCCGACGCAGGCGGTGGACATGCGCAGAAGGTCCGCGTGGCGGTCGACCGCCTTGATGATGCAGGAGAGCACCAGCAGGAACTGGAGATTGTCGCTCGGCGTCGTGCCCGGATCGAGCAGGTTTTCGCCGGTGTCGGTGCTGATCGACCAGTTGTTGTGCTTGCCGGAGCCGTTGACGCCCGCGAATGGCTTCTCGTGCAGGAGGCAGACAAGCCCGTGGCGGTTGGCGACGCGCTTCATCGTCTCCATCGTGAGCTGGTTGTGGTCGACCGCGATGTTGCAGGTGGTGTAAATCGGCGCGCTTTCGTGCTGGGCGGGCGCGACCTCGTTGTGCTGGGTCGTGGCGGGGATGCCCATCTTCCAGAGTTCCCTGTTCAGGTCCGCCATGAACTCGCCGACGCGCTCGCGGATGACGCCGAAGTACTGATCCTCGAGCTCCTGCCCCTTGGGCGCGGGAGAGCCGAACAGCGTCCGGCCGGTGTAGATCAGGTCGCGGCGCTGGAGGTACTTGTCGTGGTCGACGATGAAGTACTCCTGCTCAGCGCCGACGGACGGGATGACCTTCTTTGCGGTCCGGTCGCCGAACAGACGGAGAATGCGGATCGCCTGCTGCGACAGCGCTTCCATGGAGCGCAGCAGCGGGGTCTTGTTGTCCAGCGCCTCGCCGGTGTAAGAGATGAACACCGTCGGGATGCAGAGGATCGTGCCGCAGGCCATTTCCTTGACGAAGGCGGGGGAGGTGATGTCCCACGCGGTATAGCCGCGGGCGTAGTGCGTGGCGCGCAGACCGCCCGTCGGGAAGGAGGAGGCGTCCGGCTCGCCCATGATGAGCTGTTTGCCGGTCAGTTTCAGGATGACCTTGCCCTGCGCGTCCGGCGCGGAGAGGAAGGAGTCATGCTTCTCGGCGGTGACGCCGGTCAGCGGCATGAACCAGTGGGTGTAATGCGTCGCACCCTTCTCGACCGCCCATTCCATCATCGCCTTCGCGACGACGTCGGCGGACTCCATGGAGATCTGGCCGCCGTGCTCCATGACGGAACAGACTTCGTCGAAGACCTCGGACGGCAGGCGCTCCTGCATAACCGCTTTACTGAATACGTTTTCACCGAAATAATCGGAGATCTTCATAAACATCCCCCCAAAATAGGAATATACAAAATTTTACAGCGACAGTTTTCAGATTGCAAGCGTTTCGGTAAAATTCATAGGCGTGCCCAAGAGCGGGAATGCAGCAGGCGGAAAATTTATACAAATTAACGACAAATTTATCATTTTCTATGGTCGTATCGTTTTCGCCGTTGCGGGAATACTACGCGCGGAGGGATTGCGCCATGGTTTTCAGTATCGTCCGCACGCTGATCTTTTATCTGCTCCTGCTGCTCGTCGTCCGCCTGCTCGGCAAGCGGCAGATCGGCGAGATGGAGCCGTCCGAGATCGTGGTGACGATGCTGCTGGCGAACCTCGCCTCGATCACGATCGAGAATCTGGATTATTCGATCCTCTACGGCGTCGTGCCGATCGCCATCGTCTTCGGCGCGGATCTGCTGCTGTCGCACCTGACCTTCCGCAACGTCAAAATCCGCAAGCTTTTTTGCGGCAAACCGGTCATTCTGATCGACAACGGGAGGATCGACGAGCGCAACCTGCGCCGGACGCGGGTCAACCTCGACGAGCTGACGATGAATCTGCGGCAGAACGGCATTTTCGACCCTACGACGGTCAAATACGCGATCCTTGAGACGGACGGCCAGCTCAGCACCCTGCTCTTTGCGAAGGACGAGCCCGCGACCGCGAAGGACGCGGGGCAGAAGGTAAGCGACACCGAGCTGCCCGTCACGCTGATCTCCGACGGCAGGCTCCTGCGCGACAACCTGCCGCTGACAGGGCGTACGGAGGCGTGGGTGCGGGAGCAGTTATCGTTCCGCAGGTGCGGCATGCGGGACGTGCTCCTGATGACGGTCGACGCGGCGGGGCACATCATATTCATCAAAAAAGACAAACCATAACAACGCGTTTTTTGGCTTGACCGGAAGACGCGTTTTTTGTATAATAACGTTAACTGATTTGGAGGCGTTTTATGAACACGTTTGAACGCGACCGCCGCTATGTCGCGCATACCTACAACCGTTTCCCGCTGGAGTTCGAGAGCGGGAAGGGCTCTGTCGTGCGCGGCAGCGACGGCAGGGAGTATATCGATCTCGGCAGCGGGATCGCGGTCAATATCTTCGGCCTCGGCGACGAGAAGTGGAAGGCCGCCGTCACGCGGCAGCTGGACAGCTTCCAGCACTGCTCCAATCTCTACTACGCCGCGCCGGTTGCCCGCCTGGCGCAGATGCTATGCGAACGGACGGGCATGGAGCGCGTCTTCTTTGCAAACTCCGGCGCGGAGGCGAACGAGTGCGCGATCAAGGTTGCGCGCAAGTGGGCGGCGGAGAAAAAGGGCGCGGCATACTGCAATATCATCACGCTGCAAAAGAGCTTCCACGGCCGCACGCTGGCGACGCTGGCGGCGACGGGGCAGGACGTGTTCCACAAGGACTATCAGCCGCTGCCGGAGGGCTTCCTCTATGCAGAAGTCGGCGACGAGGCGGGGCTGGAAGCGTTGGCGCGCGAGCATCCCTGCACCGCGATCCTGTTTGAATGCGTGCAGGGAGAGGGCGGCGTGATGCCGATCGGGCAGGCATGGGCGGATACCATGCGCGAAGTCGCGGAGAAGTACGACCTGCTTCTGATCGCCGACGAGGTCCAGCTCGGCAACGGCCGCAGCGGGCGGCTCTACGGCTACATGGAATACGGCCTGCGGCCCGACGTCGTGACGACCGCGAAAGGTCTGGGCGGCGGCCTGCCGCTCGGCGCGGCGATCCTGGGAGAGCGCGTCGCGGAGGTCTTGCAGCCCGGATCGCACGGCTCCACCTTCGGCGGCAATCCGACCTGCTGCGCCGGCGCGATCAGCATTCTGGAACGCATCGACGAGGAACTCCTGCGCGGCGTGCGCGAACGCTCGGCGTATATCGTGAAGGAGCTTTCCGGCGCGAAGGGGATCAAAAACGTCAGCGGCATGGGCCTGATGCTCGGCTTCGAGCCGGAGAAACCCGCGCGGGAATTCGCGGAACTTGCGCTTGCCAGGGGCGTCCTCGTGACGACGGCGAAGCAGAAGATCCGCCTGCTCCCCGCGCTCAATATCCCGATGAATCTGTTAGAAAAAGCGGTGCAGATCCTGAAAGACTGCGCCGCGGAATAAAGGAGAACGACCATGAACTTAAAAGGCAAAAACTTTCTGACCCTGCTGGACTTCACGCCTGAGGAGATCACCGGCCTCTTAGACCTCGCCGCCGAGCTGAAAGCCAAGAAAAAGGCGGGCATTTTCCACGACGACTACAAGGGTAAGAATATCGCGCTGATCTTCGAGAAGACCTCGACCCGCACGCGCTGCTCCTTCGAGGTCGCCGCACACGATCTCGGGATGCACGTGACCTACCTCGACCCGACCGGCTCGCAGATCGGCAAGAAGGAATCCATCGCCGATACCGCCCGCGTCCTCGGCAGGCTCTATGACGGCATTGAGTACCGCGGCTTCGGCCAAAGCATCGTCGAAGAGCTGGCGAAATACGCCGGCGTGCCCGTCTGGAACGGCCTGACGAACGAATACCACCCGACGCAGATTTTGGCGGACATGCTGACGATCCGCGAGCATTTCGGCTCCCTCAAGGGCAGAAAGCTCGTCTTCATGGGCGACTGCCGCTACAATATGGCGAACTCCCTGATGATCGGCTGCGCGAAGCTCGGCCTGCATTTCGTCGCCTGCG
Source organism: uncultured Oscillospiraceae bacterium (assembly GCA_905233385.1). GTDB lineage: Bacteria > Bacillota > Clostridia > Oscillospirales > Oscillospiraceae > JAZOXB01. Next base: position 40,739 of record CAJOEH010000004.1, read on the forward strand.
GCCCGGAGGGCTATTTCCCCAACGCAGAGCTGATCGCTCGCTGTGAGAAGATTGCGGCGGAGACCGGCGCGACCCTCGCGTTCGAGACCGACCCGATGAAGGCGACCAAGGGTGCGGACGTGATCTATACCGACGTCTGGGTCTCCATGGGCGAGCCGATGGCGGCGTGGGAGGAGCGCATTTCCAAGATGCTGCCCTATCAGGTCAGCGCGAAGATCATGGCGAACGCCGGCGAGAACGCGGTCTTCATGCACTGCCTGCCCGCATTCCACGACCTCAACACCGGCATCGGCCGCGAGGTCGGCGAGCGCTTCCGTCTGGACGCGCTGGAGGTCACCGACGAGGTCTTCGAGAGCAAACAGTCCATCGTCTTCGACGAGGCCGAGAACCGCATGCACACGATCAAGGCGGTTTTGGCGGCGACGCTGTAACGGCAATTCATGACGGCCCAGCCGTCAAATCATCGAAAATCGGAGCAGAGTACCGTACTCTGCTCCGGTATATTTATGCTGCAACCTCCGTTCTACGTCATTGCGAGGCTGACGGAGTCAGCCGTGGCAATCTGTGCCTTTCGATACGGGACACTTTACCGTGCTACGTGAGCAGTTCCAGCGATCACCTCATCCGTCATCGGGCTTGCGGGAGACGACCGATGACACCTTCCCCTCTGAGGGAAAGGCTTTATTTTGCACAGCAGAAAAGAAATAAGACGGTTTTACTTGCATAAAGAATCAGTATATGTTAGACTGAAGCTGCGATTCACCGATATTCCTTATTCGGAAGTGTCGTTTTGCTGTTTTCAGCAATTATAGGAAGAAGCACGTAAAAAGGGAAAAGGAGAAGCAATGATGAAAAAGCGACTGACAGCACTGCTCCTCGCTTTCGCGCTGACTCTCGCCCTGCTGCCTGCTATGACGGCAAGCGCAGCGGTCTACTCCGGCAAATGCGGGGACAAATTGACGTGGACGCTGAACACCGAAAGCGGCGCTTTGGAGATCGTCGGGACAGGCGATATGCCAAATTGGTCATGGTATACCGACGTACCGTGGGATTCGTACCGAAGTGTGATAAAAAGCGTCAGTATCGGTAAAGGTGTAACAAGCATCGGTGGATATGCGTTTTATCTCTGCACAGAAATGACGAGCGCTGCGCTGCCGGGCAGCTTGAAACGCATTGAGGAAGCAGCGTTCAGAGGCTGCAGCGGCTTGACGGATGTTACGATCCCCGGCGCAGTGACTTTTATCGGTACAGATGCATTTCTGTGGTGCACAGGTCTTGAGAGCGTCACACTCCCCGCAGGCGTGACGAGTATTGGAGAATCTGCGTTTACGTACTGCACTGCGCTCAAGGAATTCCGCGTGGATAAAAGCAACCGCTTTTATTGCAACGATGAAAGCGGAATACTTTTCAACAAGGATAAGACTACGCTTGTGCAGGCACCGGGCACCTTCTCCGGCAGTTACAGCATTCCGGACAGCGTGACGCACGTCGGCACCGATGCGTTCCGCGGCTGTGAAGGGCTGACGAGCATCACGTTTCCTGACAGCGTAAAGAGCATTGGCGCCGGTGCATTTATCCAATGCAGCGGCTTGACAGACCTCACGATTCCGGACAGCGTGATAGACATCGGCGTTATGACATTCTGGGACTGCGACGGCTTGATCAGCGTTTCTGTCGGCAACGGTGTGATGAAGATTCCCTATGAAGTGTTTTCTGGCTGCGACCGATTGAGGAACGTCACGATCGGGGAAAGCGTGACAGTCATAGATATTCGTGCGTTCCGCAAATGCAGCGCCTTGGAGAGCGTCACGTTTACGAATCGTGTTAAGCGCGTCGACACACAGGCGTTTGATCTGTGCGGCAGCTTAAAAGATGTGTACTTTCGCGGAACACAGGAAGATTGGAAAGCAATCGAGTTTGGCAGTATCAACGAATGCCTTACTGAAGCGAAGCTACATTTTCTTGCACCGCCGCCGCCTTCTGCCGGGAAATTCAGTGACGTTTCCAAAACGGCATGGTACTATAAAGCAGTAGACTTTGCTGTTAAGAATCAGCTGATGAACGGTGTGAGTGACGGAGAATTCCGCCCCGACGATCCGATGACGCGCGCGATGCTCGTTACCGTCCTGTGGCGCTATGAGAACTGCCCGGAGGCGAAAGCAAGCAGCTTCACCGACCTGACAGCGGACTGGTACACGGACGCGGTCGCATGGGCGGCGGCAAACGGCATCGTCGGCGGCGTCGGCAACGGCAAGTTCGATCCGAACGGCAACATCACCCGCGAGCAGATGGCGGCGATCCTCTACCGCTACGCGCAGAAGAAGGGCATTGATACGAGCAAGCAGGGCAACCTGAATGATTTCCCCGACCGGGCGAAAGTCAGCGGCTGGGCGACCGATGCGATTGCCTGGACGGTCGGCGAGGGCATCATCAACGGCAACGGCGGCAAGCTCGACCCGCAGGGCAACGCCACGAGAGCGCAGGTCGCGACGATCCTGATGCGCTTCATTGAAAAGTTCGCATAATACTTCAAATAGCAGCAGCCGCGGTGTGGGCTTTCCACACCGCGGCTGTTATTTGGCTCCCTCTGACGAGGGAGCTGTCAGCGCAGCTGACTGAGGGAGAGAAAATGCACTGCCGATAATGCCTGACAGCTTCTCTCCCTCCGTCAAAACCTGCGGTTTTGCCACCTCTCGCTGCCGCGCGGACGCTTCGCTGCCTCATCAGAGGGAGGCAGAAGAGCGGAACGATCCTTATACAGAGAGGCGGGACTTGACGGCCCAATCGATGCATTCGCATACACCGGTATAATTTCGATCAATATCCAGATTGCAAATCCGCAATACTCTCAAATTGACTGCTTCTAATTCTTTTGTGCGAACTGAGTCCAACTCTTTCTGCTGTTCCTCATAATGCCCGCCGCCGTCAAGTTCAACGACAAGACGTGCCTTCGCACAATAGAAATCTACGATATAATTGCCGATGGCTTTTTGCCTCTGAAAACGTACCGGTTATTCTCTGAGGAAATTGTACCACAGTTTTCGTTCCCAAGGCGTCATGTTTTTCCGCAAGGATTTCGCAAGCGGGATATTTGCTTTATTATATGCTTTCATGGTCTCTCCCTCCGTCAAAACCTTCGGTTTTGCCACCTCCCTCATCAGAGGGAGGCAGGGTGCGCTGCGGTAAGCGCACCCTGCGGTATTACTGTAAAGCTTTCGTAGTTTCGTTTACGCCTTGAAGCTGTCCTTCAGCAGAACGCTGCGGTTGAAGACCGGGTGGTCGGCGGTGCAGTCCTTGTTGTCCATGCAGAAGTAGCCGACGCGCATAAACTGGTAGCACGGCGCGGTCTTTTTCAAACGCGCTTCGCCCTCTGCTTCATACTTTCTGATCTCATCGAGCAGCGCCGCTTCGATTTTGCAGCCCTGCAGCACGGTCAGGGAGTTCGGATTCATGCACTCAAGGAAGTCCTTGTCCGCGCCGTCCGGCTGCGGATCGGAGAAGAGGTTTTCGTACAGACGGACCTCCGCGTCCGCGGCGGTCGCGGCATCGACCCAGTGGATCGTCGCGCCCTTGACCTTTCGGCCGTCGGCGGGATTGCCGCCGCGGCTGTCGGGATCGTACTCGGCGTAGACCTCAACGACCTTGCCGCTTTCGTCCTTTTTACAGCCCGTCGCGGTGACGAGGTACGCGCCCTTCAGACGGACCTCGTTGCCCGGATACATGCGCTTGTACTTGGGGATCGGCGTTTCAAGGAAGTCGTCCTCCTCGATCCACAGCTCGCGGCTGAACGTGATGGGATGCGTGCCCTGCTCGGGATGGACGGGGTTGTTCTCGACCTCGAAGGTCTCGGACTGCCCTTCCGGATAGTTCGTGACGATCAGCTTGACCGGACGCAGGACCGCCATCGTGCGCTCCGCGTTCTCGTTCAGATCTTCACGCAGACAGTGCTCCAACAGAGCGTATTCCACGGTGCTGGCGGCCTTCGCCACGCCGATGCGCTCGCAGAAGTCGCGGATGGCGTGCGGCGTATAGCCGCGGCGGCGCAGACCGCAGAGGGTCGGCATGCGCGGATCGTCCCAGCCGGAGACGCGGCCGGTCTCCACCAGCAGGCGCAGCTTGCGCTTGGACATGACGGTGTGGTCGATGCCGAGGCGTGCAAATTCGATCTGACGGGGCTTGTGATAGGGGATGGAGACGTTGTTTACGACCCAGTCGTAGAGCGGCCGGTGCGCCTCGAACTCCAGAGAGCAGAGACTGTGGGTGATGCCCTCCAGCGCGTCCTGAATGGGGTGGGCGAAGTCGTACATCGGATAGATGCACCATTTGTCGCCCTGACGGTGGTGGGTGAAATTGCGGATACGGTAGATGACCGGATCGCGCATGTTGAAGTTGCCGCTCGCAAGGTCGATCTTGGCGCGGAGCGTGCGCGAGCCCTCGGGGAACTCGCCGTTCTTCATCCGCTCGAACAGATCGAGGTTTTCCTCGACGGAGCGGTCGCGGTACGGGGAGATCGCGGGCTTGCCGATGTCGCCGCGGTATTCACGAAACTGCTCGGGCGTCAGGTCGCAGACGTAGGCGAGGCCTTTCTTAATGAGTTCGATCGCGTACTCGTAGTCCTTCTCAAAGTAGTCCGAGCCGTAGTAGAAGCGGTCGCCCCAGTCAAAGCCGAGCCAGTGGATGTCGTCCTGGATCGCCTCGACGAATTCGGTATCTTCCTTCGCGGGGTTCGTGTCGTCCATGCGCAGATTCGTGATGCCGCCGAACTTCTCCGCGGTGCCGAAGTCGATGCACAGCGCCTTGCAGTGGCCGATGTGCAGATAGCCGTTCGGCTCCGGCGGGAAGCGGGTGTGCACCTGCAGGCCCTCAAACTGGCCGCCCGGGCCGATGTCTTCCTCGACGAAAGCCTCGATAAAGTTTTTTACTTCGGGAGTGCTGCGTTCTTCTTCCATAATTCCACCCTCTCGGATCAAGAATGCAAATATTATATAACAGATTTCCCAAATCTGCAACGGTCCTTCCGTATATTTTGCCGAAATTTTCCGCGAGAGCGGAAAACATTTTTGAAAACAGAAATTTTGGTTGCCAATTTGCGGGAATTATATTAGAATAGGGGGAGACAAAACCATACAAAGGAGTGGTTTCCCATGAGCGAGCCCAAATATCGCCGCGTCCTGCTGAAAGTCAGCGGCGAGGCGCTGGCGGGAGATGCGCACAGAGGCCTTGATTTTGACGTGATGGGCAGCGTGTGCGACGTGATCAAGCGCTGCGTCGAAGCGGGCGTGCAGATCGGCATCGTCGTCGGCGGCGGCAACTTCTGGCGCGGACTGAAAGACGGCGGCGACCGCATGGAGCGCACCCGCGCGGATCATATGGGAATGCTGGCGACGGTCATTAACGCCCTCGCGCTGGCCGACTGCCTCGAGCAGCGCGGCGTTCCGGCGCGCGTGCAGACGGCGATCGAGATGTCCCGCATCGCGGAGCCCTATATCCGCGGCAAAGCCATCCGCCATATGGAAAAAGGCCGCGTCGTGATCTTCGGCTGCGGCACCGGCAACCCGTTCTTCTCCACCGACACCGGCGCGGTCCTGCGCGCCGCGGAGATCAACGCCGACGCCATCCTGCTCGCGAAGAACGTGGACGGCGTCTATTCCGACGACCCGGTAAAGAACCCGGACGCCGTCAGGTTCGACGAGATCACCTATGAAGAGGTGCTTGCAAGGCGTCTCGCCGTCATGGACAGCACCGCGACGTCCCTCGCGATGGACAATCATATTCCCGTCGCCGTTTTCGCGCTCAAGGACCCGGAGAATATCCTGCGCGTCGTGATGGGAGAAAAAATCGGCACACTTGTGAAGGAGGAATAATCACATGTCAGCAGTAGATTTCAAAGAATTCAACCGCAAAATGGACAAGACGCTCGAGATTCTGCAGGATGACTTCGGCGCCATCCGCGCAGGCAGAGCGAACGCCCGCGTTTTAGACCGCATCACGGTCGAGTATTACGGGGTCGATACCCCGATCGGACAGGTCGGCACGATCGCCTCTCCGGACGCCAGAACGCTGATCATCCAGCCGTGGGACGGCACCCTGCTCAAGCCGATCGAAAAGGCGATCCAGGTCTCCGACCTCGGCATCAACCCGCAGAATGACGGCAGGATCATCCGCCTGGTCTTCCCGCAGCTGACCGAGGAGCGCCGCCGCGAGCTCGTGAAGCAGGTCAAGAAGTACGGCGAGGACGCGAAGGTCGCCGTCCGCAACATCCGCCGCGACGCGATGGACCATATCAAGAAGCTCAAGAAGGACTCCGAGATCACCGAGGACGATCAGAAGAACGCCGAGAAGGATCTGCAGGATCTGACCGACAAGTATATCAAGAAGGTCGACGAAGCCTGCGGAGTCAAGGAAAAGGAACTGATGGAGCTCTGATCCGGCAAGCATCGAAATCCAGCAGGCAGCCGTCGGCTGCCTGCTTTGAATAACGGGAGGCTTCTATGGGCCTTTTTAAGAAGAAACCGAACGTCGCCGACCGCCCGGTGCCGACGCATATCGCGATCGTCATGGACGGCAACGGCAGATGGGCGAAGAAGCGCGGCCTGCCGCGCACCGCCGGCCACAAGGTCGGCGCGGAGGCGTTCCGCACGATCGCGAATTACGCCAAATCCATCGGCCTGAAGTATCTGTCTGTCTATACCTTCTCCACCGAGAACTGGAAGCGTTCCGAGGAGGAGGTCAACGCGATCATGGAGCTGCTGGAGAAATACCTGCGCGAGCTGATCCGCGACATGGACAAGAACCGCGTCCGTTTCTGCTTCTTCGGCGATCTGAGCCGCCTTTCCCCGCAGCTGCAGGAGGAGGCGCGCATTGCCGCGGAGGAGTCGAAGAAATACGCGGGCGTGCAGGTGAATTTCTGCCTGAACTACGGCGGCAGAGCCGAGATCATCCGCGCCGCGCAAGCCTTTGCGAAAGACTGCGCGGACGGCAGGCGCGATCCCGCGGAGCTGACCGAGGAGAATTTCAACGACTATCTCTATTCCGCCGGCGTGCCCGACCCGGAGCTGGTCATCCGTCCGGGCGGCGAACTGCGCACGTCGAACTTCCTGTTATGGCAGAGCGCCTACGCGGAATACTATTTTACCGACGTCCTCTGGCCGGATTTCGGCCCGAAGGAACTGGAAAAGGCGATCGCCGCCTATAACGGGCGCAACCGCCGCTTTGGAGGTGCAAAGTAATGCTTGTGAGGATCCTTGCCGCGGCGGTCGGACTGCCGCTGCTGCTGGCGGTCGTTCTGCTGCTGCCCCCGATCGGGACGGCGATCCTGTTCGCGCTCGCGTGCATGATCGCCGCGTACGAAATGCTCTGGCGCACCGGCATCCTCAAGCACAAGCGGATTGTCGCCTACACCGCGCTCATGGCGGCGGCGCTCGTGCTGTGGTCGTGGCTGCGCGCCTGCGCGATCGTCAGCGAGAATACGCTTTGGCTCAGCGCGCTGATCGGCTTATTCCTCTATGCCTGCCTGCTGTTTGCCGAGCTGCTCGCGGGGCATACGGAGCTCAAATTCACCGCGCTCTGCGTCGCGCTGTTCAGCGGCGTGCTCTATCCGTTCCTGCTCGGCTCGCTCGTGCGTCTGCGCGGCATGGAGAACGGCGAGTATTATATCCTCGTCGCCTTTATCATCTCCATGGTCGCGGACAGCGGCGCGTACTTCGCGGGCCGCGCGTTCGGCAAGCATAAGCTCGCGCCCGTCGTCAGCCCGAAGAAGACCGTCGAGGGCGCGATCGGCGGCGTGATCGCCAATATGGCTGGCATGGCGCTGTACACCTTCCTGCTTTGGCGCTTTTTCGGCTTCACGCAGGTCAACTATCTCTACGCCGTGATCTACGGCTTCGTCGGCGCGTTCGGCTCCATGCTCGGCGACCTGACCCTGTCCGTCGTCAAGCGGCAGGTCGGCATCAAGGATTACGGCAATCTGATCCCCGGCCACGGCGGCATTCTGGACCGCTTCGACAGCACGATGATCTGCGCGCCGATCGCGGAGATCCTGATCCTGCTGATCCCCTTCGCGGTGAAGTGATATGACGAAGAATCTTTCTATCCTCGGCTCGACCGGCTCGATCGGCCGGCAGACGCTCGAGGTCGTGGAATTGCTGCCCGGGGTGCGCGTCGCCGCGCTGACCGCGGGCACGAACGTCGCGCTCATGGCGGAGCAGTGCAGAAAGTTCCGCCCGGAGCTTGCCGTGATGGCGACGGAAGAAGCGGCGGCTGAACTGCGTGAAGCGCTGGCAGGCGAGAAGATCCGCATCCTCTCCGGCATGGAGGGCCTGATCGCGGCGGCGGAACTGGACGGCGCGGACACCGTCGTGACGGCGGTAGTCGGCATGGTCGGTCTGCGCCCGACGCTGGCGGCGATCCGCAAAAAGAAGCGCATCGCCCTCGCGAACAAGGAGACGCTGGTCTGCGCCGGCGAGCTCGTCATGGCGGAGGCGATGGAATACGGCGCGGAGATCGTGCCCGTCGATTCCGAGCATTCCGCGATCTTCCAGTGCCTGATGGGCTGTCGGGATCGGAGCGAGATCCGCAGGCTGATCCTGACCTGCTCGGGCGGGCCCTTCTACGGGAAATCGCCGGAGGAGCTGAAATACGTCACAAAATCGGACGCGCTCAGGCATCCGAACTGGAAGATGGGGAATAAAATCACCATCGACTGCGCTACACTGATGAATAAGGGACTGGAGGTCATCGAGGCGATGCGCCTGTACGATCTGCCGTTAGATAAGGTCGACGTGGTTATCCACAGGCAGAGCATCGTCCATTCCCTGGTCGAATACCGCGACGGCGCGGTGATGGCGCAGCTCGGCGTGCCCGATATGCGCGTGCCGATCCGTCTCGCGCTGACCTATCCGTACCGCGCGGAGAACCCCGCCGCGCCGTTGGATCTGCTTTCCTGCGGCGATCTGAGCTTCGCGCAGCCCGACAAGGAAGCGTTCCCTTGCCTCGCGCTGGCGAAGGAAGCCGCCGCAAAGGCGGGAAATGCCTGCGCCGTCCTGAACGGCGCGAACGAGGCGGCGGTGGCAAAATATCTGAAAGACAAGATCGGTTTCTACGACATCCCGCGCCTCGTGCGCCATGCGATGGATACCGTTCCCTATACCGCGCGTCCCGATCTGACCGAGATCCTGAATGCCGATCGCGCCGCGCGGGAAGCTGTTGATCAACTGATTTGAGGTGCAAACATTGATCTTAACCTATGTTTTCTACATTCTTCTTGTCATCCTGCTCTTCAGCGTGATGATCTTCGTCCATGAATTGGGCCATTTCATCACGGCGAAGCTCTCGGGCGTGCAGGTCAACGAGTTTTCGCTCTTTATGGGTCCCGCGATCTGGAAGAAGCAGAAAGGGGAGACCCTCTACGCCCTGCGCTGCATCCCCATCGGCGGCTACTGCGCGATGGAGGGCGAGGACGGCGACAGCGACAATCCCCGCGCCTTTACCAACGCGAAGGTGTGGAAGCGGCTGATCATCCTGCTCGCCGGCTGCGCGATGAACTTCCTGACGGGCCTGCTGATCGTTGCGCTGCTCGTTTCCTTTGCGTTTGAGGCGATCCCCGCCAGAACCGTGCTCGGGATCGAAGAGGGAAGACCCTTCAACAGCGTCGAGTGGCTTCAGGCAGGCGACGAGATCGTCGAGATCGACGGCGAACACGTGTACGTCCAGGGGGATATCACCGTGCTGCTTGACCGCGATACGGACGGTCTGCACGACATCACCGTGATCCGTGACGGCGAAACGCTCGAACTGACTGACGTGCCGATGCAGCGGGACTATCCGGGCAGGAACGGCGAGAAGCTGTACGGCTTTTCCATCGGATACCGCGAGCGCAGCTTCGGCTCCGTCCTGTCTTATACTTGGAACCAGTATATCGATTTCGCGCGGCTGGTGCGGTTGAGTTTCGGCGATCTGTTTACCGGCAGAGCCAGCATCAAAGAGATGTCCGGCCCGGTCGGGATCGCTGCTGCCGTGGTCGAGCAGGGGACGAAGTCCGAGACGATCGGGCTCGGCATTGAAAACGTGCTGTATATGTTCGCGTTTATCGCGATCAGCCTTGCGATTGTCAATCTGCTGCCGATTCCCGCGCTGGACGGCGGGCGCATCGTCGGCCTGCTTGTGACGGCGGCGCTCGAGAAGATCCTGCGCCGCAAGATCGACCCCAAGTACGAAGGCTATCTGCACGCGGCGTTTATGATCCTGCTCCTCGTGTTCATAGCGTTCATCACATTCAAGGACGTTTTCCAGTTTTTCGGAGGCTGACATGACAAGACAGATCACGGTCGGCGGCGTGAAAATCGGCGGCGGCGCGCCGGTTTCCATCCAGTCGATGCTGAATATCCCGAATACGGAGATCGAAGCCTGCCTTTCGCAGATCAACGCGCTGAAAGACGCGGGCTGTGAGATCGTGCGCCTGTCCGTGCTGGACGAAGAAGCGGCCGCGGCGTTCGCGAAGATCGCGGCACGGTCGCCCCTGCCGCTGGTCGCGGACATCCACTTCGACTACCGCCTCGCCATCGCCGCTGCGGAGGGCGGCGCGGCGAAGATCCGCATCAATCCCGGCAACATCGGCGGGGAAGACCGCGTCAAGGCGGTCGTGGACTGCTGCAAGGCGCATCATATTCCAATCCGCATCGGCGTGAACGGCGGCTCGCTGGAGAAGGGCCTGCTGGAAAAGTACGGCCATCCGACGCCGGAGGCGCTGGTGGAGAGCGCGTTCTCCCATATCGCCCTGCTGGAAAAGTACGGCTTTTACGACGTCTGTGTTTCCATGAAGTCGAGCAACGTGCCGCTGATGATGCGCGCCTACACGCTCATGCACGAGCGCTCGGACTACCCTCTGCACGTCGGCGTGACCGAGACCGGCACGGAGTACATGGGAACGATCAAGTCCGCCATGGGCATCGGCGGCCTATTGTGCATGGGGATCGGCGATACGATCCGCGTGTCGCTGACGGCCGACCCGGTCCGCGAGGTCGAGGCCGCGAAGGCAATTCTGAAGGCCGCCGGCCTGCGCAAAGGCGGCGTGAATCTCATCTCCTGCCCGACCTGCGGCAGAACGAAGATCGACCTGATCGGCCTTGCCAACCGGGTCGAGGAAGCCCTGCGCGGCTGTGAGAAGGACCTGACCGTCGCGGTCATGGGCTGCATCGTCAACGGCCCCGGCGAGGCAAAGGAAGCGGACGTCGGCATCGCGGGCGGCGACGGCTGCGGCGTCATTTTCGTCAAGGGCGTGCTGAAAGAGAAGCTGCCCTACGACGAGCTTCTGCCCGCGTTGTTACGATACATCGAAAAACTATAGGAGAAAACGATGGCAGCTGCATTCCCGTTTTTGGAAATGTTTTATGAATATCAGCCGGACGAACCGCTGCGTGCTGTTTTGGAGCAGGCGGCGGTTTGCCATGCGGAGATCGACCGCGAGTCGAAAACGGTCGACCTGCGGCTGGAACTGCAGACCTACGCGCCGGAGGCGACCTTCGAGGCAGTCGGAAAGGCGCTGTGCGAGCTGTACGGCTTCCGCAGCGTCGGCATCCTGCCGGCCTTCCCCGCGGAGGAACTGTCTTCCTGCGATCCTGCGGATCTGAACCGCATTCTGGTCGCCGCCCATTCTCCCGCCGCAGCGTCGCTGGCGGGCTGCGAATGGGAGCTGGAAGCGGGGGAGAGCAAGCTGCGCTTGCGCGCCAACGGCAGAGAGGGCATTCTGCCGCATATCCCGCTCGTGGAACGCTACCTTGCAGACCGCTTCGGCGTGACGACGAAGATCGCGGTCGTCTGCGGCAGCGAGACCGAGGGCGACGCGCTCTTCGCGCAGACCGAGCTGATGCGCCGCGAGGCGATGCGCTCTGTTCCCCAGCCGCTGTTCGGCGCGTCGGAGAGCAAGAAAAAGGAAGCCTCGCCCGTGATCTACGGTAAAACGATCAAGGGAAAGGTCACGCCGATGCGCGAGATCACGCTGGAACGGCAGAGCGAGCGCGTGATCGTCGAAGGCAGGATCTTCGCCGTCGATCACCGCGACATCAACCGCCGCGCGGCGACGGTCGTCTCCTTCGACATGACCGACTTCACAGGCTCGGTGCGCGTCAGCGAATTTTTCAAGGGCGATTCCGCCAAACCGATCACGGACGCGATCAAAAAACCGGGCATGTGGGTGCGCGTACAGGGCAAGATCGACTTTGACACCTACACGAAGGAGGTCGCGATCCGTCCCCTTTCGATCGTGAAGATCGACGCACCGGTGCGCGAAGACACCGCCGAGCACAAGCGCGTGGAGCTGCACCTGCATACGAAGATGTCGCTGATGGACGCTCTGACCGACGCGGAACAGGCGGTCGCGACGGCGGCGCGCTGGGGACACAGGGCGATCGCCATCACCGATCACGGCGTGGTGTCCGCCTTCCCGAACGCCATGCACGCCGTGGAGGGGAAGAAACCTCTGAATATCAAGATCCTCTACGGCTGCGAGGGCTACTACGTCAACGACGTGGACGACCGTATCGCCGTCCACGGAGAGAAGAACATGCCGTTGACGGGCGAGTTCGTCGCCTTCGATCTGGAGACGACCGGCCTTTCGTCCGTGCACGATACGATTACCGAGATCGGCGCGGTCCTGATGCGAGACGGCGAAGCGGTGGAGACCTACCGCACCTTCGTCGACCCGAAGCGCAGGCTCGATCCCAAGACCGTTGAACTGACGGGCATCACGGACGAGATGCTGCGCGGCGCGCCGGACATTGCGGAAGCCCTGCCGGACTTCCTTCGCTTCTGCGGCGACCGTCCGCTCGTCGCGCACAACGCGGACTTTGACGTCGGCTTCCTGAAAGCCGCCTGCGAGCGGCTGCATATCGCGTTCAAGCCGACCTATATCGACACGCTGATCCTCGCGCAGAATCTTCTGCCGCACCTTTCCAAGCACAAGCTGAACGTCGTTGCGGACGCGCTGAGCCTGCCGGAGTTCAACCACCACCGCGCCTCGGACGATGCGCTGACCTGCGGCCTGATCTACCTGCGCCTGGCGAAGGACCTCGCGGAGAGCGGCGTGGAGGACGTGCAGAGCATCAACGCGGCGATGGAAAAACTGCGCTCCGGCAGCCGCATCACCGACCGCCGCACCCGCCATATCATCGTGTTCGCGAAGAACCAGACGGGTCTGCGGAATCTCTACCATATCGTTTCCGACGCGCATCTGAAATACTTCAAGCGCTTCCCGCGGATGCCGAAATCCGAGCTCCTGCGCTACCGCGAGGGCCTGATCATCGGCTCGGCGTGCGAGGCGGGAGAGCTGTTCCAGGCGATCGTCGCGCACAAGAGCCGCGACGAGCTCAAGCGCATCGCGTCCTTCTATGATTTCCTGGAGATCCAGCCGCTGAGCAACAACAAGTTCATGCTCGAGGACGGCACCGCCGAGGACGAGGAGGAGCTGCGCGAGTTCAACCGCACGGTGGTCCGCCTCGGCGAAGAGCTGGGCAAGCCCGTCTGCGCGACCGGCGACGTGCATTTCCTCGACCCGGAGGACGAGATCTACCGCCGCATCCTGCTCGCGAGCAAGGATTATCCCGACTGCGACCGCCCCAATCCGCTCTATTTCCGTACGACCGACGAAATGCTGGAGGAATTTGCCTACCTCGGCGCGGAGAAGGCCTTCGAGGTGGTCGTGACCAACCCGAACCGGATCGCGGACATGTGCGATACCGTCCGGCCCGTGCCGCACAATCTGTTCGCCCCGAAGATCGAAAACTCCGTGGAGGACCTGAAAGCGCTCGTCTACGGAAAACTGCACAGGCTCTACGGTGAGAATCCGCCGGAGCTGATCGCGAAGCGCGTCGAGACGGAGCTGAACGACATCATCACCTGCCACTACGACGTGATCTACATGTCCGCGCAGAAGCTGGTGCAGAACTCGCTGGAGCACGGCTATCTGGTCGGCTCGCGAGGCTCGGTCGGCTCGTCGCTGGTGGCCTACATGTCCGGCATCACGGAGGTCAACTCCCTGCCGCCGCATTACCGCTGCCCGAAGTGCAAATACTGTACGTTTGAAGTGCCGGACGGCGTGAACTGCGGCGCGGACCTGCCGGACGCGACCTGCCCGGAATGCGGGCAGAAGCTTGCCAAGGACGGCTTCAACATCCCGTTCGAGACCTTCCTCGGCTTCGGCGGCGACAAGGTGCCGGATATCGACCTCAACTTCTCGGGCGAATACCAGTCCAGAGCGCACCAGTACTGCGTCAATATGTTCGGCGCGAGCCACGTGTTCCGCGCCGGCACGATCGGCACGGTCGCGGAGAAGACGGCGTTCGGCTACGTCAAGCACTATCTTGCCGAGCGCAACCTGACCGTCAGCCGCGCGGAGGAAAATCGCCTTGCGGCGGGCTGCGTCGACGTGCGCCGCACGACCGGCCAGCACCCCGGCGGTCTGGTCGTCATTCCGCAGGAGAACGAGATCTGGGACTTTTGCCCGGTCCAGCACCCCGCGGACGATATCCACACGGACATCATCACGACCCATTTTGAGTATCACTCCATGGAGGAAAACCTCCTGAAACTCGATATGCTCGGCCACGACGACCCGACGATGATCCGCATGATGGAGGACATCACGCATGTGAACGCGCAGGAGATCCCGCTCGACGACAAGGACACCATGTCCATTTTCACGTCCAGCAAGATTCTCGGCTACGAGAACGATCCGATCCTGTCGAAGGTCGGCTCGGTCGGCATCCCGGAATTCGGCACGGGCTTCACCCGCGGGATGCTGATGGACACCATGCCGACGCAGTTCGACACGCTGATCCGTCTTTCCGGCTTCTCGCACGGCACGGACGTGTGGCTCGGCAACGCGAAGGACCTGATCCTGAGCGGCACCGCGACGGTCGGTCAGGCGATCGGCTGCCGCGACGACATCATGCTCTACCTGATCAAGTGCGGCATGCCTGAAAAGCGCGCCTTCAAGATCATGGAGTCCGTCCGAAAGGGCAGAGGCCTGCCGTCCGGCGCGGAGGAGGAGATGACCGCGGCGGGCGTGCCGGACTGGTACATCGGCTCGTGCAAGAAGATCAAGTACCTGTTCCCGAAAGCGCACGCCGTCGCCTACGTCATGATGGCGTTCCGCATCGCGTGGTTCAAGGTGCATCATCCGCTGGCGTACTATTCCGCCTATTTCTACCGCCGCAGTCAGAAGGACGCCTTCGACGCGGCGATGATGACCCAGGGCATCGACGCGGTCAAGGCGCATATCAAGGCGATCTCCGCCAACGCGGACCGCACGGCGAAGGACGACGACCTGCTGACGACGCTGGAAGTCTGCTACGAGTTCTATATCCGCGGCTTCGCGTTCGACAGCATGGACCTCTACGCCTCCGACGCGACGAAGTTCCTGATCCGCGACGGCAAGCTCCTGCCGCCGTTCGTGTCGGTCGCCGGCCTCGGCGAGACCGCCGCGAAGGACATCGTGGAAGGCAGAAAGGGCAAGCAGTTCCTCTCCGTCGAGGAGTTCGCCGCCGCCTGCCCGAAGGTCTCCAAGACCCATATCGAAAACCTGAAAGCGGCGGGCGCGTTCCGCGATCTGCCCGATTCCAGCCAGATCATGCTGTTTTAGGCAGATAATACTTGCGTTTTTTCGCGGAATGCGATATAATTAACATACCAAAATATGAATTAAGGAGTGTCATATCATGCAAAAGCTCGAAAAACAGTTCCACATCCACTGCGTTGAGGGCGATGTAGGCCGTTACTGCATTCTGCCCGGTGACCCCGGCCGCTGCGAATCGATAGCGAAACTCTTTGATAATCCCGTGCATGTCGCACAAAACCGCGAGTATAATATCTACACCGGCACCCTGCTCGGCGAGAAGGTCAGCGTCTGCTCCACCGGCATCGGCGGCCCGTCCGCTTCGATCGCGATGGAAGAGCTGCACAACATCGGCGCGGACACCTTCATCCGTGTCGGCACCTGCGGCGGCATCAATCTGGACGTCCAGTCCGGCGATATCGTCGTCGCGACCGGCGCGATCCGCTTCGAGCATACCTCCGTGGAGTACGCGCCGATCGAGTATCCGGCAGTCTCCAACCTCGACGTTGCCATCGCGCTGCGTCAGGCCGCCCTGGCGATGGGCAAGACGACCCACGTCGGCGTCGTGCAGTGCAAGGACGCCTTCTACGGCCAGCACAGCCCCGCGAAGATGCCCGTCTCCTATGAGCTCCTCCAGAAGTGGGAAGCCTGGAAGCGCCTCGGCGTGCTCGCCAGCGAGATGGAATCCGCCGCGCTGTTCGTCGTAGCGGACGCGCTGAAGTGCCGCTGCGGCTCCTGCTTCCACGTCATCTGGAACCAGGAACGCGAGGCCGCCGGTCTGGATCAGAAGATGAGCGAGGACACTTCCGCCGCCGTCCGCGTCGGCGTCGAAGCGCTGAAGCTCCTGATCGCGCAGGATAAGGCTGCAAAATAATTTTTCGGAACTTTTCGGACGCGCCTGCGTCAAACGCACAGGAAAGGAGGGAGCGTCATGCGTCGCTACTGGTGGACGGTATGGATCAAAGTCGCCATTCTGGCGGTGGTCCTGCTGGTCGGCTTCTTTGCCGTGAAGAAATACGTCTACGGCTTCTTTGAGCCGTATGTGATCGAGGATTCGAGCACCGAGGAAGAACCGGAGGTCGAGCAAGGCTCCGATCCTGTGAAGGCGATCTTCGAAAAGGTGGAGGATAAGCTCGGATTCCGCTTCCGCTACGAGGACATGATCTTCGACTACGCGAACGATTACGCGAAGGATATGATGGAGGATTCCGTCGCGGAGCGCAGCGCAATCACCGAGCCGCTCTCCTGAGAATGCTCAATTCATAAAACAGGCTGAGAAACCGTCTCAGCCTGTTTTTTACAAAATGAGGTCTACGATGGACAGAAACAGACAGATCGCCGCGATCGCGGAGAGTGAAGAAGAACGGATGCTGCTGGTGCGGGTCTGCGACAAAATTGAACGCGCCATGGAGCGGGAGACGCCGGCGGCGACCGCCTTCCTGTCGCAGCGGGAACAGGCGCTCGTGAAGCTGCTCCTGCCGGACTGCCGCTTCTTCGGCGGCGTTTCGACCGCGGAGCGCAAGGCGGCGTATTATCTGCCGGATTATCTGACGGAGGAGGATTACTTCGCCGACGGGCCGATTGCCTGCCTCCGCGCGTCGTTCTACGAAGCGAACGCGCTGACGCACCGCGACGTGCTCGGCGCGCTGATGGGGACGGGCATCCGGCGGGACGCGGTCGGGGACATCTGCCTGCGCGAGACGGACTGCGACATCTTTGTTCTCTCCGAGCTGGAGCGGTATCTGCTCGACAACCTGACCGAAGCGGGGCGGCAGCATCTGCGCCTCGCGCCGATCCCGCTTTCCGAAGCGAGAAAGGAACCGCAGAAGCTCAAAGAGCTGCGCGTCACGGTATCCTCCCTGCGGCTCGACGGCGTGATCGCCGCCGCGTTTCACCTGAGCCGCGGCGCCGCGCTCGATGCGATCCGCGCAGGAAAGGCGCAGATCAACAGCCTGACCTGTCTGAAACCGGACCGCGCGGTCGAGGTCGGAGACGAGCTTGCGTTGCGCGGCTGCGGCAAGGGGAAAATCCTGCGCGAAGACGGCGAAACGCGGAAAGGCAGAATCGCTCTGACCGTCGGAATTTACTGTTGACAAGCAGGGCGTTTCCTGCTAAAATGACAGCGGCAAATGCGTTGAGGAAGCCAATCCGTGCGGAAGGCGGCAGCGAGTGGGGAAACGGTGCGAGCCCCATCGCCTCAGAAACACGGACAGCCACTTCCGAGCCGCCTGCGACGAGCAGGACGCCCCATCCGCGTTATCGGATGACTAAGATGTTGCTTTGCAACAATTAGGGTGGTACCGCGACTGACCTCGCCCCTAACCTGGGGTGGGGTATATTTTTTATCCGGAGGAATCTTCCATGGCAAACAAAAAATACGGCTTAAACGAACTGCGCGAGATGTTCCTGTCCTTCTTCGAAAGCAAGGGACACCTGCGTCTTCCCAGCTTTCCGCTGGTTCCCCAGCACGACAAATCCATCCTGCTGATCAACGCGGGCATGACCCCGATGAAGCCCTACTTCACCGGCGAGGAGGAGCCGCCCTGCCACCGCGTCTGCACCTGCCAGAAGTGCATCCGCACGGGCGACATCGACAACATCGGCAAGACCGACCGCCACGGCACCTATTTTGAGATGCTCGGCAACTTCTCCTTCGGCGACTATTTTAAGTCCGAAGCCCTGCGCTGGTGTTGGGAATTCCTGACCGAGATCTGCGGCCTGGACAAGGACCGCCTGTATCCGTCCATCTATCTGGACGACGAGCAGGCCTTCGAGATCTGGAACAAGGAGATCGGCATCCCCGCCGACCGCATTTTCCGCTTCGGCAAGGAGGACAACTTCTGGGAGCACGGCTCCGGCCCGTGCGGCCCCTGCTCCGAGGTCTATTATGACCGCGGCGAGAAGTACGGCTGCGGCAAGCCCGACTGCACGGTCGGCTGCGACTGCGACCGCTATATCGAGGTCTGGAACAACGTCTTCTCCCAGTTCAACAACGACGGCAAAGGCAACTACACCGAGCTCAAGCAGAAGAACATCGACACCGGCATGGGTCTGGAGCGTCTGGCGGTCGTCTGCCAGGACGTCGGCTCCCTGTTCGACGTCGACACCGTCATGAACATCACGCGCAAGGTCACAGAGCTGACCGGCGCGGCCTACGGCAAGAGCCATAAGATGGACGTCTCCCTGCGCGTCATCACCGACCATATCCGCTCGGCGACCTTCCTGATCTGCGACGGCGTCCTGCCCTCCAACGAAGGAAGAGGCTACGTCCTGCGCCGCCTGCTCCGCCGCGCCGCGCGGCACGGCAAGCTCCTCGGCGTGAACAAGCCCTTCCTGTTTGAGGTCGTGGATACGGTCGTGCACGAGAACGAGTGCCAGTATCCCGAGCTGCGCGAGAAGCAGGCCTATATCACCCGCGTCATCAAGACCGAGGAGGAGAACTTCTGCAAGACGATCGACGGCGGCATGAAGATCTTCGCAGACATGCTGGAAGGCCATAAGGCCAAGGGCGAGACGGTCTTCTCCGGCGCGGACGCGTTCAAGCTCTACGACACCTACGGCTTCCCGATCGACCTGACGGTCGAAATGGTCGGAGAGGTCGGCATGCGCGTCGACGAGGAAGAATTCGCCAAGCAGATGCAGGAGCAGAAGGTCCGTGCGAGAGAAGCCCGCAAGGCGCTGGGCGACCTCGGCTGGGCGGGCGTCGAGTTCGGCAAGGAAGTGCCGGAGAGCAAATTCGTCGGCTACAATACCCTGACCGCGGACGGCAAGGTCGTCGCGATCGTCTCCAACGAGGAGCTTTGCGGCTCCGTCTCCGAGGGCATGGACGCGATCATCGTGCTCGATCAGACCCCGATGTACGCGGAAATGGGCGGCCAGGTCGGCGACCACGGCATCCTGACCGCGGACGGCGCGGAATTCCTCGTGGACGACGTCCAGAAGAACAAGGGCGGCAAATATATGCACTACGGCAAGGTCGTCAAGGGCGAGATCTCCCTCGGCGACACCCTGACCGCGACCGTCGACAAAGACCGCCGCGCCGCGATCTGCCGCGCCCACACGGCGACCCACCTTTTGCAGACCGCGCTCGTGCGCGTCCTCGGCGATCACTGCCATCAGGCGGGCTCGCTGGTCGAGCCGGATCATCTGCGCTTCGACTTCACGCATTTCTCCGCGGTCACCGAGGAAGAAATGCAGAAGGTCAACGACGAAGTGATGGATATGGTTTTGAACGGCACGGACGTCGAGACCCTCGTCCTGCCGATCGAAGAGGCGAAGAAGCTCGGCGCGACCGCGCTCTTCGGCGAAAAGTACGGCGCGACCGTCCGCGTGGTCAAGATGGGCGACGACTCCCTGGAATTCTGCGGCGGCACGCACCTGTGCAACACCGCGAAGGTCGGCCCCTTCCGCGTCCAGTCCGAGGTGTCCGTCGCGTCCGGCGTGCGCCGCATCGAGGCCTATACCGGCAAGCGCGTGCTTGCGCAGATGGAGAGCCTCAACCGCACGATCCTGACGGCGGCGGAGGAGCTGAAAACCACCCCGAAGGACCTGATCTCCCGCGCGCACGGCGTCATGGCGGAGGTCAAGGAGCTCCGGCAGGACGTGGACCGCATGAAGGACAAGCTCCTCGGCGGCGACATCGACCGCGTGCTGTTCTCCGCGAAGACGGTAAACGGCCTGCGCGTGCTGACGGCGATGCGCAACGACCTTGCGGCGAACGATCTGCGCAAGATGGGCGATCAGATCCGCGACCGGGCGGACGACGTGGTCGCCGTTCTCGCCAGCACGCAGGGCGAAAAGATCACGATCCTCGCCGTCTGCGGCAAGGACGCCGTGGCGAAAGGCGTCAAGGCGGGTCTGCTCGTCAGGGAGGTCTGCGCGGTCTGTGGCGGCTCCGGCGGCGGCAAGCCCGATTCCGCCATGGGCGGCGGCAAGGATATCAATAAGCTGGACGACGCGCTGGCGATCGTCGACGACTATGTCATCGCGAATGCGAAGTAAGGAGAAAGAACATGGAAAACTGCATTTTCTGCAAGATCATCGCCGGGGAGATCCCCTCGAAGAAGGTCTATGAAGACGACCTCTGCTATGCGTTCTACGATATTCAGCCCCTCGCGCCGCAGCATTTTCTCGTCGTGCCGAAGGCGCACATCGCCGCGGCGAACGAGATCACCGAAGAACACGCCGCGCTGGTCGGCCATATCTTCGCGGTTATCGCCGAATTGACGAAGGAACTCGGCTTTGCCGACGGCTTCCGCGTCGTCACCAACTGCGGCGAGGACGCGGGTCAGACCGTGAAGCACCTGCATTTCCACGTGCTCGGCGGCAAGCCGCTCGGCAGTTTTAACTAAAATCTTCAGGGACGGGGGCAATCCCGTCCCTTTATGTAAGAAAGGGGGGCGGACAGAATGCGCAGACTGGCGATCTTCTCGTTTTCTTTTGCGGCGGCGGCAGCGGCGTACGTCTGGCTGCTCCCGCCCGTAACCGCGCTGATCGCGGCGGGCGCTCTGCTCGTCGGGATGCTGATTCTGCTGATATTCCGAACGGACAACGTCAAGCGCGTGCGGATCGCCGCGCTGGGCGCGGCAGTCGGACTGCTCTGGTCGTGGGGCTACGAGGCTCTCAAGCTCGCGCCGCTGCGCGAGTACTGCGGCGAAAACCAAAGCGTCACCGCGCAGGTCTGCGCCGTGCCGGTGAAAACGGACTACGGCTGCCGCGTGCTCGGAAGACTCGGCGGCGGGAAGATCGTCCTCTATCTGGACTGCGCCCCGGAGGAGATCGCGCTCGGCGATACCGTCGCCGTCACGGCGGACATGATCGACGTCTCGCGCGGCAGCGGCGACGAGAACAATCTCTACTATCAATCCAACGACATCTCCCTGCTCGGCCTGCAGCGCGGCGCTCTTGCGATAGAAAAAGCGGAGAAAACCCCGCTGTCGTGCTATCCCGCTCTGCTGGCGGCGGAGCTCAAGGACCGGGTCGATCTGGTCTTCTCCGCCGATACCGCGGGCTTCGCGAAGGCGATCCTGACCGGCGACCGCAGCGGGCTGTCCTATCAGACGCGCAACGAGCTCTCCGTGACCGGCATCGCGCATATCGTCGCCGTTTCCGGGATGCATGTGTCGCTTTTGGTCGGCATCATCATGATGCTCTGCCTGCGGAGAAGAACGCTCGCCACGCTGATCTGCATTCCCGTGATGTGCTTCTTCGCGGCGATGCTCGGCTTCGGCGCGTCGGTGACGCGGGCCGTCATCATGAACAGCGTCCTGCTGATCGCGCCGCTGGTCCGCAGGGAAAACGACCCGCCGACCTCGCTGGGGCTCGCGCTGCTGATCCTGCTCGCCTTCAATCCGTGGGCGATCGCGAACGTCAGCCTGCAGCTTTCGTTCGCCTGCATGGCGGGAATCTTCCTGCTCGCGCCGCGAATCTATGATTGGTGCATGAAGCTTGTCAAGGAGGACGAACTGCGCGAAGAGCACGGGATCCTGTACCGTTTCTACCACGCCGCGGCCGTCACCGTGGCGACGTCGATCGCCGCGACAGTGTTCACGGCGCCGCTCGTCGCGAGCGCGTTCGGAATGGTCAGCCTGATCTCGCCGCTCAGCAATCTGCTGAACTTTTCCGTCCTCAGCGCAGTGTTCAGCCTTTCGTTCTTCGCAGGACTTGCGGCCTTCCTTTTCGTGCCGCTCAGCGCGGCGATCGCGTGGGTGGCGTCGTGGCTGATCCGCTATGCGCTGTGGCTGACCGGGCTGCTGGCGAAGATTCCCTACGCCGCAGTCTATACGGACAGCGCGTACGTCGTCGCCTGGCTGCTGACGGCGTATCTGATGGTTTTTGCCTTCTTCCTGTGCCGGAAGGAGCGCAAGAAGGGCCGCCTTCTGCTCGCCGCTCTGCTGGTCACGCTGATCGGCGCGGCCTTCTTCTCCATGCACCGCAGCGCGGGGATCACGCTGAAGGTCTTCGACGTCGGACAGGGACAGTGCATTTTCCTGCAAAACGACAAGAACGCCGTAATGATCGACTGCGGCGGCGACGAGGAGGACTACGACGGCGAAAAAGCGGCGCGGTCGCTCCTCACGAGCGGCTTCACCTCCGTCGACGCCCTGATCCTGACCCATTACGATACCGATCACGTCTGCGGCGCGATGCAGTTCCTGTCCCGCATCCGCGTCAAACAGTTCATCGTGCCAGACCTGCCCGATCAGACGGGCAACCGCGAGCGCCTTCTGCGCTACGCGGCGCAGGCGAATATCCCCGTCCTGCTCGTCACGCGGGACATGATGCTCAATTTCGGCAGCGGAACGCTGTATTTATTCATGCCGGAGGACCCGAATGCCGGGAATGCGTCATTATCTGCATTGATGTCCGACGAAGAATATGATATACTGATAACTGGAGACATGGACGCGGAAGGGGAGTTGATGCTGCTCGCGACGCGGGAGCTGCCCGATCTGGAGGTTCTGGTCGCGGGGCACCACGGCTCGAAGTATTCCACGTGCGCAGATCTGCTGCGGCAGACCGCGCCCGACACGGTCGTCATCTCCGTGGGAGAGAACTCCTACGGCCATCCTGCGCAGGAGGTGCTCGACCGCATCGCGGCGATCGGCGCCGCCGTCTACCGCACCGATTTGGACGGAACGATCACGATAACGAGGTAAGATTATGGCAAAGAAACCGTCCGGAGCATCCGCCGGAGCAGAACAACTGAAAAGCGACCTCAAGGCGAAGGAACCCGGGCGGTTTTACGTCCTGTACGGCGAGGAGGACTATCTGCGCCGTTACTATCTGGAACAGCTCAAGAAGCTGGTGCTGGACGATCTGACGGCGGACTTCAACTTCCACCGCCTGAACGCGGAGACATTCTCCGTGGAGCGGCTCACGGACTGCGTAGAATCCCTGCCGATGATGGCGGAGCGCAGCCTGATTTTAGTGGAAGACGTCGACCTCTTCGCGCAGGGGGAGACGGAGCGGCTGTGCGAGCTGCTGTCCGATCTCCCGGAGCACTGCTGTCTGGTGCTGACCTACGACGATTTCAAGCCCGACAAGCGCAAAAAGAAGCTCTGGGACGCGATTGAGAAGAACGCGGTGCTCGCCGAGTTCCGCTATCAGACGGAGAGCGACCTGCGCGCGTGGATCCGCCGCCATTTCGAGCATGAGAAAAAGTCGATCTCGCCCGAACTGTGCGGGTACCTTTTGCAGCAGTGCGGCCTGTCCATGACGCGGCTGGACGCGGAGATCGGAAAGATCGCCGCCTATTCCGGCGCGGACGCGATCGTCCGCGCGGACATCGACGCGGTCGTCGAGCCGACGCTGGACGCCGTCGTCTTCCAGCTCACGGACGCGCTCGCGCTGCGCCGTTTTGACGACGCGCTGGAGCGCCTGCACGCCCTGCTCAAGATGCAGAACGACGCCATCCCGATCGTCGCGGCGATCGGCTCGCAGATGCGCAGGCTTTACGCCGCGAAGATCCTGCAGAACGAGGGAAAACCCGCCGAGGAACTGGCGCAGCTCTGCGGCATCCAGCCCTTTGCCGCGACCAAGACGATGGGGCAGGCGCGGCGCGTTTCCGAGCGGTTCTGCCGCAAGGCCGTCCTGCTCTGCTGCGAGACGGACGTGCAGCTTAAATCCACCTACGGCGAGGAGGAGCGGCTCGTGGAGCTGCTGATCTTACAGCTTGCCGAGGAGGCGCGAAATGATTAAGCTCCGGCAGGCGATCGTCGTCGAGGGAAAGTATGACAAAAACACGCTTTCGCAGCTCGTCGATGCGCCGATCTTCGCTACGAACGGCTTCGGCGTGATGCATGACCGGGAACTGCTCGACTTTCTGCGCCGCGTCGCGGAAGTCCGCGGTCTGATCATCCTGACCGACCCGGACGGCGCGGGCTTCGTCATCCGCAACTATCTCAAGGGCGCCCTGCCGAAAGACAAGGTGCTGCACGCTTATATCCCGGACGTGCCCGGCAAGGAGCGCCGCAAGGCGCAGCCGGGGAAGGAGGGCAAGCTCGGCGTGGAGGGAATGTCGCCCGACGTCCTGCTCGCCGCGCTGAAAAACGCCGGCGCGGAGGTCGGCGATACCGCCCTGCCGACAGACCGGATCACAAAAACGGACCTGTTTCTCGCCGGCCTGTCCGGCGGGGTAGACAGCGCCCGAAAGCGGAAAGCCCTGCAGAAGGCGCTGCGGCTGCCGGAGCATCTGGGCAGCAACGCGTTCCTCGATGCCGTCAATCTGATGATGACGCGGGAGGAATTTTACGAACGTTACGGAGTAAACGATGATTGATATTGCAGTAAACGGACTGGTCAAGTCCTTTGAAGTCGGCTCGATCCTGCTCGACGGGCTGTCCTTTGACGTGCACGAGGGCGAATGCGTCGGCATCATGGGGCGCAACGGCTGCGGCAAGACCACGCTGTTCCGGATTCTGACCGGCGAGATCGCGCCCGACGAGGGCGAGATCATGGTCAACCCCGACAAAAAGATCGGCCTGATCTCCCAGATCCCGCGCTATCCGGCGGGCAGCACGGTCGAGGACGTCCTGCGGACGGCCTTCGCGGGGCTCGAGGCGATCCGGCGGAAGATGGAGACGCTCGCGGACAAGCTGACCGCCAGCGCGCCCAAGACGCTGCTGGACGAATACGACCGCCTGAGCAACGCCTACCACGTCGGCGGCGGCTACGCGCAGGACACGGAGATCGACAAGATCTGCAACGGCCTCGGCATTCCGCAGGTCATGCGCGCGCAGGAATTCGACCGGCTTTCCGGCGGCGAGAAGACCCGCGTCAATCTGGCGCGGCTGCTGCTCGAAAAGACGGACATCCTGCTGTTGGACGAGCCGACCAACCACCTCGATCTCAAGAGCGTGGAATGGCTCGAGGACTATATCCTCAAATTCAAGGGCACGGTGCTGACGATCTCCCACGACCGCTATTTCCTCGACCGCGTCGTGGACCGGATCGTGGAGATCGCAGCCGGAAAAGCGGAATTTTACAGCGGAAACTACACATTCTACCTGCAGGAGAAGCAGGATCGCTTCAACCGCCAGCTCAAGCAGTACGAGCAGGAGCAGGCAAAGCTCAAACAGCTCGGCTATACGGTCGAGCGCATGAAGGGCTGGGGCATCAACAACCGCGTGCTGTACCGCCGCGCGATGTCGATCCAGCACCGCATGGAGCGGATCGAAAAGACCGAGCGGCCGACGAAGGAAAAGACGATGCGCGCCCGCTTCGGCGAGCGGGAATTCCACGGCGACGAGGTTTTGTCCGTCAAGGGACTGAAAAAGACCTTCGGCGACCGCACCATCTTCTCCGACGTGGAATTAACGGTCAAAGGCGGCGAGCGGATCGCGCTTTTAGGCGACAACGGCAGCGGGAAGACGACCTTCCTGCGCGTGCTGCTGGGCGAGCTCGCGGGCGAGGGGAAGATCAAATTCGGACCCTCGGTCAAGGCGGGCTACCTGCCGCAGGTCATCCACTTCTCGCACCCGGAGCGCACGCTCTACGACACCATGCTCTACGAGAAAAACTGCACGCCGCAGTCGGCGCGCGACCGTCTTGGCGCCTTCCTGTTTTCGGGCGAGGACGTCTTCAAAACGGTCGGAACGCTCTCCGGCGGCGAGCAGTCGCGGCTGCGCCTGTGCATGCTGATGGACGAGAAAATCAACCTGCTCATCCTCGACGAGCCGACCAACCATCTGGACGTCGCCTCCCGCGAGTGGGTCGAATGCGCGATCGACGAGTACGAGGGCACACTGATCTTCGTCTCCCACGACCGCTATTTTGTGGACAAGTTCGCCACCCGCGTCTGGGAGCTGGAAAACGGCGTGATCCGGGATTTCCCGTACGGCTACGCGAAGTATCGCTCCGTCAAAGAGCACGAGGCGGCGCAGCGGATCCAGCAGCCGAAGAAGAAGGAAAAGACGGTCAAAGACGTCGGCGGCAGAGATCTGGAAAAGCTGGTGCGCCGCTTCGAGCGGGAGATCGCCGCGCAGGAGCAGAAGCTCGCCGAACTGGACGCCGCGATCGACGCCGCCGCGACCGACTATCAGGAGCTGCTGCGCTTGACGGCGGAGAAGCAGGCGGAGGAAGAAAAACTGGAACAACTGATGGCGCAGTGGGAAGAAGCCGCTGCGGCACTGGAAGAATAGATCGGAGGTTTTTTATGAGTGAACAATGTACGGGCAACTGCTCGAGCTGCGGCCAGAGCTGCGGCGACCGCAAGGAGGAGAGTCTCCTTGCGGAACTGAACGTGAACGCGAAGGTCGGCAAGGTCATCGCCGTCGTGTCCGGTAAGGGCGGCGTCGGCAAGAGCACTGTGACCGCCATGCTCGCGACCGCCATGCAGCGGGCGGGCAAGCGCGCCGCGATCCTTGACGCGGACATCACGGGACCGTCGATCCCCAAGGCGTTCGGCGTGAAGCAGGTCGGCGGCGCGAGCGAGGAGGGCTTCTTCCCCGCGGTGACGAAGACCGGCATCCAGGTGATGTCGATCAATCTTCTGATGGAGGACGAAAACGATCCCGTTCTGTGGCGCGGCCCGATCATCGCGGGCGCGGTCAAGCAGTTCTGGACGGACGTGTTCTGGGAGGACGTGGATTATCTCTTCGTCGACATGCCGCCCGGCACGGGCGACGTGCCTCTGACGGTCTTCCAGTCTCTGCCGATCGACGGCGTCATCATCGTGACTTCGCCGCAGGAGCTGGTGTCGATGATCGTCGGCAAGGCGGTGCGCATGGCGAACATGATGAAAGTGCCCGTGATCGGCGTCGTGGAGAACTACAGCTATTTCGTCTGCCCGGACTGCGGCAAACGGCACGCGATCTACGGCGAGAGCCATCTGGCGAAGATCGCGGAGGAGTATCATCTTCCCGTGCTGGCGCAGCTGCCGATCAACCCCTCCGTCGCGGAGAAGTGCGACAGCGGCAGAGCGGAAGAACTGGACACGGCGGAGATCGCGCCTGCCGTCGCCGTGATCGAAAAACTGTAGGAACCAATCACGTTATGATTCGTCAAAAGGTATATACTGCGAGGAGGTACCTTATGAAGAAACGGTTATTTGCGACCGCGCTGACGCTGCTGCTTGCGCTGACGCTGTTTGCGGGCTGCGGCAGCGATCAGCCTGCGGTCTACGTGCAGTCTGTGCGGGACATCATGGGCTACGGGTCCGCGGGAGAGTTCAATCTCTGCGCGGGCGTGGTCGTCGCGCGCAACGAGGTCAAGATCGAGCGCGACGAGAACCGCAAGATCGCGGAATTGAAGGTCGAGCCGGGGCAGGACGTCGCCGAGGGCGACGTGCTGTTCTCCTATGACATGGAGGAGATGCAGCTCACCATCGACAAGGCGGTGCTGGAGATCGAGCAGGACAGGAATTCCGTGACCGATCTGGAAAAGCAGATCGCCGAGCTGGAAGAAGCGAAGGCAAAGGCGTCGGAATCGGAGCAGCTTTCCTATACCGTGCGCATCCAGACCCTGCAAACCAACCAGAAAGAGACGGAGTACAACATCACCGTCAAGGAACGCGAGCTGGAAGCGCTGAAAGCCATGGCGGGCAGCGGAGAGGTCACTTCTCCGATCACCGGCCGCGTCAAGGCGATCAACGAGAACGGCGGCTATGACGATATGACCGGCATGCCGCTGCCGTACATCACCCTGATCGAAGCGGGCGCCTACCGCGTCAAGGGCAAGGTCAACGAGCTCAACCGCAGCGATTTCTTCGTCGGGCAGAGCGTCGTCGTGCGGTCCCGTTCCGACGCAGGGATGATGTGGACGGGCGTGATCGCGGAGATCGACAACAGCCCCGAGGAATCCAACAACAGCATGGGCTATTACTATTACGGCTACAGCGACGAGATGACCTCGTCCAGCAGCTATCCGTTCTACGTCGATCTCGACAGCATGGACGGCCTGCTGCTCGGTCAGCACGTCTATATCGAGCCGGACGGCGGCCAGACGGAGGAAAAAACCGGCCTGATGCTCGACGCGTCCTACGTCATGGGCTCGGAGGAAGAGGGCTTCTTCGTCTGGGCGGCGGACGGCGACGACCGGATCGAGAAGCGCGGCGTGACCGTCGGCGCGTTCGATGAATTCCTGTATCAGTACGAGATCCTCAGCGGCCTGACGGCGGAGGACCGGATCGCTTTCCCGGACGACTCCGTGCAGGAGGGCGCGCCCGTGACCGACACCCCGACCGCGCAGGAGGCGCAGCCGGAGGAGGTCATCTACGGCGGCGAGGAAGTCTATGAAGACGACGAAGTCTATGACGGCGTCGTCTACGAAGGCGCGGTCGTCGGAGGGTACGACGATGCTGGTTGAGATGAAAGACATCTGCAAGGACTATCCGCAGGGCAAGGAGACCGTCCGCGTCCTGAAGGACGTCTGTTTGCAGGTGGAGGAGGGCGATTATCTTGCCATCATGGGGCCGTCCGGCTCCGGCAAGACGACCCTGATGAACGTGATCGGCTGTCTGGACGTGCAGACCTCCGGCGACTATCTGCTTGACGGCGAGGACCTGCTCGGCGCGGGAAGCAACCGTCTGGCGGAGGTGCGCAACCGGCTGATCGGCTTCGTGTTCCAGAGCTTCTATCTGCTGCCGAAGCTGAACGCGATCGACAACGTCGCCCTGCCGCTGATGTACGCGGGCGTGCCGAAGAAGGAACGCCGCGAACGCGCCGTCGAGGCGCTGAAGACGATGGGTCTGGAGGATCGCATGACCTTCCGTCCCAATCAGCTCTCCGGCGGCCAGTGCCAGCGCGTCGCCATCGCCCGCGCCATCGTCGGCAAGCCGAAGCTCCTGCTCGCGGACGAGCCGACCGGTGCGCTCGATACGGCGTCCGGCAATCAGATCATGGATATTTTCGACCGCCTCAACGCGGACGGCACGACGATCATCATGATCACGCACGAGCAGGCGATCGCCGACCGCGCGAAGCACATCCACTACATCCGCGACGGCGTGCTCTCCGCGCAGAAGGAAGACGAAACGGAGAAAGCGGAAGCCGCCGGGCGCGAAACGGAAGAAGAACCGCTTCCGTCCGCGCCGACCGGAGAGGACGGTGAGACGGATGCGTAAAGGCGTAAAAATCGCGCTGATCTCTTCGACCAGCGTCGTCGCCGCGGGCGCCGTCCTGGTCGGCTCCCTGTGGTATTTCGGCAGGAAGACAGATCCCGTCGAGGTCGTGCCGGTCACGCAGCACTATGCGATGTACTACGACGACCAGGCGAGCTTTGAAGGCAGGGTGACCGCGGAAAACCTGCAATCCGTGTATGCCAGCAGCACGCAGACCATCACGGAGATCTTTGTCAGCGAGGGCGACGAGGTGAAGAAGGGCGACCCGCTCCTGAGCTACGACACCACGCTGACGGAGATCCAGCTCGAACGCAAGCGCATCGCGGTGCAGCAGGCGGAGCTGGATCTGAAGAACGCGAAGGACGACCTCGCGTGGATCAACAGCCTCAAGCCCTACGTCCCGCCTCCTCCCACCCAGCCGACGGTGCCGAACACCGAGCCGCTGGAGCCGGTGGAGGAACTGCCGCATTACATCGGCGGCGAGGGCACGGAGGAAGAACCGTACCGCTGGCTCTGGGCGGACGACCTGAGTTATGACGAGGAGTTCATCGCCGGCATGTTCGGCGAAGAACAGACGGAGATCTGGATCTCCCTGGAAACGAGAGAGCAGAACTCCATGAAGGGCCTTGTCTGCGGCCTGTGGGGACTGCACGTCGTGCGCGAGGAAGACGGAAAGCTGAAATACGGCTTTTTCACGCCGGTCCTCCCGCCCGACGAGGAGGAAGAGGTCGACCCGGAGCCGATCTGGATCGACGACAGCTCCGGCTACACCGCCTCGGAGATCGCGAGGATGCGCGCGGAAAAGCAGACCGAGATCCGCGATCTGGACGTAGAGTACCGCATCGCGCAGGTGGAATACGAGCGCATGAAGAGCGAGGCGGAGAACGGCGTCGTCTACGCGAACGTCGACGGCACGATCCTGACCCTGAACGACCCGGAGTCCGCGTGGATGGAAGGGCAGCCCGTGATCATTCTCTCGGGCGGCGGCTGCTACCACGTGCAGGCGACGATCGGCGAGTACGACCGCACGCGCTATCCGATCGGCACGGAGGTCACCGTCATGTCGTGGATGACCGGCGAGACGATCACCGGAACGCTGGAATCCGTCGGCGACACGCCGACGACCGGCTACTACTACGGCGGCGGCAATCCGAATGTATCGCTCTATCCGGCAACGATCGCGGTGGACGCCGCGTCAGGCCTGCAGGAGAACGAGTACGTTTCCGTCAGCTTCGCCTCCGCCGGCGCGCAGGATAACGCGCTGTATTTGGAAAACATGTATCTACGCACGGAGAACGGCCGCTCCTACGTATACAAGCGCGGCGCGGACGGCAAACTGCAAAAGGTCTGGCTCGAGACGGGCGCGGTCCTCTGGGGATACTATACCGCCGTTTACGGCGATCTGACCGAGGACGACTGGATCGCCTTCCCCTACGGCAAGGGCGTCAAGGAAGGCGCCGAGACGGTAGAAGCGGACGAACCCGTTTACTACTATTACGGCTGACGGGAGGGGAGGATCAACATGCTTGAAAGTATCTCTCAGGCGCTGCAGGGCGTCTTCTCCCACAAAATGCGCTCCTTCCTGACTATGCTGGGCATCATCATCGGCATCGCGTCGATCATCACGATCATCTCCGGCATCAAGGGAACGAACGAGCAGATCAAGGCGAATCTGATCGGCGCGGGCAACAACGTTGTCACGGTACAGCTCTATCAGAACGATATGCCGTACGAGATGATGTACAGCGGCAACCCGGCCGGCGTCAAGCCGCTGGACGCCGCGCAGCGCGACGAGCTGCGCAAGCTCGGCGGCGTGGAGGACGTGACTTTCTACCATTCGCGCAGCTACGCCGATCAGGTCTATTATCAGAACACGGCGTTCAACGGCAATATTTACGGCATCGACGACAGCTACTTCTCCGTCAACGACTATCAGATCAAGCAGGGAAGAGGCTTCACGCAGGCCGATCAGGCGAACATGCGCAAGGTCGTCATTCTGGACGAGCGCGCGGTGCAGACCCTCTTCGGCAGCAAGAACCCGATCGGCGAGGTCGTCGAGCTCATGCAGGAGCCCTTCGTGATCGTCGGCGTGGCGGCGCGGACCTCCAACTTCGAGCCGGTCATCAACAGCGTGGACGACTATTACTCCTACGCGCAGACCGACGCGGGTTCCTTCTTCCTGCCGGACAGCACGTGGCCGATCGTCTACCGCTTCGACGAGCCGCAGAGCGTCGCGGTGCGCGCAAGCTCCACGGATGATATGACCGACGCCGGCAAGGCGGTCGCGGATTATCTGAACGAGAATCAAATCGCGCAGCAGGCGGCGAAGGACGGCGTGTCCTACCGCAGCAACGACCTTCTGAAACGCGCCCAGCAGCTGCAGGAGCTCAGCAGCTCCACCAACAACCAGCTGATCTGGATCGCCGCGATCTCGCTGCTGGTCGGCGGCATCGGCGTCATGAACATCATGCTCGTCAGCGTGACCGAGCGCACGCACGAGATCGGCCTGCGCAAGGCGGTCGGCGCGAAGCGCCGCAGGATCCTGTCGCAGTTTCTGACGGAGGCGGCGGTCCTGACCGGCATCGGCGGCATTCTCGGCGTACTCGGCGGCATCGGCATGTCCAAGCTGATCTCCAAATTCATGGACACGCCTTCCGCGATCAGCGTGCCCGCGATCGCGGCGGCGACGGTCTTTTCCGTCCTGATCGGTCTGGTCTTCGGCCTCGTGCCGGCGATCAAGGCCTCCAAGCTCAACCCGATCGAGGCGCTGCGCAGAGAATAAAACGAAAATGAAGACGCCCGAGAACGGGCTAATGAAGAAATGAAGACGCTTCGCTAATGAAGAAATTCAGGAAACTGCGTTTTTTCAAACGGGCGTCTTCGCTTCATTAGGCAACAAAGCTGCCGTCTTCATTCGTGAGCAAAGCGAACGACTTCATTAAGCGGCGCAGCCGCTGCCTTCATTTTGCCGACTGAAAATGAAAAGCAGACTGAAATTGTTTCAGCCTGCTTTTCGTAATGTGTGCACTTGCTCACCACGTTCGTGCGTAGTGAAAACTTCCTTATTTGGATTGCTCGTCTCCCGCCTTCGTTTATCACATTGCGTTACGCTTCCAGCGCGGCGCGGCAGAGAGCGCGGTACTCGTCCACGACGCTCTGCGGGAACACGATCGACGCGCGGCCGCCGAAGCCCGCGATCCAGCCGAGGAAATTCGGCGACACGGAGACGTCGACTGTCAGCGTGAAATGCTCCTTTCCGTCCGGGATCGGCAGGATGTCCCGACCGAAGCGGTCGACGACGACGCCGGCGAGGGCGTTTTCAAAGCGGAGCTTGATCCGCTTCCGCTCGCCGCGGTACATGCCGAAGCTTTCCCGCGCGTAGGCGGCGGGGTCGAGCTTCTTCGTCTCCTCCGTGAAGATCCGCTTCTCGCCCGTGAGACGGATGGACTCCATCTTGTCCACGCGGTAGTGGGTCAGCCCGTGCTTCTCCGTGTGGGCGATCAGATAGTAATTCTCGTCGTCCCAGAGCAGGAAATAGGGGCTTGCTTCATATTCTCCCTCGCGGTATTTCTTTTTCAGATCCGTGCCCCAGTCGAAATAACGGAAGGCGATACGGCTGTTCTTTTGAATCGCCTCGTGGATGGCGTCCACGTTCGCGAAGCCGTCCTCCGCCGTTGTCTTCAGGCGGCCGGCAAGGACGACGTCCCTGCGCAGCAGCTCGGATCCGTGCTCGCCGGACAGCGCGGCGATCTTTTTGATCAGCTCGGCGGAGCGTTTCGGCGAGAGAAAGCGGGAAGAGAGCACGGCGTCGACCAGCAGCTTCAATTCCGGCAGCTCGAAATCGCGCTGCGCGACGTAGTAGCCGCCGTCGCTGCCGCGCCGGTAGAGGACTTCGACGCCGTACTCGTTGATTGCGCGGATGTCGTCGTAGATGCTTTTCCGCTCGGCGCGCACGTCCTTCGACGCGAGATAGTCGATCATCCGCTGGACCGACGCCGTATGGGCCTCGTCCGTGTTCTGCCGCAGAAAGTCGCGCAGATACAGGAGCTTGAGTTTCTGATTTTCCGATTTTGCCATGGTATCACCCCGCTGTTACAATACCATAAACGGGACTGAAATTGCAAGCCCCTTGACGATTGACAAACTTCGTGGTATCTTATAAAGAGGAAAAAATGAGGAAAGGAGAACCGACATGAAACTGCACCGCAATCAAAAGTATTTCAAATGGGGCATGACCGCCTTCCTTGTCATCGTGGCGGCGCTGGTGTTCTGGATCATTTTCTCCAACCTCAGCGGCTTCTATGACATGGTCATGAAGCTGGTCTCCATCCTTGCGCCGATCCTGTACGGCTGTCTCTTCGCCTACATGATGAATCCCGTGATGGATTTCACGCGGAAGGTGATGCGAAAGCTCCTCTCCAGGACCAAACTCAAAGAGAAAACGGTCGGGAAGATCAGCACTGTCGTCAGCGTGTGCGTCTCCGTGATCGTGCTGGTCGGCGTGCTGGTCGCGTTTGCCGCTTTGATTATACCGAGCCTCATAAACAGCGTGGAAGAGCTGTTCCAGAAAGATCGCCTTGAAAGGTACGGCAACACGATCAAAACGTGGGTCAACAATACCATCGCCGGCACGTCCGTGGGAAAATGGATCCAGGACAATCTGGGCAGCATGTGGGATATGGCGCTCAACTGGCTGAAGAGCCTGGATATCGCGTCGTTTATCAGCAGCCTGACCAGCTCGGTCTACAGCGTCGTCATGGGCATCTTCGACGTGCTGGTCGGCGTGGTCGCCGCGGTCTACGTGCTTATCTACAAGAAACAGCTCTGCTCGCAGGCGAAGAAGATCACTGTCGCGACCTTCAACGCGAAGCACGCGAATCGTGTCTTTGAGATCGCCCGCCGCACGAATCGGATCTTCGGCGGCTACGTCGTCGGAAAGATCGTGGATGCGCTGTTCGTCGGCGTGGTAACCTATATTGCCATGCTGATCATGGGAATGCCCTACGCACCGCTGATCTCGACGCTGATCGGCGTGACGAATATCATTCCGTTCTTCGGCCCGTTCCTCGGCGGGATTCCCGCAACGCTCCTGCTGCTCATCGAGAACCCGAGCGACGCGCTGATCTTCGTGATCTTTATCGTCATCCTGCAGCAGATCGACGGCAATATCATCGAAAACCGCATCCTGGGCGAGCGGCTCGGCATTTCCGATTTCTGGGTGCTGGTGTCGATCCTGCTGTTCGGCGGCATCTTCGGCTTCGGCGGAATGCTGCTCGGCGTGCCGGTCTTCGCCGTGATCTATACGCTGATCAACGACGCGGTGAACAACCGCCTCAAGCGCAAGCGCTATCCGGTTGAAACGGAGATCTACTACACGCTGGAAAGTGTGGACAAACTGCCGGTGGAGCCGCTTCCGAGCTATTCCTATGTCTCGGTCGATCCCGCCTACGACTTGCGGGCGGACCCGGACGATGACGACGGCATTTATGACGATTACGACGAGTGACCGTCGAAAATAACCATGACGGGGGCTGGGAGCAGCCCCCTTTCCCATAACGGCTGAAAGGAGGTGGGGAACGTGTTTTTGCAGACGCTCAATGCGTTTTTTCAGGATGAAGGCAAACAATTCGCGCAGATTTTCTGCACCGTGTGGAGCTTTGCCGCGCCGGCGCTCGGGCTTCTGATCCTGTGGCGGTGCGTCAAGCCCCTGCTGCGCTTTCGCAGAGAGCCGGAGACCTGGGCGTGGCTCGTCATGCCGGACGGTCAGCAGCTGCCCGTGACCCACTGGGAGAATATCATCGGCCGTTCCAAAGGCTGCGACATCATCGTGAATCTGTCGACCGTTTCCCGCAACCATGCCGTTCTGACGCGCTACGACGACGGCAGCTGGTCGCTGACGGACATCGGCTCGCGCGGCGCGGTCCGCGTCAACGGAGAGCAGGTCGACGTTTGCGCCATCCGTTACGGCGACGTGATCTCCCTCGGCGGCGTGGAAATGGTGCTTGCGCCGACGACCCCGGAGGAGGTCGAGGAGCAGAAGTACTACCGCACCAGACCGGCGGCGATGGCGCTCCCGGGCCTGACGCTCTTCCTCCTGACGGTCTTCCAGCTTCTGACCGCGCTGCAGTTCCTGATGAGCTGCAAGCCGGAGAACGTGTTCTATTCCGTCGGCGGCGTGCTGGCGCTCTGCGTCCTGAGCTGGCTGCTGTTTCTGACGCTGAAACTCATGCGCCGCAGCGGCTTCGAGGTGGAGACGCTCGCGTTCTTCCTCTCCACGATCGGCCTCGCGGTCATCGCCTCGTCCGAGCCGAATTCCATCCCCAAGCAGCTCATCTGTATTTTGGGCGGCGTTTTCATCTATCTGATCCTGGGCTGGTCTCTGCGCGATCTGACACGGGCGAAGAAATTCCGCTACGTCGCGGCGGTCTTCGGCCTGCTGCTGCTTGCGGCGAACCTCGTCCTCGGCCGCGAGATCAACGGCGCGAAGAACTGGATCGCCATCGGCTCCATGTCCTTCCAGCCCTCCGAGCTCGTCAAGCTCTGCTTCATCTACGTCGGCGCATCGACGATGGACCGCATCGTGACGAAGCACAACCTCTTCCTGTTCATTCTCTATTCCGGCGCGATCTGCGGCTGCCTCGCGCTGATGAACGACTTTGGCACCGCGCTGATCTTCTTCGCCGCGCTCGTCGTGATCTGCCTGATGCGCGGCGGCAGCTTCTCCGCGATCTCCCTGCTGCTGACGATCGTGGTCTGCGGCGCGATGCTCCTGCTCGTGATCGACGTTCCGCCGCACATGCTGCGCAGATTCTCCACTTGGGGCCACGCATGGGACGATCCGCTCGGCGGCGGCTACGATCAGGTCAAGGCCATGATGTGCATCGCCCGGGGCGGCCTGTTCGGACTCGGCGCGGGCAACGGCATGTTCACCTACTACGTCATGGCGGCGGATACCGACTATGTCTTCGCCTACGTCTGCGAGGAATGGGGCCTGATCCTCGGCCTCCTGCCGATCCTGGCGATCATCGCCCTCGGCGTCTTCGTCGCCCGTTCCGCCAGCGTCGGCAGAAGCAGCTTCTATACCATCGGCGCCTGCGCCGCCGTGGCGATCATGATGACGCAGACGATCCTCAACGTGTTCGGCACGATGGATATCCTGCCGATGACCGGCGTGACCTTCCCGTTCGTCTCCAACGGCGGCTCGAGTATGCTTTCGTCGTGGGGCCTGCTCGCCTTCATCAAAGCGGCGGACACGCGGCAGGACGCGAGCTTCGCGGTGCGGACGGCGCGCTCCGAGGAGGTGGATCTGTATGAGTAAGCTCGCAAGGCGCGCGTGGTTCGCCTATTTCCTCGCCGCGGCGATGCTCGTCGGCGTGGTCGTCATCATCGTCCGCTACGCCATCGGCGCGCCGGACTGGATGCCGTTCCAGAACGACGGAAAAGTGGTCGACCGCAGCGGCGTCATGCTGATCGACAACACCGACGGACAGTCGGAACTGGCGGACAACGCCGTCGTCCGCGCGGCGATGATCCACATTCTCGGCGACACGCAGGGCTATATCTCGCCGTATCTGCTCAACGAATACGGCGACGAGATGAGCGGCTATGACCGCATCACCGGCACCCGCCATGCCGCGGACAGCTACGGCAAGATGCAGCTGACGATCAGCGCGTACGCGCAGGAGCAGGCAATCTACGCCTTCGGCGGCCGGAAGGGGACGATCGGCGTCTATAACTACAAGACCGGAGAGATCCTGTGCATGGTCTCCCTGCCGAACTACGATCCCCGCAACGTGCCGGACGTGAAGGGCGATCCGGACACCTACGAGGGCGTGTACGTCAACCGGTTCCTGCACTCGGCCTACGCGCCCGGCTCGACGTTCAAGCTCGTCACGGCGGCGGCCGCGCTTTCCGAGATCGACGGCATCGAGGACCGCGCCTTCCACTGCGACGGCAGCGCCCTGATCGGCGACGAGGTCGTGATCTGCAACGCCGTCCACGGCGACATCGGCTTCCGGGAAGCCCTGTGCCAGTCGTGCAACGTCGCTTTCGCGCAGATCGCGAAGGAGCTCGGCGCAAAGACGCTTTCTGCGTACGCGGAGAGATTCGGCATTACCGGCAGCCTGCAGTTTGACGGCTTCCGGACGCAGAAGGGCAATTTCGACCTTTCCGGCGCGACGACGTTTGAAACGGCCTGGGCAGGCGTCGGACAGTATACCGACCAGATCAATCCCTGCCAGTATATGACCTTCATGGGTGCGATTGCGAACGGCGGCGAGGCGGCGACGCCGTATCTCGTCGAGAGCGTTTTCTACGGCAGCGAGGAGCAGTATCGCGCCAAAACGACCACCGGCGGCAGGATCATGGACCGACAGACCGCCGACGAGCTCGCGGACATGATGCATTACAACGTCGCCAACAACTACGGCGAGTGGTACTTCTCCGGGCTCTACGCCGGCGCGAAATCCGGCACCGCGGAGCGAGGCGAGGGACAGACGCCCAACGCGCTGCTCGCGGGCTTCGTGCGAAGCGAGGAGTACCCGCTCGCGTTCGTCGTCATCGTCGAAGGCGGCGGCGCGGGCAGCACCGCCTGTACGCCGATCATCCGGCAGGTGCTGGACGCCTGCATCGTCGCGATGAATTCGTAAGAATTGAAAAAAGCGGCAAGAAAAAGCTTGACAAGTGAAGAATAATTATGTATGATATTCAAGCTGATTTTGCGGCAGGCAGATCAGCGGAATTGGAGAGGTGGCTGAGCTGGCCGAAGGCGCACGACTGGAAATCGTGTAGGCGTTAAAAGCGTCTCGCGGGTTCGAATCCCGCCCTCTCCGCCAAAAAAAGCAGCCGAAAGGCTGCTTTTTTTGACGGAGAGGGCAATTGGGATTTGAAAGATTAAATCCGACAGTTCAGTGAACTGTCGGGGCAACCAGTTCAAAAACTGGTTGCGACCTTAGTTTCTGCCGGAGGCAGAAACGCAAGCGAATCCCGCCCTCGTCCCACGGAATAAATCTGCTGCGCGGATCATTGGATACGCTTCGGCGTGCTTGTTTCTGCCTCCGGCAGAAACGCAAACGAACCCCGCCCTCTCTGGCTTTGGAGGAAACCGCAATGCTTAAAGATTATATCATCCGCCTTGAGACGCCGGCGGACTATGAAGAAACCGAAAACCTTGTCCGAGAATCCTTCTGGAACGTCTACCGCCCGGGCTGCCTGGAGCCATACGTGCTGCACTGCCTGCGCAGCGATCCGGACTTCGTGAAGGAGCTGGATTTCGTGATGGTCAAAGACGGCAGGATCATCGGGCAGAACATCTTCATGCGCGCCAGCATTCAGGCCGACGACGGCAGGACGATCCCGATCATGACGATGGGGCCGATCTGCATCGCGCCGGAGCTGAAACGGCAGGGTTACGGCAAGGCCCTGCTGGACTATTCGCTGGAGAAGGCCGCCGCGCTCGGCGGCGGCGCGCTGTGCTTCGAGGGCAATATCGCCTTCTACGGCAAGAGCGGCTTCGACTACGCCTCGAAGTTCGGCATCCGCTACCACGGCCTGCCGGAAGGCGCGGACGCGTCGTTTTTCCTCTGCCGCGAGCTGACGCCCGGTTACCTCGGCGGCGTCACCGGCGAGTACGCCACGCCGCGCGGCTATTTCGTCGACGAGGCGGAGGCCGAGGCCTTCGACCGCCGCTTCCCGCCGAAGGAAAAGCGGAAACTGCCGGGACAGATATTCTGAGAAATACGGAGAACCATATGGAAAACATCATTGAAATATCAAATTTGAGTAAATCATACGGCGACGTGAAAGCGGTGCGGGATCTTTCGTTCCGCGTGAAGCGCGGCGAGCTGTTCGCGTTCCTCGGCGTGAACGGAGCAGGGAAGTCGACGACGATCTCCATGCTCTGCGGACAGCTGAAAAAGGACAGCGGCGCCATTTCGGTTTGCGGCTGCGACGTCGAAAAGGACTTCGAGCAGGTCAGCAGAAAGATCGGCGTGGTCTTCCAGAGCTCCGCGCTCGACGCGCAGCTTTCCGCCCGCGACAATCTGCGCTCTCGCGCCGCGCTCTACGGGATCACCGGCAAAGCGTTTGCGCGGCGGTTTGCCGATCTCGCCGAAACGCTGGAATTCACGGAGTTTGCGGAACGCCCGCTTGCAAAGCTTTCCGGCGGCCAGAAACGCAGGATCGACATCGCCCGCGCGCTTCTGCACGAGCCGGAGATCCTGATCCTCGACGAACCGACGACGGGGCTCGATCCGCAGACGCGGAAGCTCCTGTGGGACGTGATGGAACAGCTGCGCAAAGAGAACAAAATGACGGTCTTCCTCACGACGCACTACATGGAGGAGGCCGCCGACGCAGACTACGTCGTGATCATCGACAGCGGACTGATCGCCGCCGAGGGTTCGCCGCTGGAACTGAAAAACCGATACGTCGGCGATTATATCACGCTGTACGGCGCGGCCGAAGCGGAGATCGCCGCGCTCGGCCTGCCCTTTGAGAAGCTGCGCGACGGCTTCCGCATTTCGGTCCCGAACACCGAAGAGGTGACCGCGCTGATCGTTTCGCACCCGGATCTGTTCCGCGACTACGAAGTGGCCAAGGGCAAAATGGACGACGTTTTCCTCGCCGTCACCGGCAAGAACCTTCCGGGAGGTGCGCTGAAATGAGAACGCTTTCCAACGTCATCCGCAGGAATCTGAAACTGTTTTTCAAGGACAAGGGGATGTTCTTCTCCTCGCTCATCACGCCGATCATCCTGCTGGTGCTTTACGCGACATTCCTTGCCAAAGTCTACCGCGACAGCTTCGCCTCGTCGCTGCCTGAGGGCGTCACGATCGCCGAAGAGCTTCTGAACGGAACGGTCGCAAGTATGCTGATCTCCGCGCTGCTGGCGGTCTCCTGCGTGACGGTATCCTTCTGCGCCAACCTCCTGATGATCCAGGATAAGGCCAACGGCAGCATCCGCGACTTCACGGTCACGCCGGTCCGGCGCTCCACGCTCGCGGCAGGATACTATCTTGCCTCGGCGGCAAGTACGCTGATCGTCACGTTTTCCGCCTTCGCGCTCTGCCTCGGCTATCTTGCGACGCAGGGGTGGTATCTGTCGGCGGCGGACGTTCTGGGCGCCTCGTGCAGCGTTCTGCTGCTGACCCTGTTCGGTACGGCGCTGTCCTCCTGCATCAATTTCTTCCTGAATACGAACGGACAGGCCTCCGCGGTGGGCACGATCGTCAGCGCCGGCTACGGCTTCATCTGCGGCGCGTACATGCCGATCGCGAGCTTCGGCGAGGGGCTGCAGAAGGTGCTTGGCTTCTTCCCGGGAACGTACGGGACCTGTCTGCTGAAGAACCACATGACGCGCGGCGTCTTTGCGGAAATGGAACGCATCGGCTTCCCGTCGCAGGTCGTCAAGGGGATCAAAGACAGCATCGACGTCAACCTGTATTTCTTCGGAAAGCAGGTGCCGCTGTCGGTCATGTTCGCCGTCCTGCTCGGCTCGGTCGTCTTCTTCACCGGCCTGTTCGTCCTGTTCCACATACTGCGCAAGAACGCGAAGAAGTAAATGCGTATTTTGAAACGCTCCGGCGGTCAGCCGCCGGAGCGCAATTTTCGCGACTTTGCACTTGATTTTCCATGAAAAGCCTGCTATAATAACCAAGCGTTTCAGAATTGCATACGGAGCGGTATCGAAGTGGTTATAACGGCCCTGACTCGAAATCAGGTGTACCGGCAACGGTACCGTGGGTTCGAATCCCACCCGCTCCGCCAAGAAT
>CAJOEH010000005.1 GCA_905233385.1 uncultured Oscillospiraceae bacterium
CAGGTCCCAATCTATCGAGTTGATTATACCGCAGCGAAGCGAGTAAGACAATAAAGAAAACCTCTCTTGTCCTGGTAGACGAAAGAGGTTTCTTTGATGGTGGAGGCGGGGAGAGTCGAACTCCCGTCCGAAAACAGCTTGACAGGAACTTCTCCGGGTGCAGTCTGTTATTTGCGTTCCCTCATCCGGCCGGGAACAGACACTCTGCCGGATTCAGTAGCTTCATTGATGCATGGTACGGGCAAAGCTTACCGCACGCACGTTCTCCACTAAACGACACCCGAGCCCGACTCGTGGACCTTTCGGGGCGGATGGGCCGGCCTAATTAGGCAGCCAGAGCAAACTGATTGTTGTCAGTTAATTTATAAAAAGTTACCCGTTTTATCGTGGTCAGGCGCCACGACCCGCTATTCAAGCCTCACTGCCCCCGTCGAAACCGGTGCGCCCCCGTGTTTCGCGGCGAGCGGTTTTTGCCGCCCGCCGGCGGACAGTATGATTAATGGAACCGGTCCGGCAGCTTCTTGGGCTCCGGATAGGTCTCGCCCTTGGTATCGACGCGAATGGATTTGATCTTCTGCTCCGTTTCCGGGCGGTCGTTGCGGTCGGTCTTGACCTTGCAGATCGCGTCGACGACTTCCATGCCGCTCAGCACCTTGCCGAACGCGGCGTACTGCTTGTCCAGATGCGGCGCGTCCTGGTGCATGATGAAGAACTGCGAGCCCGCGGAGTTGGGGGACATCGCTCTCGCCATGGACAGCACGCCGCGCTTGTGCTTGAGCTTGTTGTCCACGCCGTTGAAGAGGAATTCGCCCTTGATGCAGTAGCCGGGGCCGCCCATGCCCGTGCCTTCCGGGCAGCCGCCCTGGATCATGAAGCCGGGGATGACGCGGTGGAAGATCAGGCCGTCGTAGAAGCCGCTGTTGGCCAGCGCGATGAAGTTATATACCGACTGCGGCGCGATATCGGGGTATAGCTCCGCGGTGATGACGCCGCCGTTTTCCATTTCCAGCGTGACGATGGGGTTTTCCATATCAGTGATTCCTTTCTTTCATGGCGCGGTCGATCTGACGGCGCGCGTCCTTGTTTGCGGCGTCCTGCCGCTTGTCGTAGAGCTTCTTGCCCTTGCAGAGCGCGATCTCCAGCTTCACGCGGGAGTTTTTCAGGTAGACGGAGAGGGGAATGATCGCATAGCCCTCCAGCTTGACCTTGGAAAACAGCCGCATGATCTCCCGCTTGTGCAGGAGCAGCCTGCGCGGACGCACCGGATCCTTATTGAATATGTT
Source organism: uncultured Oscillospiraceae bacterium (assembly GCA_905233385.1). GTDB lineage: Bacteria > Bacillota > Clostridia > Oscillospirales > Oscillospiraceae > JAZOXB01. The sequence continues at coordinate 1,284 of CAJOEH010000005.1, forward strand.
GCCCTGTTCATAGGGGCTGATATGCATCTGACGGATCCAGAGCTCGCCGTTTTTCACCTGGCACCACGCGTCCTTGAGGTTCAGCGTGCCGAGCCGGACGGATTTGACCTCGGTGCCGAACAGTTCGATGCCCGCCTCAAAGCGCTCCTCCACGAAGTATTCGTGGAACGCCTTGGCGTTCTTCGCGATGATCTTGACGCCCTTGTTCTCCATCCTGCTCACCACTTTTCTGCTGACATCTTCCTTATTATATCATCCCTGTCAAGCCTTCACAGCTGTTTTTTGCCGAAATTGCGGTTTCCGCAAAATTCCTCTTGATATTAGAACATATGTTTGATATAATAGAATCATCAAAGGAAAGGGGAGCGGGCGGCATGAATTTGCAGATCGAAATGATCTCGGTCTTTTCGGCGGACGGCAGCATTACGCCGCTGCGCTTCCGCATGGAGAACGAGGAGCATTGTCTTCAGACGGTCCCGATCTCGCAGGTCGTCTGCGCGAAGCCGATCTGCTACGCGGGGATCGACGCGATCCAGTATCTGTGCAAGGCGATCGTGGAGGAAAAGGAGAAGCTCTTCGAGCTGCGCTACACGGTCAAAACGCACCGCTGGACGCTGTTTCGGGTGGTGTACTGATGAACAAGGTCATTTTTCACGTCGACGCGAACAGCGCGTTTTTATCCTGGTCCGCGGCTTACCGCGTCCGCGTGCTCGGCGAGAAGCTCGACCTGCGCGACGTGCCTTCCGCCGTCGCCGGCAGCAAGGAGACCCGCCAGGGCGTGATTCTCGCCAAGAGCATCCCCGCCAAGAAATACGGCGTCAAAACCGGCGAGCCGATCTTTCAGGCGCTGCAAAAATGTCCGAATCTGATCCTCGTGCCGCCGGACTACGGCCTCTACGTGGAGGCGTCGCGGCACATGACCGCCCTGCTGCGGAGAATCGCGCCCGTCGTGGAGCAGTATTCCATCGACGAAGCCTGGGCGGATATGACCGGCACGGAGGGCCTGTACGGCTCGCCGGTCGCCGCCGCGGAGGCGCTGCGGCAGCGGATCTATGACGAGCTCGGCTTCACGGTCAACATCGGCATTTCGTCGAACAAGCTGCTGGCAAAGATGGCGGGAGACTTTGAGAAGCCGAACAAGGTGCACACGCTCTTTCCCTGGGAAATAGAGGAGAAGCTCTGGCCGCTGCCGGTGCGCGATCTTTTTATGGTCGGACCCGCCACGGAGCGGAAGCTGCACCTTTTGGGCATTGACACCGTCGGCCAGCTCGCGCACGCCGATCCCGCCCTTTTGCGCCAAAAACTGCACAAGCCCGGCGTGGACCTGTGGCACTCCGCCAACGGCCGCTATTCCTGCACGCTGCTCCCGCAGCCGTCCGATAACAAAGGCTACGGCAACGCGACGACCCTGCCCGCGGACGTGACGGACGCGCCCGGCGCGTACCGCGTCCTGCTCTCCCTGTGCGAAACGGTCGGGATGCGGATGCGGCGGGACAAGAAGTCCGCCCGCTGCCTCGCCGTCAGTCTGCGCACCAGTCAATTCGACAATTATTCCCATCAGATGACGCTTCCCGACGCGACGGACAGCACGGAGGAGATGTTCCGCTACGCCTGCCGCATTTTTGACGAGGCCTGGGACGGCGCGACGCCCCTGCGGCAGCTCGGCGTGCACGCGACGCGCCTGGAGGAGCGCGGGATGAGGCAGTACGATCTCTTTGCCTTCGTCAGCGCGGAGCAGTACGAGAAAAAGGCCGCGCTGGACAACGCCGTGGACGATCTTCGCGACAAATACGGCGAGGGCATCCTGCGCCGGGCGCGCTTTGTCGGCGAACAGGTCGTCCTTGCCGGCGGGCTTTCCAAAGAGCGCCGCACCGGCATCACAAAACCTGTTTAAGCGGTTGACAGCACACAAAAAAATGATAAAATAATAATGTTGACCCGTCCCGCATAAAGTGGTGCGGGGGTGTTCTCATGTCCTACTTCAAAAAGTACGGGATATTCTACGTTTTCGTCTGCGCGGCGGTCCTGGTCTGCGCCGCGATGCTCTCGCGGCTCGGCTCCGTCATCGCCGTCAGCACGACGCAGGCGCCCGCGCCCGTCGTCGTCATCGATGCGGGGCACGGCGGGGAAGACGGCGGCGCGATCTCCGTCTCCGGGATCCGCGAGAGCGGAATCAACCTCGAGATCTCCCTGCGGCTGAACGACCTGCTGCGTTTTTTAGGCGCGGAGACCCGGATGATCCGCACGGAGGACGTCTCCGTCTGCACGGAAGGGGACACCATCGCCGCGAAAAAGGTCTCCGACATCCGAAACCGCGTCGCGTTTGTGCAGAATACGCCGAACGCCGTGCTGATCAGCATTCATCAGAATCAGTATTCCGAGGAAAAATACCGCGGCGCGCAGGTCTTCTACGCCGCAGGCAGCGAGGACCTTGCCGAAGCCTTGCAGGCGGCGCTGATCGCGCAGGTGGACCCGAGAAATCACCGCGCGTGCAAGCCCGCGAAGGATATTTATCTCATGGAGCACGTCACCTGTCCCGCCGCGCTGATCGAATGCGGATTTCTGTCGAATTACGCGGAGGAACAGCTCCTGCGCGACGAAACCTATCAAAAGAAACTGGCCGCTGCCATCGCCGGCAGTCTGCTGGCCTATCTGGAGGAACCGAATGAAATCTAAGACCGTCTTTGTCTGCACGAACTGCGGCAGCGAATCGCCCAAGTGGGCGGGGCGCTGTCCGTCCTGCGGTCAATGGAATACGCTGGAAGAATACACGCCGTCTCCGGCGGTCAAGACTGCCGCCGTCCGCAGCGGCGGCGCGACGCCGAAGCGCCTTACGGAGATCACAACGGACGAGGCGCTGCGTTTTTCGACCGGCATGGGCGAGCTGGATCGGGTGCTCGGCGGCGGCGCGGTGCGCGGCTCGCTGGTGCTCGTCAGCGGCGCGCCGGGCATCGGCAAATCCACGCTGCTGCTGCAGATATGCGAGTACATTCTGAAGGAGCAGGCCGTCCTGTACGTCTCCGGCGAGGAGAGCGAAAGCCAGTTAAAGCTCCGCGCACAGCGGCTCGGCGTGAAGGGCGACGGGCTGTTCCTGCTGTGTGAGACAAATCTGGACAACATTCTCTCCGCCGCGGAAAAAGTCAGTCCCGACGTGCTGATCGTCGACTCCGTGCAGACCCTTTACACGGAGGACAAGCCCGCGACCGCCGGCTCCGTGACGCAGGTGCGCGACTGCACGATGCGCCTGATGCAGTACTGCAAGGGGAGCGGCGTGACCGTGTTTTTGGTCGGCCATATCAATAAGGAAGGCGCGATCGCCGGGCCGAAGGTCCTCGAGCACATGGTCGACTGCGTGCTCTATTTCGAGGGTGAGTCGCACACCTCCTACCGTCTGCTCCGCGCCGCGAAGAACCGCTTCGGCTCGACGAACGAGATCGGCGTGTTCGAGATGCACGATACCGGCCTGTGCGAGGTGCCGAATCCCTCCGAACTGCTCCTTGCGGGCAGGCCGCTCGGTACGCCGGGCACCTGCGTCGCCTGCGTAATGGAGGGCACGCGGCCGATCCTCGCGGAGGTGCAGGCGCTCGTCTCTCCGTCGTCGCTCTCCGTGCCGCGCCGCACGAGCAACGGCCTCGATTATAACCGCGCGGCGATGCTGCTGGCGGTGCTTGAAAAGCGCGGCGGTATCCGGTTTTCCAACGCGGACGTGTATTTGAACGTCATCGGCGGCCTGCGGCTGGACGAGCCCGCCGCGGACCTTTCCGTGGTGATCGCCGCCGCATCCGCGGCGCAGGACAAGCCCGTTTCCGATACGCTCGCCGCGGTCGGCGAGGTCGGTCTGACCGGCGAGATCCGCGCGGTCGGTCAGCTCTCGCAGCGGCTCGCGGAGATCCGCAGGCTCGGCTTTACACAGTGTATCATCCCGCGCAGCGGTACGAAGGACGTCAGCGTTCCCGACGGTCTGGAGCTGCTTCGCGCGAAGAACGTCCGCGAGGCGATCGCCGTCGCGTTCTGAGGGAGGACAAGCTATGCCCGGAATCAAATACATCGCCCGCGTCGTGCGCGGGATGAAATTCGACAAGCTCAAGCAGATGACGCAGGTCGTCAAGGAAAAGAGCGGGCAGAGCAAGGCAAGGACGCTCTGCTCGATGGCCTGGTGCGCCCTGCGCTACGGCGCGGGGTACTACGACTACGTCATGTTCGGCTTCTACGACATGAACGGCAAACAGCGCGACACCTATCTGACGCGCGTGCGCAACAAGAAGGTATGCGAGCTGATGAACGACTACTCGGTCGCGGAGGAATTTGACGACAAGCTGCGCTTCAACGTGCGGTTTGCGCCGTTCCAGAAGCGCAAGACGCTCAACGGCGAAACGGCGACCGTGGAAGAATTAGCGGAATTTCTGGAGGGGCAGACCTGCTTCTTCGCCAAGCCGAATCACGGCTCCTGCGGCGCGGGCGTGGAAAAAGTCAACGTCGCGGATTTCGAGAACACGGAAGCGATCCTCAACTATGTGCATGAAAAGGATCTGCCGATTCTGGAGCACGCGATCGTCCAGCACCCGGATATGGCGAAGCTCCATCCGTCGTCCGTCAACTCCATGCGGATCGTGACGGACGTCGTCGGCGACGACGTGCTGATCGCCTATATCATCGTCAAGATCGGCAGGGGAGGCGGCTGCTGCGACAACACCGGCCGCGGCGGTATGCTCTGCCGCGTCGATGAAGCGACCGGCAAGATCCGCTCCGTCGCAACGGACGACTATTTCAACGTATTCGCGTCGCATCCCGATACCGGCGTGGTCTTCGAGGGCTATCAGCTCCCGATGGTGCCGGAGGCCATCGCGCTGGCGAAAGAGGCCGCGAAGGTCCTGCCGCAGATGCGTCATGTCGGCTGGGATGTGGCGATCACGCCGGACGGCCCGGTCATCATCGAGGGCAACGAATACCCCGGCACCGATCTGTGCCAGCTCGCGCCGCATTATCCCGAAAAATGCGGTTTATGGCCGTATTACAAGAAAATTCTGAACTTATAAATTAAAGGAGCCTGATTCTAAGCTCCTTTAATTGCTTCATATAGTTCTTCCGGCATATGACATATCGTCTCTGCGCCTGCGGCGAGTAGTTCCTGCGCAGTACGAAAACCCCAGCCGACGGACAGGCAGGGAAGTCCCGCGTTCTTCGCCGTTTGGATATCGACCTCGGAATCGCCGATAAAGACGGCGTCCTCTATCTCCGCGCCGAACTGCCGCAGCGCCGCGTACACCATATCCGGCGCGGGTTTTCGCTTGAGCTGCTCCGTTTCTCCGATGGAAACAGCGATCTCCGTCGGGAAAAACGCGCGATGCAGTTCTTTTGTCATGGCGTCCGCCTTGTTGGAAACGAGCACCATGCGATATCCCTCGGCGTACAGCCGCGCAAGAAGCTCCGGCACGCCGGGATACGGTTTCGTTTCGTCCAGACAGTGCCGACGATAATGCGCCTTCATTGCGGCAAGCACCGCGTCGACCGTCGCCTCGTCCGCATCCTGCGGGAGGGAGCGGCGGATCAGCATTTTCAGGCCGTTTCCGACGGAATTTCTGATTTCTTCCGGTGATTTTTGCGGAAAACCATGCAAATTCAGTGCGAAATTCACACTATTATGTAAATCCTTGAGTGTATCAAAGAGCGTGCCGTCAAGATCAAAGATCAGCGTCTTCTTCATCGTTTTCCTCCGGTTTCGTCAATCGGGAGAGGGGATTGGCCTCTGCGGCGATCTTGAGCTCCGTGCTTTCAATGTGCGTATAGATTTCCGTCGTATTCAGGTGCTCGTGACCTAAAACTTCCTGCACCGTGCGGATATCCACGCCGTTTTTCAGCATCAGCGTCGCCGCCGTATGGCGCAGTTTGTGCGCGGAAAAACGTTCCGGGTCGAGACCGGCCGCTAATATGTGCTTTTTGACCAGCCGATGCACCGCCGTCACGCTGATCCGGTTGCTGTCGCGCGAGCCGAACAGGGCGCGGTTATCGCTCAAAACCTGCTTCTTCCGCTCCGGCAGATAGGCGTCGATCGCCGCCTTGCAGGCAGAGCCGAAATAGACGAAGCGCTCCTTGTTGCCTTTGCCCAAAACGCGGATTCTGTCTTCATAAACGTCAGAAAAATTGAGGTTTACGAGCTCAGATCGCCGAATTCCGCAGTTCAGAAACAGCATCAGGATCGCGTAATCGCGCGCCGCGTTCGGGCCCTGCACGGATAAAAGGAGTTTTTTCGATTCCTCGAGGGTCAGATAGCGGGGGAGAGATTTCTGGATCTTAGGATACTCCAGATCCTTGACAGGATTATAAGTCAGCAGCTTCGTGCGAACCGTCAGATACTTATAGAACGACTTGATCGCGGAGAGCTTGCGGAAACGCGCCGCCGCGCCGATCCCGGGGTCTGCGTATTCGTCGGTTTTGCGGTCGTTTGCGAGATACGATAGAAAATCGTAAATATCAGTAATAGTTATCATTTTTATTAATTCAAGATCGACGTCCTTGATCGAGATCGTATTGAGATCGGTCGTATAGGGCATTTCGTTCTTGACGAGCTTCATAAAGCGCAGGAAGAGCCGCAGGTCGAGATAGTATTCGCTGATTGTGCGAGCGGACTGGCCCTTGATCGTTTCATGGTACGACAGGAACTCGCGGAGCACCTGCGGACAGTCGGAATATTGCTGCATGACAAAAACCTCCGGAATGAAGTCTGCTCTGGAGCCGATAAAAACCATTGAAATGATCGTTTCATCGTTTCAAACATTTTTATCGAATGAGCGATTGACAGAAAAGGAACGAACGGAAAGAAAAACGGAACATCCATATAGAATAGAACATCATGACGAACAATTCACGCAACGGAACAAAAAGAAATCAGAATATCAGTATTAGAAAAACGTAACCGCGCAGACAGAATACATCAACGATAAGCCTTCGATAGAGCAAAGCGCGCAGAACAGCCGGAAGACCGCCGCGGCGCGCCAAAAGAGGCCCAAAACCGCCGATCGGCCCGTCCTTGTCTCCATTATAGCACAAACATCCTCCGAACGCAACAAAATTTTTATTTTGTTGCGTTCGATTTCAAATTCGGGCGGGAATGGACGGCAAGGCGGTTTTGTGCGGCGTTTCTCCTTCCCTGCGAAAAAACGGCGGTGTTGACCGCCGTTTTTTCATTTTGATTTTGGGAAAAAATATTTAACTTGTGTTTCCACATCACATATGATATTATTCTACGTGTAGGGATTGGTATCCTGTAATAGATCCTCCTGGCGCAAGCAAGGAGAGTTCACGTTTACGTTGCCTTTCTCTACCGGAGCCTCTGTATATCCACTTAGTCGTTTTATTTCGACCGGGATGTAGAAAGGGCTCCTTTCCTTTTTATTCCTCCGGCTGGTATGGGAAAACGTCCATGAAGCGCACCTTGAAGCGGTTGAGCTTGTACAGGCGGTCAATGCGCGCCTTCGTTTCCGGCTCCGGCTCGATGCCGTCGCGGATGTACTTGTCCAGCGTTTCATAGGTAAAGCCGAGCTTGTCCTCGTCCGTCTGACCGCACAGGCCGTCGATCGGGACCTTTTCGATCAGTTCCTCCGGCAGCCCCAGTTCCCTGCCGATCGCCTTGACCTCGCGGACGCAGAGCATCGACAGCGGGCTGAAATCGCCGACGCTGTCGCCATATCTGGTCGAATAGCCTACCCAGTCCTCGGACAGATTGCAGGTGTTGACCACACGGCCGTTGCGGCTCTGGCAGACTGCGTAGAGCGTCGCCATGCGGATGCGCGGCGCAAGGTTGATCTTCGTGTCGCTGCTGGCCTCGCCGATCGCAGCTTCCACGCTGCGCAGCAGTCCGTCGTAGCCGTCCTTGATGTTCACGACGTAATGCTCGATGCCTAGATGATTCACGAGCAGATAGGACATATCGATGTCGTGCTGCTCGCCGTTCGGCATCAGCACGCCGATCACGCGATCTTTCCCGAGCGCCTCCGCGCACAGCGCGGCGGCGACGGAACTGTCCTTTCCTCCCGAGATGCCGATGATCGCGTTGCAGCCCTTGCCGTTAATCTCAAACCAGTCGCGGATCCACGCGACGACGTCGTTTTTTACCTTTTTCGCGTCAAAACCCATAACAGATCCCTCCGAGTTCAATTTCTATCGTCATTATAGCACACATTTTTGGAAAAAACAAACCCCGTACTTCCCTTTCGGGAAACACGGGGAATTGTTTTGATTAGACTCTCTCTTTGACCTTTGCGGCCTTGCCGAGACGGTCACGCAGGTAGTAGAGCTTCGCACGGCGGACCTTGCCGCGGCGAACGGTCTCGACCTTGACGATGTTCGGCGAATGCACGGGGAAAACCTTCTCGCAGCCGACGCCGTAGCTCAGGCGGCGGACGGTGATGGACTCTTCAATGCCGCCATGCTTGCGGGCAATGATCGTTCCCTCAAACGCCTGCACTCTCTCACGAGCGCCTTCCTTGATTTTTACATGAACGCGAACGGTGTCGCCGACATTCATTTCCGGCAGTTCTTCCTTCATGTACTGGCTGGTCAGAGCCTTCATCAGATCCATAGTAGTGTCCTCCTTGTTTATTAGGCGTTCATTCCGGCGTTGACCGCGCCGCAGAGGACCACCCATTTGCAGACTTGCACATATTACCACATCGTTTTCCGAAAATCAAGTACTTTTTCAATATTTTTGCAACTTTTTTCGTCTTCATGCGGCAAACTGCGAAATTCGTCGGATTTTTGCAAAAAATACAGATTCCTGTGTTCATTTCGGCAGTTTTATGCTATAATTATAAGTAGATAAGTATGGATACGGAGCGCAAAATGAAACGAGACAAGTACTTCCCTGCCAACTTGAAATACAGAGAGCTCCCTGTCGTCGAAGCGGACGTTTCGCTGGGCCTGACCTCGGAACAGGTCGCCGCCCGTCAGAACAACGGACTGCGCAACGTCACGCCCGCAAGCAACACGAAGAGTGAGAAGCAGATCGTCAAGGAGAAGGTCTTTACCTTCTTCAACCTGATCTTCATCGTCCTCGGCGTGCTCCTGCTGATCGTCGGATCGTTCAAAAATATGACCTTCCTGATCGTTGCCCTGATCAACACCGTCATCGGTATCTTCCAGGATATCCGGGCGAAACGCGCCGTGGATAAGCTGACGCTGGTCGCGACGGGCAGGCTGCGCGTCATCCGGGACGGGATGCGCCGGGAGCTTCCGACGGATCAGCTCGTCCGCGACGATATCGTGGAATTTGCCGCCGGCAATCAGATCTGCGCCGACGCGATCGTCCGCGACGGGCAGATGCAGGTCAACGAATCGCTTCTGACCGGCGAAGCGGACGCGATCATCAAGAATCCCGGCGACGAGCTGAAATCCGGCAGCTTCGTCATTTCCGGCCGCTGCTTCGCGCAGCTCACGCACGTCGGCTCGGAGAGCTACGCTGCGAAGCTGGCGGCGGAGGCGCGCAGCGACGTCCGCTCGACCAGCTCGGAGATGATGAACTCGCTGACGAAGCTGATCACGATCGTCGGCATCGCCCTGATCCCGATGGGGATCTGCTACTTCATTCAGGCGATCCAGACGCAGTCTTTCCGTGACGCGGTCGTGCAAACGGTCGGCGCGTTGACCGGCATGATCCCGGAAGGCCTGTATCTTCTGACGAGTATCGCGATCGCGGTCGGCTGTCTGAATCTGACGAAAAAGCGCGTCCTGATCCAGGATATGAACTGTATCGAGACGCTCGCCCACGTGGATATCCTCTGCGTGGACAAAACCGGCACGATCACGGAGCCGCGCATGGAAGTCTCCGATATTTTCCCGCTGGAAGCCAGCGGCTATACCTACGAGGATATTGAAAAGATCCTCGCAGCCTTCTATTCCGGGCAGGAGCCGGACAATGAAACTGCCAAGGCGATGGCGGAGCAGTTCGGCCTGGAATCGGACTGGAAAGCGGTGGGGCGTATCCCCTTCTCTTCCTCGACCAAGTGGTCCTCCGCTGATTTCGGAGAGAACGGGCAGTACATCGTCGGCGCGCCGGAATTCATCATGGGCGACCGCTACGACTCCATCCGCGGCAACGCGGAGCCGTGGTCGGCCAGAGGCTGCCGCGTGCTGCTACTCGCCGCTTATCGCGGAGAGATCGGCTCGCAGCTGGAAAGCCGATGCGTTGATCCGATCGCGCTGATCTTCCTGAACAACCTCATCCGCGAGGACGCGCCGGCGACCTTCAAATACTTTGCCGATCAGGGCGTTTCCATCCGCGTGATCTCCGGCGACAATCCGATCACTGTCTCCGAGGTCGCTTCCCGCGCCGGCATTCTGAACGCGGAGCGGTACATCGACACCTCCGTACTGGTCAGCGACGAGGATTATGAAGAAGCCGTCAAAAACGTCACCGTGTTCGGCCGCGTGACACCGGATCAGAAACGAAAACTCATCCGCGCTTTCCAGGCGCAGGGACATACCGTCGCCATGACGGGCGACGGCGTGAACGACGTGCTTGCCCTCAAGGACGCGAACTGCGGCATCGCCATGGCGTCCGGCAGTCAGGCGGCGTCGCAGGTGTCGCAGATCGTCCTGATGGACTCCCAGTTCTCCGCCATGCCGGGAATCGTCGCGGAAGGCCGCCGCGTGATCAACAATATCCAGCGATCCGCCGCGCTCTTCCTCGTGAAGAACATTTTCGCGTTCTCCCTCACTCTGCTGGTGCTGCTGATCAACTTCTTCTCGAAAAATCAGATGCAGTTCCCGCTCCAGTCGGTACAGCTGATCCCGATCAGCGCGCTGACCATTGGCGTTCCCGGCTTTTTCCTTGCGTTAGAGCCGAATTACGCCAGAGTCGAAGGAAAGTTCATGCGCAACGTCATCCGACGCGCGATGCCGGGCGGTTTGACGAATCTGATCCTGGTGCTTCTCGCCTGCCTGCTCAATAATTACCTGGACCTCCCCGAGGGCGCGCTCGGCACCATCTCCGTCTGCATCCTGGCAACGGTCGGCTTTGTGACGCTGTATCACGTCTCGAAACCGTTTACCAAACTGCGCATCGCAGTCTTTGCCGCTATGCTCGTCGCGATGCTGATCGCGGTCTTCGCCTTCGGCGGATTCTTTGAGCTTGTCGCGCTCGATTTCAATTCCATCCTGCTTCTGATCCTGCTGATGATCGGCTGTCCTACGCTGTACAGCTTCTTCCTGATGATCTTCGATAAGCAGATGGGCAAGCACGACAAAAAAGCGGCGGTTAAGGCAGAGGACGCCGATCAAATCTGACAAAAAAACTATTGAAAACCAGTAAGGAGGAAAAACTATGGGTTTCAAGGGCGATATGTACATCTGGAAGGATCGCAAGCGCTTTATGGGGATGCCGCTGAGCTTCACCCGCTATGCGCTGAGCGACGACCGTCTCTTCCTCTCCGTCGGCTTCTTCAGCGTGAACGATGAGGAGATTCTGCTCTATCGCGTCCGCGATATCAGCACGAAACGGACGCTGTGGCAGAGGCTCTTCGGCGTCGGCACCGTCACGGTCGCCTCCTCCGATAAGTCCACGCCGCAGGTCATCCTCAAGAATATCAAGTATCCGCAGGATTTCAAGGAACTGCTGCACAAGCACGTGGAAGATTGCAAGATGAAGCGCAGATTGCGTTACGGCGAGCTCATCGGCGGTATGACCAACAGCCTCGACGATTCAGACGCCGACCTGGACGATCTGGACGACCTCTTAAATGAATGAGCAAAACCCACCGGCAAAACCGGTGGGTTTCCTGATTTTACATTCGTTCGTGCTGGGTGCCGAAATAGAAGGAAATAATCATCGTGAAGATTGTCAGGTACTGCTCCGCCGCGATGGAACCGCGCAGGGCAAGCACGGAAAACACGGACGCCAGCAGGATCGTGACGATGGATTTGACGCATAGCAGCCTCTTCAGGCAGTCTTTCATGCAGTTCCTCAAAACTACCGCCCCGCGCTATTCTATGCCCATATACGACAAAAAGGGACGCCGAACGGCGTCCTTTTTGTCACGTTTCATCATGAATACGCAGAAACCCGGTTTTCGGAGGGAAAGAAAGTGTGAAAGAAAACCGTCAGGGTTGTCTTTCACGTTCAATCAAGCGGGTTTTCAAACAAATATTGTTTGAAAACCCGCCAAGCGTGTCAAAATGAAATTTTGACACGCAAAAAGGGACGCCGAACGGCGTCCTTTTTTGATTCTTTATTCTTCCTCTTCTTCCTCGTCGTCTTCGTCGAAGTCGAACTCAAGGAGTTCGCCGCACTGCGGGCAGTGGATGGAATCGCCGAGGATGGTCTCCTCGTCCAGCTCCAGCTCCTTGCCGCAGGACGGGCAGGTCACGTTGTAAACGACTTCGTCTTCATAGTCAAAATCCTCACCGTCGTCGTCTGCGAAGTCGTAGTCGTCATCGTCCTCATCGTACTCGTCGTCATCGTCTTCGTCATCCTCGTCCATCAGGTACTCCTCGATGGCGTCCAGATCTTCTTCGATCTCGTCAAGTTCGTCGGAAACAGCGATTGCGTTCTCCTCCAGGTCGCTGATCGAGGCGGTCATATCCTGCAGCAGATCAACGATCGAGGCGATCATCTTGCCCTCGTTGGTCTCCGTGTTCAGCTTCAGGCCGTCCATCAAGCCCTTGAGATATGCGGATTTTTCGGAAAGAGTCATGTCGTTCTCCTTTCAGATCACTTTGCGCGGCCGAGATACTCTCCGGTGCGCGTATCGATGGAAATGCGGTCGCCCTCGTTGATGAAGAGCGGGACCTTGATCTCTGCGCCCGTCTCGACGGTCGCGGGCTTCAGGGTGTTGGTCGCGGTGTTGCCGGCAACGCCCGGCTCGGTCTTGGTGACTTCCAGCTCGACAAAGTTCGGGCACTCGACGCCGAACACGCTGCCTTTATAGGACAGCAGGGTGCACTCCTCGTTCTCCTTGATGAACTTGAACGCATCGGGCAGGACTTCCTTGTTCAGGGGGACCATGTCGTAGGTCTCGTTGTCCATGAAGTAGTACAGATCGCCGTCGGAATAGCTGTACGCCATCTTCTTGCGCTCAACGAACGCTTCCTCGAATTTCGCGGTCGGGTTAAACGAAGTCTCGGTCACGCCGCCGGTGATGATGTTTCTCATCTTCGTGCGGACGAAAGCGGCGCCCTTGCCGGGCTTGACGTGCTGGAACTCGACGACCTGATAGATCTTGCCGTCCATCTCAAACGTCTTACCGTTTCTGAAATCGCCTGCGGTAATGGTTGCCATATATGTTTCCTCCAATGTGAAAAAGTATACATTCAACAGAATGCCGCCTTACAGCTTTTAACTTCAATAGTATACAACAAGGATTTCCTGTTTTCAAGTATTTCCTTACAAAATAATCAGGTTTTTCGGGCTTTTCGTCAGGATCGTGCAGCCGTTTTCCTCGAAAACGACGACGTCTTCGATGCGGACGCCGAATTTTCCGGGGATATAAATGCCCGGTTCCGCCGAGCAGACCGCGTGCAGCGGGATGGGTGCTTCGTTCCGCGGATTGCAGTTCGGATCCTCGTGGATATACAGGCCGAGGCTGTGGCCATAGCCGTGGCCGAAGTACTCGCCGTAGCCCGCGGCAGCGATGAGGTCGCGCGCGGCTCCGTCGACTGCTTTGCCGCTCACGCCCGCTTTGGAGATCGCGATGCCGGCGAGCTGGGCGTCCAGGACCGTCTGATAGACCTTCTTCATCTCGTCCGTCGCATAGCCGAGAGCGACCGTCCGCGTCATATCGGAGCAGTAGCCCTGATAAATCACGCCGAAGTCCAGCGTGATGAAGTCGCCTTTTTGCAGCTTCCGGTCGCCGGGGACGCCGTGCGGCATACTCGTATTCGGGCCGGAAACGACAATCGGATCAAAGGACAGGCCTTCGCCGCCGTTCTTATAGAGGCAGTAGATCAGCTCGGCGGCAAGCTCCTTCTCGGTCATCCCCTCGCGGATCCTGCCGCAGACTTCCGTGAAAGCGCGGTCGGTGATGTCCTGCGCTTTCTGCATCCGTTCGATCTCCCACGGCTCCTTGGCGGCGCGGAACGCGTTGATCTTCTCCTGCATGGGAACGAACGCGGCGTGGATCTTTTCGCTGAAAAGGTTATACTCGCAGACGGTCAGATAGCCGTCCTCGAAGCCGAGCGTTTCGATGCCGAGCTCCTCGATCGCCTTGTTCAGACAGCCGAACAGGTCGCGGCCAAAGTCGACGACCTCGAAATCTTTAATGTTGTTTTGCGCCGATTCGATATAGCGGCTGTCGGTAAAGTAGCGCGCGCCGTTTTTGCCGAGGATGGCGTAGCCCTCCGCGATATCGAACTCCGCCGCGTACATGCGGCTGTAGCGGGAGGTCAGGAAGAGGCCCTGCACCTCGTCGTTCAGTAAAGTACGGTACTTTTCGATGTTTTTCACAGCTTTACTCTCCTTTTTCTCGCCATCGCCAGGAAGGGCACTTCCAGCGCGTGACGCAGTTTCAGCCAGATATTGTGATTGTGGATCGATTTGACCGCCAGCGCAGTCACGCCCGCGAGCTTTGCGCACAGGACGTCCGTATAGATCTGGTCGCCGACCAGCGCGGTGTTCTTCTTCTCTGCACCGAATAGACGCAGCGCTTCCTTCACGCCGCGCGTTCCCGGTTTGTTCGCGCCCGTGATGCACGATACTTCGTACTGCTCGCAGAAGCGCGGCACGCGCGGCTTCCGGCTGTTAGAGACGATGCAGAGCGTGATATCCGCCGCTTTGATCGCGGCGATCCAGTCCAGCAGTTCCCGTGTCGGCTCGTTCGTCGTATAGGGCAGCATCGTATTGTCAAAATCCGCCAGGAGCAACGTCAGCCCGCGTTCGCGGAGGAAGTCCGGGGAGATATCGGTGATCTTCGGAAAAATGTGATCCGGTAAAAATGACAGCATAATGTTTCCCGCATTCCCATAAGTTTTACAGCCATATTATAACACCGACGAGGAGGTTTGTCTATTGTCAATCCCCTTCTATTTCGCAATGGAGGAAAATGAGGCTTCGCCGTCGGCAGGAGGCCGCTGCGCGCAGCTCGGATTCGGGTTTCAGGAAGACGGGTCGCTCCGCCTGCCGCGGCGGCTGCTCTCCGGCGCTGCCGCCGTGGTCGACGATCATCTCCTGCCGTCGACGCCGCCGGAGCCCGCCGTGCTGGATCGCTTGGCGGAGACGTGCGGAAACGGCTGTTTTCTTGATTTTGAGCGTCCGATCAATGAAGTCGGCGCTGCGATCGCGGTAGGGCTGCATCAGCGCCTGAACGGAAATATGACCGTGCCGCCGGCGCTTCACGGCCTCTGCCCGGACGCCGCCGTGCAGGTGCAAGGGCCGTTCTGCAATCATTGGGAGAGATTCATGCAAAATGTGCAGGCGCAATACGGTTATCACTGGGTCCTTGAGGTCATCCCGTGGGATAAAAGCATACAGTTGACGTATATGGAAACGCAGGAGGGCTGTCTGCACGCGGCAGTCTGTCATTATCGCGTGAAGGACAGCCTTGTGCATTTTTTTGATACGGAAGAAACGATCACGCAGAAGCTCGCCGTCGCAGAAAAATACGGCTGTCAGGCGGGCATCGTATTGCTTCGGGAATATACGAAGAATGCGCAGTTTGTTTGAACTGCGCACACAGCGCGCCAAAACAACTATTCGACGCGCTGTGTGCAGATTTTCAAGCTTTCAAAAAGCTTGAAAATCAGTTTTATTGAACGTGAAAGACAACCCTGACGGTTTTCTTTCACACTTTCTTTCCCTCCGAAGATCAGATTCATAACGTATTATTGAAAGACTGAGGGCGCAGTTCGATGAACTGCGCCCTCTTTTATAACAGCCGGCAAATCCTCACCGACCGTCAGGCCCTGGGATGATATTTATTGTAGACGTTCTTCAGATTCTGCTTGACGACCTGCGTATAGATCTGGGTCGAAGAAATATCGCTGTGGCCGAGCATTTCCTGCAGCGAGCGCAGGTCCGCGCCGTTCTCCAGAAGATGCGCGGCAAAGCTGTGGCGCAGCGTATGCGGCGTAATGTCTTTGCTGATCTGCGCGGTCTCCTGATAGTGCTTGATGATCTTCCAGAAGCCCTGGCGGGTCATGCGGTCGCCGTTGATATTGACAAAGAGCGCTTCTTCCTCCGGGCCGGAGACCATCTTCGGGCGAATATCGGTCAGATATGTCGTCAGAGCCTTCACAGCGGCGGGATACAGCGGGATGATACGGAACTTGCCGTTGCCTTCGCACTTGATAAAGGCGCCGGCCACGCTGACGTCGGCGACGTTCAGGGAGATCATCTCGCTGACGCGCATACCGGTCGCGTAAAGCGTTTCCAGCATTGCCTTGTCACGGTAGCCCTTCATATCCGTGCACTTGGGCTGTTCAAGCAGGAGCTCGACTTCCCTGCCGGTCAGAATCTGCGGCAGCTTCTTCTCCGCCTTCTGCTGCGGGATCTCATAGACGGGGTTATCGGAAACGAAGCCTTCCGCCTGAGAGAACGAATAAAAGCTTTTGAGCGAAGCGATGCAGCGGGCGACCGTGGACGGCGACTTGCCGTTGTTGGTCAGGTGCTGCGTATAGCGGCAGATGCAATCGCGGTCGCAAGACTCGAGCGGAAGATCCTCAATGTCCGAAACGTATTCGGAAAACTGACGGATGTCACGCATGTAGGAAGCAACCGTGTTGGCAGACGCGTGCTTAATATTCAAAAGATAGTTCTCGTAAGCAGCCACAAGATTTGCCATCTGAGCGGTTCCTTTCTACAAGATTCGGCAAAAATCAACATATTGTGTTTGGGAAAAAGAACAATCACAATTTATGCGAAAAATATTATTTCTACCAATTTTTTTGCCGGTGCAAGAGTAACTATACCGCAAAAATCCTTGAATTTCAATACTTTTTCACGATTTTGTTAAAATTTGTTTATTATGCACATATATTATGTAAACTTAGTTATGTAAACCTCGTAACTAATTATCAGCTTTTGTAACCCTTTTGAAACTACCTTCCAACATCTTGTATTGCCGCCGGTAAACTGCGCTATATATTGCGCATTTTCGTTTTGCAGGATTTCCTGCAATTATCCAAAATCGCTTTATGCATTTTTACGACGTTTCCCTCCCCCGAGCAAACTGCCGAGGAATCCGCCCGCCAGCACCGCGATCACGTTGGGTAAAACGCCGCCGTACCCTTCCCCGAAAAACAGAAGATTGGACAGCAGCAGGATCCCGGCATATCCTGCGGCAAACAGCATTCCCCGAACGAACTTCTTCCGACTTGCCCGATACGCGCCGAACATGGACACCACCAGCGCGACAAGCCCGATCCCGATCGCAGCGATCAGATCGAGCATCTTTTCCGGTGCCGCGCCTGTTAGGATCAGTTTCGCGCCGCCTAGCGCCGTCAGGATCGTCAGCGCGGGAATCGCGACCGCAGGAACGATCCAAAAACCTTTGAAACGCTTTTTCGTTTTCATCACCACTCACCTTCCCTTTTGTACAGACTATTGTCCGACTCCGGAATCTATGACAGAAAGAAACGCACGACCGATCGGTCGTGCGTTTCATACGATAGGATTAATCGTTGTCTTTCTTCTTTTTCTTGGCGTCCTTTTCCGCTTTTCTCTTCGCGGCGCGCTCCTTCGCGGCAGCCTGCGCCTCGGCGCGGGCCTTCTGCGCGTTTTCCTGCGCGGTATTGTTCGTCATGACGGACCACTTGGCAAGTTCCATACGGACGCGGTCCATGCTGGTCTCGATCACGATGTTGTCGTCCTTCATATCGACGATCTTGCCGACGATGCCGCCGATGGTCGTGATCTTATCGCCCTCTTTCAGAGAGCTGCGAAGCGCTTCTTCTTCCTTCTTCTTTTTCTTCTCAGGACGGATGATCATAAAGTAGAACACCGCAACCATAGCTACAAGAATAATGATAAAACTGGGATCCATGGAACTTCCTCCTGTTATTTGGTAATGCTATTATAGCGAATTGCGCCCTGTAATGCAAGCATTATATCAGATTTTTTACAATTTCAGTCAATCCTCGGCAGGCTTCCCGAGTTTTTCTGAGTACGCCGCGCGGAACTGCGCAAACGTCCCGTCGTCCAGCGCGTCTCTGATCCGCTGCGTCAGTTTGTTGTAGAAATACAGGTTGTGCATGACCGACAGACGCATGGCGAGCATCTCCTCCGCCTTAAACAGATGGTGGAGGTAGGCGCGGGAGTAGCGGCGGCAGACCGGGCAGTCGCATTCCGGGTCGATCGGCCGCTCGTCGCGCTCGTACTTCGCGTTTTTGAGGTTGCGCGTGCCGCCCCAGGTAAAAAGCTTCGCGTGCCGCGCGTTCCGCGCCGGCATGACGCAATCGAAGAAATCGACGCCCCTCGCCACGCCCTCGATGATATTTGACGGCGTGCCGACGCCCATCAGATAGCGCGTTTTGTTCTTCGGCATATACGGCTCGATCGCCTCGATGATCTCGTACATCGTCTCCGTCGGCTCGCCGACCGCAAGGCCGCCGATCGCGTAGCCGGGCAGTTCAAGATCGGCGATCTGCTTCATGTGCTCGATGCGCAGGTCGGCGTAAGTGCCGCCCTGATTGATGCCCCAGAGCATCTGCTGCGGATTGACGGTCGTTTCCAGCGCGTTCAGACGGGCGTTTTCCGCCTTGCAGCGCACCAGCCAGCGGTACGTCCTCGCGATCGACGCCTTGACGTAGTCGTAGGGCGACGGATTTTTGACGCACTCGTCGAACGCCATGCAGATATCGGAGCCCAGATTCGACTGGATCTGCATACTCTCTTCGGGACCCATGAAGATCTTTCTGCCGTCGATATGGGAGGCGAAATACACGCCCTCCTCCTTGATCTTTCGCAGGCTCGCAAGAGAAAACACCTGAAACCCGCCGGAATCGGTCAGGATCGGCCCGTCCCAGGTCATGAACTTGTGCAGGCCGCCCATCGCGCGGACGGTCTGATCGCCCGGGCGCAGATGCAGATGATAGGTATTGGAAAGCTCAACCTGACAGCCGATGTTCTTCAGGTCCGCCGCGCTCAGCGCGCCCTTGATCGCGCCCTGCGTGCCGACGTTCATGAACACCGGCGTCTGCACCGTGCCGTGCGCGCAGGTAAAGGTCCCGCGCCGCGCCGCGCCTTCCGTTTTCAACAGTTCAAACATAGCTTACCTCACTCTATAAACATCGCGTCGCCGAAGGAGAAGAAGCGATAGCGTTCTTTGACCGCCTCACGGTATGCGTTCATCACGTGATCGTAGCCCGCGAAGGCCGAGACCAGCATGATGAGCGTACTCTCCGGCAGGTGGAAATTCGTGATCAGCGCGTCCATCGCCCTGAAACGATAGCCGGGATAGATGAAGATATCCGTCCACGCGGACTTTTCGGTGAATCTGCCGTTTTCGTCCACGAGAGATTCCAGCGTGCGGCAGGAGGTCGTCCCGACGCAGACGATCCTGCCGCCGGCGGCCTTCGTCTCGTTTAGAAGCGCGGCAGTCTCGGCGGAGATCATACAGAATTCGCTGTGCATATGGTGCGCCGTCACCTCTTCGACCTGCACCGGCCGGAAGGTGCCGAGGCCGACGTGCAGCGTCACATAGGCGAGCTTCACGCCCTTTGCGGCGATCTTCTCCAGCAGTTCCTTCGTGAAATGCAGACCGGCAGTCGGGGCGGCGGCGGAGCCGTTGACTCTGGAATAGACCGTCTGATAGCGTTCGCCGTCCTGCAATTCTTCTTTGATATAGGGCGGGAGCGGCATCTTGCCGAGCTGTTCCAGGATCTCGAGGAAGATCCCTTCATAATGGAACTGCACCAGACGGTTTCCGTCTTGCAGCACTTCTTTGACCGTCGCCGTCAGCTTCCCTTCTCCGAAGGAGAGCTCCGCGCCCTCGTGCAGCTTCCTGCCGGGTCGCACGAGGCATTCCCAGACGCCTTCCCCGCGATCGGTCAGAAGCAGGACCTCCGCCGCGCCGCCGGAAGGTACGCGCTTGCCGAGAAGGCGCGCCGGCAGGACGCGCGAATCGTTCATCACGAGGCAGTCGCCCGCATGCAGGAATTCGATGATATCATAAAAATGCCGGTGCTCCAACGCGCCGATCGCCTTCTGCATGACGAGCAGGCGCGAGCCGTCTCTGCGTTCGAGCGGCGTCTGCGCGATCAGCTCCTGCGGAAGGTCGTAATAGAAATCACTTGTTTTCAATATTGCAGCTCTTTTCGTAAAAATCTACCTCATTATATCTGATAATTTCCGCTTTTTCAACAGGGAAATCCGCGAGGAATTTCAATTCACGAAAAATTTTTATTGCAAAACGATAAGCGATGGATTATAATATCCCCATAAGCATCCAATCTATCGCAATATCAAAGGAGGATAAACATGCAGAATAATCCCTATCCGCCCGATTTGGATCAGTATTTCGGCAATCAACCGCAGATGCAGCCGCCGTACCGCCAGCCGGTACAGCCGCCGATCGTCGAGCGGCCCTTCTTCGGCACGGACCGCAAGGCGATCGTTTTCGCGCCGATCCTTTTCTGTCTGAGCGTTCTGTGCGTCAATTCGTTTCTTTTCGCGCACCGTCCCGGGCTCGGCGCAAGCATCTTTACTGTCGGGATCTTCTTCGCACTCGCGGTGTTCCTGTATAAAAAGAAAAAGCAGGTGACCTTCTACGGCGTTTACGCCTGCGTCGCCTATCTCGCCTTTGCCGTGTCGTTCAGCGTAACGGGAAGCAGAAGCGTGATCCTATTGGTGCTCCCCGCGATGTTCGCGCTCTCCGCCGTCATTTACACGGAATTTATGCGGCAGCGCAGATACACCGGGTTTCGCTCCATCGCCGACCTTTGCCGCACGAACTTCGTTCTGACCTTCGGCCGGATCCATTACGGCGTCTATGCCCTGTTCCACAAGGAAGCGCCGGACGGAACGATGCAGAAGCGCAAATCCGGCGGCGTGCTATTGGGCATTGCTATCGCCGTCCCCTTCCTGCTGGTCATCGTTCCGCTGCTGATCGAATCTGACGCGGCCTTTGAAAATCTGCTCGTCAGGCTCACCTTTACCACAGCGACGGAACTCCTGATCTCTGTCGCGCTTGGCGGCCTGTTCTTCCTGCTTCTGTTCGGAAGGGCCCTCTGTATCCCGCGTGAGGAGCAGAAAATGACAACGCAGGAACACAACGGCGAGATAGAGCCGGTCATCGTGATCACTTTCCTGTCGATGATCGCGGCGGTCTACGTCGTCTATCTCCTGTCCCAGCTCGCCTACTTCTTCAACGGCTTCGCAGGAATCCTGCCCGGCGGCTACAGCGTCGCGGAATACGCGCGCCGCGGTTTCTTTGAAATGTCGGTCGTATGCGCGATCAATCTGCTGATCGTTTTCATCGCCAATCTGATCGTGAAGAAGAAAGAAGGCAAAAAGCCGCGCACCGTAACGATCCTGTCGCTCTTCCTCTGCGTGTTCTCTCTGTTTCTGGCGGCAACCGTGCTGTCAAAGATCGGCCTGTATATCCACAGCTTCGGCATGACCCGCCTGCGCATCCTGACTTCCCTGTTCACGATCCTGCTCGCCGTCGTCTTTATCGCCGTTTCGATCCACCTGTTCAAAAAGAACGTGCCCTACATGAAGATCGCGCTGGTGACGGCAACCCTGCTGATTCTGTTCGCGGCCTTTGCGGACACCGACCGTCTGGTCGCGGCCTATAACATCCGCGCCTATCAGAGCGGCAAGCTCAGCGCGATCGACATGGGAACGATTCGCGATCTGGATTCTCACGGAGTCGTTCCCTACGTGATAGATCTGATCTACGACGATGACCCCGCCGTCGTAGAAGACGCTAAAGTGATCCTCTCCAGACACGCGAGAGAACTGTTTGACATCACCTCCACCGAGTACGGCGCAAAACCGGTGCGGGTAACGGACTGGAGATCGTGGAATCTTGCAGAGCAGGAAGCGGTCGATCTGCTGGAAAAGGAATTCAACAAATACTATACGTCCTATCGGTATCGATGATCCGAGCGTAGCGCTGTGTTAGTCCAGTATGATAGAGACAAACACTCGCGAGCCGCGGGCTAATTGTTAAGTACCGCCTTTCGAGTATAATTCAATATCATGGAGACGAATGGACTCGCTTTTCTGCGGAAAAGCCGCGGCGGTTGCGACATGCCACCGGCATGTCGCTAAGAGCCGCCTTTCGAGTCCATTAGCAGTCGGAACCAAAAAGAAAAGACCACAAAAGTGGTCTTTTCTTTTTGGATAAAAACTGCTATTTTAACAGAATAGGGGTTATCGTTAAATTTCGTAACGCTTTCTATCTATCCTTTCTTGGCTTTTTTTGAAGATGACTCTTGTTCGACATAATTTAAGAATGTCAATAGCGTAACAAATGTAGAACAGATTAACCAACAAAACAAGAGCACCAATAACTGCCACAAATGAAGAGTGTCGTAGATTTGAAATCCATGCAAAAAGATCACCAAGCGTACGACAGACACCGATCAAAACTAACAAACGTGGAGAGATGCGTTTGATGACCACCACGTATTCGATTGCCATAATAATATCAATTGCAAACGAAGAAATAAGCATGCCATCAAAGCTATTAACAGAGAATACTCCGTAAATTAACACTATAGATGCAATGACACAACTGCCGTAAAGAAGGCGCTTCCTGAATGTAGAAAGGAAAACCATATTCTGAAACAGTATTATACAATCAAGCGCAAGCCATACGATATGAACCCAATACCCCCCGGATATCCGTAATGCATGTATCTCCCAGGCAAAGTTCAGTGCTCCGGCAATAAGCGGCATGAAGAATTTGTTGTCCGATTTATAACGAAATCCTCCTATGACTATCAGCAAATAGGTCAATGCCCAAAAAATGCCTAGCAGCAGCTCGTTCATAGATTTCCCCTAAGTGTCAATCGAATTATCTTCTAAAAAAAAGGATTGCTATCAATGTTAAAATAGCAATCCTATTATGGTGGAGACTAATGGACTCGAACCATCGACCTCCTGCGTGTGAAGCAGGCGCTCTAACCAGCTGAGCTAAGCCTCCGCAACGGGGATATTATAGCACATATTTTATAAAATGCAAGGTCTTTTTTTCGTTTCTGCTTATCAACGTGATTCGCGCGCGAAATCCCGCCAAAATGATTGCGTCCGCCGATCTCCGTATGTTATAATATGCGGGAATCCACAAATAGAGAGAACGGTGCCGCAATGAAAATCAAAACGATCGCGATGCCCTATCAGGACGTCCTCGCGCTTCCGGCGCAGAAACGAAGACTGCCGAAGAAGCCCTCCTTTTTCTTCCGCTCTTTGGTCCGCATCCTGTCAGCGGGCGATCTGAAAAAAGTCCGTTTCAAGTATCATTTCGTCGGGACGGAGAAGCTCGGCAAAAAGGAGCCCTGTCTGATCCTGATGAATCATTCGTGCTTCACTGATCTGGAGATCGCATCAAAAATTTTCTATCCGCGGCCTTATCAGATCGTCTGCACCTCGGACGGCTTCGTCGGAAAAGAATGGTTAATGCGCTGCCTCGGCTGTATCCCGACCGCCAAATTCGTCAACGACACGGCGCTGGTCCGCGACATGCTCTACGCTGTCAAAAAGCTGAAAACCTCGATCCTCCTTTACCCGGAGGCAAGCTACAGCTTCGACGGCACGGCGACGCCGCTGCCTTCCAGCGTGGGCAAGCTGCTCAAGCTCTTGCGCGTTCCGGTCGTTATGGTGCGCACCTACGGCGCGTTCCTGCGCGATCCGCTCTATAACGCCCTCCAGATCCGGCAGACGGAGATCTCCGCCGATGTGGAATACCTGCTCTCGCCGGAACAGATCGAAGAGAAGTCCGTGCAGGAGCTGAACGCGATCCTGACCGAGCGGTTCACGTTCGACAATTTCCGCTGGCAGCAGGAACACGGCGTTCTCATTGACGAGCCCTTCCGCGCCGATCACCTCAACCGCGTGCTCTATAAATGCCCGCACTGCAAAACCGAGGGCAAAATGCTCGGCAAAGGGACCCGCCTGATCTGTCAGGCCTGCGGCAAGGGCTACGAGCTGACCGAGGACGGGTATCTGAAAGCCCTCGACGGAGAGACGGCCTTCACCCACGTACCCGACTGGTATCGCTGGGAGCGCGAATGCGTAAGGAAAGAGATCGAAGACGGCGTCTATTCTTTGCAGATCCCGGTGAAGATCTGCATGATGAAGGATACCAAAGCGATCTATGAGGTCGGCACGGGAGAGCTGACGCATACCAGGGACGGCTTCCGTCTGACCGGCTGCGACGGCGCGCTCGACTATCGGCAGAAGCCCGCCGCGTCATACAGTCTGTACTCCGATTACTACTGGTATGAGATCGGCGACATGATCTGCATCGGCAAGCCGGATCTGCTCTACTATTGCTTCCCGATCGGAGGCGGCGACGTCGTCGCGAAGACGAGAATGGCGGCAGAAGAATTATTCAAAATGGAAAGTGCAGCGAAGTGATTCGCTGCACCTTCAGAATAGATAGACGTTCATGTCGCGCGTCTGCGGAAGATACCAGGCGTAGGGATCGTCCTTGATCGGTGAAAGCAAGGAAGCGATCGCCTCTTCGGTAACTTCGCAGTCGCTCTTGTTATACAAGGCGAAAAAGCGGACGGCGTCGTCAATACTGCGGAAGGGCTGCCCGAATTCCAGAGAGACGGCCAGCTTTTCGTAAGGGACGCCGCGTTCCGTCAGGCAGGCGTCCATCCCCTGCCAGCCGTGGCGGTCCTCCACCGCGCCGATGGAAAAGCGGTGCGCGGCGCAGTTTCTCTGAATGACGATCGTTCTCTTCGGAGAGAGCATCTCTCTCAGGCGCAGGATCTCCGCGCCTCTGCCGAAATAGCTGCACAGGAGGACGTCAAACCGCTCGGTCAGCGTGAAGACGTCCGCGCAGCGCGGCTCGATATTTCGCGCCAATTCACGCTGCCGCATCGCGGAAACGGCCGCCTCGGCGCGGTCTGCCGCGACAACCCTGCCGCAGTCTCCGGCGATCGCCTGCGCGAGATATCCGAGACCGCAGCCCGCGTCGAGGACCGTATCGTTCTTTGACAGATACGGCAGGAGGATCTGTCGTCGCGCATGAACGCGACCGCGTCGGCGCTCCACCGCTCCATTACTCTGTCTTCGCTCTGCATTGGATCATCTCCGCCGCGATGCTGATCGCGATCTCCGCCGGCGTCTCCGCGCCGATGGGAAGGCCGATCGGCGAATGGACGGAGGCGATCGCTTCCTCGCTGATGCCCGCCTCGCGCAGAAGCTGCTGCGTCCGCGCGATCTTGTGGCGGCTGCCGATACAGCCGACGTACCTGGTCTTTGAGCGGAGCACCTGCTCCAGCAGCGCGTAATCGGACTGATGCCCCGGCGTCATGATGACGACGTAGTCGTTATCCGTCAGTTTTACCTGTGCGTAAATATCGTTATAATCGCCGAGAATGACCTGCTCCGCGTACGGGAAATGCGCCTGATCGGCTAGTTCCCTGCGGTTGTCGAACAGGGTGACGCGGAAGCCGACGTTCGCGAGGACGGGAACGAGCGCCTGACCGACGTGGCCGCCGCCGAAGACGTAGACGCGGCCCGCCCGCATCAAAGGCTCCGCGTACAGGACCGGCTCGCCCTTTTTCAGGATCGCGCGGGAAGTAAACAATTCCGATTGATGCGCGGCTTCCGCTTCGTCATAGATCGCAAATTGTTCCACAACGCCGTCTGCAATTTTCAGATACAGCCAGCTGTTCGCGTCGGTCTGCAAGGCGCCCCGCATCCGGTAAAGGACCGGGAGCTCCGCCTGCGTCAGTAGCTGATAATAGACCGTCACGTTGCCGCCGCAGATCATGCCGATCGACGCGACCTGATCCGGCGCGAGACAGAAAGCGCGGATGTGCGTGTTGCCCGTTTTCAGGACTTCCGCCGCGTCCTGCGCGGCAAGCAGTTCGACCTTGCCGCCGCCGACCGTACCAAGCGTTCTGCCGTCTTCAAAGACCGCCATGCGCGTACCCGCGCCGCGCGGCGACGAGCCGGAGCTTGCGAGGATCGTGCAGAGCACGACGCGCTCCCCCTTTTCGATCGCGGCAATGACTTCATTCGTTAATTTCAGCATAAAAAACACCTCAATGCAGGAAAAGCTCCTTGCACATGTGCAAGGAGCTTTAAGTTTCGAGAAATCAGGAAATCAATAACCTCTTCTCTTGTTCTTACGAGCAGCTTCAGACTTCTGCTTCCGCTTGAGACTCGGGCTGACGTAATGCTCTCTCTTCTTGACTTCGGCGATGACGCCGTCCTTCTGGCAGCTTCTCTTGAAGCGCTTCAGAGCACTCTCCAAAGACTCGTTCTCTTTGACACGGATTTCAGACATTGATTTCCCTCCCTCCGACGCATCCGGCTAAATCCAGGATGCTTTCAGGGCCGATTTACGGCAACAATGATTATAGCTTTCGATGTGCCGCTTGTCAAGCAATATCTTCAAAAATTTTTGCTTTTTTGAGAAATTGCGAGGGATTTTTCGGGAAGCGGCGCGCTATTTCACGATCAGATTGACGAGCTTGTTCTTGACGACGATGGTCTTGATGACGCTGCCGCCCAGCTTCTCGAGGAAGCGGGCGATCTTTTCGTCCTCGAGCGCCGCCTTGACGACGCTGTCGTTGTCCAGATCGGCGGGAACGTGGATCGTGCCGCGCAGCTTGCCGTTGACCTGCACCGCCATGTCGATCTCGCTGTCCTTGCACTTGGCCTCGTCGTAGGAAGGCCAAGCGGATACGGAGCAGATCCCTTCGAAGCCGTGCTGCTGCCAGATCTCGTCGCAGATATGCGGCGCGAACGGGCTCAGAAGCTGCAGGAGGGTCCTGAGCTCCGCGCTGTTGCAGCCATTGTCGGAAAGCGCGGACGTCAGGGTCATGAGCTGCGCGAGGGCCGTGTTGCCCTTGAGCGCGTCGATATCGGAGGTGACCTTCTTGATCGTCTTGTGGAGGATCGCCTCGTTCTGCGCAGAATACTGCGTCTCGCTGTCGCTGACCGTCTCGGCGAGGTTCCAGACCTTGTCGAGGAAGCGCTTGCAGCCCTTGACCGCGTTCGTCGCCCAGGAGGCGGCCTTCTCAAAGTCGCCGATGAAGATGATATAAGTGCGCATCGTGTCCGCGCCGTACTCCGCGATCACGTCCGTCGGGTTGATGACGTTGCCCCGGGACTTGGACATCTTGATGCCGCCTTCGCCGAGGATCATGCCGTGACTGGTGCGCTTGGCGTAAGGCTCCTTGGTCGGCACGACGCCGATGTCATAGAGGAACTTGTGCCAGAAACGACTGTAGAGCAGATGGAGCGTCGTATGCTCCATGCCGCCGTTGTACCAGTCGACCGGGCTCCAGTACGCGAGCGCCTCTTTGGAAGCGAGCGCTTCGTCGTTGTGCGGGTCCATGTAGCGCAGGAAGTACCACGAGGAGCCGGCCCACTGCGGCATGGTGTCGGTCTCGCGCTTTGCGGGTCCGCCGCAGCACGGGCAGATCGTATTGACCCAGTCGGTCATGTTGGCAAGAGGAGAACGGCCGTCGTCCGTCGGCTCGTAGCTTTCCACGTCGGGCAGCAGGAGCGGCAGGTCCTTCTCGTCCATCGGAACGGTGCCGCACTTCGGGCAGTGGATGATCGGGATCGGTTCGCCCCAGTAGCGCTGGCGGGAGAAGACCCAGTCGCGCAGCTTGAAGTTGACCTTCGCCTCGCCTATCCCCTGCTCGGTCAGCCATGCGATGATGGCTTTCTTTGCTTCTTCGACGGCCAATCCGTTGAGGAAGCCGGAATTGACCATCACGCCGGTCTCGCAGTCGGTGAACGCGGTTTCTTCCACGTTGCCGCCCTTGACGACCTCGATGATCTCGCAGCCGAACTTCTTTGCAAACTCCCAGTCGCGGTCGTCGTGGCCGGGAACGGCCATGATCGCGCCGGTGCCGTAAGTCGACAGGACGTAATCGGAGATGAAGATCGGGATCTCTTTGCCGTTGACGGGGTTGATCCCCTTCACGCCTTTGAGCATCACGCCGGTCTTGTCCTTGGCAAGCTCCGTGCGCTCAAAATCGGATTTCGCGGCGGCTTCCGCCTGATAGGCCCTGACCTCGTCCGCGTTTTCCAGACGGTCCATCCACTTTTCGATGAGCGCGTGCTCCGGCGAGAGCACCATATAGGTCGCGCCGAAGAGGGTGTCGGGACGGGTCGTATAGATCAGGATCTCGTCGCCGAGCGTGGAGGAGAACCGGACCTCCGCGCCGGTGGAGCGGCCGATCCAGTTTCTCTGCTGGAGCTTGACGCGCTCGATGAAGTCCAGATCGTCCAGATCGTCCAGCAGACGCTGGGCGTATTTCGTGATGCGGAGCATCCACTGGCTCTGCTCCTTGCGGATGACGGGACTGCCGCAGCGTTCGCAGACGTTGTCAACGACTTCCTCATTGGCGAGGACGCACTTGCAGGACGTGCACCAGTTGACGGGCATCTTCGACTTATAGGCAAGGCCGTTCTTATACAGCTGGAGGAAGATCCACTGCGTCCACTTGAAATAGGACGGATCGGTCGTGTTGATCTCGCGATCCCAGTCGAAGCTGTAGCCGAGCGCCTTGAGCTGACCGCGGAAGGTCTCGATATTGCGCTTCGTCACGACGGCGGGGTGGATATGGTTCTTGATCGCGTAGTTCTCCGTCGGCAGGCCGAAGGCGTCGTAGCCCATCGGGAACAGGACGTTCTCGCCCTGCATGCGGTGCTTTCTCGCGATCACGTCCATCGCGGTATAGGGACGGGCGTGACCGACGTGCAGACCGACGCCGGACGGATACGGGAATTCGATCAGCGCGTAGAATTTCTTCTTCTCCAAGCCGTTGACGGCTTTATAAAGATCCTTTTCTTCCCAGATCTTATGCCATTTGCTCTCGATCGCAGTAAAATCGTATTTCATGCGTTTTGCCCTTCTTTGTCGAAATTCAGAGGGATCTCCTTCGCGTCGTTCCACAGACGCTCCAGATCATAGAATTCGCGCGTCTCGTTGGTGAAGACGTGCACGACGAGGCAGCCGAAATCCAGCAGTACCCAGGTACCGCCGCGATGGCCCTCTCTGTGCAGAAGCGCTTCGCCCATTTCGTCGGCAACGACAGCCTCGACGCTGTCGCACAGCGTCTTGACGTGCGTGCTGGACGTGCCGGTGCAGATCAGGAAGTAGTCCGCGATGCTGGTGACGTCCGTGACCTCAAGGAGCTTGATGCCGAGGCCTTTTCTGTCGTCGAGTACCTGCGCGGCGCGCGTTGCGATCTCTTTCGGTGTATACATTCTCTTCTCTCCTTTTCGTTACGGCGTTTCAGGATCGTCAGGCGGTTCCGTTCCGGGTTCCTCCGTGACTTCCGTCGGCTCTGTTTCCTCGGTCGCTTCCGTCTGCTCGGGCTCGTTTCCGCCGTCGTCGTTATCGTCATTGTCCGTCGTATTGTTCTTGCCGTTGCCGAAGCCGTAGGCGGCGTATTCGCCCTCGCCGCTGGCGCCGGCAAGCTGACGGAAGTTCAGATCGTAGATCGTCAGATCCTCATCCAGCGGATTGAAGCTCTCGTTAAGCATCACGGCTGCCTCGTTCGGATCGACCTGATAGAAGTACGCGCCGCCGGCTTCCACGACTTCGCCGGGCAGGGCGCGGCTGTAGATCGCCTTCATGTCCATGCCCTGCAGCAGATGGCCGAGGAAGGCCAGGTCGTCGGACGAAAGATCCGTATCGGCAAAGGCGGCGATGGCGCGCGCGTTTTCGTCGATATGCTCGCCGTCCTGCAGGAGGATGGTCAGCAGGGTCTGGAGGAACTGCCGCTGCAGTCTCGCCGGCTCGGTCGTGATCTCGTAGAAGTCGTTCCTGTAATTAAGCAGCTTTACTGCCTTCGCGCCGTTGATCGACTGGCGGCCGCCGGCAAGCTCGCTGTAGGCGGGCTCCTCGGGAACGTCGAAGTCGATATTTCCGGTCAGCTCAAGCAAACCGTTAACGGACTTCGTGTTCAAGACGAAGTAATAATCCGGCCAGAAGCCGATCATTTCCTTGACCTTCTCCCGGACCGCCTTGATCCCGTGATCGCCGCCTTCCGCCTCTTTATAGACGTTGAAGAGCGCGGGATACTTGAAGTTGCCGGAAATATAGGTCTCGCGCGGGATGCTGATGAGCGCGACGTCCTTCGTATGCAGGTCGACGCTCGCAAGCATGATCAGATTGGAAAGATCAGTCGCGTCGTCGATCCCGATGATGAGAAAGTTCAGGCGGTTGGAGCCGTACTGGCTCTCCGGCGCTTCGAGCTGCTCCGGCACGTTCTCCGTAGAGGGCGGCAGGACGTTCACGACGTACGCGAGCTCCTTCGGATCCTCGGGCGGGATCGCGTTGACTTCCGCACTCTGATTGATGAGCAGGAAGCACATCAGCACGGCGCACGCAAACAGGCAGATCGCGCAGAGCAGGAGACAGACGGCGCGGGTACGCGGCTGCAGTTTGCTCTCCTCTTCCTCCTGCGCCTCTTCGCGGAGCAGCGGCGCATCCTGCGTCTCCTTCTCCCGCTTCACAGCCGCAGGGCGTTTCTTATTGCCAAACAGTTTCATCTGCTTTGCATCCTTTCTTCCAGCCAGCGCAGCGCGGCGCCGGAGTTTTTATCGATTTCACGGCGGCCGGCCCGGAGCTGTTCCATCGTCATGGTCAAGCCCAGATAGACCGCCTCGTCCAGATCCCGCTCCGCTGCGCGGCGCAGCTTTTCCACGCCGTCAAAGGAGCGATTCGGTTCCATATAATCGGCAAGATAGACGATCTTCTCCAAAGTCGACATATCCGCCTTGCCGGTCGTATGCCATCGGATCGCTTCGCAAACCGCGGGATTTTCGCCGAAGATCCGCTCGGCGACCACCGCGCCGGTCTTCGCGTGGAGCAGTTTCGGGTTCAGCCGTTCAAAATTATCTAATATTATAGCATACTGATCGCACAATTTCAACTGTTCTTGTCCGTTCAGCACCTTTGTCACGTCATGCAGGATCCCGGCGCGCATCGCGTCCGTTTCATCCGCGCCGTATCTTCGCGCCAGGCGCGCCGCCGTTTCGCTGCAGCCGATCACGTGCGGTACGCGCTTGCGGTTGTGCAGGCACAGGCTGGTCTCCTGCAGACGGTCGAAGGACAGGCCTTTCAGATCCGTCCGGGAAAAATACAGATTGTTGCGCTGAATATAATCCAGCACCGCCGGCACAAGATAGTCCTCCGCCGCTTGAAACGCGAGCATGGCGCGCACGGAGGTCGAAGAATGCGGCAGATACTCGTTTTCCACGAATACCGTCGAGACGTTCAGGTCTTCTTTCAGTTTCTGCGCGCAGGATCGAAGCTGCTGCTCGTTGTCCGCGTTTCGATGCGCGACGGCGATCGTCGCCTGCGCGGCGATCCGTTCCGGATGGTACCACGTCGCGAAGGACAGGAACATGTCCGTTCCCATCAGCAGGAAGAACTCGTCCTGCGGATAAGCGGACCGCAGCGCGTCGAGGGTATCGGCGGTGTAGCTCGCGCCTTCGCGACGAAGTTCGATGTCCGATACTTCCGCAAACGGCAGATCCGCGGCGGCAAGGCGCGTCATTGCAAGGCGGTGCTCCGCAGCGGGCGAATTGGCCGTCAGCGTCTTATGAGGCGGCGCAGCGGCAGGAATGAGCAAAACGCAATCCAGCGACAGCTTTTCCCGAAACTCGCGCACTGCGAGGAGATGACCTAAGTGCGGCGGATTGAAGCTGCCGCCGAAAATGCCGATTCTTGCCATAGTGGAAACGCCTTTCTCTCTTATTTCTTCCCGTTTCTGCGCTCGATCGCCGCCTGGATCGCAGACTGGCGGAAATACTCGTTCCGTTTCTCGCGTTCTTCCTTCGCCTTGCGGCGGCGCTCCTGCGCGCCCCTGCGAACGGGATTGGCGGCCTTCTTTTGCATGGCTCTCGCCTGTTTTGCCGCCTCCTGCGCTTTCTTCTCGGACTTTTTATAGATCACGAATTTCGAGCCGATGCACTGCACGCCCTCCGCCCGGACCGCCTCGCACAGCGCGTCGCAGGCTTCTCTGGACGTCAAAAGCGAGCTTTCCAGGACGCGGCCCTTGACCAGCTCTCTGGCGTCCAGCTGGCGTTTCGCTTCCTCGATCACGCTCTCCGTGACGCCCTCCTTGCCGACCATCAGGGTCGTCTCGAGCGTATTTGCCTCGGAGCGGAGCTCCGCTCTCTGCTTACTTGTCAACATATTCGTTCTCCTCTCTGATCTTCCGCACGAAGGCTTCCAGCGCTCTTGCGCGGTGAGAGATCTGATTCTTCCGCTCCGGCGCGAGCTGCGCGAACGTGCAGCCCTCTTCCTGCACGTAAAAGACCGGATCGTAGCCGAAGCCGTTCTCGCCGTGCGCCTCGCGCAGTATGATTCCCGGGCGCTCGCCTCTTGCGGCGATTTTCGTTCCGTCCGGCGTCAGCATGGTGATCACGCTGACGAATCGCGCCGTGCGTTTTTCGTCCGGGACGTCATCCATCCTGCGCAGAAGGTATTCCAGCCGGTCTCTGTCGCTTTTGCACGCGTCGCCGCCGTATCTTGCCGAGAACACGCCCGGCTCGCCGCCCAGCGCGTCGACCATCAGGCCGGAATCGTCCGCGACGGTCGGCAGTCCGCAGGCGTCCATGACGGTTTTCGCCTTGATATAGGAATTTTCCTCAAAGGTCGCGCCGTTTTCCACCGGCTCGACGAAGACGCCCGCCTCCCGCTGGGAGACGACCTCCATGCCGAGGGTCGACAGGATGGCGCGAAGCTCCTGCAATTTATGCGCGTTGTTGCTCGCGACGACCAGCTTCATTCCAGACTCCCCAGACAGCGGCGCTGCATCTGCGTCAGGACGGTGTTGCCCTTCCGGCACAGGGCGAGCAATTTGCGCTGTTCCTCCGCGCTGAACGGGCGGCCTTCGCCGGTCGCCTGCAGCTCCACGATATCGCCCTCGGCGGTCATGATGCAGTTGAAGTCCACCAGCGCCTTGGAATCCTCCTCATAGCACAGGTCGAGCATCGCCTCGTTACGGACGATGCCGGCGGAAATGCCGGAAACGTAGGTGCGCACGGGCATTTTCTCGATCTTCCCCTGCTCCAGGAGCTTCCTGCACGCGAGGGTCAGCGCGATAAAGCCGCCGGTCACGGAAGCCGTTCTCGTGCCGCCGTCGCCCTGCAGAACGTCGCAGTCGATTGTGATCGTATGCTCGCCGAGCGCTTCCAGATCGACCGCGCAGCGGAGGCTGCGCCCGATCAGACGCTGGATCTCCGCGCTGCGGGAGGACAGCTTCAGCTTGGTAATATCGCGCTTGCCGCGCTCGCGGTTGGCGCGCGGGAGCATGGAATACTCCGCAGTCACCCAGCCGCCGCTCGTCACGTGCGGCGGGACGCGGTCTTCCACGGACGCGTTGCACAGCACCATCGTGTCGCCGATCTCGATGAGGCAGCTTCCCTCGGCAAACTTGGAAAAGCCGAGCGTCGCCTTAACCTTTCGCATTTCGTCTGCTTTTCTGCCGTCGATTCTCATAAGAACCTCCTTAAATCAGTGCGTCTACAAACGCTTTTGCGTCAAAGGGCATCAGGTCGTCCATCTGCTCGCCGACGCCGATATACTTCACGGGGATCTGCAATTCGTCCGCAACCGCGATGACGATGCCGCCCTTGGCGGTGCCGTCGAGCTTGGTCAGCGCGATCGCCGTCACGCCCGCGATCTCCTTGAACTGCTTTGCCTGCATCAGGCCGTTCTGTCCGGTCGTGCCGTCGAGAACGAGCAGGACTTCCTTGTCCGCGTCCGGCAGCTCGCGGTCGATGATCCGCGCGATCTTGCCGAGCTCGTTCATCAGGTTCGCCTTGTTGTGCAGACGACCGGCGGTGTCGCAGAGGATCACGTCCGTGCCTCTCGCCTTCGCCGCGGAAATGCCGTCGAAGACGACGGAGGCGGGGTCCGCGCCCTCATGCTGACGGATGATGTCCGCGCCGCTTCGCTGCGCCCAGATCTCGAGCTGATCCGCCGCTGCCGCGCGGAAGGTATCGCCTGCGCACAGGAGCACCTTCTTCCCCTGACGGCGGAGATCGTGCGCCAGCTTGCCGATCGTCGTCGTTTTACCGACGCCGTTGACGCCGATGACCAGGATGACGGATGGTTTCGTGCCGAGCTTCAGGCGCGTGTCGCCGACGTCCAGCATTTCCACAAGGATGTCCTTGAGCGCGTTGTGGATTTCCTCGCCGCCGCGCAGCTTCTGCTCCTTCACGCGCTCGCGCAGGAGATCGACCGCCTTGCAGGACGTCTCCACGCCCAGATCGGCGAGGATCATGCTCTCTTCGAGCTCCTCGTAGAATTCCTCGTTCGCGCCCGTAAAGGCGTCGAACAGGCCGCCGATCGTCGCGGCCATCGCCGATCTCGTCTTCGACAGGCCGTTCTTGATCTTTTCAAATATTCCCATGTTATTCCTCCGAAATGATATCCAGCTGCCGTTCCATGCGGTTCAGATCCAGATGCAGAATCTTGGAAATGCCCTGCTCCTGCATCGTCACGCCGTAGAGCACGTCCGCAGCCTCCATCGTGCCGCGGCGGTGCGTGATGACGATGAACTGCGTATCGGTACTGAAGCCGCGCAGATAGGTCGCGAAGCGTTCGACGTTGCGGTCGTCCAAGGCCGCGTCGATCTCGTCGAGCATGCAGAACGGCGTCGGGCGGACGCGAAGGATCGCGAAGTACAGCGCGATGGCGACGAAGGCCTTCTCGCCGCCGGACAGCAGCGTGATGGTCTTGAGTTGTTTGCCGGGCGGCTGGACGCGGATGTCGATGCCGCAGATCAACGGCTCTTCCGGGTCTTCCAGCTCCAGCGACGCCTTGCCGCCGCCGAACATTTCCGTGAAGGTCTGCCCGAAATAGGTGTTGATCTTCGCGAATTCGGTCGTGAAGATCTCCGTCATCTGCACGGTGATGTCGCGGATGATGCCCTCCAGATCGTGCTTGGAGGTCAGGACGTCGTCGCGCTGCCCGGTCAGGTATTCGTAACGCTCGTTGACGCGCGCGAACTCGTCGATCGCGCCGAGGTTCGGCGTGCCGAGCGCGGCGATGGAACGTTTCAGCTCCGCAGACCGCTTCTGCGCCGCGGTAACGCTGTCGATCTCCGCGGCCGCTTCCTGCGCCGTGGACGGCGTCAGCTCGTAGTTCTCCCACAGGCGGTCGATGATCTGCTTTTCTTCCATTTCCGCCGCGGTCTTCTTGGCTTCCAGCCTTGCGCTTTCGCGCTCCATGTTCAGAATGTCGCGGCTCTTATCCTGCGCTTCCTTATCCGTCGCGGTCTTTTTCGCCTCGACCTGCATCCGTTCTTCGAGGGCGGTCTTCAGCTCGTCGCGCTTGCTCTGCGCGTCCGCGTTCTGCGATTCGTAGGCCGCTTCGCGCTGCTCGATCTGACGCAGGATCGCGTCGTTTTCTTTTTCATAGGTCTCCAGAAGCGCCTGCTTCTGGGCATGGTCGCCGCGCATCGTCAGTTCCAGCGCGCGCAGACGGCTGATCGAATCTACCGCGGTCGCGCGTTCCGCTTCCAAAGCGGCGATGTCCATACGGATCGTCGTCATCTTCTCGCTCACGCGGTTGCTCTGCTCGGCGGCGATGCTCTGCCCGTCGGAAAGGACGGCAAGCTCGCGCTCGCTCTCGGTGATTTGACGCTCCAGATCGGCGATTTGTTCCGTCAGCGTCTTCTTACGCTGTACGTCGAGCGTTTCCTGCTCCGCGATCGCGGTCAGTTCACGCTCCGAGCCGGAGATGGCGTCGCCGATCGCCTGCGCGAGAACGGCGTACTGCTTTTCCTCGCCGGCAAGGCGCAGCGCTTCGTCCTGCGCCGAGCGGAGCTTGCCCTCTTCGGCGATCAGCTCAAACTCGACCTGCTGCGCGAGGCGTTCCGCTTCGGCAAGCTCGCTCTTCAGACTCGCAAGCTTCTCTTCCGCGCCGGCCCGCTTCTTACGCAGACGTTCGATCTCGTTCGCGCGGGAGAGGATGCCGGCGTTCTTCGACACCGAGCCGCCCGTCATGGAGCCGCCGGCGTTGATCACCTGGCCGTCCAGCGTGACGATGCGGAAACGGTGCGCGTATCGCTTCGCGATCGCGATCGCGGCGTCCAGACCGTCCGCGATCACAGTTTTCCCAAGCAGATTGGAGATAATGCCGCGGTATTTCGCTTCGCAGCGGACCAGCTCGGAAGCGACCCCGATAAAGCCGCCGCAGGTCTCGACGCCGCGCTCGTTCAGTTCTCTGCCCTGAATGACGTTCAGCGGCAGGAAGGTCGCTCTGCCGGCGTCGTTGCGCAGCAGGTAGTTGATCGCGTTCTTCGCGGCCTGCTCGTCGCTGACGACGATCTGCTGCAGCGCGCTGCCGAGCGCGGTCTCAATGGCGACGGTGTAGGCGTCGTCCGTGCGGATCAGCGCGGAGACCGGCCCGTGGATGTTGCGCAGCGCGCCCTTTCTGCTCTCCTGCATGACGACGCGGACGGCCTTGGAATAGCCCTCGTACTCGCGTTCCATCTCTTCAAAGAGTTTCAGGCGGGAGGTCACCGTATCCAGCGCGACGGAGGCGTCCGTGACCTGCTTTTGCAGGGAATCTCTGCGCTCCATGCGGGTCTTGCTGCGCAGGCGGTAGCCTTCGATGGTGTTCTGTGCGGCGGTGATGTCTTCGTTCGCGTCGCGCAGCGCTTTGCGCGCCTGCGCGAGGTTTTCCTCCGCTTCCTGCCGGCGGAGCTTCGCCGCCTCGCAGTCGGCGTTCACCTGCGCCTTATGCTCCGCGCTGCGGCTCAAAGAGTCCTCCGCGGCGGCAAGGTCCGCGCCCTTGGCGGACTGCTCCGTGCGGAGCCGCTCCTGCTCGTTGCGCAGGGTCAGATAGCGTTTCGTCATGCCCTCGGCAGAGTCCGCGAGCTTTTTACCCTCAGCTTCCGCTTCGCGGAGCTTGGCCGAATGGGCTTCCGCCTCGCCCGCGATCTCGCCGATCCGCGCTTCCAGCGCGGAGATCTGCTCGCCGACGCCGCCGCTGCGGGTTTCCTGCTCGGCCATCTCGGCGCGAATGCGCTCCATGTTCGAAAGGCAGTTGTCGCTGTTCGTGCGAAGCACGGCGATCTCGCTGCGGATTCCCTGCACGACGGCTTCGCTCTCAGCGATGCGGTCGCGCAGCGTATCGGTCTGCATATCGCGCTCGTGCAGGTCGTCGCGCAGGTGTTCCGCGCTCGCGTAGAGCTCATCCAGCGCGGTATGCTCCTGCTGGAGAATAAACGACGCGGAGTTGTAATCCTCCTCCGCCTTGCGGGCAGTAGCGCTGAGCTTATCGAGGCTGCGCAGCCACAGCGCGACCTCCACGCCCTTGAGCTCGTCGCGGAAGGTCAGATACTTCTTCGCCTTCTCCGACTGCTCGCGCAGGGGCTCGACCTGGAGCTCCAGCTCGGCGATCTTGTCGCCGATGCGGAGCAGGTTTTCCTCCGTGTTCGCCAGACGGCGCTCGGTCTCCTCCTTGCGGTGGCGGTATTTGGAAATGCCAGCCGCCTCCTCGAAGATCTCGCGGCGATCCGTGCTCTTCAGAGACAGGACCTCGTCGATACGGCCCTGGCTGATGTTGGAATAGCCCTCGCGGCCGAGACCGGTATCCATGAACAGCTCGTTCACGTCGCGCAGACGGACGGACTGTTTGTTGATATAGAATTCGCTTTCGCCGGAACGGTAGTAGCGGCGCGTGATCATCAGCTCGTCGGCGTCGAAGCGGAGCGCGCGGTCGGAATTGTCCAGCACGAGCGTCGCTTCGGCAAAGCCGACCTGCGAACGCTTCTCCGTGCCGCCGAAAATCACGTCTTCCATCTTCTGTCCGCGCAGAGAGCGGGTGTTCTGCTCGCCCATGACCCAGCGGATCGCGTCGGAGATATTCGATTTGCCGCTGCCGTTCGGTCCGACGATCGCGGTGATGTCGTGACCGAAGCTGACGACCGTCTTATCGGGGAAAGATTTGAAGCCCTGGAGCTCCAGTTGTTTCAGATACATCGACACATTTCTCCTATTGTATTTCAGTTTATCATTTTACCAGATATTGTGTCAAAATGCAAGCATTATCCGCAATTTATACTATATAGATAAAAAACGGGCTGAAAATCAGCCCGTTTTAGAACAACTTTTGAATTGCCTGCGCCGCAGCTGCCTGTTCGGCGCGTTTTTTGCTCGTTCCGGCGCCGCGTCCGACCTCTTCTCCATTGAGCAGAACGCGGACGGTGAACTCCTTGCAGTGGTCCGGTCCCTGCTCGCCGATCAGCTCATAGAGCAGCACCTGATCGCGCTTGCGCTGCACCAGTTCCTGCAGCTCCGTCTTGTAGTCGTGCGTGTTGAGCACTTTCGAGAGCATCGGAATGATCAGACGCGTTACGATCCCCTGCGCCGCCTGCGTGCCGCCGTCGATGAACGCTGCGGCGATCAGCGCCTCCATCACGTCGCAGAGAATGCTGGCGCGGTTTCTTCCGCCGCCCTGCTCTTCGCCGTTGCCGAGCAGCAGATACTCGCCGAGATTGATCTGATGCGCGACCTCCGCGAGGTTTTTCTCGCAGACGAGCTCCGCGCGGATCTTCGTCAGCTCCCCTTCCAGCTTGGTTGGGAAGGTGTGATAGAGATACTCCGCCGTGGCAAAGCCGAGGATCGAATCGCCCAGAAATTCCAGACGTTCGTAGCTGCGCAGCGTATCTTTATAGACCTCGTTGGCATAGGACGTGTGCGACAGTGCGGTACGGATCAATTCCTTGTCGTGAAAGACGTATCCGAGCGCGTCTTCGAGCTTACTCAGCATGGTTTTCCTCCCGCGGCAGGGACATAGCCGAAATATTTTCGCGGATGGCGTCGCAGAAGCCGCTTTCCACGGCGTTCATCGCCTGCCGGATCGCGCCGCGTACCGCGAGCGCGTCGGACGAGCCGTGCGCCTTGACGACGGGCTTCGAGATGCCGATCAGGATGGAGCCGCCGATCTCGCGGTAGTCCATGCGCTTCTTGATCTCTTCGCCCTTTTTGCACAGGAGCGCGCCGATCTTCGTCAGAAGATTCCGCATGAACATGCCCTTCATCAGCTTCCCCATATAGATCGCGGTGCCTTCCATCGATTTCAGCAGGACGTTGCCGGAGAAGCCGTCCGCAACGACGACGTCCGCTTCGCCGAAGGGGACGTTGCGTGCTTCAATATTTCCGGTGAAATTGATCACACCGTTATCGCCCGCGTTTTTCAGAAGCTGATAGGCTTCCTTGTGCAGCGGGTCGCCCTTGCTGTCCTCCGCGCCGATGTTGAGCAGCGCGACGCGCGGATTCTCCTTCTTCTGCGCCATTTTCGCATAAAACGAGCCCATGCAGCCGAACTGCAGCAGGAATTCCGGCGTGCACTCCGCATTGGCGCCCGCGTCGATCAGAATGCAGCCGTCTCCCATCGGAAGCACGGGGGCGAACGCCGCGCGGCGGACGCCGCGGATTCGCTTGACGAGCAGGGTCGCGGCGGAGAGCAGCGCGCCGGTATTGCCGGCGGAGATAAAGGCGTCGCCCGCGCCGTCGGCAAGCATTTTCAGACCCAGCACCATGGACGAACCCCTGTGCTGGCGCACGACCTCGGCGGGGTCAGCGTGCATATCGACGATGTCCTCCGCGTTCGCGATCTCCACGCCGCCCGGAAGCGTATCCCATCCGTGCTGCTTCATGCTCGCAAGGATGTCCTCTCCCCGACCGACCAGAACGATCTCCACGCCGAATTCCTTCGCGCTCTGCAGCGCGCCGAGTACGATCTGTTCCGGCGCGTTATCGCCGCCCATTGCGTCAATGATGATCTTCATATGCTGTCTCCGTTCTTTATCTTTTCCAGATGCGTAAGCGCGCGGTTGGCGATGGCGAGGTTTTTGTTCGCCTTGCCTTTGATCCTCTGCTCTAACGGCGCGATGATGCCGAAGTTGATATTCATCGGCTGAAAGCTCGTCACGCTCGGGTCGCTGATGTAATGCGCCAGCGCGCCGATCGCCGTCAGATTCGAATAATCCGGGATCAGATCGCCGTTCAGCCGCGCCGCCATGGACACCGCCGCCAGATAGCCGGACGCGCAGGATTCGACGTAGCCCTCCACGCCGGTCATCTGCCCGGCGAAGGCGACCAGCGGGTCTCTGCGGTCGGCGTAGGTCGCGTCCAGAAGCCGCGGCGAATTTAAAAACGTATTGCGGTGCATCACGCCGTAGCGGAGATACTCCGCGTCGTGCAGGGCGGGGATCATGGAAAAGACCCGCTTCTGCTCCTGGAATTTCAGGTGTGTCTGGAAGCCTACGATGTTGTAGATGTTCCCCGCCGCGTTGTCCTGCCGGAGCTGGACGACGGCGTAGGGCTCTTTGCCGGTCTTCGGGTCTTTCAGCCCGACCGGCTTCATCGGTCCGTAGCGGAGCGTATCTTCTCCGCGCCGCGCCATGACCTCGACGGGCATACAGCCCTCGAAGACGTTCCTGTCCTCGAAGCCGTGCACCTCCGCTTCCTGCGCGGAAGCAAGCTCGCGCACAAAGGCGGCATATTCCTCTTTGGACATGGCACAGTTGATATAATCGGCGCTGCCGCGGTCATAACGGGAAGCAAACCAGGCATGGTCCATGTC
Organism: uncultured Oscillospiraceae bacterium; assembly: GCA_905233385.1. GTDB lineage: Bacteria > Bacillota > Clostridia > Oscillospirales > Oscillospiraceae > JAZOXB01. The sequence goes on from CAJOEH010000005.1 coordinate 41,975, forward strand.
GATTGATTCACGCGAGACAAGCGGCGCGGCTGCGTCAAAGAAATGCAGGTAATCGGCGTGTCCGAAATAGGCGGCGATCGCGTCGCTGAGCGCGTCCGAGGTCAGCGGCCCCGTCGCGATGACGACAGGCCCCTGCGGGACCTGTGTCACCTCTTCGGAGACGACCGTGACGTTCGGATGGCTGCGCAGCTTCTCCGTCACCATGCGGGAAAAGCCGCCGCGGTCGACCGCGAGACAGCCGCCCGCCTCAACGCGCGTTGCGTCTGCGCAGGTCATGATGAGACTGCCGAGCCTGCGCAGCTCCTCTTTGAGCAGGCCGACCGCGTTTTCCAGCCGGTCGCCGCGCAGAGAGTTGGAGCAGACCAGCTCGGCAAAGTCCGCGCTGTGGTGCGCGGGAGACATCTTCGCCGGCTTCATCTCGTACAGCCGGACCGCAAAGCCGCGCTGCGCGAACTGCCACGCCGCCTCGCTGCCCGCCAGTCCCGCGCCGATCACTTTCACTTCCGTCATTTTTTCTTTCTACCCTTTTTCGGCGCCTCGGCGTTCTCCACCGTCTCGGCGGTCGCTTTCGGCATCTTGCGCTTATAGCCGCGCTTGTCCTCGGGCACGAAGTCCTTGCACTCTTCGTTGATGCAGAAGGGCTTCATTCTGCCCTTGCCGGACTTTTTGAACAGGGTCTGACCGCAGGTCGGGCAGTCGTTCGCCGTCGGCACGTCCCAGGTCATGAAGCCGCATTCCGCGCCCTTTTCGCAGGCGTAATAGACAAAGCCTTTCTTCGACTTGCGCTTCAGGATCGTGCTGCCGCACTTCGGGCAGCGGCCGGGCATCGGCTCGACGATTGGCTTCGTGTTCTTGCACTCCGGGAAGCCCGGGCAGGCAAGGAATCTGCCGAAGCGGCCGACCTTGATGACCATTTTTCTGCCGCAGACCTCGCAGATCTCGTCCGTTTCCTCGTCGGGGACCTTGATCCGCTTGCCTTCGAGCGCGTCCTCGGCGGCTGTCATTTCCTCGTGGAAGCCGTGATAGAAATCACGCAAGACCTGCTTCCACGCGACCTTGCCCGCCTCGACCTCGTCGAGCTGGTGCTCCATATTCGCGGTGAATTCCACGTCGATGATATCGTTGAAGCGGTCGATCATCAGATCGGTCACGACCAGGCCGAGCGGCGTCGGGTAGAGCCGCTTGTCCTTCTTCATGACGTATTCTCTGTCCTGGATGGTCGCGACGATGGACGCGTAGGTCGACGGTCTGCCGACGCCGCGTTCCTCCATCGCCTTGACGAGGGTCGCCTCGGTATAACGCGCGGGCGGCGCGGTGAAGTGCTGTTCTTTCTTGGTCTTTTCGACCGTCAGGCGCTCGGTGCCGTCCAGCTCGGGCAGGCGGCACGTCCGTTCCTCGTCCTCGTCGTCGCGGCCTTCTTCATAGACCGCCGTGAAGCCGGGGAATTTCATGATGAGATCGGTCGCACGGAAGACGTGGCCGGCGCACTTCGTATCGACCTGCACGGCCTCGTAGCGCGCGTCGGACATCTGGCAGGCGACGAAGCGGCTCCAGATGAGCTTATACAAACGGTACTGCTCGCGGGTCAGATCACCCTTGATCGTCTCGGGATCGAGGCGGACATTGCTCGGGCGGATGGCTTCGTGCGCGTCCTGCGCGCCTTCCTTCTTGCGGAAGCGGCGCGGCGCGTTGGGGCAGTACGGACTGCCGTAGCGGGACTTGATCAGATCGCGGGCCGCCGCGATCGCCTCCTCGGAGAGGCGCAGGGAGTCGGTACGCATATAGGTGATCAGACCGACGGAGCCTTCGCCGGTGATCTCAACGCCTTCATAGAGCTGCTGGGCGATCGCCATCGTGCGGCGCGGCGTCATATTCAGCTTGCGAGAGGACTCCTGCTGGAGGGTAGACGTGATGAACGGCGGCGTTGGCGCGCGGTGCTTGTCCGCGCGCTTGATGCTGTCGATCACGAATTCTTTTCCCTGAATGTCCGCGATGATCTGATCGGTCTCCATCTCGGAGCGAAGCTCGCGCTTCTTCTCGTCGCCGAAGTAGCGGGCGATAAAGCTGCCGTCCTTGCCGATGCAGCGCAATTCTGCGTCCAGCGTCCAGAACTCCTTCGGGACGAACGCCTCGATCTCGCGCTCGCGCTCGACGACCAGACGGGTCGCAACCGACTGCACGCGGCCGGCGGAGAGGCCTCTGCGGACCTTCTTCCACAGCAGCGGGCTGAGCTGATAGCCGACGATACGGTCGAGGATGCGGCGCGCCTGCTGCGCGTCAACCAGATCGTAGTCGATGTCCCGCGGCTTCTGAATGCTGCTGAGGACGACGTTCTTCGTGATTTCGTTGAAGGTGACGCGCTTCGTCTTGCTGTCCGGCAGATCGAGCAGTTCCTTCAGATGCCACGAGATCGCCTCGCCTTCGCGGTCAGGGTCGGTCGCGAGATAGACGCAGTCCGCCTTCTTCGCGGCGGCGCGCAGCTCGGAAATGATCGCTTCTTTCCCCTCTAAGGGGCCGTACTCCGGCGTAAAGTCGTGCTCGATATCCACGCCGATCGTGCTCTTCGGCAGATCGCGCAGATGTCCCATACAGGCCTCGACCTTATAGTCCGCGCCGAGGTATTTTCCAATCGTTTTCGCCTTCGAGGGCGATTCCACGATGACCAGATTTGTTCCCTTCGCCATGAGAACCTCCACGTTAATTTCGCTTATAATAGTTGCCCGCGAGCTTCACCGCTCTGCCCTTGATCTGCAGCATGGTCAGCGCCGCCGTCACGCTGCGCGACGGCAGGCCGCTCTTCGCCGTCAGCTCGTCGCAGTGGATCGGCTGATCGGTCAGAAGCGCGTAGACCGTTTGCTCGTCTCCTGCAAGCGGCGCCGCAGGCACGGTTCTTTTTTCGTCACTTTCGTCACTATAAGTCTTTCCGGCAGGATTGTCAACGACTTTTTTGTCGCCGTCGTCCGAAAACGTGACCGGCGAATAGACCGGCAGTGACATTCCGTAGCGGGAGCGGAAAATGCGCTCCATGGCTTCTCTGCTCCGTCCGTCGGACAGCTTGACCGGGAACAGATAGGCGTATTCGCGCAGGACTTCCCAGCCGTCTTCGACCATGTATGCGCCCTCGCGGATCAGGCGGTTGCTGCCCGCGCAATGCTTGACGCCGATGTTGCCGGGGATCGCGAAGACGTCTCTGCCCTGCTGCAGGGCAAGGTCCGCCGTGATGAGCGCGCCGCTCTTTTCCGGCGCTTCGACGACGAGCACGCCGAGGGACAATCCGCTCAGAATGCGGTTTCTGACCGGAAAATGGCCGCGCTCCGGCTCCGTCTTCGGCGGGTACTCGCTCAGGATACAGCCGTGCTGGATGATCTTCTGAAACAGAAAATGATTCTCCCGCGGATAGTCGATATCCAGACCGCAGCCCATCACGGCAACGACCGGCATGGAAGAATCCAGCGCGCCCTTGAGCGCCATGGTGTCGATCCCTCTCGCGCCGCCCGAGACGACGATGCCGCCGCTGTTCGCGATCTGTCTGCCGAACTGTTTGGCGTACATCAGGCCGTACGCGCTGCATCGCCGCGAGCCGACCACCGCGATCACGGCTTCGTTGTCGAAATCGGGCAGCGTGCCCTTGTAATACAGCAGCGCGGGCGGATCGGAGATGTGCTTCAGCCGCTTCGGATAGCCTTCGTCCGCGTAGGTCAGCAGGTCGATCTCCTCGTTGTCGCAGTCGCGCAGGATCTCCTCCGCCTCGTCGAGCGACTTGTCCAGCAGGGATTCCAGCCAGCGTCGGTCGAAGCCCTCCGTATGGACGTAGTCGTTTTCTTTCAGTTCATAGATGCGCTCCGCCGTACCGTACAGCTCCAGCAGCGCGGCGCGGCCTCTCGTGCCGACGCCCTTGCGCGTCGTCAGCCAGACCCAATGCTTGTGCATAAACTCTCTTCTCTCTTTATCTCATCTGCCACATCACGATCGCTGCGGCGATCGCCGCGTTCAGGGATTCGCAGCGCGGCTGCATGGGAATGATGATCTGTATGTCGGAAGCCGTGAGAAATTCCGGGCAGACGCCCTGTCCCTCGCTGCCAATGACGACAAGATAGTCTTTCAGATTTACTTCGCTGATATCCGACGCATGAGGCGTCAGCGCGGTCGCCGCGATCGGCACGCCGGAGGACAGGATGCGCTCCAGAGCGATCTGCTTCGGCGCGGTGCGGAAGACCGCGCCCATCGAGGCGCGAAGCGTTTTCTCCGAATACGGGTCGGCGCAGCCGTTCGTCATGGCGACCGGAATACCGAACGCGTCCGCCGTACGGAGGATCGTGCCGAGGTTGCCGGGATCCTGAATGCGGTCGAGCAGCAGCATCCCTGCGCTCACCTGCGCGTCTTTCTGTTTGGGCAGCTCGCAGGTGAAGAGCACGCCCTGCGGGGTCTTCATGTCGGACAGCGACTGCATCAGTGATTCCGGGATCTGCACGCAGCGCGTGCCGTCCGGCAGAGCCGGCAGGGCCTGCCGCTCAGAGACGATCACGGTTTTGATCTTCGGATACCACTTGAGCGCCTCATCGAGCAGCTTGAAGCCGTCCGCGACGAATTCGCGCTGTTCCTCGCGGTAGGCGCGGGAGCTCTGCAGCTTGCGAATATGCCGCAGCAGAGGGTTCTGACTGCTTGTGATCCGTTCCATCGGTATCCTCCTTTCGGGTCGTTATTTGTCGCGGAGAAACGCGTCGATCTCCGCGCGAAGCGGCATGGAAGCCGTCGTGCCGAGGCGCTGCACGGAGAGCGCCGCCAAAGCGTTCGCGAACAGCGCGGCGTCATGCAGGGACTTCCCTTCGGACAGCGCGGCGAGCAGGCCGCCGTTGAAGGCGTCGCCCGCGCCGGTCGTGTCGATCGCGTTTACGCGATAGGCGGGGATGATCTCCGAAACGCCGTCCGCGTTGAGGTAAACGCCTCTTGCGCCGAGGGTGATCAGGACGTTCTGCACACCCTTCGCAAAAAACGCCTCCGCCGCGCGGTCCGCGCTTTCCTTGTCCGTCACGGGTATGCCGGTCAGCGCCTCCGCCTCCACCTCGTTCGGCGTGACGAGATACACGCCGCGCAGGAAGTCGTCGGAAACAGGCTGGTACGGCGCGGTATTCACGATCACCTTCACGCCGTGCTGCTTGGCGAGAGCCGCCGCTTTCTCGTTCGCGTCCTGGTTGATCTCCAACTGCAAAAGCAGATAATCGGAGTGGATGATCTGATCGGAAACTGCGGCGATATCATCGTCCGTAATGGTGCTGCACGCGCCGGGCACGATCACGATCGCGTTCTGTCCGGTCGCTTCATCGACCATGATGAGCGCCGTTCCGGTTGGCACGCTGTCGCTGAAGAACAAATACTCCTCGGACAGGTCCGCCTCGCGCATTGCTTTGCGCGGGATCTCCGCGAGACTGTCGCGCCCGAGCTTCGTGATCATCGCGACGTCGCCGCCCGCTTTTCGCGCGGCGATCGCCTGATTGAAGCCCTTGCCGCCGGGGCTCTGCATGAAGAAGCTTCCCTTCACCGTCTCGGCGGGCGCGGGCAGATAGGGCGCGCGGCTCATCAGATCGACGACCGAGCTGCCGAACACCGTGATTCTTCGCTGCATGGCGTGCCCTCCTTACATATCATTATAAATAGCATACAGCCTGATTTTTTGCTTGTCAATAGAGGAATCGGGCTTACGGCAAAAACCGCAAGCCCGAAATGTTACAAGCAATCGATCAGATTGATCCTCTGCAGCTCCGCAGAAAACGGCGCGTCCGCCGTGCAGACGGCGCATTTGCAGCCGGGGATACTGTCATATTCGCGGAAGGAAAAGCTTCGCGGATCGATCTTCTGAACGACGGAGATTTCATCCCGCAAAACGACCTCGCACGCGTCCATCGGCTCTCGCAGGCCGCAGCCGACCGCCTTCAAAAAGCTCTCTTTCAGCGTCCAATAGCGGAAAAACCGTTCCTGTTTGGCTTCTTCCGTCTCCTGCGCGGCGATATCCTCAAACTCGCTCCGGCAGAAAAACCGCTTCGCTATTTTCAGATCCACGCTTCTGACCGTTTCGATATCCGCGCCGATCTCGCCGTCCGATACCGCGCAGAGGGCGTAATTTCCGCTGTGGGACAGGCTGAAAAACACGCCGTCCGCACCGGCGAGATACGGTTTTCCGGCTTCTCCGTAGGAATACGCAAGCTTGCGGATCCCGAGCCGGTCCAGTGCGTGCCGCAGCAGCAGCTCCGCGCCGAGGGCGGCGTTCCGATCCCTGCGGAAACGATATTTGTCTACTTTTTGTTTTCTATCCTCGGTCGCCCGCGCATACGCTGCCTCAAACAGAGCTTCGTCCGATAATACGCTTGTATCGGCCGCAAACAGATAGTCCATAACCATAGCGTTATTCTTTCCTTTTCAGTTCCGCGAGGGCGGCGTAGTGCAGGACCGTGAAGCGCATGGGCGCGATCTCCGCGAGGAGCTTCCGATGTTCTTCTTCCCACGCGGCGATCTCCTGCGCTGTCAGCGACGCGCCGATGCCGCGGCAGGTCTTCATCCTGCCGTGCCAGCTCTCGCGGGTGAACGGAACGGCAAGCCGGAATTCATCATGATAGACGGGCTCGAAATAGTCCAGATAGCAAGCCGGAATCTCGATCGGTTGCATGACCTCGCCGCCGCCCGTCCATTGCGGGGAGAAACGCAGGACGAGCTTTTCGCTCGCCGCCGCGATCTCGTCCTCGAAGGGCAGCCACGCCATGCACAGGAGCAGAAGTCTGCCGTTTTTGCGCAGCAGTCTGTGGAAAACCGGGGCGGTCTTCGCGTGGTTGAAGTACCAGAAGCACTGACAGGCCGTGATCACGTCAAAGGAATCGTCCGGAAAGTCCGGCGCTTCCGCAGAAGCGACTGCGTAGCGAATATCCATGTCATTTGACAGTACTTTCGCCATGGCGATCTGTCCTTCCGACAGGTCAATGCCCGTCCATTCCGCGCCATAGGAATAGAGATTGCGCGGCAGAACGCCAGTGCCCGTCCCGACGTCCAAAACGCGCTGTCCCTTGACGCAGAGGCCCCTGTTCAGAATTTTCCGATAGAACTCCGCGGGATAGATATCGCGGAATTTCGCGTAATCCGCCGCGGTCTTCCCGAAGTCGAACGGCTTGCCCGCGTCGATCGTTCCGCTTGCTTCCTTCATGCTTCGTCCTCGCCGCCGATGCGGGAAAGCAGTTCCCTGTTGCGCTCTAAAAAATTGTAAACGCCGTCCTCGGACAGTACGCCGCGTTTGAGGCCGGCGGGCAGTTTTCCCGCCTCGTCGAGCGCGAAATCCTTCTTCCAGTCCGCGCTCGTGTAATACGCCTCGAGCTTGCGGATCTCTCCCTGATAGTCTTTCAAAGCGGCGATCGCCGTCTCGATATCGTTCAGTTTTCCGTTCGCCGTATCGAGGATCGCTTCCATTTGTTCAATTCGTTCCGCTGCCGTCTTTCTCATGTGATCGCTCCTGTCTGCTGTTGAGAGCATCGGTTGTAATAACACCCCGCTCGTTCGAGCGGGGCGTTTTATCAGATCAGTCTGTCGGCTTCATCGTCGGGAAGAGCAGGACGTCGCGGATGGAGGCCGAATCGGTCAGGAGCATGACCAGACGGTCGACGCCGAAGCCGAGGCCGCCCGTGGGCGGAAGGCCGTATTCCAGCGCGGTCACATAGTCGTAATCGACCTGCGCGTTGCTCTTCGGATCGAGCTTTTTGCGTTCCGCGACCTGGCGCTCGAAGCGCGCCTTCTGGTCGATCGGGTCGTTCAGCTCGGAAAACGCGTTGCCGAACTCGGTCGCGTTGATAAAATACTCAAACCGCTCGGTGAACGCCGGATCCGACGGCTTGCGCTTGGCCAGCGGGCTGTTCTCCACGGGATAATCGTAGATAAAGGTCGGCTGGATGAGGTTCTCTTCCACGAACGCGTCGAAGAATTCCGCTAAGATCGCGCCCTTCGTCGGGTTTTCGGGCAGCGCGACGTGATGCTCCATCGCGAGCGCGGCGGCTTCTTCATCCGTCTTCACTTCCGCGAAGTCGACGCCGGAATACTTCTTCACGGCTTCGATCATCGTCATGCGCTCCCAGTGGCTGAGGTCGATGGGAACGCCCTGATACTCGATCTGCAGGGTGCCGCAGACCTTCATCGCGACGGTCTTCATCATTTCCTCGACGAGGTCCATCATGCCGTGGAAATCGGTATAGGCCTGATAGAGCTCGATCGTGGTGAATTCGGGATTGTGCTTCGGGTCCATGCCCTCGTTGCGGAAGATCCGGCCCACCTCGTAGACGCGGTCCATGCCGCCGACGACCAGCCGTTTCAGATACAGCTCCGTCTCAATTCGCAGGACCATGTCCATATTCAGGGTGTTGTGGTGGGTAAAGAACGGACGCGCGGACGCGCCGATCTCAAACGGGGTCAAAATCGGGGTATCGACCTCGAGGAAGCCCTTTGCGTCAAGGAACGCGCGCAGTTCGCGGAGGATCATGCTGCGCTTGACAAAGGTCTCCTTGACCTCAGGATTGGCGATCAAATCGACGTAACGCTGACGGTAGCGGGTCTCCACGTTCGTCAGACCGTGGAACTTATCCGGCAGGGGCAGCAGGGCCTTCGCCAGAAGCGTCACCTTGTGCGCGCGGACGGAGATCTCGCCGCGCTGCGTTCGGAAGACGTCGCCCTCCACGCCGACGATGTCGCCGATGTCGAGCTTGCGGCAGTCCTCGAAGTCCGCCTCCGCCATCTCGTCGAATTTCATGTAGATCTGGATGCGGCCGTCGCAGTCCTGCAGGTCGGCGAAAATGACCTTGCCCATGCCGCGCTTGCTCATCAGGCGTCCGGCGATCGCGGCAAACTGTCCTTCCATCTCGTCAAAGCGGTCTTTGATCGCCGCGCTGGTGGTCGTCGTATCGAATTTCGTCTGCTCGAAGGGGTTTCTGCCCTCCTCGCAGAGCTGTGCCAGCTTTTCTCTGCGGATCCTCACCTGGTCGACCAGGGAGAGTTCCTCCTGCGGTACAAACTTTGCCATAGTTCTCTCCAATCCTGCCGTGCGGCAGTTTTCTCAGCGATTCACGTCCAGAATCTCGATGCGGATCGTGCCGGCGGGCGCTTCCACCTCGACGATCTCGCCGATCAGTCTGCCTAGCAGGGCCTTGCCGAAGGGAGAGTCGTCGGATATGCGGTTCTCCATCGGGTTCGCTTCCTGCGAGCCGACGATCGCAAAAACGTCCGTCTCGTCAAGCTCGACGTCGCGCACCTTGACGGTGCTGCCGATGCCGACGCGGTTTTCTTCTTCCGCGTCCGTCGTCTCGTCGATCACGACAGCGTGAGACATGATGTTCTCGATCTCCGTGATTCTGCCATAGAGCTTCGCCTGTTCGTTTTTCGCTTCATCATATTCGCTGTTCTCGGAAAGGTCGCCGAAGGAACGCGCTTCCTTGATCTGCTCCGCGACTTCTTTTTCGCGCGTGGTCTTCAGATAATTCAGCTCTGCTTCCAGCTCCCGCAGACGATCTCTGGTCAGTTTATACTCTTTAGCCATGCCGTGATCCTCCAATAAACAAATATGCGCAATGATTATAGAAGAAAGCGCCCCTTCTGTCAAGCATTTATTTGCCGAGCGCGGCGATCGCCGCCCGGAGCTGCGCGTCGTCCGCGCGAGCGACCTTTTCATAGTACAGGTCCAGATAGGTCGCTTCGTCGACCTCGACGATCACGTCCGGCGTCACGCCGACGTCCGCGAGGGTCACGCCCTTCGGCGTCTGATAGTGGCCGGTGGAGATGGCGATCGCGGAGCCGTCGCTCAAGCGGAAGGTCTGCTGATAGTTCGCCTTGCCGCAGGTCTTCGTGCCGACGATCACGCCTGCTTCGTATTCCTGCATCGCCGCGGCAAAGAACTCCGCGGCGGAATAGGAATCGTCGTTGACCAGGACCGCCATCGGCATTTCCAGGCAGCTCTCGTCGGAATAGTCCACTTCTTCCTGCCCCTTGTAGTCCACGGAGCGGAAGAGCGCGCCCTCGGGCAGCAGATAGTCCAGCAGGGCGACCAGCTCGTGCTTCATGCCGCCGGGATTGAAGCGGAGGTCGAAAACCAGCGAATCCGCGCCCTGCGAGATGAGGTCCTCGATCGCCGCGATCGAATCACGGGAGGAATGAGTGTCAAAGTTGTTGATCTTGATATAGCCGACGCTGTTTTCCAGCAGTTCGTACACCACGACCTCGTACTCGATCACCTGTCTTGTGATCGTCACGTCGAATTCTTTCCCGTCGCGCAGGATGGTGATGGTGATATCCGTCCCCTCCTCGCCGCGGACGCGGTGCTGCGCCTCGGTCATGCCCATGGCGACGGCGTTCTCGCCTTCCACGGCGACGATCATATCGTCGATCTGAAGGCCCGCCGCCTCCGCGGGACTGTTATGGTTCACGGAGACAATGGTGAAGCCGGGATCGTCCTCGTTCGTGAGCTGGATCGTCACGCCGATGCCGACGTAGGCGTTCGCGTTGCTCTCCAGGTAGGCGTCATAGTCCTCCGCGCTGATATAGTAGCTCCAGCGGTCGCCGGTCGCGGCGATCGCCGCCTCCGCAAGATAGTCGCCGAGCTCTTCCGTGGAATAGCCGTCTACGTAGTACTGATCCAGAATGCCGATGATCTCATCGAGTTTCTGATGATACGACGCGTCCTGCAACGGCTCGGTCGCCGCGGCAGTCGCCTGCGTCGTCTGCGGCGAAGGCAGAATAATGTCCTTGAAATAGCATCCCGTCATCGAAAGGCAAACGCCGATCGCAAGCAGGACGCACAGAGCTTTCATTAAAAAGGAATTCTTCATGGTACTCTCCAATGCGCAGAATAATGGATGCCCGGAGCCCGCTTCGCAGGCTCCGGGAAACAGGTTTTACGGACTGATATAGTTCATCGGATTGACGGTATCGCCGTTATAGTAGATGGTAAAGTGCAGGTGCGGCCCGGTGGAATAACCGGTGGAGCCGACGTAGCCGATGATCTCGCCCTGCGAGACGAACTGCCCCTCGCTGACGGTGGAGTAGATCATATGTCCATAGAGGGACGAGAAGCCGTCCATGTGGTTGATCGTCACGTAGTTGCCGTAGGCGTAGTTATAAGTCGCCGTGGTGACGTAGCCGCTCTTGGTGGCGTAGATCGCGGTGCCCTGATAGGCGGCTAGGTCGACGCCGTTGTGCATCGTGTAGTTGCCGGTGATGGGGTGGACACGATAGCCGTAGGAGCTCGTGACGCACACGTAGCCGCTGCGGTCGAGCGGGAACAGGAACCCTTCGCCGCTGCTCGGATAGACGGGCTGCGGATCGGGATTGTCCGGCGTGGGAGGTGCGGGCGGATGCGCCGCTTCCCATTCCGCCTGGAGGGCGGCGGTCTTCTCCGCTTCCAGCACGGCGATTTCGTCGGTCAGCGCGGTCAGCTGCGCCTCGTATTCCTCGTCGAGCCGGATCAGCTCGATCTTGTCAGCGACCAGCTCCGCGAGAAGCTGATCGGACTCGGCGCGCTTCTCGTCCAGCACCTGCTGCGCGGCGTTCAATTCCGCTTTCTTCAGCTCCAGGATCACTTTCTGCGCGGCAAGGTCTTCCTTCGCGGCAATGACCTCGGACGCGAGCGCGCGCATCTCATCCATCATGCGCTGATCGGTCTTCGCGATCTCTTCGATCATCGCGCGGCAGTTGAGCATATCGGCGAAGCTGTCCGCGTCGAAGAGCACGGACCAGAACGAGACTTCGCCGCGTTCCTGCATCGCGCGCATCCGGAGCTTATAGCGCTCGAAGAGCTCGTCCTGCCGTCCCTGCAGTTCGTCCAGCTCCGCCTGCTTCTCAGCGATCAGCAGATTGTACTGGTGCACCTGCTCGGTGACGTTTTCGATCTCCAGTCGGGTCAGTTCGATCTCCTGATCGACCTGCGCCTTCTGCTCGACAATATTCAGCGTTTTGTTCTCGTTTTCGGCGATCTGCGCCTCGAGCTCGCTGCGCTGCGCTTCGAGTTCATCCGACTGATCTTCCAGCTCGTCGATCTCCGCCTGAATCTCGGCGGAGGTCTTCGCGTTGACGATCATAACGATGATACCGACCAGCAGCGACATCACAAGCAGACACGCGATCAGAGATATGATTAGTCTTCTGTACTTATACATAGTATTCCTCCTATCTCAAAAACAAACCGTCTTTCGATTCGGGAATCACACCTTCAGGAAACGGCGGATCGACATCAAGCTGCCGAAAATACCGATGAAGAAACCGGCGACCGCGCAAATGACAGCCATGGGCATCATGACCTCGGCGAACGGCACGACCGTCATGACCTTGAGACCCGTGTCCAGGATCGCCTTGCGGATCAGCTCGTAAAGGCCCCATTCGATAAAGAACGACAATACCGCGCCGAAGAAGCCGAGGATAAAGCCCTCGACAAAGAACGGAAAGCGGATAAATCCGTTCGTCGCGCCGACCATCTTCATGATCGCGATCTCCTCGCGTCGGTCGAGCATGGCGAGGCGGATCGTGTTGGAAATGATGATCAGGGAAACGACGAGCAGGACCGCGGCGATCGCAAGCGCCGCGATATAGAGGACCGTGCGGATCGTCGCCAGCGCGTTGCCGACTTCGATATCCGCGTAGACCTCGGCGACGCCGGTCACGTTCTCCAGCTCCGCCTGCGTCTCGGCGATCTTCGCGTTGTCCACGAGCGTGATCTCAAACTGATCGCGCATCGACTGCGGATCCAGGCCCTCGAAGTAGCTCTTGTCGGAATCGCCGATGAAGTTCTCCAGCGCCTCGGCGCGGGAGATGAACTTTGCGTTGGCGACGTTCTCGAGCAGATTGATATCGGAACCGACGCTCTTGGACTCCGCCTCGGTATAGGTCTCGTCGATGACGACGACGATGCGGGTCTCCTTCTGCACTTCCTCGACCGTCAGGTTGAGGTTGTAGCAGATCAGCAGGAAGCTGTTGATAATCACAAGGCAGGCGACCGTGATGCTGATCGCCGCGAAGGACATGAAGCCGTGCTTGAATACCGCGCGGAAGCCTTCGCCCAATAAATATCCGAACTTATTATGCTTCATAATCGTAATACCCGTCCATTCCGTCGCTGATCACGCGGCCTTCGTCAATGGCGATGACGCGCTTGGTAAAGCGGTCGACCAGACCCTTTTCGTGGGTCACGACCATGACCGTCGTGCCGAGGGCGTTGATCTTCTCCAGCAGGAGCATGATCTCAAACGAACGCGCCGGATCGAGGTTGCCGGTCGGCTCGTCGGCGATGATCATCGTGGGGTTGTTGATCAGCGCGCGGGCGATCGCGACACGCTGCTGCTCGCCGCCGGACAGCTCGTTCGGCAGGCGGCGGCCCTTGTTCTCCAGCCCGACGAGCTCGAGCACGTAGGGCACGCGCTTCTTGATCTCCTTGTTCGACGCGCCGATCACGCGCATGGCAAAGGCGACGTTTTCGTAGACCGTCTTGTTCTCGATCAGGCGGAAGTCCTGGAAAATGACGCCCAGCGTACGGCGCATATAGGGCACGGAGGAGCGCTTGATGGACTCGAGCTTGTAGCCGTTGACGAGGATGGAGCCCGAGGTGGGCTTCAGCTCGGCGGTCAGCAGCTTGATGATCGTCGACTTGCCCGAGCCGGACTGCCCGACCAGGAAGACGAACTCGCCGTCGTCGATGTGCATGTCGATGCCGTTGAGCGCGTGGGTGCCCGTTTCGTAGGTTTTTGTGACGTTGATCAGATCAATCATGTTAACACCAGATTTCTTACATCATTCGGCTCTCGCGGGAAGCAAGATACTTTTTGACCATCAGGGCGACCTTGAAGATGATCGCGTCGTCGAATTCGCGCAGATCCAGGCCCGTCAGCTTCTTGATCTTTTCCAGACGGTAGACGAGCGTGTTTCTGTGGACGAACAGCTTGCGGGAGGTCTCAGAGACGTTCAGGCTGTTCTCAAAGAACATATTGATGGTGAAGAGCGTCTCCTGGTCCAGAGAGTCGATGGAGTTCTTCTTGAAGACTTCGGAGAGGAATATATCGCACAGAGTCGTCGGCAGCTGATATATCAGACGGCCGATGCCGAGGTTTTCGTAGTTGATGACGGTCTTCTCGGTGTCGAAGACCTTGCCGATCTCGATGGCGACCTGCGCTTCTTTATAGGAATCGGCCAGTTCGCGCAGATGCTCGGAGACGGTGCCGATGCCGATCGTCGTGCGGGCGAAGAGCTCGGTCTTGAGCCGCTCTTCGATGTTCTTCGCCATCTGCGTCAGCTCCTCGCCGGTCACGTCCGGCGCGACGTGGCAGATCACGGCGTGATCCGTCTCATTGACGCTGATGACGAAATCCTGCTGGTCGCTGAACATGGACTGCAAAAGCTCCACGACGGCGACGTCCGCATGGCCGCGCTGACGGACAAGGAAGACCACGCGCGGCTGCTCCGTCTGGAAATGGAGCTCCTTCGCGCGGATATAAATGTCGCCGGGCAGGATGTTATCCGTGATGATATTCTTCACGAAGGTGCCCTTGTCGTGCTTCTCCTCATAATAGCTTTTGGTGAAGCTCAGGGAAACCTGCGCCATGCGGCAGATCGCCGCCGACTGCTCGTCGGTCCCGTCAGTAAAGACGCAGTAACCGAAGGCGGAGTTCCATCCTTTCAGCGCAAAAAACGTCCGGCCGCCGACGCATACCGGGTTCTCCGGGTCCGCGTTCACGGCGGCGACGGCCTCGGAGAACCGTTCTCCGAGCAGCGCGGTGCTGCCGCAGGAGATCACGGCGCCTTCCGCGTCGATCACGCCGATCGTCCGCTGAGAAGCCTCGCAAAGCTGTTCGATCACACTCTGAAACATACGACTTGCCATAAGCCGTCCTCCTTGTCTTTCGGGAAAATGCCGAACCTCGTCAAAATACTACATGCAATCATACTCCATTTTTCAACAGATTGCAAGTGTTTTTAGACATTTTATTTCATTTCAGAGGGTCGTTTTTATGGAATTTTTATAGTTTTTCGTGAATATCGACAAAGCAGCACGGAATTTTTGAGCAGAATGTTTCAGTTTTCTTTAAAAAATTTTTCGTCAAAATTAACAGATTCCAGTTGCTCAATTTCTTCATCTGTCAGTTTACGCGTCATAGTGACCGGAAGGTCGCCCAATTCGAGGCATCCTTCCGCGATCCGGCGCAGGTAGGACACCGGTTTGTTCCGGCTGGCAAGCATTCGCCGCACCTGATGGTACTTCCCCTCGCGGACGCGGACGAGAGACTTCCCTTCTCCCATCGGTTCCAGCACCGCGGGCAGGCATTTCGTCCCGTCTTTCAGGACGCAGCCCTGTGCGAAGGCAGCGACGTCTTCTTCGTCCGCCGTGCCGGCGTGTTCTGCGTAGTAACACTTTTCGACGCCTCGCTTCGGCGAGAGCAGGCGGTGCGCCAGATCGCCGTCGTTGGTGAACAGGAGTAGGCCTTCGGTCTCCAGATCGAGCCGTCCGATCGGCATGAGCCGCTTGTATTCCGGCGGAAGATACTTCATAACGGTCGGATAGCGGTCGTCCGTCGCCGCCGTCACGCAGCCGGCGGGCTTGTGCATCATCAGGACGATGCGTTCGTCTCCCCTGCCGATCACCTGACCGTCGAGCGCGACGACGGCGGTCTGCTCGTCGATCTTCTGCTCCGGGACGGCGCATATCTCGCCGTTCACCGTCACTCTGCCCGAACGGATGATCTCTTTCAGCTTCCTGCGCGATTCCACGCCCGCCTCGGAGAGATAGCGATCCAGTCTCTGCATGGCGTCTCCTTTCGGTATATTCGTCCGCTCGCGGACATACAGTTTATTACAACACTACTTTCGGGGGGAATTCCATGTTTGTTCTGACCGCAAAACTCTCAAAGTCCAGGCTGATCGCGGCTGGCGCCATCCTGATCGCGGCGGTTTTGCTGATCGTTCTGCTCGCCGCCGGCGGCTCGCCCGCTGCCGACGCCGCGCCGGCAGGCGGAACCAACGACGAGCGCGTCGCCTTCCTCGCGACCTACGGCTGGAGCGTCAACGCCGAGCCTGCGGAGACGCAGAAGGTGCGCATTCCCGATACTGCGGACAACGAAGTCTTTGCCCGCTACAACGAGCTGCAAAAGAGCCAGGGGTTCGATCTGACCCTCTACGCGGGCAAGGAGGTCATGCGCTACGTTTACGAGATACTGAACTATCCCGAAGCGTCCGCTCCCGTCTATGCGAGCGTGCTGGTCTGCGACGGCCATATCATCGGCGGCGACGTCACGAACTCCGCGCCGGACGGCGTGATCCACGGCTTCTGCATCCCGCAGACGGAGCCGCTTCCGACGCAAACCGTAACAGAAGTTACGGAAGCGGTGACGGAATGCGCCGAGGAACCCGCGTCAGAAGAACAATAAGATTATAACACAAAACAAATCAGAAAAAAAGAGTTGCATTTTGGTTACAAATCTGCTATACTGCTTTTGTATGTGAATATTGTCTTCAGGGCAGGGTGCAACTCCCGACCGGCGGTGATAAGCCTTTGGCTTTTAGTCCGCGAGCGGGCAAGCGCAGGATTCGGTGCGATTCCGAAACCGACAGTACAGTCTGGATGGAAGAAGACGGGATTACGATTCCAAGCCCGAAGAGTTTTCTTCGGGTGTTTTTTATCGGAGGATGCCTATGAAAAATAGAATCGGCGCAAGAATGATCGCGGTCGTCGGCGTGCTGACCGCCGTCGCCGTCGTTCTGCAATACCTCGAGATCTCCATTCCCATCGTCCCGAGCTTCCTCAAGCTGGACTTTTCCGATCTTCCGGCGCTGCTCGGCGCGTTTGCGTTCGGCCCGCTGGCGGGCGTCGTCATCCAGCTGCTCAAGAATCTGATCCATATGGCTGTATCGCAAAGCGGCTTCGTCGGCGAGCTTTCCAACTTTTTGCTCGGCGCGGCCTTCGTCGGGACGGCCGGCTGGATCTATCAGTGCAAAAAGACGAAGACGCGCGCGCTCCTTGCCGGTCTCATCGGCGCGGCGGTCATGGCGATCGTCAGCGTACCTGTGAATTACTTCCTGATCTATCCGCTGTATTACAACGTGATCGGCTTCCCCGAAGCGGCGGTGCTCGGCATGTATCAGGCGATCCTGCCCTCGGTCGACAACATGGTCGAAGCGCTTTTGATCTTCAACCTCCCGTTCACGCTCGTCAAAGGCTTGATCAGCGTCGCGGTCTCCATGCTGATCTACAAGCCGCTCTCGCCGCTTTTCAAAGGAAAATAGCCAAAATTGAACCGCCGCTGATCTCAGCGGCGGTTTTCATATCCTATTTCATCAGTTCAAGACGCTTCCGCAGCTCCGAAGCCGTGATCTCGTATCCTTTCTCCATGAACGGATAGGAAACGCGTTCCGGGTCTTCCACGCCGAGCAGTTTCACGATATAGCGCAGCATGGCGGGGTTCTTGACGAGGATCGGGCCGGTCAGATGCGTGCCGAAGCAGTTGTTTTTGCGGAAGCCCTCCGCTTCCCCGTCCGCCTCGTTGCCGAAGCCCATTTTCATTTGGAACAGCGGCTGTTCCACGCCGGACGTTTTGCTGCACTTGTTGATAAAACCGACCAGGATCTCGTCGAAGCCGTCGAAGCTCGCCAGGCAGTCGCCGACGATCCGGCGCTTGCCCTCGGTCGTCTCGAAGGACGCCAGGCGCAGCCCCTCGAACTCCGTTCCGTCCTGATCTGTGATCTTCTCACCGAGCAGCTCGAAGCTGTTGCCGGTAAAGAGCATCACCCTGCCGGCGTCGCACGCGGCAGAGAGGGCGTCGCGGTAGTTCACAAGCTGCGAAAGCGCCAGCTTCTGTCTGCGTTCCGTGCCGGAGCCCATATAGTAGAAATCGTAGCCGGAAATGTCCTTTTCCTCGTACAGGGAAAGCGTATCGACGCGAACCTCGCAGCCCAAATCGGACAGACAGCGCGCCAGCACAGACACGTTCGCGTATTCCCCGTAGAGATTCATCACGTCATCATAAAGATGCAAGAGTTTCAGTTCCATATCGCACCTCATTTCACCGTCACGTTGGACATGAACTTATCCTTGTCCGAGAAGCAGGTCACGGCGTACAGCTGCTGACTGCCGTTCTCCCGCAGCTCGGCGCAGGCGGCGTCGATGTCCTCGAAGACCTTGATCTTCTCCTGCGGGATGTCCGTAAAGGTAAAGCGTTCCGCCAGATCGTTGCAGTACTTTCCGCACAGGTAGATGTGCTCGATCAGCGGGTTCTTGAGCTGATCGAAGTTAATGTCCCAGAGCCAAGAGGTCTCGCTCGTGAAGTACTTGCGGCTGACTGCGTCGACGATCACGACGACGCTGCACGGTACGCCCTGCGCGATCGCGAATTTGAGCGACATGTCGTAGGAGATCGAGTTCTCGTGCTTGGAGATCAGGAAGATGCCCGGATGCTCGCCGAGCGTGAATTCGATGTATCTGCCGTTTTTCAGGATATAGTTGCTGACGAGGGCCGCGATCTTCTCGCCGGGGATCCCGAGCAGGGTGCAGACCGTATAGGCGGCGAGGATATTATAAATGTTATAAATACTGCGGAAAGCGAGCTTGATCTCGTCCCTGCCGTTGACGACGATCCTGCTGTTCGCCAGATCGACGTCCGTGACGGTATAGTCGGTATCGTGCCGCGCATAGCCGCAGGCGTCGCAGCGGTACTTGCCTACGTGGTTGAAATGGTAATAGTCGTAGCGCATCGGCTTGCCGCAGACGGGACAGTACAGGCCGTCGTTGTACGCGCCGCTGAACTGCTCCGTGTCGATGCTGCAGTGATCCAGGCCGAACCAGAGGACGTTCTCGCGGCCGCGGCCGAAGAGAGAGACCGTCGGATCGTCCGCGTTCAGGATCAGGGTCGTATCGTCGAACACGCTCTCCTTGATTGCGTCGTACACCCACTGCGGATGGCCGTTGCGCGTGAGCTGATCGCGGTAGAGGTTGGTGATGACGTAATGCGTCGGATGGAACCAGCGGAAGGTAAACTTCGTGTAACGCTCGTCCGACTCGATCAGAAGCACGTCCTGCTTCATCTTCCCGCCGAGGGTGCAGGAGTTGAGGATCATCGTCGTGACGCCCTCGATCTGATTGGAACCCTCGGCGTTGTAGGCGACGGTCTTGCCCGAGGCCTTCAGGACGGACGCGATCATCTCGACCGTTGAGGTCTTGCCGTTGCTGCCGGTCACCGCCACGATGAGCTTCGGCTTTTTGATACGCGCAAGGATATCCGGGCAGATCTTCAGGGCATATTTCCCGGGGAGGCTCGTCCCCTTGCCGACAAAGCCGCCGATGACTTTGATCAGTCTGCAAACAAGAATCGCAAGGAATTTTCTCATGGTTCTCTCTTCCTTTCCGCGCAGGTCTACTGCATTATAACACGCTCTGCTTTCTTACGCAAGCAAGTTCAGGAAATCCTGCTCGCTCAGCACGGGGATCCCCAGCTCGTTCGCCTTCTTGAGCTTGCTGCCTGCGTTCTCCCCCGCGACGACGTAGGTCGTCTTCTTCGAGACGGAGCCGGACGCCTTGCCGCCGCAGGCCTCGATCTTCGCCTCCGCCTCGTCGCGGGTGAAGAGCGACAGCGCGCCGGTCAGCACGAAGGTCATGCCGTCGAAGCGGTGATCCTCCTGTCGGATCGTGCTCGCAAAGTTCACGCCGGCCTCGCGCAGCCGCGCGACCATATGCTGCGACTGCGGATTGGAAAACCACGAAACGATGTTTTCCGCGGTGATCGCGCCGACGTCGCGCACCTCCGTCAGGGTCTCCTGATCCGCCGCCATCAGCGCGTCCAGCGAGCCGAAGGTCTTCGCGAGCACCTTCGCGGCCTTTTCGCCGACCTGCCGGATGCCGAGGGCGAAGATCAGACGGCTGACGTCGTTATCTTTGCTTGCTTCGATCGCGTCCAGGAGCTTCGAGGCGGCCTTTTCGCCGCTTTTCCACAGGCTCTTGAGGTCGTCGCGCGTGAGATAATAAATGTCCGCGGGCGATGAAATATGGCCGTTCGCGATGAGCTGTTCCACGATGGAATCTCCCAGGCCTTCGATGTCCATCGCGTTTCGGGAGACGAAATGCGCGATGTTCCGCGTCAGCTGAGCTGGACATTCGATGCCTGTGCAGCGCATTGCCGCGCCGTCCTCGTCGCGTTCGACCGGCGCGCCGCAGACGGGGCAGGTCTCCGGCAGGCGGTACGGAACCGCGTCCGCGGGACGCTTGGAGAGAACGACCTCCAGAATTTCGGGGATGATCTCCCCTGCCTTGCGGATCTTCACGGTATCGCCGATGCGGATGTCCTTCTCGGAGATGAAGTCCTGATTGTGCAGCGTCGCGTTCGTGACCGTCGTGCCCGCCAGACGGATGGGATCGACGACCGCCTTCGGGGTCAGCACGCCGGTGCGCCCGACCTGCACCGCGATCTCCCGCAGGACGGTCTCTTTGATCTCCGGCGGATATTTGAACGCGCATGCCCAGCGCGGGAACTTCGCCGTGCTGCCGAGGACGGCTCTCTGACCAAGATCGTTGAGTTTCACGACCGCGCCGTCGATGTCGAAGGCGTAGTCGTAGCGGTTTTCGCCGATCGATCGGATAACCCCGATCGCCTCCTGCGCGGTATTGCACAGCTGATACGGAATGACCTTGAATTTCAGATCGCGCAGGTAATCCAGCGTCTGCGCGTGGGTCTCGAAGCTGACGCCGTCGGCGAGCTGGAGGTTGAAGATCAGGATATCGAGCCTGCGCTCGGCGGCGATCGCCGGATCGAGCTGGCGCAGACTGCCGGCTGCGGCGTTGCGCGGGTTGGCAAAGAGGGCTTGCCCCTTCTCCTCGCGCTCCGCGTTGAGCTGCTCAAAGACCGTGCGGGGCATGAAGACCTCGCCGCGTACGATCAGCCGGTGCGGCGCGCCGGACAGGCGCATCGGGATGGAGCGGATCGTTTTCAGATTCTCCGTCACGTCCTCGCCGATCCTGCCGTCGCCGCGGGTCGCGCCGCGGACGAACGCGCCGTCGATGTATTCCAGCGCGACGGAGAGGCCGTCGACCTTCGGTTCGACGCTGTAACAGGCATCCGGCACGCTCTGGCGGAGCTTTTCGTCGAACTCCGCGACCTCGTCTTCGGAAAACACGTCCTGTAAGCTCTCGAGCGGCACTTCATGCTCGTACTTCTCGAAGCGGCTCAGAGCTTCCCCGCCGACGCGCTTCGTCGGCGACAGCGGCGAAGCGTACTCCGGGTACTGCGCCTCCAATTCCTCCAGCTGCCGCAGCAGCATATCGTACTCGTAGTCCGGCATCGTCGGCGCGTCGAGCACATAATATTGATGGTTTGCCTCCTCCAGGATCGCTGTGAGGCGTTCGATCTCCTGTTTTGCGTTCATGGCAATTCCTCCATGCCGAAGTATGCGGCCGGCACCGTGCCGACGATGACGGTCTCGGCGGCGGCGACCGTCGCGTCCACGAGGACGTCGTGCGTTCCCGTCCACGTCAGAATCGTCACCGTCACCTGAATGTCGATGTAGATACTGTGGCGGGTCTGATTGATGCCCGCCGCGGAAAAGTCGTTCCGAAAGATCGCGTCCGAGGTGCGGACGGCGAGCACCCGCACCGGGATCAGCGGCCCGCGCCCGGAGAACAGCTCCGGCAGCAGTACCGAGCCGATCGGCACGCCCAGCTCCTCCAGGGATAGATTATCCAGTTTTTCGTCGATGCAGTCCAGGATCCCCGTTTTCAGCAGATTGATCCGCTCCATATTCGCGGATATCGCGGTGACGGCGCCGTTCTGATCCTTTTCGATCGTCACCATA
Source organism: uncultured Oscillospiraceae bacterium (assembly GCA_905233385.1). GTDB lineage: Bacteria > Bacillota > Clostridia > Oscillospirales > Oscillospiraceae > JAZOXB01. The sequence goes on from CAJOEH010000005.1 coordinate 63,803, forward strand.
TCCGAATACTCCAGCTTACCGGCTTCGATCTGCTCGGCAATCGCCGCGTTGATCGCGGCAGACGCCTGGTTGCTCACCTGCGTCTCAATGAGCCGCTGCGCCAACGGCGCAAGATACATGCGGAATACCAGCAGCAGCGCCGCAGTCACCGTCAGCGAGACGGCAAGGGTACAGCGGAGCTTGTCTCTGCGCTCGAACGTCATTCCCATCCCCCCGTATAGGATTATGCGGGGAAACGAGATTCGTTTACAGCTTTTTCATGCGCGTCGACGCCGCGCCGGCCATCAGGCGTTTCGTGCCGAACTGGTCGAAGGCGATCTCCAGCATGGCGTCGTTGCCCATTTTCAGGACGGAGAGCACCATGCCTCTGCCGAACGCGTCGTGCTGGACCATATCGCCCTTGGAGAATTCCGGGATCGCGGTCTTTTTCGGCGGCGCGGTGAAGGCGCTGACGCTTCGCTTCGGCGTCTGCGGCCGCTGCGCCGCGTAATCGTACTGTGCGAACGGCCGCGGCTGCGCCGCCGCCTTGCTGATCACCAGTTCCTCCGGGATCTCGCTCAAAAAGCGCGACGGACGGTTGATCGTAGTGCGTCCGTAGAGCATACGCTGCCGCGCGCTCGTGACCGTCAGGCGACGCTTCGCCCGCGTGATCGCGACGTAGCAGAGGCGGCGCTCCTCCTCCATTTCCTCGTTGTCGCCGATGGAGCGCAGGCCCGGGAACAGGCCTTCCTCACAGCCGACGATAAAGACGTTCGGGAATTCCAGTCCCTTCGCCGAGTGCATGGTCATCATCACGACCGCGTCCGCATCCTTGTCATACTGCTCGATGTCGGTATAGAGCGCGATCTCCTCCAAAAAGCCGCTCAGCGTGGGGGCGTCGGTGTTCTCCGCATAATTTACGATGGAGGATTTCAGCTCGCGCACGTTCTCCAGACGGGTGCGGTTTTCCAAGTCGTTCTTCTGCTCCAGCATGGCGACGTAGCCAGTGCGGATCAGCAGCTCCTCGTAGAAGTCCGGCAGGGAGAGCGTGTTCAGCAGCTCGGCGCATTCCTCGATGAGCATGGTGAACGCCATGAGCTTCTGCGCGGAGCGTTCCAGCGCGGGATAGTTATAGGGGTCGCTGAGCACGCTGTAGAGCGGCGTCTGCGCGGCGGCGCACTGCCGCTCCATCGTCTCGACCGTCTTCGCGCCGATGCCGCGCGGCGGCTGGTTGATGATGCGTTTTAGGCGCAGGTCGTCGCTGCGGTTGTTGATGACGCAGAGGTAAGCGAGCATGTCCTTGACCTCGGCGCGGTCGAAGAAGCGCGTGCCGCCGATGATGCGGTAGCGCACGCCGCTGCGCTTGAACGCGATTTCGAGCGCGTTCGACTGGGCGTTCGTGCGGTAGAGCACGGCGAACTGATTGAGATTCCTGCCCTTCGACTCGGAGAGGATCTGATTGGCGACAAAGCTCGCCTCGTCGCTCTCGTTCATCGCCTCGTAGTGCAGGATCTTTTCGCCCGCGGCGTTCTGCGTCCACAGGTGCTTGCCCTTCCTGCCGCGGTTGTTGGCGATCACCGCGTTTGCGGCGTCCAGGATCAGCTTCGTAGAGCGGTAGTTCTGCTCCAGGCGGATGACCTTCGCGCCCTCGAACTGATTCTCAAAATCAAGAATATTGCGGATCGTCGCGCCGCGGAAGCGGTAGATGCTCTGATCATCGTCGCCGACGACGCAGATGTTCCGGTAGCCGCCCGCGATCAGGGAGGCGAACAGATATTGCAGATGGTTGGTGTCCTGATACTCGTCGATCAGCACGTAGCGGAACTTGCGCTGATAATAGGCGCGCACTTCCTCGAACTCCTGCAAAAGCTGCACGGTCAGCAGGATGATGTCGTCAAAATCGACGGCGTTCGCGCCCTTGAGGCGGCGCTGATATTCATCGTAAAGCTCCGCCGTCCGCTTCATGCGGAAGTCGTCGCCCGCGTCCTTCGCAAAGTCGGAGGGCGTCTGCCGCTTGTCCTTCGCTCTGGAGATCATGGCGAGAACGACCTTCGGCGGGAAGAGTTTCTCGTCGAGGCTGCGGTCGTGCAGGATCTCCTTCATCACGCGCTCGGAGTCCGCGGTGTCGTAGATCGTGAAGCTCGTATCGTAGCCGAGCCGCCCGATCTCGCGGCGCAGGATGCGGCAGCAGGCGCTGTGGAAGGTCATCGCCCACACGCCCTCGCCCTGCGCGCCGAGCAGATTGCAGATGCGGTCTTTCAGCTCGTTTGCCGCCTTGTTCGTAAAGGTGATCGCAAGGATCGACCACGGCGCCGCCGAATGGAGCGCGCACAGTCCGTCCGCCCGCCAGGTATCGGCTTCTTTCGTGCCCGCGTTGACGCTTTCGAGATAGATCACGTCGTCCTCGGTGACCTCCTCCGGGATCTCCGCGCTGTCCGATCCGCTGCCGAAGCGGATCAGATTGGCGATGCGGTGGATCAGCACGGTCGTCTTGCCGCTGCCCGCGCCGGCAAGCAGCAGGAGCGGGCCCTCCGTCGTCAGTACGGCCTCGAGCTGCCGCGGATTCATATCGGTAAACTGCCGTGCGATATAGTCGCGCCGGGCTGTCAGAAATCGCTCGTTGAAACTCTCTGTCATGGTATGTCCTGCCTCTGTAAAAACATGCTATTATTCTATAACATTTTGTCCCGGAAATAAAGAGCGACTTTCATATCTTTTCACGAAACTTGAAATTACTGGTTGATTGTAGTACCCGTTTGATTTATAATGATGCCATGCGACTCTAATTCACAGAATTCACAGACAGAAAGGGAGTATCTGCTCATGGCGCTCTCCTCCTCCGCCCCCTGGCTCAATTTCTACGGCAATATGCCGAAGACCATAGACTATCCCCGTCTGACGATCTATCAGCTCGTCGCGCAGACCGGAAAAGAATACCCCGATCTGACCGCCTACGAGTTTATGAACCGTCCGACGACCTACGCGGAGTTTCTCGCCCGCGTCGACCGAGCGGCGAAGGCGCTCTACGCCCTCGGCATCCGCAAGGGCGACCGCGTGACGATCTGTATGCCCAACACGCCGCAGTCCGTCGACTGCTTCTACGCTCTCAACCGGATCGGCGCGGTCTCCAACATGATCCATCCGCTTTCCGCGACGGAGGAGATCACGTTCTATCTCAACATCTCCAAAAGCAAGGCGATCCTGACGCTGGACCGCTTCTACGGCAAAGTGCGCGCGGCGATCGGCAAGTCCGAATTAAAGCCGCGGCTTCTGATCGCGAAGATCCAGGACGAGCTCAGCCTTCCGCTGAAGATCGGCTTCAATCTGACGGAAGCGCGGAAGTATCCGAAGCTGCCGAAGGACGACAGCTACATGCTCTGGACGGACATGCTGAAGCAGGCCGCCGCCGAGCTTCCGGTGGACGACGGCGCGGCTTCCGACTGCGCCAGCATCCTCTACTCCGGCGGCACGACCGGAACGACCAAGGGCATCTGCCTTTCGAGCTACAATTTCAACGCCCTCGCGCTCCAGACGATCGCCGCGAGCGGCTGCGATAATCTCGCCGGCTCCAGCATGCTTTCCGTCATGCCGATCTTCCACGGTTTCGGTCTCGGCATCGGCATCCACACCGCGCTGGTCGGCGGCGCGAAATGCATCCTGGTTCCGAATTTCAGCATCAAGATCTACGCCGATCTGCTGCGCAAGAAGCACCCGAACTTCATTCCCGGCGTTCCGACGCTCTTCGAGGCCCTCCTGCGCACGAAGGATCTGGACGATCTGGACATGTCCTTCCTGCGCGGCGTGTTCAGCGGCGGCGATTCGCTGTCCGTTGAGCTTAAGCACAAGGTCGACGCCTTCCTCAAGGCGCACGGCGCGACCGTGCAGATCCGCGAGGGCTACGGCACGACCGAATGCGTCACCGCCTGCTGCCTGACGCCCATCGACTACGCGCGCGACGGCTCCATCGGCGTTCCCTTCCCGGACACCTTCTTCAAGATCGTCAAGGTCGGTACGCAGGAAGAGCTTGAGCCCGAGGAAGAGGGCGAGATCTGCATCTCCGGCCCGAGCGTCATGCTCGGCTATCTGGACAATCCCGAAGAGACCGCGCAGACCCTGCGCCGCCATCACGACGGCCGGATCTGGCTGCACACCGGCGACCTCGGCAAGATGGACGCGGACGGTTTCGTCTATTTCCGCCAGCGGATCAAGCGCATGATCATCACGTCCGGCTACAACGTCTATCCCAGCCAGCTCGAGAACATCATCGACGGCCACGACAAGGTGCTGCTCTCCTGCGTCATCGGCGTCAAGGACTCCTACAAAATGCAGAAAATCAAGGCGTTTGTCGTCCTGCGGCCCGGCTTCACTCCCGGCGAGGCAGTCAAGCAGGAGCTGCTCGACTACTGCCGCGAACGGATCGCGAAATACGCCATGCCCTATGATATCGAATTCCGCGACGAGCTGCCGAAGACCCTGGTCGGCAAGGTCGCCTACCGTGTTCTCGAGGAGGAGGAAGCGGCAAAATGACGAAAAAGCGCGTCTGGGAGCTGGACGCAGTCCGCGGGATCTGTATCCTCGGCATGATCGTCGTGCATCTGTTTTACGATCTTACCGCCATCGGCGGGAAGTCTCTCGATCTGCCGGGCTGGTTCCATCTGATCCGCCAGTACGGACACATTCTGTTCGTCCTGATTTCCGGCATCTGCGCGACGCTGTCCGGCAATTCGCCGCTCAAGCGCGGGCTCGTCGTCTTTGCCAGCGGCCTTCTGGTCACCTACGTGACCATGTTCATGGAGCAGCTTTTCGGCTTCAAAGATCTGCACGTCTGGTTCGGCATCCTCCATATGATCGGCCTGTGCATGATCCTCTACACGCTCTTCCGCAAGCTCCCGTTTTGGGCGCTCGCGCTGTTCGGCGCGGCCTTCCTCGCGCTCGGCTTCTGGATGCAGACGCGCACGGTTTCCGTGGATTACCTCTTCCCGCTCGGCCTGCGCTCGGCGAACTTCTACGTCGGCAGCGACTACTTTGCGCTCTTCCCGGGCTTCGGCTGGTTCCTGATCGGCGCGGCCATCGGCAAGACTGCCTACCGCCGGAAGGAAAGCCTGCTCCCGAAAGTGAACGCCGACTTTTTCCTCCTGCGCGGTCTGCGCTTCGTCGGCAGGTACTCCCTGTGGTTTTACCTGCTGCATCAGCCGGTTCTGTTTGCGATCGTATTCCTGTTTGTCCTGTAACGGAGTCCGCCGCGCATTTTTATGCAAAAAACTGCAAAAAAATTCTTGACAATTAAATAATCTGACAGTATAGTGGTAAAAAATCAAAAGCAGACTGTGCAGAAAGGAGCCGCGTGATGGAAAAATCGTTCCGGAAACCTGCGGTCTCCACGTGCGCGTCTGCCTCGGATGCGTGCTTTGCTGCGGCTGTCTGCCTGATCATGATGGGTGCCATTTCCGTGGTATCCATCATTTTGCTTACAGGGGGCCTTTTGCTCGGCGTATCCCTTCTGATTCCCGTTATTGAAAACCGCTCCCGAAAGCGCGCGACGGCTGCATAAAGATAAGCGGAAACTTATCCGGCCTCGTCCTTTCGACGCAGGCCGGTTTTTATATGCAAAACCAATTACAAAGGAGAAAATGAAAATGAAAAAGTTTGTATCCCTCGCACTCGTTCTGGTCCTCGTGATCAGCCTGTTCGCAGCCTGCGGCTCCGACAACGGTTCCGGCGAGGCTGACGGCGTTTCCGTCTTCAAGCTCGGCGGCATCGGCCCCCTGACCGGCGGCGCGGCCATCTACGGCACCGCTGCGAAGAACGGCGCTGAGATCGCCGTTGCAGAGATCAACGCCCTCGGCGGCAGCATTCAGTTCGATCTTCGCTACGAAGACGACGCGCACGACGCGGAAAAGTCTGTCAACGCGTACAACACCCTGAAGGACTGGGGCATGCAGATCTTCCTCGGCTCCGTCACTTCCACGCCCTGCGTCGCGACCTCCGCGGAATCCTGCAATGACAACATCTTCACCCTGACCCCGTCCGCTTCCTCCACCGACGTTCTCGGCGGCGTTGCCAACCCTCTGACCGGCACGATCGACGTGGAGCGCAAGGGCAACACCTTCCAGATGTGCTTCATGGATCCGAACCAGGGTCTCGCTTCCGCGAACTACATCGCGGAGAACAACCTCGGCTCCAAGATCGCCGTCATCTACAAGAACGACGACGTTTACTCCACCGGCGTTTACTTCTCCTTCAAGGCGCAGGCGGATGAGCTCGGTCTGGACATCGTTTCCACCACGACCTTCACCGAGAGCAGCCAGACCGACTTCAGCGTGCAGATTGCCGACGCGAAGGACAACGGCGCCGACCTCATCTTCATGCCGATGTACTACACTCCGGCTTCCCTGATCTTCACGCAGGCGAACGCCATCGGCTACAAGCCCGCTTACTTCGGCATTGACGGCATGGACGGCATCCTGACCGTGGAAGGCTTCGACACCTCCCTGGCGGAGGGCGTCATGCTCCTGACCCCGTTCAACGCGGACGCGCAGGACGAGAAGACCCAGAACTTCGTCGCCGCCTATCAGGAAAAGTACGGCGAGATCCCCAACCAGTTCGCCGCGGACGGCTATGACTGCGTCTACGCCATCTACGAGGCGCTGACCGCGCTGAACGCCACCGCCGACATGAGCGCGAGCGAGCTGTGCGACGCGCTGGTCGCCAAGTTCACCGACGGCAGCTTCTCCTTCAACGGCCTGACCGGCGACAACATGACCTGGGACGAGACCGGCGCGGTCAACAAGACCCCGAAGGGCATGGTCATTGAAAACGGCGCGTACGTCGGCCTGAACTAAGCATACCGTTTGCCGCACAGCACGGCTTTTGCCTGTGCCGCGGCCTCTACCGAAGAGCGGCTTACGCCGCTCTTTCGGCTTGAATACCACCCGAAAGAGAGATGATCTTCTTGGGCTTTCTTGACAATCTGATTCACGGCATCAGCCTCGGCAGTATCTACGCGATCATTGCTCTGGGCTACTCGATGGTCTACGGAATTGCCAAAATGCTCAATTTCGCGCACGGCGACGTGATCATGGTCGGCGCATATATCAGCTACTACGCGGTCAGCTCGGTGACCGGCTGTTTCGGTCTGCATCCGGCGCTCGGTCTGCTGCTGTCCGTTTCGATCTGCACCCTGCTGGGTGTTACGATCGAATTCCTCGCCTACCGTCCGCTGCGCAAAGCGCCGTCGCTCGCGGTCCTGATCACCGCGATCGGTATCAGCTACTTTCTGCAGAACGCGGCGCAGCTGATCTGCGGCTCGAGCACGAAGTTCTTCCCCTACGTGGAATTCTTCCACAACAAGCTCTTCACCGTGGGCGAGCTTTCCGTTTCTTTGACCACGATCGTTACGATCGCCGCCTGTATCGTCATCATGATCGGTCTGACCCTGTTTACCGGCAAGACCAAGACCGGCAAGGCGATGCGCGCCTGCGCCGAAGATAAGGGCGCGGCGCAGCTCATGGGCATTAACGTCAACAAGACGATCTCGATCACCTTCGCCATCGGCTCCGCGCTGGCGGCGATCGCCGGCATCCTGTTCGGCTGCGCCTATCCGTCCCTCTCGCCGACCCTCGGCTCCATGCCGGGCATCAAAGCCTTCACGGCGGCGGTCTTCGGCGGCATCGGCTCGATCCCCGGCGCGCTGCTCGGCGGCATCCTGCTCGGCATCATCGAAAACCTCGCGAAAGGCTATATCTCGACGGAGCTGTCCGACGCGATCGTATTCGCCGTCCTGATCATCGTTCTTCTTGTCAAGCCGACCGGTCTGCTCGGCAAGAAGATCCACGAGAAAGTGTAAGGTGGCGGATATGAAGAAACTGTTCAAAAAGAAATCGACCCGCACGAGCTTCATCACTTACGCCGTCGTCGTCGCGGTCTTCCTCTATCTCCAGATCAGAAACGCAACCGGCGGTCTATCCTCGACCATGGCCGGTCAGCTCGTTCCGATCTGCGCCTGGAGCATCATGGCGCTGTCGCTGAACCTGACGGTCGGCGTCCTGGGCGAGCTCTCCCTCGGTCACGCGGGCTTTATGAGCATCGGCGCCTTCACCGGCGCGATCACCGCCGCCGTGATCCGCTTCCAGTCCGGCGGCGCTGCCGGCGGCGCGCTGACGCTGATCGCCTCCGTCGCGGTCGGCGCGGTCTTTGCCGGGATCGCCGGCGTGCTGATCGGAATTCCCGTGCTTCGTCTGAAGGGCGACTATCTTGCGATCGTCACGCTCGCTTTCGGCGAGATCATCCGCGCGCTGATCAACGTCTTTTACGTCGGCATTGACAAAAACGGCCTGCATATCAGCTTCCTGAACACGGAGAACCTCTCGCTGGACGCGGGCGGCAAGCTGATCCTGAACGGCGCCAGCGGCATCAGCGGCATTCAGAAGATCTCGACCTTCTTCGCCGGATTCGTGCTGATCATGCTGTGCCTGATCGTGATCTTCAACTTTGTCAACAGCCGCTCCGGCCGTGCTGTCATGGCGATCCGCGACAACCGCATCGCGGTCGACTCGATCGGCATCCCCGCCACGCGCTACAAGCTGCTCGCCTTCGTGATCTCCGCGACCCTCGCGGGCATGGGCGGCGCGCTCTTCGCCCTCGGGCAGAACTCCATCGTCGCGTCGAAGTTCGACTTCAACACCTCGATCCTGATCCTCGTCTTCGTCGTGCTCGGCTCGCAGGGCAATATGCTCGGCTCCATCATCGCGGCTTCCGTCCTGACCGTGCTCCCCGAACTGCCGTTCATGCGCGGCTTCAAGGATTACCGGATGCTGATCTACGCGATCATTCTGATCCTCGTTATGATCTTCAAGAACAATCCGACGCTCAAGCGCTTTATGCAGAAGCTCTTCCCCTTTGCGGAGCTGAAAAAGCGTTTTGCGAAGAAAGCCGAGGGAGGTGGGAACGATGGCTGATCTGAAAAACTTCCAAAAAGGCAAGATGGTCGAGTTCCCCAGCCGCTCCATCGTTCCGGAACGCGACGTGAACAAGACGCCGATCCTGGAGTGCATCCACCTTGGCATCGACTTCGGCGGCCTGCGCGCCGTCGACGACTTCAACCTCACCATCGGCCAGACGGAAATCGCCGGTCTGATCGGTCCGAACGGCGCGGGCAAGACCACGGTCTTCAATATGCTGACCGGCGTTTATCCCCCCACGCGCGGCACGATCGTCGTCAACGGTATGCCGATCGTCGGCAAGTCCACAGCGCAGATCAACCGCATGGGCATCGGCCGCACCTTCCAGAACATCCGTCTGTTCGGCAACCTCTCCGTGGAGGACAACGTCAAGATTGCCCTGCACAATTCCATGCACTATTCCCTCTTTGAGGCGATCTTCCGTCTGCCCCGCTACTGGAAAGAGGAAAAGAAAGCGCACGAACGCGCGCTGGAATTGCTCTCCATTTTCAATATGGAGCATATGGCCGGCTGGCAGGCGGGCTCTCTCCCCTACGGCGCGCAGCGCCGGCTGGAGATCGTCCGTGCGCTGGCGACCGAGCCGAAGCTCATCCTTCTGGACGAGCCGGCAGCCGGCATGAACCCCAGCGAAACGACCGACCTGATGGAGAACATCGTGAAGATCCGCGACGATTTCCAGATCGCCGTCCTGCTGATCGAGCACGATATGAATCTCGTCATGGGCATCTGCGAGGGCATCTGCGTGCTGAACTTCGGCCAGGTCATCGCCAAGGGCACCGCCGAACAGATCCAGGCGAATCCCGCCGTCATCGAGGCGTATCTCGGAAAACAGGAGGCGCAGTAAGATGGAAGAAGTACTCCAAGTCGAAAACATCAACGTATATTACGGCGCCATCCACGCGATCAAGAACGTGTCCTTCACCGTCAATCAGGGCGAGATCGTCACACTGATCGGCGCGAACGGCGCGGGCAAGACCACGACGCTGAACACGATCGCAGGTCTGCTGCGCTCCACCACGGGCGCGATCCGCTTTCTCGGCAAGCCGATCAGCGGACTGCCGGCGCACAAGACCGTTGCGGAAGGCCTCGCCCTTGTTCCCGAAGGCAGACGGATCTTCCTCCAGCTGACCGTGCAGGAAAACCTTGAAATGGGCGCTTTCACGCGGAAGGACCCTGTGGAAAAAGAAGAAAGCCTCGAGCGCGTCTTCTCGTATTTCCCGCGCCTGAAGGAACGCCGCAAGCAGATCGGCGGCACGCTCTCCGGCGGCGAACAGCAGATGCTCGCCATGGGCAGAGCGCTGATGTCCTCTCCGCGTCTGATGATGCTGGACGAGCCGTCGATGGGTCTCGCGCCGATCCTGGTGGAGCAGATCTTCGAGATTATCCACACCCTCCACGCGGCCGGCACGACGATCCTCCTTGTGGAGCAAAACGCGAGCAAGGCGCTCTCCGTCGCCGACCGCGCGTACGTCATGGAGACCGGCAGGATCACCCTCTCGGGCACCGGCGCGGAGCTGGCGCAGAGCGACGAGGTCAAAAAAGCCTATCTCGGCGGTTAAAAACCTACGATACAGCAAGGCTCTTCTCCGAAATGGAGAAGGGTCTTGTTGCATTTTGGAATATTAAGGGTTATACTGGAGAAAAGGCGGTGATACCATGAGCGACCGTTTGAAAAAACCGTATCAGATCGCGACGTCGGTCTACGTTGCTTTGATCTTTTCCGTGTTTCTTCTGTTCTTTGATAAAAACGGGCTTGCCGCGATCTCCGCGGCGAAGCTCTCCTGCTACTACGCGCTCACGCTCTGCTATTTCGCCGCGATCCTCGTGCTGTTTGTCGCGCACGTTTTCCGGCAAAAGCTGACGTGGCGACAGCTCCGTTCCGATCTGAAAAGCACGCCGGCTGCCGCGTGGCTGATCCTGCTCTATCTGCTCTTTACGGTTGTTTCCGCCTGTCTTTCCGCGTATGACACGGTCTGGCTCGGCGGCGGCCGCCGCGAGGGCGTGCTGACGATCTCCCTGTACTGTCTGTCGTTCTTCCTGATCAGCAGATTCTACCGCCCCGCGCGCCTGCATCTGTATCTCTTCGCGGCTGCGGCGGCAGGCTTCTGCGTCGTCTGCATTTTCCAAAAAATCGACAGCAACATTTTCGGGCTCTATCCCCTCGCCGACGGCATGACCTGCGCGGATTTCAACGTCAACTTCATCGGAACGATCGGCAACGTCGACTTTGCGGCGGCCTTCCTCTGCGTCGCGATCCCGATCTTCTGGTGCGGCATCCTGCGGCTCAAGGACACGCGGCGGTTCCTTTTGTTCCTTCCCCTGCTGCTCTGTCTGTACGTCCTCGTGCGGATCAACGTCGCCGCCGGCTACGTCGGCGTGTGCCTCGGAACGCTGCTGTCCCTGCCCGTCGTTCTGCCCTGCGACAGGAAGGCGCGGCTCGTCCTCTATGCGGCAGTCGCCGCGCTCCTCGCCGCTGCCCTGATCGTACTGTATTTTTACAAAGCGCCGCAGAAGGATCTGCGCGAGCTGCACAACATCCTGCACGGAAAGATCAAGGACTCCTACGGCTCCGGCAGGGTCTATATCTGGCGCACGACGATCAGCGCCGTGCCGGATCATCTCTGGCTCGGCACGGGGCCGGACACCCTGTCAAAGGCGGACTTCGCGAGGCAGGAGGTCTACGCCGCGAACGGCGCGTTCCAGTATATTCGGAGCTATGACGCGGCGCACAACGAGTATCTGACGATCCTCTACCATCAGGGGGTTTTCGCGCTGCTCGCCTATCTGGGCGCGCTGGGCGTCGCGCTGGCGCAGTGGGTGCGAAAAGCAAACAAGAACACCGTCGCCGCGATCGCCGGCGCCGCCGTTCTGTGCTACTGCATGCAGGCGTTTTTCGGCATCAGTCAGTTGATCACTTCCCCCTTCTTCTGGTGCGTCTTCGGCGTACTGGTGAACGCGGTTTCCGTCAAAAACGAGGCGAATCCCCGCCGGTAAAATTGACTTTTGACGGAATGCGGCGTATAATTGATTCGTAAAACAAATTTCCGAAATCGGAGGTATGGATATGGCGAACAGACCATTCGGACGGCAAAAGAACGTCACAGGTCAGGGCAAAAAGGTCGGCAGACGCGGCGAAGGGCTCGGAACGGGGCCCGTCGGCAATGCCGGCGGCTATCACGACAGGCCGAGTTCCGGCGGCGGATACAGCAGCGGCCCGTTTTACAGCGGCAGTGAAAGCTCCGGCTCCGGCTCGACCCGCGGCATCGGCGGCAAGGGACTGATCGCGATCATCATCGCGGCCGTGCTCCTTCTGGGCGGCGGCGGCATCAGCGGCCTTTTCGGCAATCTCTTCGGCGGCGGCACGACAAGCACTTCAACAAGCACCGCCTCCAGCAGTTCTTCGAGCTCCGGCGGCTTACTTGACTTCGGCAGCCTGCTGGGCGGCCTGTTCGGCGGCAGCGCCGGCGACGGCGTCGCTTCCTCTGCATGGACCGCGGAAAAGAACACCGACAAGCCGCTCAACAAGAGCGTCGCGGCCTCCGCGAGAGAGAAGCGCACCGTGATCTACGGCGACGGCAGCGACAAGGTCACGATCATGGTCTATCTCTGCGGCACCGATCTGGAGTCGAAGAACGGCATGGCTTCCGCGGACCTGCAGGAGATGTGCAACGCCACGCTGAACAACAGCGTCAACATCCTCGTCTATACCGGCGGCTGCAAGAACTGGAAGAACAGCGTCGTCAGCAACACCAAGAACCAGATCTATAAGGTCGAAAGCGGCGGCGTACGCTGTCTGGTCAAGGACGACGGCACCGCGCCGATGACCAAACCCGCGACACTTACAAGTTTTATCAATTACTGCACGAAAAACTACCCGGCAAACCGCTATGAGCTGATCTTCTGGGATCACGGCGGCGGCTCGCTGAGCGGCTACGGCTACGATGAAAACAACAAGGCCGCCGGCTCCATGACCCTGAAAGGCATCAACGAAGCCCTGAAAAAGGCCAATACCACCTTTGACTTCATCGGCTTCGACGCCTGCCTGATGGCGACAACGGAAAACGCCCTGATGCTCACGGATTACGCCGATTATCTCATCGCATCGGAAGAGACCGAGCCGGGCATCGGCTGGTACTATACCAACTGGCTGACCGCGCTCGCCAAGGATCCCGGTATGCCGACGCTGGAGATCGGTCAGAAGATCGTCGACGACTTCGTCACCTACTGCGGCAGAAACTGCAGCGGGCAGAAGGCGACGCTCTCCGTGGTCGACCTCGCGGAGCTGGAAGCGACCGCGCCGCAGAGCCTCAAGGCCTTTGCCACGTCGACCTCCGAGCTGATCCGCAACGACGGCTATCAGACGGTCTCCGACGCGAGAAGCAGCACGCGCGAATTCTCCGCGTCCAACAAAATCGATCAGGTCGACCTGATCCACCTCGCGTACAACATGAACACCGCCGAGGGCAAGGCTCTGGCGGAGACGCTGCTCAGCGCGGTGAAATACAACCGCACCTCCTCCAACGTGTCCAACGCCTACGGTCTTTCCATCTACTTCCCCTATCAGAGCGCGTCGAAGGTCGACAGCGCCGTCGCCACCTATGAGGCGATCGGCATGGACAGCGATTACGCGCGCTGCATCCAGGAGTTCGCGAGCATCGAAACGGCCGGTCAGGCTGCCTCCGGCGGCGGCAGCGGGCAGATGGGCAGTCTCCTCGGCTCACTTTTGGGCGGCGGCTCTTCCGGCAGTTCCTCCGGCGGGCTTGACATCGGCAGCATTCTCGGCGGCCTGATGGGCGGCTCCGACCTCTTCGGCGTCTCCGGTCTGACGAGCGGCAACAGCAGCTTTCTCGGAAAGGGCCTGAACATGGACTGTCAGGACTTCCTCGAAACCTACCGCTTTGACGCCGACGCGCTCGTCTGGACGGAATCAGACGGGCAGACGCAGATGGTCCTTTCCGAAGACCAGTGGTCGCTCGTCCACGATCTGGAACTGAACGTCTTCCTCGACGACGGCGAGGGCTTTATCGACCTCGGTCTGGACAACGTCTTTGAATTCACGGACGACGGCGCGCTGGTCGGCGAATACGACGGCACCTGGCTCGCCATCGACAGCCAACCGGTCGCTTACTACTACGAGAGCACCGACGTCGACGGAACGAACTACTGCATCACCGGCAGAGTCCCCGTCCTCATCAACGGCGTCCGCGCAAATCTCATCCTCGTCTTTGACAACGCCCATCCCTACGGCTATATCGCGGGCGCGAGATACGACTACGTCGACGGCGAGACGGAGACGGTCGCCAAGGGTCTGACCGCTCTGGACGAAGGCGACACGCTGGACTTCCTCTGCGACTACTACTCCTACGGCGGCGAATACCTCGACAGCTATATGCTCGGCGATCAGATGATCTACCGCTCCGGTCTGGAGATCAGCAACGTCTATCTCGACGCGGACGCGCTCGAAGCATGCTACCGCTTCACCGACATCTACAACCAGCATTACTGGACGCCTGTGATCCCTGAATAACGCAGAAAACGAGGAGAGTCGAACGCAAGTTCAACTCTCCTCGCCTGAAAGGAAGTGGTTTTATGGCCGGCGGCTTCGGACGCGGGCTCGGCCCCAGAGGCTTCCTCACCGACGAAGAAAAGCAGAACATGCCGAAGGTGACCAAACAGCTTCTGCTGCGCATCCTGTCTTATCTCAAACCATACTGGCTGCAGTTCCTGCTGGTCTTCGTCGCAATCCTGCTGTCCGCCACGGTCGGTCTTCTGCCCTCGATCATCACGGGCCGGATCGTCGACGAGGCGCTGGTCGGCAAGGATCTGAAACTGCTGATCCGGCTTCTCCTGCTCGCCTTCGGCACGATGGCGGCGTCGCAGATCATCGGCGTTCTGGAAAGCTATATCAACGCCTGGATCTCGCAGCGGATCATCTTCGACATGAAGAATCAGATGTACGATCATCTGCAGCATATGCCGCATTCCTTCTTTACGGCGGAAAAGCAGGGCGATATCATCACCCGCATGAACACCGACATCAGCGGCGTCAGCACCGTGATCTCCGGCACGCTGTCGAGCATCGTCTCGAACGCGGCGACCGTCGTGACGACGCTGATCGCCCTGTTCACCATGTGCTGGCAGCTCGCGATCGTCGGCATCGTCGTCATTCCACTACTGATCCTGCCGACCAGAAGCGTCGGCAAGACCCGCTGGAAGCTCCTGACGCAGAGCCAGGAAAAGAACGACGAGATGAATCAGCTCGTCAACGAGACGCTCTCCGTCAGCGGTTCCCTGCTCGTCAAGCTATTTACCCGCGAGGACAAGGAATACCGCCGCTTCCGCACGGTCAACGAGGAAGTGACGAAACTCAACCTCAAGGAACAGCGCAGCGGCAAATGGTTCGGCGTTATCATGGGCATGTTCACGCAGATCGGTCCTCTGCTGATCTACTTCTTCGGCGGCCTGTTCATCATTCTCTCGCAGGTCAAGATCGGCACGCTGACGATCCCCTTTGACGGCACGCTGACCGTCGGCGTCATCACCGCGACGGTCGCCCTGATCAACCGTCTGTACCGTCCCGTGCAGTCGCTGCTGAACATTCAGGTCGACTTCACGCGGTCGCTGGCGCTGTTCACGCGGATCTTCGACTACTTCGACATGAAGAACACGATCGTCTCCAAGCCGGACGCGCAAAAGCCGGACGTGACGAACAAGGACATCGTCTTTGACCACGTCGTCTTTTCCTATGATCCCGAGAAGCCGCTGCTGACGAACATCGACTTCACCGTTCCCGGCGGCAAAATGTACGCGATCGTCGGCCCGTCCGGCTCGGGCAAGTCCACCGTGGTCAACCTGATCCCGCGTCTGTACGACGTCTGCGGCGGCAGCGTTTCCGTGGCGGGCGTGGACGTGCGAGACTTCGATCTGACCTATCTGCGCGACTGCATCGGCGTCGTCACGCAGGATACCTACCTGTTCAACGGAACGATCCGCGAAAACCTCCTTTACGCGAAGGACGACGCGACGCAGGAGGAATTGGAAAACGCATGCAGGATCGCGAGCATCCACGACTTCATCGTCAATCAGCCGGACGGCTATGATACGATGGTCGGCAACCGCGGCTTAAAGCTCTCCGGCGGTGAAAAGCAGCGGCTCTCCATCGCGCGCGTCATCCTCAAGGATCCGAAAATCCTGATCCTGGACGAAGCGACCTCCGCGCTGGACTCCATCTCCGAGAACGCGATCCAGGACGCGCTGGAGGCGCTGATGCACGGCAGAACGAGCATCGTGATCGCGCACCGCCTCTCCACCATCCTGAAAGCGGACCGCATTCTCGTCGTGCAGGGCGGCACCATCGCCGAACAGGGCACGCACGAGGAGCTGCTGGCGCAGGGCGGCATTTACCGCGAGCTCTACGAGACGCAGTTCCGCAAGATCCTCGAATACGAATCGGAACACGAATAAGACACGAAAAACGGACGGTGCAGCGATTGCTGCACCGTCCGTTTTATGTATCGCTATTTTCTCGCGGAGTCCTTGATCTTCGAGCCGCTGAAGAACTTGTCCATTCCGTTGAACCACTGACCGCCGACCGGCGTGCGGTTCACGCGCAGATAGGTATCGAAGAAACGAAGCTCCGTCGTCTCCGTGTCGATATTGCAGAACAGACGGAAGCCGTACTCGTAGATCGTGTTGAACAGCGCGTCGTCATAGGCGTAGAGGCCGCCGCCCTTCGGGTACATGAGAAGATCCGTCTCGCCGACGATGGACTGGACCTCGTCCTTCCACAGTTTCAGGTCAGCCGCCAGCGCGTCCTGCGCGGAATCTCCGTAGCTGATATGGTCGTAGGTATGCGAGGCGAACTCCCAGCCGAGCTCCTTGAGCGCGTTCGCGACTCTGCGGGCGTCGTTGACTTCCGCGGAATAGGTCGCGCTGTCGAGCTTCTCTTTCCATGCGCCGCTCGTCTTATAGCCGAAGACGCCGTCCGCGCCGGTCAGGCTGATGATGCCTCTCGCGCCGCGATAGGAGAAATCGGGATGATCCTGCAGGAAGGTCTCCAGTACCGGGATCAGATCATAGTCGCCCTGCAGGACCTGGCCGTCCGCGGCGATATACTCGCAGGTCACATTGCCGTTTGCGTCCAGCAGGAGCTTGCTCGCGAAGCCGTCGCCGTCCTTGTCGGCGTAGCCGTCGTCGTTGCCGTCCGTCATGGACGGCGCGTAGTTCAGATCGTCCTGCACCAGAACGAGCGGCTTCTTTCCGTCCGGCAGATACAGGTCCGCCGGTGCGTAGACCGCCGCCTGATCTGTGTCATGATCTGCGCCGTAGTCAAGGCGGTACAGGTCGTGGATGCTGACGAGGATGTAATTCTTGTTGTAGAGCTCCTGAAGGATCGCCTTGAACTCCGACACCGTAACCATATAGTCTTTGTAATAGCTCTCCTGCGAGTCGCCGTCAAAGGCGCGCTCGGGATCGGCGATCAGGCTGTGGAAGGACAGCATGGAGACCTTGGAAACATCCTCCCATTTCACCAGCAGCGACTGCGCGCTCTGGTAGCGGGCGTTCGCGTCCGCCAGCTCCGGCTGCTGCATCCAGTCCGCGCCGTATTCGCGCAGGACGTCGACCGCGCCCTCATAGTCGTAGCTCGACGCAAGGCGGTTGGCGCGGGTAATCAGTTCGCTGATGACCGTCTCTCTTTCCTGCTCGGAGGTCGTGATCTCCGTTTCCTCCGTGCTTTCGCCGCCGGACGTGATCTTGCCGATCAGCACGATCAGCACGACGATGATCGCCACAACGAGCAGGGCCGCCAGGATGAGCTTCGCCCAGCCGATGTAGTTCACCTGCTGCTTCGCGCCCGATTTTTTCTGCGGCGCGGCGGGCTGCGCCGCCGTCTTCGCGCGAGGCCGCTCGGCGCGGAACGCAGGTTCCTCCTGCCCGGCGGGAGCAGGCGTCACAGGGGCGGATTCCTGAACGGGTTTCGGCTCAGGCAGCGGCTCTCCGCGCTTTTGCGCGAGGAACTGCTCCACGTCCCATTCGGAATTGATCTCCTGCAGGAAAGCTTCTTCGGAATCGATCCTTCTGTTTCTGTTTTCCTCCATTGAAAGCCCCTCTCTTTCTCAGTCTTTCAGTAATCTGCGCCGCGCGATGTTGATGGTATCCTCCTGCATGTGGTTCATCCAGGCAAGGCTCTTGCCGCAGCCGTAGGCGACGCAGGAATCCGCGTCGTCCGCCAGCATGCAGTTGATCTCCGTCCGCTCCTGCAGGAGCTTCGCCATGCCGTAGATCTGCGCGCCGCCGCCGGTCAGGACGATGCCGTTCTTGGAAATGTCCGACACCAGCTCCGGCGTCGTCTCTTCCAGAACGTCGAGCACCTTGTCGCAGATCTGTCTTGCCGGACGGCGGAGCGCTTCCATGACCTCGTCCGAGCCGATCACGATCTCGCGGGCAAGACCGGTCTTGAGGTCTCTGCCCTTGACCGCCATGCTCAGCGCTTCCGGCCGCTGCCAGACGCAGCCGATGGAGATCTTGATATCCTCGGCGGTATTGTCGCCGATCAGCAGACCGTAGGTCTTGCGGATATACTTGACGATCGCCTCGTCAAAGGCGATGCCCGCGACCTTGATGGAAGCGGAATCGGCGACGCCGTTCATCGTCAGCACGCCGATATCCGTCGTGCCGCCGCCGATGTCGACGACCATGCGGCCCTCCGGCGCGGAAATATCCAGCTGCGCGCCCAATGCCGCCGCCAGCGGCTCCTCGATCAGATAGACGCGCCGCGCGCCGGCCTCGTTCGCCGCCTGGATGACCGCGCGTTCCTCGACCTCCGTGATGCTGCTCGGAACGCAGACGATCATGCGCGGCTTGACGATCGCATGCTTGATGATCCCGCGGATCATCTCCGTCAGCATCTTCGCCGTCAGCTCGTAGTCGGAGATCACGCCGTCCTGCAGCGGATGGATCGCGACGACGTTGCCCGGGGTTCTGCCGAGCATGTTCCGTGCCGCCGCGCCGACCTGCAGCACCTTGCCGGTGTTTTTGTCGAGGGCGATCACGGAGGGCTCGCGCAGGACGACGCCTTTGCCCGCCGCATAGATCAGAACGTTCGATGTGCCAAGGTCAATACCGAGGTCTTTAGAAAAGAAAAGCATAATTTCACCCACTTATTTCTTATCGCTGTTATCGCTGTTTTGCGCCGCCGCCAGCGTCGCGCACTCCACCTGCTCCGCCCCTGCCATGCGCAGGGTCTTGCTGCATTCGCTGAGCGTCGCGCCGGTCGTGACAATATCGTCGATCAGGAGGACCCGTTTGCCGGAAAAGCGCTCAGGGCGTACTGCCTGATAAGCATTCAATACGTTGCCGCGTCGGTTCGCCGCAGTTTTCTGCAGGGACTGCGGCGGGTTGTCGCGCACCTTTTTGAGGGTCGATACACAGTCGCAGCCGAGCTCTGCCGCAACCGTCTTCGCGATCAGATACGTCTGCTCGTAGCCGCGCTCTTTCCGTCGTTTTCTGCTGATCGGCACCCAGGTCAGGACGTCGAACTCGATCCGGTTGCGCAGCAGCGTCATCGCGATCAGTCTGCCGTAGACCCGCGCGTACTGCTGCATCCCGGCGAATTTGAAGCGGCGGACGGACTCCGCCACGTCGCCTTCGTAGTAGTAGACCGGCCAGCATTGGCGGTAGTTCTCGCCGCGCTTGATCGAGCCTTTGACCTCCGGCAGTTCCTTGCGGCATTTGCCGCAGAGGTCGGTCTCGTCCTTCTTGAGCAGTTTGCCGCAGAAGGCGCATTTCGGCGGGTAGATCAGATCCAGAAGCCACGCGATGAGCTTCATAAGGCCTCACGCTCCGCGAGCCGGTGGCGCAGGCCGCTGTAGCGTTTGTTCCTGCGGTTGTTCTCCGTCATCTGCGCGACGATCTCCTCGCTGCCGACCAGGATCAACAGCTCTCTGGCGCGGGTGATCGCCGTGTACAGCACGCCGCGCGTCAGCAGCATCGGCGCGCCGGCATAGGGAACGAAGATCACCGCGCGGTACTCGCTGCCCTGACTCTTGTGCGCCGTGATCGCGTAGGCAAGCTCGAGCTCCGGCAGCAGGTCGCTGTCGTAGAGCACTTCCCTGTCGTCGAAGCAGATGCGGATGGCGTCCTCCTGCGGGTCGATCTCCAGGATCGTGCCGATGTCGCCGTTGAAGATGCCCGTTCCGGCGCCGCCGCCCGCCTTTTTCCACATTATATCATAATTATTCCGGATTTGCATCACCCGATCGCCCTCGCGGAAGCAATTTTCTCCGCAGAATTTCTCTTTTTTGTCGGGCGAAGGCGGATTCAGCGCCGCCTGCAAAACTGCGTTGAGGCGCTGGGTGCCGGTCTGCCCTTTTCTGGTCGGGCTGATGACCTGGATCTCGTTCGAGGGAATCCCCATGTTTTCCGGCAGCCGCTTTGCGCACAGATCGCTGATCGTCTGCACCACGTCGTCCGGCGAGCGGCGTTTCAGGAAGAAGAAATCGCGGTCCTTCGCCGTCAGGACGGGAAGTTCGCCGTGATTGACCGCGTGCGCGTTCATCACGATCAGGCTTTCGCGCGCCTGACGGAAGATCTCCGTCAGGGCGATCGTCTGCACGACGCCGCTGCGGATCAGATCGGCGAAGAGATTGCCCGCGCCGACCGAAGGAAGCTGATCGGGGTCGCCGACTAAGATCAGCGTCGCCTGCTCCGGCAGCGCGCGAAGCAGGCTGTGCATGAGCAGGACGTCCACCATGGAGGTCTCGTCTACGATCAGCGCGTCACAGTCAAGCGGCTCGTCCTCGTTGCGCGCAAAGTACATTTCGCCCGTCTCGGGAGAGATCTGCGCCTCCAGCAGGCGGTGGATCGTCGACGCGTCGCAGCCCGTCAGCTCGGAGAGCCGTTTCGCGGCGCGGCCGGTCGGCGCGGCAAGCAGGGTCTTCTTCTCCATGCGCTCAAAAAGCGACAGGATGCCCGCGAGCGCGGTCGTCTTGCCGGTGCCGGGGCCGCCGGTCAGGAGCATGATCTTTCGCTCGGCGGCACAGCGGATCGCCAGCTTCTGGAGCTCCGCGTAAGTGATGTTGTTCTCCGCCTCGACCGAGGCGATCTGCTTGTCCGCGAAGCGGAGCGGCTGCGGCGCTTCATGCGCCATGCGGATCACGCGCTCGGTGATATAGCATTCGGCTTCATAGTATTCCGGCAGATAGACCGCCTGCAGGCCGGCGATCTCGTCGATCTCCACCCTGCCGAGCTCAGCCAGCCGGTCCAGCGCGCCGCGCACGGTATCGCTGTTGAGCTCCAGCATGGAAGCCGTTGCGAGCGAAAGCTTGTCCAGCGGCAGGAAGGTATGGCCGTTATTGAGATTATAGCGCAGCTCAAAGAGCACCGCGGCTTCCACGCGGCAGTCGTCGTCGCCGTCGAAGCCGAGCTCCAGCGCCATCGCGTCCGTTGCGGCGAAGGCCGCGCCGAACTGCGGCATGGTCAGAAGATAGGGGTTCTCATGCACCCGCTCCATGGCCTCCTCGGCGTAGACCCGGTAGAGCCGCACGGCGATCTCCGCGGGGATCCGGTAGGCGGCGAGGAACTCAATCAGGCGGCGCACGCCGACCTGACGACGGAAGGAAATACCCATTTCGAGCGCAGCCTTGACGGAGATCCCGCTGATCTCAGCGAGGCGTTCCGGCGCGGAGTCCAGGATTTTCAGGCTGTCAGCGCCGAACTTCTGCACGATCTTCTCCGCCGTTTTCGGTCCGATGCCCCGCACGGCGCGGGAGGACAGATACGCGCGGATGTCGTTGGTCGAATCGGGCAGCAGGCGTTCCAAAAACTCGGCTTCAAACTGCTTGCCGTAGCTGCTGTGGGTCGTCCATTTCCCCGTCACGAGCAGCCGTTCGCCGACGATCGGGACGGGGATCGTGCCGACGACGGTCGTCAGCGTTCCGTCGTCGCAGTCGAGCTTGACGACGGCGTAGCCGTTGCCCTGATTCTGAAAAAGCACCGCGGCAATCGTGCCGCTAAGCAGTTCCTGCTCCAATTGAGTCGTTCTCCCGTCGTATGTAATCGATGATCTGCGCTTTGGAACACAGGGCGGCGTCCTTCGCGCCGCGCAGCGCAAGCGCCGCCGCCGTCTGCGCCTCCGGCGTCAGGCCGTCGTCCGCAAAGAGCAGCGTTCCGCGCATTCCCCTGTGCTCGCGCAGATGCAGGCAGGCGCGGACGGTATGCGCCGTCTCGGCGCTGTCGCCCCGGATATAATAAACGTGGATCGCGTCGTCTCCCGATGCCGGGAGCAGAATCGCCTCGAACAGCGCCCGCAGGACCATCAGCAGCCCGCAGGCGGCAAAGGCGGCGATCGTCACCTTCAAAAGCATTTCCATCACCCAAGACAGTCTATGATTCGTCTTGTTGTAATGTTCCAAAATAAATTATACAACATATAGTAGTAAATTACAAGAAAAAGCTGAGGAATCGTCCTCAGCTTTTTTTGATGATTGCTTCCGCGCAGAGCATGCCATCCACGGCGGCGGACAGGATGCCGCCCGCGTAACCCGCGCCTTCTCCGCAGGGATACAGACCTCTGATCCTGCTCTGCAGGTCTTCCCCTCGCAGGATCCGGACCGGCGAGGAGCTCCGCGTCTCGGGCGCGGTCAGCAGAGCCTGCGGCGAGGCGAAGCCCTCCAGCGAGCCGTCCAGCGTAACGATCGCCTGCTCCAGCGTGTCGGTGATCTTCTTCGGGAACAGGTCGTGCAGGTCGCAGAGCGTGACCCCCGGGCGGTAGGTCGGCTGTACCTCGCCGAACGCTGTCGAGGCGTTCCCCGCAAGGAAATCGCCGACCGTCTGCGCGGGCGCGCGGTAGTTTTCGCCGCCGAGGACGAAGGCGCGGCGCTCCAGTTCCTCCTGCCAGAGCATCCCGCCGAGGGTTTCTTTGATCGGAAAGTCTTCCGGTTTCAGGGTTACCAGCAGCGCGGCGTTCGCGTTTTCTCCGCCGCGGTCGGACAGGCTCATTCCGTTCGTCACGACCCCGCCGGTCTGCGAGGCCGCCGCGACCACGCTGCCGCCGGGGCACATGCAAAACGTATAAGCGGAGCTGCCGTCCGGCAGATGGCAGGAGAGCTTATAGTCGGCGGGCGGGATGCCGTCTCCGGCCGCCGCGCCGTACTGCGCCTTGTCGATCTCCGTCTGTTTATGCTCGATGCGCACGCCCATGGAAAACGGCTTCGGCTCCATCGGGATATGCAGGGAATCCAGATAGCGGAACGTATCGCGCGCGCTGTGGCCGATCGCCAGGATCAGGTCTTTACAGGCGACCGTTTCCTGTTGCCCGTTCTGCACGTATTCCGCGCCGGTCAGGCGGTCAGCCTCGATCCGCAGACCGGTCAGCCTCGCGCCGAAGCGCACCTCGCCGCCGAGGGCGATCACACGCTCGCGCAGGTTCTGCACCACGGAAAACAGCACATCCGTGCCGACGTGCGGCTTCGCGTCGCAGAGGATCTCCTCCTGCGCGCCGAAGCGGACGAACTGCTCCAAAACCCAGCGGCCGCGCTCGTTCTTCGTGCCCGTGTTCAACTTTCCGTCGGAAAACGTGCCCGCGCCGCCTTCACCGAACTGGACATTCGACTCCGGGTCGAGCGCGCCGCCGTTCCAAAAGGCTTCGACCTTCTTCCGACGTTCCGGCGCGGGCTCACCGCGCTCCAGAACGATCGGCCGCAGGCCGGCCTCGGCGAGCACCAGCGCGGCGAACATGCCGGCAGGGCCGAAGCCTACGATCAAAGGCCGGTCTGGCGTTGTTTTCTTCGGAACGCGGTAGACGTAGGGCGTTTCCCGTGTGATTTTACTGCTTCTGTTGCGGCGCAGGAGCGCGCCCTCTCCGCTGCGCAGGGTCACATCCACCGTGTAGACCCAGCGCAGGGCGGGCCTCTTCCGCGCGTCGAGAGAGCGACGGAAGATCGACAGCGTTTCGATCTCCGACGACTTCACGCGCAGCGCCTTTGCGGCGTGGTAGAGCAGATCGTTCCTGTCGTGCCGCGGCGGCAGGATCAAGTCTCTGACGCGTATCATTTCGCGCTCCTCAACTGTCCCGCCAGACGGCCGGACGACCACGCCCACTGGAGATTGTAGCCGCCGCAGTCGCCGTCGATATCCAGCACCTCGCCCGCAGCATACAGTCCGCGGCAGAGTTTGCTCTCCATCGTCGTTTCGTCAAATTCCTCCGTGCGCACGCCGCCGGCAGTCACCTGCGCGCCGTCCATGCCCATCGTGCCGAGAACGCGGATCCGGAAGTTTTTGATCTGCTTCGCGATCTGTTCCAGCTCTGCCTGCGCGAACGCGCCGCAGGGCAGTTCGAGCGAGAAGCCCGCCGACCGCAGAATCGTCCTGCCGAGGCGGTTGTGAAGCATTCCTGTCAACAGGTCCTCCGCTTTCAGTTCCTGCATGGTACGGCAGCGGTGCAGAAGCATATCGTTTATCTCGTTTTCGGATAATTCGGGCAGGAAATCGACGATCAGGTCTTCCTCGGGCTTTGCATAGGCCGACAGCTCGAAGATCAGCGGGCCGCTCACGCCGTAGTCCGTGAACTGGATCTCCCCGGTTCGTTTCTGCCCCGCGTGGCGCACCTCGGCCTCACAGCGCACGCCCTTGAGCGAGCGCACGAAGGTCGTGTCGGTGCGCAGCTGCACGAGCGCGGGCAGGAGCTTCGTCCGCGTGTGACCGAAGGACGACAAAAGCTTATAGCCGAGGTCGGTGCCGCCGAGCTTCCCGCCTGCGCATCCGCCCGCGCAGACGATCACGCGGTCGGCGTGGTAGGCGGTATCACCCGCGACGGCGACGAATTCACCGTTCAGCCGCTGCAGAGTCTTGACCTCCGCGCACGTTAAAATTGTCACATTTTCGCGCTGCTCCAACGGCAGGCGCAGGACGTCCGCGACGCTGTTCGCGCTGTCGCTGCGCGGGTAGACGCGCCCGCTGTCCTCCGTCACTGTCAAGAGCCCCAGCGAACGGAAACAGGCCAGAGTGTCCTCCACGCCGAACTCTTTCAGGGCATAGGCGCAGAACCGCGGCTGCTGCCCGTGGTAGTTTTCAGCGGTCAGATTGCGGTTGGTCAGGTTGCAGCGGCCGTTGCCCGTGGCAAGGAGCTTTCGCGCCATCCGCGCCTGCCGCTCCAAGATTAACACCTTGTTATCCGCTTTTTCAGAGGCGGTCAGCGCGGCCATCATGCCCGACGCCCCGCCGCCGATGATGAGAACTCTCATAATATCACACTCCGTTTTTCTGCTTCCATTATAGCCGTTTCCCGTCGCCGTGGCAAGTCCGTTCTTGACAGTTTCCGCAAAAGCCGCTATGATGAACGCGGAGTTGATAAAGATGACAATGGACGAAGTGATCCGCAGGATTAACGAACTTGCGCACAAGGCGAAGGCCGAGGGCCTGACCGACGAAGAAATCAAAGAACGCGACGAGCTGCGCAGGCAGTACATCGACGCCTTCAAACGCAGCCTGACTGCGCAGCTGGACAACACCTACATCGTCACGCCGGACGGCAAAAAAACGAAACTAAAGAAAAAACAGGAACGGTAATTGCCGTTCCTGTTATTTACGGAAGCACGATGATCTTTTTCCCGATCAGCAGGAGAACCAGGTAGACCTGCACCAGGAAAAGCAGCGGAAAGCCGAGCGAAAACTTGAGATGTCTGGTCTTATGATGGAAGGCGTACATGCCGATGCAGCCGCCCAGCGCGCCGAAAAGCGCCGCGGCCAGAAACAAAACGCGCTCCGGGATACGCTTGCCCCGGTGCCGCGCAAGTTGCTTGTCTTTCCACATCAAATAGAACGCGGCAGAATTCATGATCAGCAGAATTGCCGCAGCGATATAAAACAATCCGATCACCTCGCCTGAAAACGATTATATACGTTACAGGCCTCGTTGTCAAGAAAGACAATCCGTTTGACAAATCGGATATTATCAGATAGAATATGGCAGAAGGTGATACGATGAAAAAGTGGCTGATCGCCGCGCTTCTGCTGTTTCTCGCCGTGCTGATCGGCGTCAGCGCCTTCCTGCTCGTCCGCTTCCTGTCGCTTTACAACTCGATGCAGACGGACGCAACGGAAGAACCCGCGCAGAACGCGGACCTCATTGCCTATGTAAAAGAACACTGGTCCGCCTATGAGCCGCTCTATGATCCTGCGGCGAACGTCCTGACGCTCTCGCAGGATACCGCGCTGGACTACGAGGCCGCCTGCGCCTACGGCAGCAGCGTCTATACGGACGAGCTTGCGCCCGAGACCTTCCGGCAGGACGCCGCCTCGATCGCGCGAGACGTCGCCGCGCGCTGCGGCGTGCCTTCCCTTTCCGTGACGCTTTGCTATCTCAGTTCGGACGGAAAGCCGATCTTTACGGTCAGCAGCGGCGGCGCGGTCTGGACCTGCTGGAGCAACGAATAACGCTGTTTTGCGGAGAATCAATATGAAAGAAAGAATCAAATCCCTTTTTGACGTCAAGCTCTGGAAGTTCCTTCTGGTCGGCGTGCTGAACACGATCGTCGGCGAAGGGCTGAAAGCGCTGCTGCTTGCTTTTACCTCGCTCGCGCCGCTGCCCGCTTCGGCGATCAGCACCGCCATCGCCAGCGTGATGAGCTATTTCCTCAACAAGTACTTCACATTCAAGTATCAGGGCGACAACGCGAAAGCGGCGCTGCGCTTTACGCTGAATATCGTGGTCTGCTACGTGCTCTCCCACGCGATCGCGCTGCTGCTGATCTATCCGATCCTGACGGGCGTGAAGGGCGGCATCCTGGCCGGACTGAGTCTGGTCGCCGCCGAAAAGAAGAGCGCGGCGGACTATATCGCGACCTACAGCGGCTCCGTGCTGTTCGTCGGCTTCAATTATCTCGGCCAGCGGTTCTTCGCTTTCCGCGAAAAGAACGAAGAGGATCACGATCTGCTGCGCCGTACGCTGCACGTGATGATCCCCACCTACGCGCTCCTTCCGCTGGTGTTTGCCTTCGCGATGAATATGTTCGCCTATTTCGGGAGCAAGCTGGTCCATCTCATCTTCGGGATGGAAGCGATCGAACTGACCTCAAAGGTGGACGCCTATTTCCCGTTCACGCCCGTTTGGTCGATCGTCTATATTCTCTCCGTAGTCTACTACGCTTACGTGTATATCATGGTCGCGAGAGACAGCCCCGAATCCGCGTACCTGCTCATTGCGGCGGACTTTATCGGCAAGCTCGTGTGCATGATCATCTTTATCGCGATGCCGACGAAAAACGTCCGACCGGAGATCACGGGAACCGACATTTTCTCCAACGCCGCCCGCTTTATCTACTGGACCGATACGCCGACCAATCTCTTCCCGTCGCTCCATTGCTTTATCGCCTGGATGGGCGCGCGGTGTCTGCTGGACGTGAAACGGCCGAAGCACAGGTTCCTCGTCGGCGCGTTCGGCGTGATCGGCGCGCTGCTGATCTTTGCTTCCACGCTCTATACGAAGCAGCACGTCTTCCCGGACGTCGTCTCCGGCTTCGCGCTTGCGGAGATCTGCTACGTGATCGCGAAGTATACGAATGCTCCGAACGTGCCCCGCAGGATCAACGAGCGGTTCATGGAGACGAAGCTCTGCAAATTCTACGATTCGGAAAACTGGCGAACGATGTAAATGAATAGGGGCTGTTGCAAAATGCAAAAGCGGGAAGAAAGCAACAGGCTCCCGGCAGGGAACGTGTGAAGGGGGCGGTCTTGGGGCCCCCTTCACGTTCAATAACCCGCCCGCAGGCGATGATTTTTGCCATAACAGGCAAAAATCATAAGGGCGCGTTGCAAAATGACTTCATTTTGCAACGCGCCCTTTTTTCAGCTCACGCGGATGATGCAGACGTATTCTTTCCCGTTATAGGTGATGATCACGTTCGTCGTGCCGCGGTTCTTCGGCGTGACGATGCCGTCCTTCACGTCGCAGACGTTCGGGTTTTCGATCGTATAGGTAATGTCCGTGATGTGTACGCCGTCGGAGTCGTAGAGGAACATATTGTACGTCTCGGTCCTCGCCAGCGAAAGCGTCACGTCGGTCAGCTGCAGATGCGCGCCGTTGTCGGGATCGTTGCCGAAGGCGCAGCGGATGAGGACTTCCGCCTTCTGCTCGCCGACCTGCGCGGTGATCTTCGTCTTACCGCCGCTGATTGCCGTCACGATGCCGTTCTGATTGACCTTGGCGACCGTCACGTCCTCGCTGGTCCATTCCACCTTCATGCCCGAGGGCAGATTCAGCACGCGGAGCATCAGCGTCGCGCCCTTGGCGTAAAGCGAAGCGTCCAGCGTGTAATTCAGCTGCGGAACGAAGCCCTCCGGCTCCGTCGCTTCCGTGGGCGCGGCGTTCTCGGGATCGCCGCAGAAGACGGTGCAGACGGCGTTCTTGTCGCCGCAGGTGAACTCGAGCCTCGTCTCGCCGTAGCCCGCCGCGGTCACGGTAAAGGCGACGGTCTTCGTCTCCTCGCCGATCTCCGTCTTCGCCTGCTTCGCCACGTCCGCGACCGCCTCGTTTTTGCTGACGCAGTACATGGTCTTGCCGCAGTAGAGATTGACGCTTGCCGTCAGCACGGCGCTTTCGCCCGGCTCTTTGAATTCAAGCCGTTCCGCGTCCAGGGTCAGCTCCTTGCAGGAGTCATCGAATTTCGCGGCCGCATACGGGTCTTCGCGGGAGACGCGGTCCTCCAGGCCCGGCCACCAGCCGATCATATCGCCGATGAAATAGAACACGACGAGGACCGCCAGGATCAGGAAGATCAGCGCGGCGATCTGGAACGGCTTGGGGTCTGTGTTTTTCTTTTTCTTTTTCTTCGGTGCGGAATACTTGCCCTTCGCCGCGCGCTGACGCGCTCTGCGCTCTTCGTCCGTGATGCGGCGGCGCTGCACGGGGCGGCTCTCGTCTTCGTTCGACGTCAGGGAGCTGCCGCAGAGCGGACATTTCCTGCGGGCTTCGTCGTAGATCGTTCCGCAATAATAGCATACTACTTTATTATCCATATGATTTCTACGCAATGATGCGCCTGAACTCCTCTCTGTTCATGTTACATATATTGCTCCATTTTCCCTATCATATCATTTTCTCGAGAATATGACAAGAATGTTATTGATTTTTTTGAAAAATTGTCATAGTATATAGTTGATAATTTTGGAGTTTTATAAGGAGGCGAATGCTATGTCCGATCTGAAAATGGTCTCTCCCCTGCTGGACGGAATGCAGGTGGAAAAGGAAACTGCAGAGCACAACGGACGCAAAAGCTACATCCTTCGCCGCGATTCTTCCGATGAGCGATACGTATTGAAGGTCCTTTCGATCCCCGCCGCCGACAGTCAGGTGCGCGCGATGATCCTCTCCGGCGCGTACGCGGACGAAGCCGCCGTGCACGAATACTACGGCAGGGTCATCGACGATATCAAGGCGGAGCTGAACGCAAGCAAGAAGCTCGCCGATTCCGGCTGCTTTGCGGGCGCGCTGGATTTTCAGGTAGAGACGAAAGACTCCGGCGTAGGTTATGACGTTTACATACTCCGTCCGTTCCATATCCCGCTCGACGAGCTGCTCTCCCACGGCGCGATCACCAATCTGCGCGCGATCAATCTCGGCATCGATCTGTGCGACTCGGTGAGCGCGTGTCGGGACGCGGGTTATATTTTCGCCAATATCAAGCCGGAAAACGTCTTCCTGACGAAAAGCGGCCGCTTCATGCTCGGCGATCTCGGTCTGATCCCGCTGGAAGACCTGGAATACGCCTGTCTGCCGGAAGAGTATCTCGGCGCGTACGCCGCGCCGGAGCTGTCGGATATCACCGCCTCGCCCAATATGACGATGGATCTGTACTCCCTCGGCATGGTGCTCTATAAAATCTACAACGGCAACCACGACCCGTTTGAGGACGAAAACACGGGCGAAGGCATGGCGGACAAGCTCCGCATGTCGGGCAAACCCCTGCCCACCCCGATCTACGCCGATTACGAGCTTGCCGGCATCATCCTGAAGGCCTGCGCCTTCAACCCCGAGGAACGCTACCAGGATCCCGAGCATCTCAAGCAAGCGATCTGCATGTACATGCAGCGCAACGAGATCTCCGATACGCTGATCGTTCCGCCGATCGTCGCCGATGAAACGCCGATCGCCGCCGACGCGGAGGAAGAACCCGCGGAAGAAGAGCCGATCCGCATGACCGACGCCGATCAGCTCGACGACGATTTCCGCCAGAGCTTCGCGCCCGACCTGTCCGGCGCGGGCACGGAAAAGGATATCGACAAGACGATCGCGATCCCGGTCATCACGCCGACGGAAGCGCCCGCCGCGCCGATCCCGGAGCCGGTCGAACCGGCGCCGGAGACGGAGCCTGCGGAGGCTCCCGAAGAAGCGCCGGAAGAGACGGAGCTCCCCGCCGAGGCGCCCGAAGAAGCGCCGCAGGCGGAACGCGAAGAAACCGGCGAAGAGGAAGCGGAATCTGACGAGGAATACGATCCGGATCAGATCAATCTGGACGAACTGCTTGCCTCGGTAGAGCGCGTCATCAACAAAGAGCTGCCCGAGCCGGAGACGGAAGTACCGACGGCTGACAACGGACTCGCCGACCAGCCGCAGGAGCCTGCCGTTCCCGTTTCCCGCGAATACGTAGACGCGGCGAACGAACCGGCGGAGCAGCCCGAGGAAGACGAGGATATGCCGCGCCGCTCCGGCAAGGTCGGCAAGATCTTCCTGATCGCGGGGCTTCTCCTCGCGATCGCCGCGGTCTTGTACTTCTTCATGACCTGGTTCTTTGTCCATGCGTCCGCGGTCAACGTCCTCGCGTGCAACACCGAGGAAATGATCATCGAGCTCGTCACGAACGACACGCAGGACAAATTCGTCGTTACCTGCACCGACAGCTACGGCAACGCCTACCCTGTCGACGTCGTTTCCAACCGCTACACCTTCTCCGGTCTGAGCGAGAAAACGACCTATACCATCACCGTGGAAGCCGCGCCCTATCATATGCTGACCTCGGGGAGCGTCACGACCCTGACGCGCACCACCCCGGAGGCGACGCGCATCACCGACTTTACCGCCAGCCGCGGCGACGAGGACGGCGAGGTCCTGCTCTCCTTCCTGCACGAAGGGCCCACGCCCTCGCACTGGATCCTGTCCTACAAGAACGAGGACGGCAGCAGAGAAAAGTCCTTCGACTTTGACGGCAACGGCTTCCTCGTCACCGGCCTTACGCAGGGCGAGACCTACACCTTCACCCTCGCGGCGGCGGGAGACGTCTTCCTTTCCGGGATCACCACGGTGGAATACGAGCTTTTGCCGTTCGTCGAGGCGAACGACCTTGACGTCGTCGATATCGACGGCAGCAACCTGCTGATCCGCTGGGAGGCCGGGAAAAACCTCCCCGAAGAATGGGTGATCGTCTGTGAATCCGGCGATTTCCGCCAGGAGGGCACCTCCAAAGAGACCTCCTTCACGATTGCCGACCTGCCCGATTTCGCCAGAGATTACACGATCTCCGTCAGCGCGAGAGGCATGGACAAGCCGGAAAAGCTGGTCTTCCCCGCCAATCCGATCGTTGTGGACAATCTGACCGCGACGGCGAATGACGACGGCACGGTCACGCTCTCGTGGAACACGCCCGCGGGCGCTCCCTCCGGCGGCTGGTACGTCACCTATAACGCCGTCGGCAGCTTCCACACGGACTATCTGCCGGACGCGGAGAACAACGCCGTCGCCGGCAACTCCACCGTGCTGAAAAACCTTATTCCCAACACGGAATACAGCTTCAGGATCGAAACGACTTCCGCCGACGCCTCCTCCCGTGTCTTCGGCGAGACCGAAGCCGCCGTGAAGACCGTCCCTGCGAAGAATTTCCGGGATTACGGCATCGACCCCGAAACGCCGCTGCCCATTGACGGCGGATACGTCTCTCTTTGGACCGTGCCGGAGCAGGCGGAGTGGAAATACACCGATCTGAGCGACAAGAAAACGACCTTCTCCGCTTCGGAAAAGATCGCGGTCTGTCTGGAAGTCAAGGCAGTCAACGCCTCGGAGGATTCCATCCGTCTGACCTACGTCATCCGCGACGCGGAAGGTCACGCCGTGACCGACGCCGTCAAGACGATGGCGTGGAACGACATGTGGTACAGCCGCCGTCACACCAGCGCGATCCCGATGCCCGAAAAGGACGGAGCCGTCGTTGCCGGCAGCTACACGCTGGAGATCTACGTCAACGGCAAGCTGCTCGCCTCCGCGCCGTTCAGCATTTCTTAGTCCTATCAATATCAAAGGAGATATTTCATATCATGGCAAGAAAAGTTATGATCACCGAAACGGTCCTGCGGGACGCCAACCAGTCTCTGATGGCGACCCGGCTCCCCTACAAGGATTTTGCCGACATTCTCTCCACAATGGATCAGGCCGGTTATTATTCCGTCGAGTGCTGGGGCGGCGCCACCTTTGACTCCTGCCTGCGCTACCTGGGTGAAGATCCGTGGGAGCGTCTGCGCAACATCAAGAAGGCGATGCCCAACACGAAGACGCAGATGCTGCTGCGCGGTCAGAACCTGCTCGGCTACAAGCACTATCACGACGACGTCGTGGAGAAGTTCGTTGAGCTCTCCATCAAGAACGGAATCGACATCATCCGCATTTTCGACGCGCTGAACGACTTCCGCAATCTGGAGACCGCGCTGGCCGCCGTCAAAAAGTACTCCGAGGTTTACGGCCGCCACGTGATCGCCTCCGGCTGCATCTCCTACACACAGAGCCCCGTGCATACCGTGGAAAAGTACGTCGAGATGTGCAAAACGCTGGTGAAGATGGGCTTCGAGACCCTCTGCCTGAAGGATATGGCGGGCACGATGAGCCCCTATGAGGCGGAAGGCCTGATCAAGGGCATCAAGTCCGCGGTCGGCGACATTCCCGTCATCCTGCACACCCACTGCACCACCGGCATGGCGTACATGACGATCACAAAAGCGATCGAGGCGGGCGTGGACGTGATCGACTGCGAGCCGGCGACCGAGACGATGTTCTACGCGCTCGGCCAGTACGGGATCGATACCGGGCTGAACGAGGCCGTCATCAACAAGGTCAACGACTATTTCAAGCCGATCAAACAGAAGTATATCGACGCCGGCACGATCAACCCCAAGTCCATGGCGACCGACTCGCAGGCGCTTGTGTATAAAGTCCCCGGCGGTATGCTCTCGAACATGATCGCCAACCTCAAGGACATGAACGCGATGGACAAGTTCGACGAGGCCCTCAAGGAGATCCCCGCCGTCCGCAAGGACCTCGGCTATCCCCCGCTGGTCACGCCGCTGTCGCAGATGGTCGGCAACCAGGCCGTCACGAACGTGCTCGTCGGCGAACGCTACAAGAACATCTCCAACGAAGTCAAGAACTACTTCAAGGGCGAATACGGCATCGCGCCCGACGCGGTCAGCGCGGAGCTGCAGGACAAGATCCTCGGCGCGGGCAACCTGCCGATCGACTGCCGCATCGAAGACAGCAAGCGCACCGGCAAGGACTTTGAGGACGCGAAGGCCGCCCTCGGCGATCTGGCGCGCAGCGAAGAAGATATCATGAGTTATATCTGCTTCCCCAAGCAGGCGACGGAATTCCTCGAAAAGCGCAAGGCCGCCGAAGAGAACGTCTGCACGTACAGCATTGAAGAGATCTGAGGAGGGCCGTCATGAGTCATTTCATTCTGGATTCGAATGATTTCGGCCTGTCGCATCTCGGCGTCGGCGACGCCGGTCTGACCGGCGTGCTCGGCTATGCCGTCGTGTTCACCGGTCTGTGCCTCCTGCTGGCGGTCCTGCTGATCAGCGGAAGCATTTTCAAGGCGAAAGCGAAAAAGACCGCAGTGATCGACCTCCCCGTCGAGCCGACGCCCGCCGCGTCGCCCGAACTTGCGCCCGGCAGTGCCGGCGAGGTCAAGCTGTTCGACGTTCCCGACAAAGAAGCCGCCATGATCATGGCGATCGTCGCGGACAAACTGGGCAAGCCGCTCAACGAACTGCGGTTCATTTCCATCAAGGAGGTCAAGGACGATGAAGTATAAAGTAACCTTAAACGGAAAAACATACGAAGTGGAAGTCGAAGCTGGCAAGGCCATGCTTCTGGACGAATACGAGGCGTTTGCGCCCGCTCCCGCCGCCGCTCCGGCAGCACCGGTCGCCGCGCCTTCTGCCGCGCCCGCTCCCGCCGCCGCGCCCGCCGCGGTCTCTCTTGCCGCCGGCGAGCCCGTGACCGCGCCCATGCCCGGCGTCATCCTCAAGCTGCTCGTCAAGCAGGGCGACAGCGTCAAGGAGGGCGAGACTCTCGCCATCCTCGAAGCCATGAAGATGGAAAACGAGATCGCCGCGCCCAGAGCCGGCACAGTCGCGCAGGTCGTCTGCAAGATCGGCGACAAGGTCGATACCGGCGCCGCCCTGCTCGTCCTTGCATAAGGAGGGGCCTGCATGGATATCATCAACACTCTGAAAGGACTGCTGACAGACTCCGGCTTTTCGGCGCTGATGGCGAACGGCGGCTGGCAGAACCTGATCATGATCGTGATCGCCTGCGTGCTGCTCTACCTCGGCATCCGGCGGAAGTTCGAGCCGCTGCTGCTGGTCGGCATCGCCTTCGGCTGTCTGCTCGTCAATATCAGCTGGTTCTACTGCAAGCTCAGCAGCGGCAACCCCGACGCGCTGTTCCATCAGGATCTGTGGGACGCGTTTCTTGATCCGGCGGATCCCGCCTACCACAGCTACGGCACGATCCTTGCGCACGGCGGTCTGCTCGACATTCTTTACATCGGCGTCAAAGCCGGCATCTATCCCTGCCTGATCTTCATGGGCGTCGGCGCGATGACAGACTTCGGCCCGCTGATCGCCCGTCCGTCCTCCCTGATCATGGGCGCGGCCGCGCAGCTCGGCGTGTTCCTCGCCTTCTTCGGCGCTTCCGCCTCCGGCGTTTTCACCGGCGCTGAGGCCGCTTCCATCGGCATTATCGGCGGCGCGGACGGCCCGACCGCGATCTTCCTGACCACCAAGCTGGCGCCCGGTCTCCTGGGCGCGATTGCCGTCGCCGCCTACTCCTACATGGCGCTGATCCCGCTGATCCAGCCGCCGCTCATGAAGGCGCTGACGACGAAGAAAGAGCGCGAGATCGTCATGAAACAGGCAAGAGAAGTCTCCAAGACGGAGAAGATCCTCTTCCCGATCATTGTCACGATCTTTGTCGTGCTGCTGCTCCCCTCCACCGCTCCGCTGATCGGCTGCCTGATGCTCGGCAACCTGTTCCGTGAGTGCGGCGTGACCGAGCGTCTGTCCGACACGGCGCAGAATTCCCTGATGAACATCGTCACGATCTTCCTCGGCACCTCGGTCGGCGCGACCATGATCGGCTACCGCTTCCTCGACGTGCAGACCCTGCTCATCGTCGGCCTCGGCCTCGTCGCGTTCGCCTGCTCGACCGTCGGCGGTCTGCTGGTCGGCAAGCTGATGTGCTGGATCACCAAGGGCAAGATCAATCCGCTGATCGGCTCCGCGGGCGTGTCCGCCGTTCCGATGGCGGCCCGCGTCTCGCAGGACGTCGGCAGAAGGTACAACAAGAACAACTATCTGCTGATGCACGCCATGGGCCCGAACGTCGCCGGCGTCATCGGCTCCGCGATCGCAGCCGGCTTCCTGCTCAAAGTCTTCGGCGGCTGATAGTGCAACTAATGAAAAGCGCGCTGCAATGCAGCGCGCTTTTCATTGACAGAAATCCGTCGAAATGGTACAATACCGGATAGATAGTTGATCGGAGGTGTTTCTATGCAATATCAGGCGCTGCGGAAACTCTCAGCCTCCAAACTGATGCTGTTTGCCGCGATTGCAAAGTTCCTTACCGTGCTCTTTATTCTCACGCATATTTGGCATGATATCGCTTCCAACAATGCTTATGGGCACTTTCGGCGCGGCGACGATGCTTCCTGCAATATCCTTCGCTACGTGCTGCATCCTGAAACGCTCTTAAAAGCGCTGCCGCTGACCTGCTTTGCGGCGCTGCCGGTGATCGCGATGTTTCTGATTTACCGCGATGCCCGCTCCGGTCGTGAGTTGAAGCGGAGCGGTTATTCCATTTTGCGCGTATATATGATCGTGCAGGCGGTACTCAGTGCGGTCGCGCTGTCGTTCACCTGGTACTACATCCGCATTTTCCCGATGCTCTGCATCGTTCTTGAAATCCTGGTGATGTTCCTGATCTCGATCGGTTCCGCAAGCGTCCTGAAAACCGCCGGGCAAGTCGCCGGGGACGGCGCGAGCCGCCGCAATATGACGTATTTTCTGCCGATTCTGTTGATTCTTTCGATTGTCATCAAAATCGGAAATATGATCGCGCTGCTCGCGGAAAGCGTGGCACACGCCCGTGACTCTGCTTTGCCGGAGGCGGAACAGGTCTTCTTTGATTTCAAAGTCACGTTTATCGTCGTCCTTGAGGTCGGTATTGTTGCCGCAGGATTTCTGAGTTCCCTTTTGCTGATAATACTCTGTTTCCGCGGCAGAATTGCGCTGGAGCGCCGGCAGACGGGGCTTCCTTCCGAATCGGAGGCGCCGTAATGCAGGATCAGACGCTTCGGAAGATTGCTTCTTCCCGACTGACGCTCGCTGCCGTGGTCGTACGGCTTCTCACGTATCTGCTGACCGTTGCTGTCTTATGGAGCTATGCCGCGTTCGGCTTCGCATGGGCAGACGCGGCTTCGGTTTACGACGCGTTCATCCTGACGGTTTCGGATTTCCGCGCGATCCGGCACCTGATCATCCTGACCGTCGTGATGGCGCTGCCCGTCATCGCGTTGGTCCTCGTCGCCGCGAACGCCCGCTCCGGCAAGCCGCTGAAAGGCGCTGGGTATGCGCTCCTGCGCGCTGACGCGATCCTCCGCATGGTCGTCAGCGCCGCGGGTCTTGTCGTCAGTCTGATCATCCTCAGCGATTCCGCTTCGCCGTTCGCGTTCAGTATCACAGCCGAGCTTATTGCGATGCTTTTGACCTCGATCGCCGCCGCGGGCGCGCTGAAAACGGCGCGGCAGATCGCGGTCGACGGCTGTACCGACCGTCGCCTCACGTACTTCCTGCCGATCACGCTGATCCTTTCGTTCTGTGTGCAGGCGGGAAACCTGATTGCGGTCGTCCTGGCGAACTATTTCCCCGCGCCGCAGGAAGTATACCGGTGGTATCATACCGGCTTATCGCCCTTGGATCACCTATTCGTCGCGGCAGGCGCGGCCGGTCTCGTGAGGACCTTCCTGTTTCTCCTGCTCAGCCTGCGCGCGAAAAAGTCGCTGTCGCAGCCGCGGGAACTGCTCAATGACGAATAACAAAAAGCACCTTGACAGTGAACAGAACCAGTAAAAACAGACAATAGACAAAACACCCCCCTATGTAGGAAAATAGAAGTACTACATAGGGGGGTATTATTATGGCAAGGAAGTATC
>CAJOEH010000006.1:0-71279 GCA_905233385.1 uncultured Oscillospiraceae bacterium
CCGAACACAGAAGTTAAGCTCATTTGCGCCGACAATACTTGGCGGGTGACTGCCCGGGAAGATAGGTAACGCCAACATAACAGAAACCTCCTGCTTCGGTAGGAGGTTTTCTGTTTGCCAAGCATTGTGTTTGCTTGAAACAATCCACCGGATTGTTTCTTTACGGCAAAACAATACTTGGCCTACCCAGAAAGATAAGTAACGCCAACACATAACCTCCTACGAAAGTAGGAGGTTTTTTCATCTCTGAAACAGCCAAGTATTGTGCTTGCCTAAAGCATTCCACAGGAATGCTTTTTAACGGCAAGGACAACACTTGGCCTACCCGGGAAGATAGGTAACGCCAACATAAAAGAGACGTCCTACGAAAGTAGGGCGTCTCTTTTGTTAGCTATTGAATAGTGAGTAATGAACAATTTGTGTGGAACTCATCCAAGTGTGTCATTGCGAGGTCGCGTATGCGACCGTGGCAATCTGTCCGTGGAAGGGTTGGGATTTGCATCGTATTACGAGAATGTGTCCCGCGTCGATAGGCACGGATTGCCCGGTGAGCGGGCAATGACAGGATTTGGGATTCAGGTGGTTGGCGAGGAAGTGTCCCTCATCGATAGGCACGGATTGCCCGGTGAGCGGGCAATGACAGGATTTGGGATTCAGGTGGTTGGCGAGGAAGCGTCCCTCATCGATAGGCACGGATTGCCACGCCGCCGTTGGCGGCTCGCAATGACACAGAAAGATGGTGCGGTGCGAATATTGAAAGGGCAGCCTCCCGTTCCCGGGAGGCTGCCCTTTTGTATCGGTGCGCGGCGCGGCGAGGAAGGGGCGGCGGTACGGCCGGAGCGGAGCGCGTGGGTGCGGTACGGCGCGGCGCAGGAGAGCGGAGCGCATGGGCGCGGTACGCGCGGTGCGGCGCGCTATTTCTCGATATAGCCGCTGATCACGCAGGTGTACATGTCGTCCGTGACGCTCTGATAGCGGGTGCCGGAGTAGCTGTCCATAAAGCCGTTATACGCCCGGTAGACGTCGCCGGTCTCCACGTCGTACACGCGCTCGTAGCCGAGGGTGGCGTCGCTGCGCTTTTGGCTGATGATGTCGTAGGAGCTGCTGCGCCGGTTCCACGAATCCATGATCATGTCGGACATCTCGTTATAGATCTTCGCGTTCGCCTGCACGGAGGCGAGCTGCGTGTTCTGCTCGCTGTTGAATCCGATCATGAAGGCGTCGGTAAACTCGATGGTAGACAGGCAATAATCGTAGATCGGCTGCCAGTTCACGAATTCCGCGTCCGGCGCGTACATCATAATGTTGTGGTAGGTGTTCAGCGGCGCGAGATCATAGCCGTAGACGTAGAAGGATCCCACGTCCACCACGGTCGTCGTGAACAGGCCCTGCATCGGCTCGCCGCGGTCGTTCACGAAGGACCCGCGGAGCATGTCGCCGCCGAGGGGTGTCTGCCCCAGGTTTTCGATGATCTCAAACTCGGGCAGCGTTACGAAAAACTCTTGGTTGATCATCTGATTGCCGACCGCCGCGCTCTCGTTCCATACGCGATAGTACTGCTCGGTGGTCTGCGGGTCGATCGCCGGCATCTGGCCCCAGGCGGCGGCGGAATACAGCGCGGCGTACAGCTCTTTCGACTCTTCACTCTTCAGGAAGCCCGACATCGCCAGGCAGAACTGGATCATGTAATCCTTGTCGTTCGGGTTGTAGAGCTGGAACGTGTAGCCGGAAAACGTGTTCGTCTTCGGCGTTTCCACCGTCCAACCCTTCGGGATCTGCATTCTCAGATACCCGTTGTCATAGGCTTCGTACGTGATCCCGCTCGTCGACGCCGGGACGATCCGGATCACGGGGTCCTTGCTTCCGGCAGGCGTGCCGGGGGTGTTCCCGGGTGTGTTCCCGGGTGTGCTGCCTGGATTGCTGCCGGAATAGCCGCCGGAACTGCCGCAGCCTGTCAGAACGATCGTCAGGAGCAGAAGCAGCGCGAGCGCGCAACGGAACTGTCGTTTCTTCATCTCAGTCATCCTTTCCCGTCGAGTGTTAAACTTTCTGTTTCCAGTATACTACCGCGCGGCGGAAAAGTACAGCCTGAGTTTTACCGCTCGCTGCCGCGGGACTTGAAATCCTCGTCGACGGCCTCTTTCCACGCGCCCGGCATGCGCTTGCTCGCGCGGAAGCCGCAGACGGCCTCGGCGACGGCGTGGTAGACGGTCTTCGTGCCCTTGCGGTCGGCGTGGAAGTTCGCGGCGCGGTCGGGCGCGATGCCGAAGGTCGCGGCGGTCTGCACCGCGTCGATGTTCGCGCCGAGGAAGAGGAACTCCCAGCCGCATTCCTTCTGCTGTTCGATCAGCTTTTTGACCGCGTCGGCGGAGAAGCGCTTGCTCGCGTTCTCCAGACCGTCGGTCGTGATGACGAAAACGGTGCTGCCCGGCACGTCCTCGGGGCGGATGTAGCGGTGGACGTCCTTGATGTGCTCCACCGTCTGCCCGATCGCGTCCAGAAGGGCGGTGCAGCCGCGCACGACGTAGTCGCGGTCGGTCAGCGGCCTGAGGTCGGCGAGGCGTACGCGGTCATGCAGGGTCAGGAGCTCATGGTCGAAGAGGACGGTGGTGACGTAGGCCTCGCCGTCCTGCTTTTTCTGCTTGTCGATCATGGCGTTGAAGCCGCCGATCGTGTCGCTCTCCAGCCCCGCCATGGAGCCGCTGCGGTCGAGGATGAAGACCAGTTCCGTTGTGTTGCTTTTCGTGTTGTTCATTGTGTTGCCTCCTAAAGAAATCATGTGGTTATTTTGTTTACAACCACATGATAACAACGGAGTTGTTTAAGATGGTCGCCTGCCGGGCGACAAATTTTAGTGAAGAATGAAGAATGAATAGTGAATAATTGTGGTATTTTCCAATTCGGAGAATTGGAAAATGAAATTCAATTTGTCGCAGAGCGACACCATAATGATTCAAAAATAAGCGTTATTCGATAGGGACAGATTGCCCGGCTGACTTTGTCAGCCGGGCAATGACAGTTCATCAAATAGTGCGCTATACGCACAGCAAGGGCTGGTCGAATTCGTACAGGGCCTCGTTGATCTGCGCAAGGTCGTAAATGCGGTTTTCGATGAAATACGAGACGATCACGTCGAACTTGCTGCTGCGCGACAGGGCGAAGCCCGCCTTGGCGAGCAGCTCGTCTGTTTCCGCGGGCGGCAGCTCCAGCGCGACCGCGAGGGAGAGGGCGGTCTGCTTCGAGGGGCGGTAATGCGCGTCCGAGCGGATCTTCGAGAAGTGCTTGCGGTCGATGTTCGCCTTTTTATAGCATTCCGCGTCGGTCATGCCGCGCTCGTCGATCTTTCGCAGGACCATCTCCGTGAAGCTCTCGTCCAGATCGCTCACCAGCTCCGCGAGCGAGGCGTTGGGCGCACAGGCCTCTTCTGCTTCCGCAGAGGCGCGGCGCGCGCTGCCGCTCAGCTTCGCGGCAAACGGGCGCGGCTTCGACGGGGCGGGCATCGCCGCCATGGCGCAGGCGAACGGCGGAGCGATCAGGCGCTCCTGCAAATAGGCGAGCAGGGACGCGCGGCGTTCGTTTGTCATAGCGTTCACTCCAGCAGGCGCTTGGCAAGCTCCTCGTTTTTCCGCGAGAGCCTGCGCAGGCGTTCGATATTTTCCGCGCCGAACGGTTCCTCCGCGATCGCGGCGTCGATCAGGTCGCCGAGCGCGGCGGCGTTGACCTCCGCGAGCGGGAGGTAGAGCTCCTGCCCCAGATAGTCCAGGAAGCCGCTGACCTTCGGGTCGTAGACGACGCCGACCATCGGCACGCCCTGCCCGGAGGCGAAGATCAGCGTGTGCAGGCGCATGGAGACGACCAGCGACATCCGGCGCACCAGTGCGAGGATTTCGCCGCCGTTGATGCCGGCGCTCAGGACCAGGTGCGGTCCCTTGACCTTCGCGGCGACGGCCTTCGCCGCGGCCTCGTCGCGGTTCGGCTCCATCGCGTAGAGGATCGGGATCAGGCCGTATTCGCGGTGCGCGTAGTCCGCGGCGTCGGCGAAGGCGGCGACCTTCTCGTCGAAGCCCTCCCACGGCCGCACCGCCATCATCATGTAGCGTTTGCCGTCGGTCAGCCCGCAGCGGCGCAGGTAGGCGCGCAGCTCGTCGGTGTCCGGCGGGTCGATCAGCAGGGCGGGGTCGGCGTTGAGGTGGATCTCCGGTCGGGTCACGCCGAGCTGGTGCAGGATCTCGATCGAATAGCGGTCGCGCACGGAGATGATGTCCGCGCAGCGGTCGAGCACCTTGCCGGCGCGCTTCTGATTGCGCGGGCGGGAGATCGGGCCGACGCCGCAGCCGTAGAGCATGATCTTGCAGCCGTGGAACGCCGCCTGCCGGATGCTGAACAGGTAGTACAGCAGCGAGCGCGTGCTCGTCGCGTCCTGCATCAGCGTGCCGCCGCCGCTGATATAGAGCCGGCAGCGGCGCAGGAGACGGCCGATCTTGAAGATGTTGAAGGAATGCACCGAATTGATGTTGGCGCAGAGCTTCGTCTCCATCGGGTCGCGGCTGAGGGCGCAGATCGGCAGATCCGGGTCGATGTGCCGGAGCTGCTCGACGATGGCGTTCAGGATGGCGTTGTCGCCGCTGTTGCCCTTGCCGTACGCGCCGCAGATCACGACGCCGTCGCGGCGGAACTTCGGCCGCGCGGCGCGGCGGATAATGGTCTCGTAGATGCTCTTCTGCTTGGCGAGCATCGCGTCGAGCGAGAAGTCGCGCCTCGTCTTTTCATAGAGCTTTTCGCCCATGGCGGCGCGTTCTTCCGGGTGTTCGGCGAAGAAGATCATATGCTCGGCGAGCTTCTGCACGTCCTGCGCCGGGAAGAGCAGGCCGTTGAAGCCGTCGTCGATCAGCCACGGCACGCCGCCGACCTGCGAGGAGATCGTCGCGCAGTGCATCCGCGCGCCCTCGGTCAGGGCGTAGGGGAAGGTCTCAGAGAGGGAGGTCAGGACGTTGACGTCGACCGCGTTGTAGAAGCTGTCGATATCCGCCTCCCAGCCGATGAAGGCGACCGTGCCCTTCGGGCAGACCGACGCGGCAAGGGAGCGGATCTCCGCCTCCTGCTCGCCGTCGCCGGCGATGGCGAGGCGGATGTTCGGGCATTCCTTCACCGCCTGCGCGAAGGCGCGGACCAGCGTGGTCATGTCCTTAACGGGGTTGATGCGCGCGGCGATGCCGAAGACGACGTTGTCCTCCGCGAAGCCGAGCCGCTCCAGATACTCACCGCGCGGGACGGGGTCGCAGGGCTTGGAGAAATCGACGCCGTTGTAGAGTGTGTAGATCCGCTGCGGGTCGAAGCCGCGCGAGATCAGAAGATTCGTCATGCCCGCGCTCACGCCGATCCAGGCGTCGAAGCGCGGCAGGGCGAACTTGTTGATGTTGCCGTAGGTCAGAGCCGCAAGGGGCCTTCCCATATAGTCCAGCTTATAGTCGCTGTGGATGGTGGAGATGACCGGCACGCCCGCCTTCTTTTGCAGGAGCATGCCCATTAGATTGGCGCGCGCGCCGTGGCAGTGGATGACCTGATAGCCGTCGTGGCGGATCATGGCAAGAATCCGCTTGCGCGTGCCGAACAGGTCGTTGTCCTCGATGACGGTGGTCGGGATCCCGAGCTGCCGCGCCTCCGCGGCGAAGGGGCCCTCGGTGAAGCAGATCATATGGACGGTCTCGGTCTTGTTCAGCCCCGCGAGCAGGGAGAGCACGTGGGTCTTCGCGCCGCCGACGTCGCCGCCGGAGATCATGTGGATGATTTTCATGGTCAAATCCTCTTGAATTTCTTGGTCGTATCTACTATAATAATATATTATTATATTATATTATTGCAAAAAAAACAATCCCGGGAACGGGATTTCGGAGGGCTTATGGAACGAACCGAAAAGAAAAGAAGATTCAACGTCATCGACGTGATCGTCATCGTCATTCTTGTCGCCGCGCTGGCGTTCGCGGGCTATAAGCTGCTGAACAGAGGCAGCGGCGAGATCGGAGACGCGGACGCGCTGAGCGCGCCGAATATCCGTTTCACGGTGCTGTGCGACGATATTGACGCTGCGCTGGCGGATAACATCTTTGATCTGCTGGAGGCGGAGCCGATGAACATCGGCGGCACGACGGTAGAGAGCACGCGCCTTTACAACAGCAACAAGCTCGTCGACGCGCAGATCGTCGGCATTGAGCGGGTCGAAGGCGCGGAGGGGACGAAAGACCTGATCCTGACCGTGGAGGCGAACGCGACGGCGACGCCGGGCGCGTTCTCCGTCGTCACGCAGGAGATCCGCGTCGGCAAGGATTATATCGTCAAGACGATCGCCGTGGAGATCACCGGCCAGATCCTGTCGCTGGAGCTGCTGGGATGATGAACGAGCTGCTGAAAAACAGCCTGATCTGGCGGACGGTCGCCGCGCTTGCCGCGTGGATCGGCCGCTCGCCGGTCGGGCGCGCGTCGGCTGCGCTCGGACGGCGCTGGCGGCAGTCCTTCCTCTACGGGATCTGCGCGAAGATCCTCTGCGCGGAGGGATTCGCCGCGCGGTCGAAGACGGCGGGCCTGCTTGACCGCGTCAACGAAGGGCTCTGGCGCTTCGGACAGCGGATCGGCCCCGCGGTGAAGGGGAGCCTCCTTTATCGCATTTACGCATTGATCCTGCGCAAGGGACGGGAGAGCCGGACGTTAGGCTGGCTCTTCGCGGGCGGCATGACGGCGATTCTGCTGTTCCTGCTCGCCTCCTACGGCGCGCTCGACTGGCTGCTCCGCGACATTCTGCCGCTCGGCGCGCTCTCGTCCGTGTGGGACGAGGCGCTCATGCTGTTCTGCCTTCTGTGGATCGTCGTGCGGCGGCTCAACGCGCCGCGCCCGCTGCGCAGCGCCTTCAACTCGCTG
This sequence comes from uncultured Oscillospiraceae bacterium, assembly GCA_905233385.1. Lineage (GTDB taxonomy): Bacteria > Bacillota > Clostridia > Oscillospirales > Oscillospiraceae > JAZOXB01. The sequence goes on from CAJOEH010000006.1 coordinate 6,913, forward strand.
GACGTCTATCTGATCTTCTATCTGCTCGTCGGCATCGCCCTGCTGACGCTGACCTCCCGCTTCTGGGACATCAACGTCACGGGCTTCCGCGCGAGTATGCAGTATATCCTGGTCTTCTTCCTCGTCACGCGCCTGCTGCGCGATGAGCGCGACCTGCGCCTGATGTACGACACGATGGTCCTGCTCGCGTTCGTCTTCGCCCTCTACGGGATCTGGCAGTTCGTGATCGGCGTGGAGATCCCGGAGACCTGGCAGGACCGCGCGGAGACCGCCGTGCGCACCCGCGTCTATTCGATCTTCGCCAATCCGAACATCATGGCGGCGTATATGCTCCTGTTCGCGCCGATGGCGATCGGCAGAGCCTACACCTGCAAGACCCCGGCGGCGCAGACCTTCTTCTGGATCGCGGGGATCTCCATGTGCCTCGGCTGCCTGTTCACCATGACGCGCGCGGCGTGGATGGCGCTGGCGATCATCGCCGCGCTGTTCGCCCTGATCGTCGACCGCAGGCTCTTCGCGGTCATGCTCCTGGCGGGGATCGCGGCCTGCTTCCTGCCCTTCGTGCGAAGCCGGATCGGCTATCTCTTCACCCCGCAGTTCCAGGAGTCCAACGCCAGAGCCGGCCGCGGCAAACGCTGGGACACCGCCTTCGGCTATCTGGACGAGCACTACGCCTGGAAGACCGGCCTCGGCTACGGCATGTTCGGCGGCGCGGTCGCGGCGCAGAATCCGATCAATCCCGACTACGACTATATGTACGTCGACAACTACTACGTGAAGATCCTCGTCGAAAACGGGATCGTCGGTCTGACCGCCTTCCTGACGAGCGTCGTCGGCGTGGTCTGGAACGGCGTGCGGGCGATCGCGCGCTCGTCGCGGACGGGCGACAAGCCCCTGTGCGCCGGCATGTTCGCCGGTCTGGTGGGCATTTTGATCCACAGCTTCTTTGAGAGCCTGTGGGAAGAGCCGTATATGATGGCGCTGTTCTTCGCGGTCGCCGGTATGCTGGTCTTCGCGGGATTCCTGAACAGAGAGAAGGAGAAAGCAGTATGAAATGTATGCTTTGCGGCAGAGAAAACCCCGACGACGCCCTCTACTGCGGCGGCTGCGGCTGGCCGCAGAAGAAACAGAAGGGCGGCGGTTGGAAGATCGTCGCGATCGGCGCTGTCGTGATCGCCCTGCTCGCGGCGGCTGCGGTCATTCTCTTCCGCCCTGCGGCGGCGAAGGCCGCAGATACTTCCAACGAGAGATCCGCCGCGGAAACCGTCGCTTCGGAGACTGCTGCGTCGGAGCCTGCCGCCGCGGAGCCGCTCACGCCCTACGAGCTGGTGGCGAAGACCTTTGTCGAAACCTACTGGAACAACGATCTGCCGACGATGGAAACAGTGGTAGAGTACCATTACTACAGCTATCTCGAGAACGAACTGGACACCGGCAGAGCACTTGACTGCACCGCGGAAACGGGACAGTCCGCGCCCTGCGACGACGCGCGCATCCTTGATCTGGAAATGGCGCTCAGCTTCATGGGCAGCTACGAAAACGTCAAAGAGGCGTACGTCGTCACGGTGAACTATGAGACACCGGAGCGGACTGACAGCACCGAGGTCACGGTCGGCAGGATCGGCGAGAACTGGGTCGTGATATCCTACCGCCCGTTCGATGCGGACTAAGGGGGTAGACAGACGATGATTTGCAAACACTGCGGAAAAGAGATCGAAGAAGGTCTGACCTTCTGCATCTTCTGCGGCGAGCCGCAGACGGAAGACGCGAAACGCCCCGTCTCCGCGCAGAAAAAGAGCGGCGGCGTCCTTGTGCCGCTGCTGATCGTCCTTGCCCTTGCCGCGGCAGTGGCCGCGGCGCTGTGGCTGTTCGTCTTCAAGGGCGCGCAGCCGCAGGACGGAACGAAAGCGACGGAGGAAACGCCGGGCGCGGCCGTCCCGACGCAGACGGAAGCGCAGCAGACGCTCCCGCGCGTTGTCGTGGACGAGGACGCCTATATCAGCATGGCGAAGGAGTTCGCGCAGGCGATCCTGCTGGGCGATCTGGACACCATCGGCGCGAGCACCCATCCGCAGCTCAAAGCGCCGTTTGTCGAGCTGTTCGGCAAGACGGACTTCGTCTTTGAGAGCTGCGAGATCCAATCCACCGAACTGCGGAAGATCCGCCGTGCCGAGGAGCGCATGTACGAGAGCGGCCTGTATGAGGATTACGGCATGGAGGCGACCATCGACGACGCCTACGAGGTCGCGGTCGCGTTCGAGGCGGTTTACCACGGCAAGCCCTATGCCGGCGAGATCACCGTGCTGGTCGCGGACGTGGACGGCGGTCGCTACGTCGTCCAGGCTGCGCTGACCGACATGGAGGTCGCCTTCTACGAGGACAACTACGACCAGGGCGATTACTATTTCGACACACATTCGGAAGAATAAGGAGTACGAGCGATGGAAAACGAGCAGATGACGCCCATTCCCGAGCAGCCGCAGGCGCAGCCGCCGGTCGAACCGCAATACCAGAAGCCGTTCGAACCGCAATATCAGCAGCCGGCGCAGCCGCAGTATCAGCAGCCGGCGCAGCCGCAGTATCAGCAGCCGGCGCAGCCGCAGTATCAACAGCCGGCGCAGCCGCAGTATCAACAGCCGGCGCAGCCGCAGTATCAGCAGCCGGTCCAGCCGCAGTATCAACAGCCGGCCCAGCCGCAGTATCAACAGCCGGTCCAGCCGCCGCAGTATTGGCAGCCCTACGGTCAGCCGTACGGCCGGCCGTACGCGCAGCCGCAGGAACCGCCGAAGAAAAAGTCCAAACGGTGGAAGATCCTTCTCCCCGTCATCGCGGTCGTGCTGGCGCTCGCCGCGCTGGCGTGCGTGTACTTCTTCGTTCTGCGCGCGCCCTCGGTGGAAACGGTCGCGCTGTCCGAGGACGCCCTCTATCTGAAGCAGGGCGACGCCTGGGAACTGCGCTATACCTATGAGCCCGCGGACGCGGGCGAGTTCGACTGCGAGTGGAGCACCGACGACGCTTCCGTCGCCGCGGTCAAAGACGGCAGGATCACCGCCGTCGGCGCGGGCGAATGCACGATCACCCTGCGCGCGGACGGCGCAGCCGCCGACTGCCGCGTAACGGTCGTGGCGCCTCCCGCGGAGGGCGCGGATATCGTCGGCACGTGGCGCTTCGACGGCGCGTTCATCGACGACGTCTATTACAGCGAGGCAAACTGCGCGCTGACCGTCTTTGTGGACAACCGCGCCGAGCTCGTCATCGACGGCGAAACGACCGGCCTCTCCTGGAGCGTCAGCTCCGCCGCCGAGGGCTGGGAATACTTCGACGCGACGGCCGACGACGGCACCGTGAGCGAGTTCTGGTACTGCAACGGATCCGATAAGGATTACGCCGGCAAGCTGGTGCTCTACGGCGACGAAAACAACATGTTCATCTTCAAGAAATAACACGGAGGCAACACGATGATTTGCAGGCAATGCGGCAGGGAGTGCGACGAGGGGCTGCTCTTTTGCGGCGGCTGCGGCGCGCCGCTGACGGACGAAGCCGAAGCGAAAACGTCCGCCGCCGGGAAAAAACCGAACATCAAACGTCGTAGAAAACGGTCTTTTCTGCTCTGGATCGCGGCCGGTACGGCCTTGCTTGCGATCGCCGTCATTCTGTTCTTCGTCCTGCGCGGCACGCCCGCTGAGGCGATCCGCCTGACCGAAAGCGAGGTCGCGGTCAAGATCGACACGGCCTTCCAGATGACCTACAAGCTCACGCCAGCGGATTCGGACGACGAGGTGCAGTGGAAGAGCAGCGACGAGCGCGTCGCTACGGTGGAGGGCGGCCTGCTGACCGCCGTCGGCGAGGGCGACTGCGTCATCACCGCGACCGCGGACAGCGGGTGCAAGGATCTGTGCTACGTGCGCGTCCTGCCGCCCCTCCAGCCGCAGGAGAAAGAGGCGACCGGCTACCGCCGCCTCTACGCCTCGACGCAGGACGGCGAGGTGACCTACCATTACGGCACCGAGTACACGCTCTCGCTCTACAGCGACCTGACCGGGCACCTCTATTGCCCGGACGGCGTGTGGAAGCTGACGTGGTCGTACGCCGAGACGAAGGAGCCGCGCTACTATTTCGACGCGGAGCTGTCCGACGGCTCGCGCGCGACGATCACCTACGACGCCGACACCGGCCATTCCATGCACGGCGTCGTGTCGATCCTGCTCGAAAACGGCACCCTGTGGTCGTTTAAGTAATGCGCAATGCGCAATGCGCAAGAGGCGCGCTCCATCGGAGCGCGCCTCTTGCCTTCTGATTAGAGAGAAGTTCCGATTCTGTCATTGCGAGCCGGTTGAAAACCGGCGTGGCAATCTGTCCGTCGCAATATTGGAATCTGTATCATATTTCGATGGAGTGTCCAATATCGATACGCACAGATTGCACCCGCAATACCCGCAACACCCGCAACACCCGCAAGGGGCACGCCATATCCGTAAGGCGGCAAAGCCGCCAACGGCTATGCAGGGGGCACGCCATATCCGTAAGGCGGCAAAGCCGCCAACGGCTATGCAGGGGGCACGCCGCATCCGTAAGGCAGCATAGCTGCCAACGGCTGTGCAGGGGGTAGGCCGCATCCGTAGGGCAGCAAAGCTGCCGACGGCTGCGCACCCCGGGCAAGCCGGGCAATGACAGCTGAGGGAATATCTCTTTATTCGTCAGGCATCATATCACATTTCGCGTTGTACATTCCGTGCTCTGCGTTCCGCACTTTGCCCTCCGCGCGGTTGCCGCAGGCGCCGCCGTTGATCGCGGGCAGCTTCGGATCGCGCAGGTCGGAGTGCCGCTCCGGCTGTTTCGGCTTTTCGTTCATAAAAATCCCTCCCGAACGTAGTTTGTTCGTTCCCGTACGGTTTATGTATCTGCACGGCGTGCGTTGACACAAGAAAAATCCCTCCCGAACGTAGTTTGTTCGTTCGCGTGCGGTTTATGTATCTGCGCAACGCGCGATGATGCAAAAGATCCCTCCCGAACGCAGTTTGTTCGGGAGGGATCTTTTTCTGTATCTAATACCGCAGGAACCTGCGCAGCCGCTCCTCGGCGCGGCGCAGGGTGCGGCAGACGGTGGAGCGGCTCACGCCGCGCTCGGCGGCGATCTCCGCCTGCGATTTGCCGCCGTAGTAGACCGCCAGCAGGACTTCGCGCTGCCGGTCGGTCAGCTCGTCGCGGATCACGCGCTCCATGCGCCGCAGCTGGACCTGCCGCGGCAGCCGCAGGTCGGAATAATCAGAGGGTATACTTTTCATTGCGCCAAAAGCCCCTTTCATAGTAATGCGCCGTCAGCTCCGCCAGCTCGCGGCACTGCGTCATGATCCCGGACAGGAGCGCGATCTCGTGCCGCAGCGCGGCCCGCCGATGCGGGTCGTCCTCCGCTTTCAGCGCCTGCCGCAGCCGCCGCAGCTTCTCTCGCAGCGGGATCGCCGCCAGGCGGTAGCCTTCGGACAGTTCCTCCAGCTTCATTCGATCGGTCCCGACCGGAAGACGCCGTGTGCGAAGGCGGACAGGCAGGGGAGACCGCGCAGGCGCGCGGCGATGCGTTCGGTCATTCGATTTCACCTCCACACATAGATTCAGCTTATCCATGCGAGGCAAATCACGACCGAAAACCGGCATTAAGGAGAGCAAAAGAATGAAACAGCAACTTTTGCGAAATATTTTATTTCCAATTATTTCCAATTCCTACACGGACAGTGTACTACACGAGGCGTGTAATGTCAAGTGTTTTTTTCGATCCCGCAAATAGTTACAAAATGCGCGCCGCGGCGGTGGTAGGGTGAAGGGGAAAGGAGGGGTGGCCATGCTTGGCGCAAGGATCGCCCTGCTGCGGCGGCAGGCGGGCCTTTCCCAGCGCGCGCTGGCGGCCGCGCTGAAGATCAGCCCGAGCGCGGTGGGAATGTATGAACAGGAGCGGCGCATCCCGTCCACCGCGCTGCTGGTTGAGATGGCGCGGCTGTTCGACGTTTCGACGGACTTTTTGCTGACCGGCCGCGCGCGGGCCGCAGACGCGCCGCGCCTGCGCGATCTGACCGAGCGGTTTCGCAGACCGCTCCGCACGCAGACGGGCAAGCCGCTGCCGTTCGGCGACGCGGCGCTCCTGCTGCAGGCCGTTTTGACCGCAGGGGAGTTGACGGACGGCGAAAAATCGGCTATCATGGAGAAAACCGGGGGTGACAGATCCATGACAGACGAGGAATACATGCGCGAGGCGCTCGCGCTGGCGAAGGAAGCGGCCGCGGAGGGCGAAGTCCCGGTCGGCTGCGTGATCACGGACGGCGAAAGCATTGTCGGCCGCGGCAGGAACCGCCGCGAGGGCAGGAAAAACGCCCTCTGCCACGCGGAACTGGAGGCGATCGACGAGGCCTGCGCGTATTTGGGCGGCTGGCGGCTGTGGAAATGCACGATGTACGTCACGTTAGAGCCCTGCCCGATGTGCGCCGGCGCGGCCATCAACGCGCGGATCGCGCGGGTGGTCTACGGCGCGGCGGACCCGAAGGCCGGCTCCTGCGGAACGCTGACCGACCTGTTCGCCCTGCCCTACAACCACCGCCCGGAGGTCACGCGCGGCGTTTTGGAAGAGGAATGCGGCGCGGTCCTGCAGGAATTTTTCCGCGATCTGCGCGAAAATCCGCCGGTCAGGACGTGGAAGAAGCCTTCTCCGTGAGGGCGGCAAGGCGGCAAGGCTTCCCCTTGAGGGGAAGCTGTTGAGCGAAGCGAAACTGATGAGGTGTCTGCTGGCATAATCGATTTATTACTGTGCCGCAAATAAAGCGCCGCCAAAGGCGGCGACCACCTCATCCGGCGGCTGCGCCGCCACCTGTCTCGCTGCGGCTCGGTCACCGCGCGGCTCTGACAGTCCACCGGACTGTCATTCACTACCGCGCGGACGCTTCGCTGCCCTCGAGGGGAAGGCTTTCGGTCACGAAAACGAACGATAGAAACTGTAGGGCGCCCATTGGGCGCCCGTTGTTTTTTCTGTGGAAATTTCGAGCAAGATGAAGTATAATGATTTAAAAGAACCAAACAGAAAGAGGGATACCATGAGAGCTTCCGGCATTCTGATGCATATTTCATCCCTTCCGTCGCCCTACGGCATCGGCACGATGGGCAAGAGCGCGTATCGATTCGCGGACTTTCTGCACGACGCGGGCCAGCACTACTGGCAGCTTCTGCCGCTCGGTCCGACCGGCTTCGGCGACAGTCCCTATCAGTCGTGCAGCTCCCACGCGGGCAATCCGTACTTCATCGACCCCGATCTGCTGGTCGAGGACGGTCTGCTCCTGCCGCAGGAGGCGGCGGAGGTGGCGAACGCGGTGCGCGGCGAGCGGGTGGACTACGGCTTCCAGTATCAGACGCGCCTCGACCTGCTCTACAAGGCGTTCCGGCGCGGCGTCGACCGCTGCGCGCGGGAGATCGACCGCTTCCGCACCGAGCAGCCGTGGGTCGACGACTACGCCCTGTACATGGCGGTCAAGCGCAGCCGCAATATGGAGCCGTGGAGCGAATGGCCGGAGGAGATCCGCCTGCGCAAGCCTTACGCGGTGCAGACCTACGCGACCGCGCTCGCGGAGGACATGAATTTCTTCATCTTCGTGCAGTTCCTGTTCTTCCGGCAATGGAACGCCCTGCACGACTACGCGAAGGACCTCGGCATCGAGATCATCGGCGACCTGCCGATCTACGTTCCCTACGATTCCTGCGACGTGTGGACGGACCCGCACCTCTTCCAGCTGGACGAGGACGGCACGCCTTCGGCGGTCGCGGGCGTTCCGCCCGACTGCTTCACCGAGGACGGCCAGCTCTGGGGCAATCCGCTCTACGACTGGGAGAAGATGCGCCTCGACGGCTACCGCTGGTGGAAAGACCGCGTCCGCGCGGCGGCGGGCCTGTTCGACGTCGTCCGCATCGACCATTTCCGCGGCCTGGAGAGCTACTGGAGCGTGCCCTACGGCGACGAAACGGCGCGCAACGGCAAGTGGGTCAAGGGGCCGGACAAGGACTTTATCCGCGCTTTGCAGACGGAATTCCCCGACCTCAAAGTGATCGCGGAGGACCTCGGCTTCCTTACGCCCGAGGTCGTCGACCTGCTCGAATTTTCCGGCTATCCGGGCATGAAGATCCTGGAATTCGCCTTCGATCCCGTGACCCCGAGCGACTACCTGCCGCACCGCTACGAGCGCAACTGCATCTGCTACAGCGGCACGCACGACAACGAGACGCTGGCGCAGTGGTTCGCGGGGCAGGGCGAGGACGTGATCGAATACGCCTGCGAGTACCTCGGCGTGTCCGACCCGAAAAACCTGATTTGGGGGATCCTGCGCGCCGGCATGGCGAGCATCGCGGACACCTTCATCGCGCAGATGCAGGACTGGCTGGAGCTCGGCGCGGAGGGGCGCATGAACGAGCCCGGCACCTGCGGCACCAACTGGACGTGGCGCGTCGACGAGAACGCCCTGACGCCCGCGCTGGCGAAGAAGATCGCGCGTATGACGAAGCTCTACGAGCGATGAGACGCAACGCGCAAGCGTAATGCTCAATGCTCAATGAGCAATAACGCGGAGCGCTGGTGCGAGCCGAGAGCAGCGTGGTTGACCATAATATAATTATGTAAACCAGCAAGAGATACTCCGAGCGGCACATAGTTATCACCGGCCGGCGCGGGAAAGGACCTGCGCTGAATAGAGGGGAACGAAGCTGCTGCAGTTTACCATAATTTTATTATGTAAACCTGCAATATAAGGGCAACGCCTCGTTGGTTTATGACGCCGCCCCGACCGTGTCATTGCGAGCCTGACGAAGTCAGGCGCGGCAATCTGTCCGTGTCAGGCGCGGCAATCTGTCCGTGTCAGGCGTGGTATCTGTTTCATATTACGAGAAAGTGTCCCATATCGATACGCACGGATTGCCCGCATAAAGCGGGCAATGACAGCGTTTCGGATGTCTGCGCCGCTATGAAGACCTTCCAGTCAGGCAGGGAATCTGTCCGTTGCAGGGATGGTACTTCACCAAATTTTTTGAATCCTATCAGTCTGTCATTCCTCACATGGGGCAATCTGTCCGTTGCAGGTGTGGTATCTGTTTCGTATTACGAGAAAGTGTCCCATATCGATACGCACGGATTGCCCGCATAAAGCGGGCAATGACAAGACTGCGAGTTCCTTGCGTTTTGGGCAAACGTTCTGTAACGATACGGACGGATTGCCACGCCGATTTCATCGACTCGCAATGACAAAGATGGTGATTTTTATAAAGAAAGCGCGTGGCTGTGGAAACAGTCACGCGTTTTGTATGCGGAAAAAGGGAAAAGGACGCAATCACGCCGCACAGATGCGGCACGGAAAGAAACCGCGAAAGTTCTGCGAATCAGTCCTTCTCGAGCAGCAGCTCCGCGATCTGGACGGCGTTGGTCGCCGCGCCCTTGCGGACCTGGTCGCCGCAGCACCACAGGCACAGGCCGTTCTCGTCGGTCAGGTCGGGGCGGATGCGGCCGACGAAGACGATGTCCTGATCGGACGTTTCGAGCGGCATCGGGTACTCCTTCTTCGCCAGATCGTCCACGAGCTTGCAGCCGGGGGCGTTCGCGATCGCCTCGCGCGCCTGCTGCACGCTGACCGGGCGGTCAAAATGCAGCTGCACGGAGATCGAATGGCTGCGGACGACGGGCACGCGGACGCAGGTGCAGGAGACTTTCAGCTCCGGCAGGTGCATGATCTTGCGGCCCTCGTTCTGCATCTTCATTTCCTCGCTGGTGTAGCCCTCGAACTGCTCGCTGCCGATCTGCGGGATCAGGTTGTAGGCGATCTGGTGCGAGAAGACCTTCGGCTCGACTCTCTTGCCGAGGCGCAGGGCCTCGATCTCCTCCGCCAGCTCGATGGGGCCGCCCGCGCCCGCGCCGGACACCGCCTGATAGGTGGAGGCGATCATCGTGCGGATGGGGCTGATCGCGTTGAGCGCGTTCACCGCGGTCACGGTGATGATCGTGGAGCAGTTCGGGTTGGAGATGATGCCGTGGTGCAGTTTCGCGTCCTCGGGGTTGATCTCCGGGACGATCAGCGGCACGTTCGGGTCCATGCGGAACGCGGAGGAATTATCCACGAAGACCGCGCCCGCCCTGACGATGGCGGGGGCGAACTGCTTCGCGATCGCGTTCTCCGCCGCGCCGAGGACGATGTCCAGCCCCTCGAACGCGCTGTCGCAGGCCTCCTCAATCGTGATCGGCTTGCCCCGCCACTCCAAAACCTTGCCCGCGCTGCGGGCGCTGGCGAGCAGGTGCAGCTCCTTGACCGGGAACTTCCGCTCCGCCAGAATTTTCATCATTTCTCTGCCGACGGCGCCGGTCGCGCCGAGAATGGCAACCGTATATTCCTTCATGCATTGCCTCACTTTACGAATGCGTCGTAGAGGACGCGGATGGTGGCGGCGTAGTCCTTTTCGTCCACGCCGACGAGGATATTCAGCTCGTCCGGCCCCTGCGAGATCATGCGGATGTTGATCCCGCGCTCGCCGAGGGCGGCGAAGATCTTGCCGGAGGTGCCGGCACGGTAGGCCATTTTTCTGCCGACCGCCGCGACGATCGCGATATTGTCGGCGATCTTGATGCTGTCGGGATGGATCTTCGCGCGGATCTGACCGGTGACGGTGTACAGGTGCGGCGAGAGCTTCTCCGTCGGGACGACGAGGGAGATCACGTCGATGCCGGTCGGAGTGTAGCAGATCGGCACGGCGTTGTCCTCGAAAATTTCAACGATCGCGCGCAGAGTGCCGACCGCGCCGGCCATGCCCTTCTTGGAGATCGTGACGATCGAGAAGTCCTTCTTGCCCGCGATGCCGGTAATGAAACGCTGATTGTTCTTCTGATCGACGAACTCGTCGGAGATCAGCGTGCCGGGATGGTCGGGGTCGTTCGTGTTGCGGATGTTCAGCGGGATGTTCTTCTCGCGGACGGGGAAGACCGTCATCTCGTGCAGGACCTGCGCGCCGCTGTAGGAGAGCTGGCGCAGCTCGCTGTAGGTCGCGCGCTCGATCGTCTTCGGGTTCTCGACGATGCGCGGGTCCGCCATCAGGATGCCGGAAACGTCCGTCCAGTTCTCATAGACGTCCGCGTTCAGCGCGGCCGCCGCGAGCGCGCCGGTGATGTCCGAGCCGCCGCGCGTCAGGGTGCGGATCTTGCCGTCGGGCATCAGGCCGTAGAAGCCGGGGATGACCGCGCCGCGGTCGGTGACCAGCGCGGCGAGCGCGGGATAGGACTTCTCCTGATCGACCGTGCCGTCGTAGTGGAAGAAGAGCCACTTCGTCGCGTCGATGAAGTCGAAGCCCAAATATTCCGCCATCAGCAGGGCGGAGAAGTATTCGCCGCGGGAGACCAGCTCCTCGCGGGAAATGCCGCTGTCCATCTTCTGCTTCAGGGCGGCGAACTCGCTCTCGAGGTCGGTCTTCAGGCCGAGCTCGTCGCGGATGGCGAGATAGCGGCCGCGGATGGTGTCGAAAATGCTGTCATAGGAAACGCCGTACTGCAAATGCGCGTGGCACAGGTAGAGCAGATCGGTGATCTTGTTGTCGTCGGAGAAGCGTTTGCCGGCGGCGGAAACGACCACCACGCGGCGGGCGGGATCGGCGCAGACGATGTCGCGCACCTTGCGGTACTGCTCCGCGTCCGCCATGGAGGTGCCGCCGAATTTCAATACTTTCAAGATATAACCTCCTTACCGAAGCGACGCGATGAAGCAGTCGGGATCGGTCTTCCTGCGTTCTTTCGCCCATTTGTGGATCTCGGGCACGGAGACGGGCGTGGTGATGATGCCGCAGTCGAGGATCTTATCCACCTTGCCCTGCAGCCACTTGTCGACGCCGCTCGTGCGGACGTAGTAGGCGCGGATGATGGTGGAATTGTCCACGTGCGCGGGCGTGAGCTGATCGGTGTAGAAGCCGCGCGCGCCGTCGAGCACGTCGACGCAGTCCTGCAGGACATTATATGCGGTCGGGTAGCGGCCTGCGCCCTGCCCGTAGAAGCTCTGCTTGCCGATGTGCTTGCCGGTCAGGGAGATCAGGTTGTAGTTCGTCGGAATGGCGGACTCGGGCATGGACGGCAGGGTGAGCGCCGGCTCGATGTAGGCGGCGATGCCGGTGTCCAGCTTGCGCGAGGCGGCGATCAGCTTGCACACGCGCCCTAAACGGCGGAAGACGGCGATGTCGGCGTCGGTGATGTGCTCGATGCCCTCGACCGCGACTTCATTCTCGTCGATCACGCAGCCGTAGCCGATGTTGGCGGAGATGACGAGCTTGCGGCGGATGTCCGCGCCGTTGAGGTCGTCCGCGGGATTCGCCTCCGCGTAGCCGAGGCGCTGCGCCTCCGTGAGGGCGGCGTCGAAGCTGCCGCCGGTGCGGTGCATGGTGTCGAGGATGAAGTTGGTCGTGCCGTTCATGATGCCGCTGATGCGGATGACCGGCTCCTGCTCGGCGCAGCGTTTCAGGCTCGTCAGCCACGGGATGCCGCCGCCTGCCGCCGCGGTGCAGCGCAGGGCGACGCCCTTCTCCATCGCGAGCGAGACGAGCTCGGTGTAGTGCTTCGCGATCAGCAGCTTGTTGGCGGTGACGACGTGCTTGCCCGCCTGCAAGGCGCCCTTGACCCACTCGTAGGCCGGGTGCAGACCGCCGATGACCTCCACGATGGCGTCGATCGTCTCGTCCGCGTAGATGTCCTCGATATTCTTCACGATCGGGCAGGTCACGTCCTCGGGGACGATCAGGCTCATCGCGCAGGCGACTTCCATGTCGTCGCGGCGGCGGAGGAAGTCGTAAACGCCGTAACCGACGGTGCCGAGCCCCAGCAGCGCGACCCGCAGCTTCCTGTTTTCACTCATACAAACGCCTTCTTTCAAGGGCAAGTGTCCGCCGTAGAAAAACACTTGCATTTTCTTGAAAAACAGTATATCATATAGAGCAGAAAAACGCAAGCACAAAAATCAGCAAAAAACGATGGAAAATCCACGCGAAAGACAGGGTGATTCTATGAAATATCAGAGCACGAGAAACGCGAGTATCACGAATAGCTCGACGGCGGCGGTCCTGCAGGGACTGGCCGACGACGGCGGCCTGTTCATCACAAAGGAGTTTTCCGGCTTCGACTGGCGCGGCACGCTCGAGCTTAGCACCTTCGGGATGGCGGAAAAGATCCTCGGCGCGCTTCTGCCCGATTTCGACGATATGCACGAGCTGGTGCGCCGCGCCTACACCGGCAAATTCGAGACCGACGAGCTGACGCCGCTGGTGAAGGTCGGCGACCGCTATATTTTAGAGCTGTTCCGCGGCCCGACCTCGGCGTTCAAGGACGTCGCCCTGTCGATGCTCCCGCAGCTCATCACGGCGGCGCGGACACAGGAGGGCGTGACGGACGAGATCCTGATCCTCACGGCGACCTCCGGCGACACCGGCAAGGCCGCGCTCGCGGGCTTCCGCGACGTGCCCGGCACGAAGATCATCGTCTTCTACCCCGACGAGGGCGTCTCGAAGGTGCAGAAGGCGCAGATGGTCACGCAGGAGGGCGGAAACGTCTGCGTCTGCGCGGTGCGCGGCAATTTTGACGACACGCAGACCGGCGTGAAGGCGATCTTCGCCGCCGGCGTGCCGGCCGGCTGCGGCGTGCGGCTCTCGTCCGCGAATTCGATCAACATCGGCAGGCTCGCCCCGCAGGTGGTCTACTATTTCAAGGCGTACGCCGACCTCCTGTGCGAAGGCAGAATTGCAGCGGGCGAGCCGGTGGACTACGTCGTGCCGACGGGCAACTTCGGCGACATTTTAGCGGGCTATCTTGCCAAGAAGATGGGCCTGCCGGTCGGGAAGCTGATCTGCGCCTCCAACCGCAACGACGTGCTGACGGACTTCCTGCGCACCGGTACTTACGACCGCCGCAGACCGTTTTACAAGACCCTCTCGCCGTCCATGGACATCCTCGTTTCGAGCAATCTCGAGCGTCTGTTATATTTAATGTGCGAAAATGAAGCCGAGGTCGCGGACTACATGCGCGCTCTGAATGAGGGCGGCGCGTACACCGTCTCCGCCGCGATGCTGGAAAAACTGCACGCGGAGTTCGGCTACGGCTGCTGCGACGACGAGGAGACGAAAGCGGCGATCGGCCGGGTCTGGAAGGCGCACGGCTACCTGATGGACACCCACACCGCCGTCGCGTGGAAGGTCGCCGAGGACTACGAGAGCGACAAGCCCGTGGTCGTCCTGTCCACGGCCTCGCCGTATAAATTCCCGACGGCGGTGCTCTCCGCCATCGGCGGCGACGTGCGCGGCGACGAATTTGAAATCATGGATCGCCTGCACGACCTGACCGGCGTGCCCGTCCCGCAGGGACTGGCGACCCTGCGCACGAAGGAAGTGCGACACACCGACGTCATCGACCGCGACGCGATGCAGGCCTACGTCCTCGGCAAAATCGCGCATTGGAAATAGCGTTTATGTTTACCATAATATAATTATGTAAACCGACAGGTGATAGACGGCGCACCCGATTCGGGGCAAGCAGACGACTGCAACCGTGTCATTGCGAGCAGCGAAGCTGCGTGGGTGCGCAGCCGTTGGCGGCTTTGCCGCCTTACGGATGCGGCCTACCCCTTGCGGGTGCAATCTGTCCGCAGCAGCGTTGGACAATCTCCGTAATACGATGCAGTTCCCAGATTTGCAACGGACAGATTCCCTGCCCGGCTTTGCCGGGCGGGAATGACAAAATTCAGCGTTGTCTCACGTCCTGTCATTGCCCGACTTGTTCGGGCAATCCGTGCGCTGCAGCGAGGGACACTTTTACGATACATGCTCTCTATGCGTATATTCGGCGGGCGGCCAATGGGCGCCCCTGCTGGCGTAGGGAGGCGTTCCCTGACGCCTCCGTATCCTGTGCGAGAATCCGCTTTGCCCTTTGCGGAGGCATGAGGGCATGCCTCCCTACGGATTGAAACAAATACGTTGTTGCGCGTAGGGAGGCGTCCCCTGACGCCTCCGTATCCTGTGCGAGAATCCGCTTTGCTCTTTGCGGAGGCATGAGGGCATGCCTCCCTACGGATTGAAACAAATACGATGTAGCGCGTAGGGAGGCGTTCCCTGACGCCTCCGTATCTTGTGCATGAATCCGCGTCGCCCTTTGCGGAGGCATGAGGGCATGCCTCCCTACGGATTGAAACAAATACGTTGTTGCGCGTAGGGAACGGCCTGCGTGCCGTTCCGAAAACACCGCAGACGAAGGATATATAGTTAACCATAATATATTTATGTAAACCTGCAAAGGGGAGATCAAATGAAATTCTATAAATACTGCGGGGCGGGGAATGATTTTGTCCTGCTCGATTGGCGCGACCGTGCGGGCGCGGTGAACGAGAGCGACCTGCCCGCGCTGGCGAGACGGCTGTGCGACCGCCATTTCGGCGTCGGCGCGGACGGCCTGATGCTCGTCCTGCCGCCGGAGCGCGGCGGCGACTGCAAAATGCTCTTCTTCAACAACGACGGCTCGACCGCCGAGATGTGCGGCAACGGCGCGCGGTGCATCTGCAAGTTCTGCCATGACTTCGGGCATGCGGGCGACGCGCCGCGGATCGAAACGCCCGCGGGGCTCGTGACCGGCGCGCGCGTGGACGAGGATCGCTACCGCGTGCGGCTAAATCCGCCGCGGAATATTCGCTTGAACACCTCGGCGGCGGGTCTGACCTGCGACTATCTGGAGCTCGGCGACCCGGGCATTCCGCACGCGGTGATCCTGACCGACCTTTCGCAGGATCGCGACGCGCTGCGGCAGCTCGCGCGGACGGTGCGATATGCGCCGGAGTTCCCGCGCGGCGCGAACGTCAATCTCTGCGCTCTGACCGGCGAGAACGAGGTGCGCCTGCTGACCTACGAGCGCGGCGTGGAGGATTTCACCCTCGCCTGCGGCACCGGCAACGGCGCGACGGCCGCCGCGCTGACCCTGCGCGGCCTGATCGGCGGGAAGGGAACGAGGATCGTCAACGACGGCGGCACGCTGGCGGTTGACATAACACCGGGAGACCCCGTCGGGATCGACCTGACCGGCGACGCGCGTCTGGTCTTCACCGGGGAGATCGAATAACAAAAGCGAGGCTGAATTTCAGCCTCGTTTTTTGCGCGGCCCGTCAGGGGTGTCATTGCGAGGTCGCGCAGCGACCGTGGCAATCCGTCCGTCTCAAGGCGGGACACTTTACCGAAAATGGAACAATTCCCCGAAGTGTGTCATTGCCCGATTTGTTCGGGCAATCTGTGCCTCTCAATATGGAACAGTTGTACATTATATGCTGCAGATGCCATCCTTGCAGCGGACAGATTGCCGCGGCCGCAAGCGGCCTCGCAATGACACGACGGGGATCTGCGATCATTGCACGGCAAAAGGCGCGCTCCGCCGGAGCGCGCCTTTTGTGTGATTCGCCTTGCGGCGAGGAAACCTGTTGTGTCTTTGCATTGCACATTTTGAAAGTTTCCCGCATTGGTACGGACAGATTGCACCCGCAGGGGGTACGCCGCATCCGTAAGGCGGCAAAGCCGCCGACGGCTGCGCAGCCCGGACAAGCCGGGCAATGACAGACGGGGGTGTTCTTGATTGCACATTGTGCATTATGCATTGCGCATTGTGCCTTGCCTTACGGCTCGAAGGTGTCCTCCGGGAGGATGATCGTCTCGTGCGGGACGTCCTCGTCCGCTTCCTGCGCCGCGCCGTCCGCCGCCGCCATCATCGAGACGAGATCAAACACGCGCATTCTCGAGAAGTAGAACGTGACGGGATAGGCGGCGTAGATGTCGTCGATCATGGCGTTGACGACGTCCTCGATCCAGCCCTTCTCCTCGGTCTGGCCGACGAAGAACATGATGTGATAGCCGTAGGTGGTCTTGACGATGCCGGTGTCGCCGTAGGTGCGGGACGGGTCGAACGACCAGTCCGAGAACTCCCGGACCATCGTGGAGGCCTTGAAGTCTTCGTACAGGCCGCCGTTCGAGCTGGAGCCGCCGTCGGCGGACTTCTCGTTGGCGAGATCGGCGAAGTTGTCCTCCGTGGGGTTCTGCTGCCACTGCGCGAGGATCTCATTGGCGGTCGCTTCCGCGGCAGCCCAGGCCTCGTCGGAGTAGTTGCCGTCCGCGTCCTGCTCGCCCTCGGGCTGGATCAGGATGTGGCGCACGCCGACGTTATTCGCCTTCTTCACGTTCTTTTCCGCAAAGAAGTCGATATGCGCGTCGTAGTAAGCGCCCGCGGCCGCCTCGTCGGTGTTCTCCATCAGATAGGTGTAGTAGGAGTTGGCGGTGATATAGAGCTTGACGTATTCGTAGTAGTCCTCCAGATCGACGCCCGGGCCGAAGTTGTCCTGCATATACGCCGTCGCGCTTTCATAGCCGTTCTCCGCCGCGCCGGACGCAATGCTGCCGTTGGGGTCGAGGATGTCGTCGAGCGTCGCCTGCTCCTCGTCGGTGATGGTGTAGCCGGCGTCGATCGCCGCGCGGCAGAGGGCGTACTGCTGCGCGAAGCCTTCCGTCGCGCTCTCGAGGAAGTACTGCTCCCAGGTGCGGTTCTCCGTCAGGGAGGGCTGCTCCGCCAGCGGCGTGTAGGCGTCCAGGCCGAAGTAGTCGGCGTAGCTGCCGTAGTAGTTCATGAAGTTGAAGAATTCCAGCCAGTAGATGAACTGCAGCATGCTGTTGTTCATCGCGGGATTGCCGTCCGCGTCGACCGCGACGACGGCAGACATGTTCGCGTCGTGGGGCGAAGCCTCGCTGACGGCGTAGTTGCTCCGCACGGTAACGTCCTCGCCGTCGGAGACCGGCGTGTCGATCGGGTCGGAGACGGGGGCGGTTTCCGTCGGGGGCTCGGCCTGGCTGTCAGTCGGCGTCTCGCTCTGCGCCGGGTCGGTCTGACCGCAGGCAGTCAGCGCGCCGAACGCCATGCACGCAGCAAGCAGCAGCGCAATCAGTTTCTTGATGTTCATAGGGGTTCTCCTTTGTCGTTGATTGCCATATCATAGCACATCCGCAGCCGGATTGCAACGGTCAATTCGCCGGCTGCACGTTGAAGAAGCTGTGGTTGTCGGCGGTCACGGTGAAGGTCGTGGAGACCTCCTCGTCGCCTGCGGCTTCGCCGCCGGGCTGACCGGGATTGCCGCCGCCGTCAGGCGGGGTCGGGAGGCTGCCGCCGTCGGACTGACCGGGATTGCCGCCGGAAGGCGGCGAGGGAGGCGTGATGTCGGAGGGTGTGAAGGTGTCCGGGGGAAGCTCGATCCCCTCGGGCGGCACGATGGGCAGCTCGTTGCCGTTGCCGCCGCTGCCGCCGTTGCCGCCGGGCTGCGCGGGAGGCTGCTCGCCGCTGCCGCCGGGATTGCCGGAAGGCGGCTGCGTGCCGGGGTTCTCTCCCTCGGGCTTTTCGGGAGGCGC
This sequence comes from uncultured Oscillospiraceae bacterium, assembly GCA_905233385.1. Classification (GTDB taxonomy): domain Bacteria; phylum Bacillota; class Clostridia; order Oscillospirales; family Oscillospiraceae; genus JAZOXB01. Next base: position 25,366 of record CAJOEH010000006.1, read on the forward strand.
GCCGTCGCCGGGATTCGGGATCTCGCCGGGCTGCCAGCCGCCGCCGATGCCGGGCATCGTGCCGCCCTTGCCGCCGTGCTGCTGCAGCGTGCCGCCCACGGACAGAGAGTAGGGCACGTCGAGCTGCAGGCCGGGCGCGGAGATGACCAGCGCGGAGAAGTCGCGCGTCGCGGTGAAGCTGAAGATCTCGGTCTCATTGTCGATGAGCGCGACCGCCGCGCCCTTCTTTACGGTGTCCGTGAAGGTCAGGTCCATCAGGACCTGCTTGGAATCCGACGAAATTTCGTCGTTGCGCGAGCCGGTGGCGATCACGATGCCGCCGTTGAGATAGATGCCGAGGTCGGCGTCGATGCCGCCGTCGCCGGTGCGCGGGTTGGCGCTCGCGTAGAGACTGCCGCCGTTGATGACCAGCGCGCCGTTGGAGTCGATGCCGTCGCCCTCGCTGCCGTTGCCGCCGGAGATCGTGACGTCGCCGCCGTTGATCGTCGTGACGGAGATGCCGTCCTCGTTGGTGTTGACGCCGTCGTCCTGCGAGTAGATATTGACCGTTCCGCTATTGATTTCAAGGTGGAGTTCGGAATCCAGTCCCTCGTTGTCGGCGGTGACGTTCAGGACGCCGTCGCCCTCGATCCGCAGGGACATTTTGGAATAGAACGCGCCGTCGAACTTGTAGCGCTTGTCGGTCGTGCCTTCCTTGTAGATCTTCGCGACGTGCGAGCCGGTGATGTTGTTCTCGTTCTGCAGAACGACGACCGCGCCCGCGTTCGTCAGGTCGGGCGTCAGGGTGAAGTTCTCCTTGTCGCCGCACTCGTAGACGCGGTAGAACAGCACGGCCGGCGCGACGCCGCAGGTGATCTCCGCGCCGTCGAGCAGGAGGGTCACGCGGGCGTTCTCGTCCTTTTTCGCGTCGTCGCCGAGGTCGACGAAGAGCTGGCCGTTCAGCGTGCCGGTGACGTGGTAGGTTCCGGGCGCGGTGATGTGGACGACGGTCTGCGCGGCGGCTTCCTCCGCGGTGTGCGCTTCGTCCGCGCTGCCCGCGCCGTAGGTGTCGTCGTGACCGGCTTCATAATAGATGATATCGTTCGCGGCGAAGACGGCCTCGCTGTCGCAGTCGACCCCGTCGCCGGTGAGCTTCAGCTCGACCGCGTCCGCGGGGACCTGCGTCTCCACAGCCTCCGTCGCCGCTTCCGTCGGCGCTTCGGTCTCGTCCGCGACCGACTGTTTCGCGCAGGCGGCGAAGGAGAAGAGCAGGGCCGCCGCCAGAAGGAGCGTGAGAATGGTACGGAATTTCATATGGGTACCTCCTTGAAAACAATGAACGTGGTGTGGGGTTCTCCGTAGGGAGGCGTCCCCTGACGCCTCCGTGTACTGTTATTCTGCGCGGTTCGTCTTTCGCGGAGGCATGAGGGCATGCCTCCCTACGGTCTTCGCAATATCAGACGCGAAAATCGGTCCGCGGTTCCCCGCAGAGAAAGATCAAGTGTATTATAGTATGAAAATCCAAACAAACCGTGTGGAAATTGTTAAGAAACTGTGTTGACTTTCCGCGAGAATTCCATTATCGTAACAGCGGGAGGGATGAACATGATCCGACATATCGTGATGTGGAAATTCCGCGCGGGCACGGAAGCGCAGGCGGAGGAGTTTTTATCGGGACTGGCGGCGTTAGAGGGGAGAATCGACTGCATCCGCGCCATGACCGTGCGCAAAAGCGCGGTGGAAAACAGCGCGTACGACGCGGCGCTGATCGCCGATTTCGACAGCATGGAAGACGTGGAGAAGTATAAGACCGATCCGCGCCATGTGAGCGTCGCGGCAATCTGTTCCGCAATTCGCACGGAGCGCTGCGCGATCGACGTCGAAGTATGAAGCAGTGGTGCGTCTATATCCTGCGCTGCGGCGACGGCACGCTTTATACCGGCATGACAGATGATTTTCCGCGCCGTCTGGAGATGCACCGCAGCGGCAAGGGCGCGAAATACACCCGCGGCAGAGCGCCTTTAGAGCCGGTCTACCGCGAGGACTGCGAGACCATGTCCGCCGCGCTGAAGCGCGAATACGCGATCAAGCGGCTCTCCCGCGCGGGAAAGCTTGCGCTGATCGAACAAACCCATTATACCATGCCCGCGGACGCTTGACAAACGCTTTTTCCGGGGATATACTGTAATTACTTCTTCGGGGAGTCGGATGCTTCCGACTGAGATTGGGCGAGGGACGCCCTGACCCGCGAACCTGATACGGATCATGCCGTCGTAGGGAAAGAGTGCATTGCCGCCGACGGATCGCATCCGTCGGTATTTTTCTTTGAAAGGGGAACCATGATGGAAAAGGAATCGAAAAAGAAGATCAACCTCTCCCGCCTGACGGAGAGCGCGATGATGATCGCGATCGCCACCCTGCTCAGCATGGCGAAGCTCATCGACATGCCCTACGGCGGCTCGGTGACGATGGCGTCCATGCTGCCGCTGGTGATCCTCGCCTATCGGCACGGCCTCGGCTGGGGTCTGCTGTCGGGTCTCGCCTACGGCGCGATCCAGTTCGCGCTGGGAAGCGAGAACATCGGCTATCTGCCGGCGACGAATTTCGTCTACGTGACGGTGATGCTCCTCGCGGACTATCTGCTTGCCTTCGCGGTGCTCGGCTTCGGCGGCATCTTCCGCAGGACCTGCAAGCGGCAGGCGACGGCGCTCGCGCTGGGCTCCGTGCTGGTCGCGCTGCTGCGGTACGCCTGCCACGTGATCGGCGGTTGGACGGTCTGGGCGGCGTTTGACCTGAGCAAGACCGGCCTGCTCTATTCCCTGAGCTACAACGCGACCTATATGATCCCGGAAATGCTGATCTTAGTGGTCGCGGCGATCTTCCTCGGCAACGCGCTGGACTTCCGTGCGGACAGCCTGCGGCCCATGCCCGTGGAGGAGAAGAGCAGCGCGTCCGGCGGTCTGCTGATGGGCGCGCTCGCGCTGATCGCGTTCGGCCTGTCCTTTGCCGTCGTGCAGATCTTCGGCAAGCTGCAGGACGCGGATACCGGCAAATTCACAACCGCTGGCCTGGGCGAGGTCAACTGGCTCCTCGTCTGCGTCGTCAGCCTGCTGTGCTTCCTGGCGGCGATCGGCCTGCTGATCCTCCGCAGGAACGGCAAGAAAGCGGCGAAGGAAGCGGAGAAGAAAGAATAATTGCTTCGGGGGCGGCGAATGCCGCCCCTTATTTTTGCCGCAACTGCCCCTGCGGCCGTAGGGAGGCGTCCCCTGACGCCTCCGTGCTGTGGATTCAGGCACGTTCCATAATTGCCGGAGGCATGTGGCCATGCCTCCCTACGTGATCTCGTATTACGTGGGAGCGTTCTTTGTCGAGAGGGACAGATTGCCACGAGCGGCTCCGCCGCTCTCGCAATGACACCTTCGATGGTGCGCCATAAATTGCGCAAGGAACGCGCGGACAAGTTTTCGCTTTACACCGCCGGGGATTTGGTGTAGAATAGAGAAAGAAACAGAAACGGAGGTGGGCGGATGCATTGTTTACGATGCGGCAAGGAGATCGCGGACAGCGCGACCTTCTGCGAAAGCTGTGAAAAAGCGGTCAGCGAGCCGCTGGTGGAGTCTGCCTATCTGAGCAAGCAGATCCTGCTCCCGTCGCGCAAGCCGCAGCAGCCGCGCCAGGCGCAGACCAAGACCGCCCGCAAGACCGAGCGCAAGCCGGAGGAGGAACCGCCCCGCCGCAGAGGCGCGATCGTGTTTCTGGCCGTGGTCTGTATGCTCCTGCTCGCAGCGGGACTGTACGGCGCGACGCGCTACCTCAACCTCAGAAGCGAGGCCGCCGCGCTGACAGAGCAGGTCTCCGCGCTCGAGGAGAAGAAAGCCGGTCTGGAGCGGACGGCCGCCGGATTGAACGATACCGTCGCCGATCTGGAGGAGTCCGTCGCCGATCTCGAGGAGCAGGTCTCCGCGCTGGAGACCGCCGTCGCCGGGCTCGAAAAGACCAAAGCCGGCATGGAGAAGACGCTGGACTATGTGGATTCGCGCGCGGCGTTCATATCGAGAGACGGGTCGCCCTACTACCACACCGCCGACTGCGCCGGCTTATTGAAGGATAATTGTTATGTGATCGACGTCGCCGCGGCGAAGGAAAGAGGCTTTTCGCCGTGTCCCGACTGCCGCCCCGGGGAATAAGGAGGATTTTATGAAGAAACGTTTTCTGGCGCTCGCGCTCGCCGCGGCGCTCGTGTTTGCGCTCTGCGCCTGCGGCTCCGGCGACGGAGACGCGGAAGAGACGATCCCCACCGAGGTGCAGGAGGGCAATTCACAGATCACGCTGTTCTCCAACGCCTCCTGCGCGCTGACGCTCGAAAGCGTCGGCAAGGACGGCGCTGGCGACTACTGCTGGGAGATCAGCATGGAGAACAAGACGGGAGATACGCTCGTCTTCTCCGTCGATCAGGTCTACGTCAACGAATTTGAGGCCGACCCCTACTGGGCGCAGTTCGCGAGCGCGTGGCAGACGACGGCCTCCACGATCTCGTGGAGCGCGTCCAAGCTGGATGCCTGCGGCATCCGCAGCGTCGACCGCGTGGACTTCCTGCTCTCGGTCTATCCGAAGGGCGACAGCAGGGACCTGATCGCGAGCGAAAAGATCACGGTCTATCCCAACGGCGAGGCGGCGTATCAGCCGGCCGCCTATGAGGCGGGACCGGACGATACGGTCCTCGCGGACGCGGAGGAGCTCTATGTCGCCGCGACCGGCTGCGACCCGGACGGCGAATGGGGCTATTACCTCAACGTCTATCTGGAAAACCGCACCGCGAGCGCGCAGGAGTACACCGTGGACAACGTGAAGATCAACGGCCAGCTCTGCGACCCGTACTGGTACCGCACGATCGACGCGGGCAAGAAGAGCTTCACCTTTATCAACTGGTACCGGGACGATCTGGAGCACATGGAGATCTACGAGGTCTCGAAGATCGAGTTCGATCTGCTCGTCAGCGACGCGTCGACCGGCGCGAATGTGCTGGAACAGCACTGCGTCGTGGAGCCGTAGGCGCTTGGCGCAGTGAAGCTGTCCTTCGGACAGAGAAATAAGGAAGAAACAGATAAGACCGTCCTGTCATTGCGAGCTTGCCCGGCGGGCAAGCGTGGCAATCTGTGCCTTTCGATGCGGGACACTTTTCCGAAACATGGCAGACGGCTCGCTTCGCGCAGTGAAGTTTTGCTTCGCAAAGTGAAGTTGTCCTTCGGACAGTGAAATAAGGTTAAAAACAGGGAACGCTTTCAGATGAAAGCGTTCCCTGCTTTTCTATTTTCTCCCTTTCGGGCGGCCGCCGGTGGTGATGCCGAATTTCCGTCGGACGGCTTCCAGCTCCGTTAGCTGGGCCTCCGTCAGCAGGCGCACCTCGCCGAGTCCGCGCATGTGCTCATACATAATAATGGTATGCTCCAGGCATTCCGTGCGGAACAGCGCCTGCTCCACGTCCGCGCCCCAGGTGACCGCGCCGTGGTGCTCCAGGAAACAGCCGTTATATTCCTTGCAGTACTTTGCGGCGTTCTCGGCAAGCTGCGGCGAACCGGTCACGGCGTAGGGGGCGCAGGGGATCACGCCGAGCTGGACGGCGGTCTCCAGGGAGATCGCGATGTCGAAATCCCTGCCCTGCGTCGCGAACGCGGTCGCGGCGGGAGAATGAGCGTGGACGACGCCGCCGAGGTCGGGATTCTCGCGGTAGATCGCGAGGTGCATGGCGATCTCGCTCGAGACCTTCCACGCGCCTTCGATCACCGCGCCGTCCGGCGCGAGGCGGACGAGCATGTCCTCCGTCATGAAGCCCTTGGACACGCCGGTCGGGGTCGCCCAGACCGTGCCGTCTTCCATGCGGGCGGAGATGTTGCCGTCGTTGGCGGCGACGTAGGCGCGCTGATAAAGCCGCCGGCCCGCCTCTAAAATGGCTTCTTTCGCTGCGGCGGCAGAGCTGTATCTCATGCGTTCATCGCCTCCGGAAACAGTTTGCGGAAATTCTCCTCGAACGGCGCGCGGACGATGCCGCGCTCGGTCACGATGCCCGCGAGCAGGCTGTGATCGGTCACGTCGAAGGCGGGATTGTAGCATTCCACCTCGTCGAGCGCCATGGGCTTCGCGTAGTGCAGGGACTTGATCTCGTCCGGATCGCGCAGCTCGATGGGGATGTGATCGCCGTCGGGGCAGGAGAAGTCGATCGTCGTCGAAGGGCCGAGGGAGTAGACCGGGATGCCGTAGTGGTTGGCGAGGATCGCCAGCCCGGACGAGCCGATCTTGTTCGCGACGTCGCCGTTGCGGGCGACGCGGTCGCAGCCGAAGAAGACCGCCTGCACCTTGCCCTGCTTCATGACGATGGACGCCATGTTGTCGCAGATCAGGGTGCACGGCACGCCCGCCTTCGTCAGTTCAAAGCTCGTCAGGCGCGCGCCCTGGAGGAGCGGACGGGTCTCGTCGACCCAGACGTGGATGTTCACGCCCTGCTCCTTGGCGAGGTAGAACGGGCCCTGCGCCGTGCCGTAGCGGGAGGTCGCGAGCGGACCCGCGTTGCAGTGGGTGATGACGCCGTCGCCGTCCTTGAGCAGGGAGAGCCCGTACTCGGAGATCTTGCGGCACATCGCCATGTCCTCCTCGTGGATCGCCTTCGCCTCCGCGTCCAGCGCGGCGAGCAGAACGTCGCGCGGATCGCCGCGGTGCGCCAGCGCGACGCCGTCCATGCGGCGGAGCATGCAGCCGAGGTTGACCGCGGTCGGGCGCGAGGAGTTGAGATAGTCGGACAGGCGGGCATATTCGGCGTAGAAGCCGTCGAAATCGGCGGCTTCAATGCTCTTCGACAAAACCGCCATCGCGTAGGCGGCGAAAATGCCGATGCACGGCGCGCCGCGCACGCGCAGCTTGTAGATCGCTTCCCACATTTCCTCCGCCGTCCTTAGGGTCAGATACTTCGTCTCATTCGGCAGAAGGGTCTGATCGAGGACGATGATACTGCGGCCGTCGTCGCCTAAGCGGACGTTGACCGCGTGGGTCACGGACCGGACGCTCATTGCTTACAGCGCCTTGCCGATGGCGGTGATGCTCTCCTTGACGAGCTGACGGAAGAATGGCGCGACGCGGTTCGCGGTCTCGGCGACTTCCTTGTGATCCAGCGGCACGGGGGAGATGCCGGCGGCGAGGTTGGTGATGCAGGAGATGCCGCAGACGCGCATGCCGGCGTGGTTGGCGGCCGCCGCCTCGCAGGCGGTGGACATGCCGACGCTGTCCGCGCCGAGCAGCGCCGCCATGCGGATCTCAGCGGGCGTCTCATACGTCGGGCCGGTGAACTGGAGGTACACGCCTTCGCGCACGCCGATATTCAGACGGGCGGCGGTATCCTTGATGATCTGGCAAAGCTCCGGATCGTAGCAATGGCTCATGTCCGGGAAGCGCGGGCCGAATTCGTCGATGTTCGGGCCGATCAGGGGGTTCGGGAAGAAGCTCATGATGTGGTCGCGGATGATCATGAAGTCGCCGACGTCGAAGTTCTTGTTGACGCCGCCGGCGGCGTTCGTCAGGAACAGCACCTTCGCGCCCATCATCTTCATCAGACGGGTGGGAAGCAGAACGTCCTCGATGGGATAGCCCTCGTAGTAGTGGACGCGGCCCTGCATGATGACGACCTTGACGTCGTTGATGCAGCCGAAGACGAAGCGGCCCTTGTGGCCGGCGACGGTGGAGACGGGGAAGCCTTCGATGTCGTGGTAGTCCACGGTGGCGACCGCGTCGATCTCATCGGCGAGCGCGCCGAGGCCGGAGCCGAGGATCAGGGCGACGTCAGGAACAAAGTCGGTCTTTTCGCGTACGCACGCGAGGCAGCGCTGGAGTTTCTCGTAGGGTGTCATGATTGGTTCCTCCTGTATGTCAAAATTTTATTTTGCGATATTGCCACTAAGCTGCGCTTAGTTTGTGCCCTTTTTCAGCCGTTCCAGCGCGGCGGCGAAGTCCGCCGGAAGGTCGCAGGAAACGGTGATCTCCTCGCCGGAGCGCGGGTGGACGAAGGTCAGCTCCTTCGCGTGGAGACATTGCGAGCTCAGCCCCAGCTCCGGCTTCTTCACGCCGTAGAGCGGGTCGCCCGCGATGGGATGGTTGAGATAGGCCATGTGGACGCGGATCTGGTGCGTTCTGCCGGTCTCGAGGCGGCAGCGGAGGTGCGTGTACTGCCCGTACCGCGCGACGACCTCCCAGTGGGTCACGGCGGCGCGGCTGTTCTTCTCCGTCACCGCCATCTTCTTGCGGTCGGAAGGATGACGGCCGATCGGCGCGTCCACGGTGCCGGAATCCTCCTTGAATCCGCCGCGCACGATACATTCATAGGTGCGCCGCAGGGTGTGATCCTTGAGCTGCTTCGCGAGCGCCTGATGGGCGAAGTCGTTCTTCGCGACGATCAGCAGGCCGCTCGTGTCCATGTCGATGCGGTGGACGATGCCGGGCCGCTTCTCGCCGTTGATGCCGGAAAGGCTGTCGCCGCAGTGGTGCAGCAGGGCGTTGACGAGGGTGCCGTCTAAGTGTCCCGCGGCGGGGTGGACGACCAGCCCTTTCGGCTTGTTGACGACGAGCACGTCGTCGTCCTCGTAGACGACCTCCAGCGGGATGTCCTGCGCCTCGACGGGGATCTCTTTGACCTCCGGCAGGGTGATCTCATAGGTCTTGCCCGCCTCGGTCTTCTCGTTTTTGCGCACCGGCGCGCCGCCGCAGGTAATTGCGCCCTGCTCCAGGAGCTTCTGCACCGCGCTGCGCGTCAGATCCGGAAGCTCCCGCGCGAGGAACACGTCCACGCGCTCCCCGCCGGATTCAGCGATAACCTGCATATCCACGCCCTCCTGTTTCCGTATTGCGCGGCTCGAAGCCTTCCCCTTGAGTAACCGCCGATTTAAACCATATGCTTTGCAGAGCAGTGCGAACAAGGACGCCCTCTTTTGTTAAAAGAGGGGCAGGGGTGATTTAACCTTGACTAGCTCGCCGCAGGCGATTTCAATAATACCTGTCTGTGCTTGCATGTTTATCCGTAATATCTGACATTTTGCAAACCCGGAAGGAAGTATTGAAATGTCTTGCAGACGGCTGAGAAGGATAAATCATCCGCCCCAGTGTGCGCACTGGGGCACCTTCTTTTTACAAAAGAAGGCTTTTAGGGATTACTCTTGCGGGGGAGAAGGCTTTTTCTTGCTTCGGTCGAAGAAGAGGATGTAGATCAAAAGCGCGAAGCAGCCGACCGTGATGAAGCAGTCGGCGACGTTGAAGACGGGGAACTCCACAAAGTCGAATTTGATCATATCCGTGACCTTGCCGTAAGCGAGACGGTCGATCATGTTGCCGATCCCGCCGCCCGCGATGAAGGCGAGGCAGATCCACTCGAATTTCTTCGTCAGCCATTTGCGCCAGATCATCACGACGAGGACGGCGAGGAAGAGGACCATGATGACGACGAACAGCCACGTCTGCCCCTGCAGGATGCCCCAGATCGCGCCGGAATTCTCCGTGTGCGTGATGTGGAAGATGCCGAGGACGCTCCCAAGATGCTCGTGCATCGGGACGTTTGCGACGGTCAGCGCCTTCGTCAGCTGGTCGAGGCCGACGATCGCGGCGACGATCGCCGCTAAGATTCCGTAAAACATCGAATCACCCGATTTCGGTTTGAAACTTTTGACTTTCCGCGACCGCCAGACGGTCGCAGCGATTGTTTTTCTCGTTTTCGGCGTGGCCCTTGACCCAGTGCCACGTCACTGCGTGCGTTTCCAGCAGCGGCAGGAGCTGCTCCCAGAGGTCGACGTTCAGCGCGGGCTTCCTGTCCGCCTTGCGCCATCCGCTGTCGCGCCAGTTGTAAAGCCAGCCCTTGTCCACCGCGTCGAAGACGTATTTGGAATCGGTGAACAGGCCGACCGCGCACGGCTCTTTGAGCGCGCGCAGAGCGAAGATCACGGCGGACAGCTCCATGCGGTTGTTGGTCGTCTCCGCTTCGCCGCCGAACAGCTCCTTTTCATGGCCGTTCCATTCCAGGATCGCGCCCCAGCCGCCCGGGCCGGGGTTGCCGGAACAGGCGCCGTCGGTGTAGATCGTTACCTGCTTCATTCGTCCATCTTCAAGACCGCCATGAACGCCTCCGACGGGACGGAGACCGTGCCGAAGGTCCTCATGCGCTTCTTGCCTTCCTTCTGCTTTTCGAGCAGCTTCTTCTTGCGCGTGATGTCGCCGCCGTAGCACTTGGCGAGCACGTCCTTGCGCAGGGCCTTGATCGTCTCGCGGGCGATGATCTTGCCGCCGATCGCGGCCTGCACGGGGATCTCGAACATCTGGCGCGGGATGTTTTCTTTCAGCTTTTCACAGATCTTTCTTGCGCGCGCGTAGGCGTTGTCCGCGAAGAGGATGAAGGACAGGGCGTCCACGATCTCGCCGTTGAGCAGGATGTCCAGCTTGACGAGCTTGCTCGGGCGGTAGCCCTCCATCTCGTAGTCTAAAGAGCCGTAGCCGCGCGTGCGGGATTTCAGCGCGTCGAAGAAGTCGTAGATGATCTCGTTGAGCGGCATGTAGTAGCGCAGCTCCACGCGGCTTTCGTCGAGATAGGTCATGTCGCGGTACTCGCCGCGCCGCTGCTGGCAGAGGTCCATGATGTTGCCGACGTACTCCGGCGGGGTGATGATGCTCGCCCGCACGAAGGGCTCCTCGCACGAGAGGATGTCCGCCGGGTCGGGGTAGTTGAGGGGGGTATAAATCTCCACGACCTCGCCGTTCGTCTTCGTCACGTGGTAGACGACGTTCGGCGCGGTGGTGATGAGGTCGAGGTTGTATTCGCGCTCCAGGCGCTCCATGATGATCTCCATGTGCAGAAGACCGAGGAAACCGCAGCGGAAGCCGAAGCCGAGAGCGATCGAGTTTTCCTGCGTGTAGGACATCGACGCGTCGTTGAGCTTGAGCTTTTCCAGCGCGTCGCGCAGGTCGCCGTACTTGCTGCCGTCGGCGGGGTAGACGCCGGAATAGACCATCGGATGGACGGCCTTGTAGCCGGGCAGCGGCTCGGCGCACGGGCGGTCCGCGCCCGTGATCGTGTCGCCAACGCGGGTGTCTGCGACGGTCTTGATCGAGGCGGTCAGGTAGCCGACCTCGCCCGCGCCCAGCTCGGAAACCGCATCCATGCCGCGCGGCGAGAGGGTGCCGACCTCGACGACCTTGTACTGCGCGCCGGTCGCCATCATGCGAACGTCCATGCCCGGACGGAGCACGCCGTTCTTGACGCGAAGGTACACGATGACGCCGCGGTAGGAGTCGTACTGGCTGTCGAAGATCAGCGCCTGCAAGGGGGCTTCACGGTCGCCCGTCGGGGCGGGCACGCCCGAAACGATCGCCTCCAGAACGGCGCGGATGTTGATGCCGTTCTTCGCCGAGATTTCCGGCGCGTCGAGGGCGGGGATGCCGATGACGTCCTCGATCTCGTGCTTGACCTCCAGCGGCCTTGCGGCGGGCAGGTCGATCTTATTGACGACCGGCACGACCTCCAGCCCCGCGTCGACCGCAAGGTAGGTGTTCGCGAGAGTCTGCGCCTCGATGCCCTGCGAGGCGTCCACGACCAGCACCGCGCCTTCGCAGGCGGCGAGGGAACGCGAGACCTCGTAGTTGAAGTCCACGTGACCCGGGGTGTCGATCAGATTCAATACGTATTGTTCGCCGTTGTCGGCGGTATAATCCAGTTTGACGGCGCGGGCCTTGATGGTGATGCCGCGCTCCCGCTCCAGCTCCATGGAGTCCAGGATCTGGTCTTCCATTTCGCGCTTGTCGATGGTGTTGCACTCTTCCAGCAGGCGGTCAGCGAGGGTGGACTTGCCGTGGTCGATGTGCGCGACGATGGAGAAATTGCGGATGTGTTTCAGATCGGTCATAGCAGATTCCTTTTATTAACAGTCGAAATTCAGGGCATAATCGTCCTTATATCATATAGTAAAAGTATTATATCACATAATTCCGCGCTTGCAAAGAGAAAAATCAATGCAGTTTGCACAAAACAATGCGCAATGCGGAAGGATTTGCCTGCTGTGTCATTGCAAGCAGCGAAGCTGCGTGGCAATCCGTCCCTCTCGACAAAGAACGCTCCCACGTAATACGAGATCACGTAGGGAGGCATGGCCCACATGCCTCCGGCAATTACAGAACGTGCCTGAATCCACAGCACGGAGGCGTCAGGGGACGCCACCCTACGGCCGTAGGGAGGCATGCTCACATGCCTCCGCGATTACGGAACGCGCTCGAATCCGAAACACGGAGGCGTCAGGGGACGCCACCCTACGGCCGTAGGGAGGCATGCCAACATGCCTCCGGCAATTATGGAACGCGCCTGAATCCACAGCACGGAGGCGTCAGGGGACGCCTCCCTACGGAGCTTCTTCGTAATACGATACAGTTCTCATACCTGCGACGGACAGATTGCCCGAGCAAGTCGGGCAATGACAGAACTGATATGCTTTTCGTATTACGACGCATCTTCCCAACCCTGCGACGGACAGATTGCACCCGCAAGGGGTACGCCGCATCCGTAAGGCGACAAAGTCGCCAACGGCTGCGCAGCCACGCCGCCTGCGGCGGCTCGCAATGAAAAAGGTTACAAAATATTCACAAAAATATTTTAGCAAACTATTGACAAAAGTGCTAACGGGGTGTATCATTGGCTTAGCACTCGGGGACAATGAGTGCTAAAGCCGCGGAGCGCGGTCCCCGCGGCAGACCCGAAGGAGGAACGGCCATGGAGATATCCGAACGCAAACAGAAGATCCTCAAGGCGATCGTGGACCTTTACATCCGCACCGCCGAGCCGGTCGGCTCGAAGACCATCGCCGCGATGCCGGACATGGACTTTTCCTCCGCGACCATCCGCAACGAGATGGCGGAGCTGACGAACCTGGGCTATCTGGAGCAGCCGCACACTTCCGCCGGCCGCATCCCCAGCCCCGCCGGCTACCGTTTCTACATCGACCGGCTGATGCAGGACTACCGCCTGAGCGTGGACGAAACGCAGTCGATCAATCAGGCGATGGAGCTCCGCATGCAGGAGTTCGACCGCGCGATGAGCAAGGTCGGCAAGCTGGTCTCCCAGCTGACGAATCTCCCGGCGTACGCGATGACCGCGCACACGGAGAGCGTCAAGGTGCGCCGCTTCGAGGTGCTGCCCGCGGGCGAGAAGAGCTTTATCCTGGTCGTCATGACCACGGACGAGACCGTCAAGAACAAGCTCATCAAGCTGCCGATCCACACCACCGAGACGGACCTGAAGCTCCTGAGCGCGGTGCTGAACGCCAGCCTGACGGAGATCACCGCCGAGCAGTTCACGCCGGAGCTCATCGACCGCGTGACGAGGAGCGCGGGCGCCGCCTCCGGTCTCGTGCCGATCGCGGTGGACTTCGCGGCGCACGTTCTGGAGAACTGCCGCCGCGCCGAGGTCTACCTGACCGGCCAGAACCGCCTGCTCGGCCAGCCGGAATATCAGGATCTGACCCGCGCGCAGGAAGTTCTGAGCGCGCTGGACGAGGACACGATCTCCAACCTCCCCGCCAAGCTCGACCCGAACAGCCAGATGCAGATCCTGGTCGGCCCGGAGAATGTCGCGCAGGAGCTTAAGAACACCTCCGTCGTCGTGACGCGCTTCGACATCGGCGAGGGGATGCAGGGCATGATCGGCGTGGTCGGGCCGCAGCGTATGGATTACGCGCAGATCACCGCAAGATTAAGCTACTTTGCCGAGGGACTGGGCCGGATGTTCGGAAAGCCCGAGCTGCCCGAGGCAAAGAAGGAGGAATAAGCGTTGAGCAAGAAGAAAGACGCTCCCGCGGCTTCCGAACAGACCGAGGAGGTCAAAGAGGAAGTCAAGGAGGAACCGAAAGAAAAGAAAGAGCCTACCGAGCTGGAAAAGGCGCAGCAGGCGCAGGCGCAGGAGCACGATCAGTATCTGCGGCTCGCCGCCGAGTACGACAATTTCCGCAAGCGCTCCCAGCGCGAGAAAGACGCGATTTATCGCGACGCCGTGGCGGACACGGCGAAGAAATTCCTGCCCGTCTATGATAACTTACAGCGGGCGCTGAAAAACGAGACCGCCGACGAAGCCTACAAAAAAGGCGTGGAAATGACGATGACCGAGCTGACGAAGATCATGGAAGGCGTCGGCATCCGCCCCTTCGGCGCGGCGGGGGATCCCTTCGATCCCGAAAAGCACAACGCCGTCATGCACGTTGACGACGAAACTCTTGGCGAGAACACGGTCGCGGAAGTCTTCCAGACCGGCTTCACGCTCGGCGACAAGGTCATCCGTTTCGCGATGGTCAAGGTCGCAAATTAAAATCGTTAATAATTTAGGTTTAATATAGGAGGAAATTATCATGGGAAAAATTATCGGTATTGATCTCGGCACCACCAATTCCTGCGTGGCAGTCATGGAGGGCGGCGAACCCGTCGTTATCGCCAACGCGGAAGGCAATCGCACCACCCCGTCCGTCGTCGCGTTCTCCAAGACCGGCGAGCGTATGATCGGCCAGATCGCGAAGCGTCAGGCAGTCACCAACGCCGACCGCACGATCGCGTCCATCAAGCGCCATATGGGTTCGGACTACCGCGTCACCATCGACGCAAAGAAATACACCCCGCAGGAGATCTCCGCGATGATCCTCCAGAAGCTGAAGGCGGACGCCGAGGCTTATCTGGGACAGAAGGTCACCGAGGCGGTCATCACCGTCCCCGCTTACTTCAACGACGCGCAGCGTCAGGCGACGAAGGACGCGGGCAAGATCGCGGGCCTGGACGTCAAGCGTATCATCAACGAGCCGACCGCGGCCGCGCTGGCTTACGGCGTGGACAAGGAAGAGGAACAGAAGATCATGGTCTATGACCTCGGCGGCGGCACCTTTGACGTGTCCATCCTCGACCTCGGCGACGGCATCATCGAAGTGCTGGCCACCAACGGCAACACCCACCTCGGCGGCGACGACTTCGACAAGTGCATCATGGACTACCTCGTCGCGGAATTCAAGAAGACCGAAGGCATCGATCTGTCGAACGACAAGGGCGCGATGCAGCGTCTGAAGGAAGCCGCGGAGAAGGCGAAGATCGAGCTGTCCGGCGTGACGAGCACGGCGATCAACCTGCCGTATATCACCGCGGACGCGAACGGTCCGAAGCACCTCGACGTCACCCTGACCCGCGCAAAGTTCAACGAGCTGACCGCGCATCTGGTCGAAGCGACCATGGGCCCGGTCCGTCAGGCGATGGCGGACGCCGGCGTCAAGGCGAGCGACCTGAGCAAGGTCCTGCTGGTCGGCGGCTCGACGAGAATCCCCGCCGTGCAGGAGGCTGTCAAGGGCATCACCGGCAAGGAAGGCTTCAAGGGCATCAACCCCGACGAGTGCGTTGCCGTCGGCGCTGCCATTCAGGGCGGCGTCCTGGGCGACGACGTCAAGGGCCTGCTCCTGCTGGACGTCACGCCGCTGTCGCTCGGTCTGGAGACCATGGGCGGCGTGTTCACCCGTCTGATCGACCGCAACACGACCATCCCGACCAAAAAGAGCCAGATCTTCTCCACCGCAGCCGACGGACAGACCTCTGTTGAAATTCACGTCCTGCAGGGCGAGCGTGAGATGGCGGCATACAACAAGACGCTGGGCAAGTTCCAGCTCGGCGGCATCGCGCCGGCGCCGCGCGGCGTGCCGCAGATCGAGGTCACCTTTGACATCGACGCGAACGGCATCGTGAACGTCTCCGCGAAGGATCTCGGCACCGGCAAGGAAGCGACCATCACGATCACCGCGTCCTCGAACCTCTCCAAGGAGGACATCGACAAGGCGGTCAAGGAAGCCGAGCAGTACGCGGCTGAGGACAAGGCGCGTAAGGAAGAGGTCGACACGCACAACGCCGCAGATCAGGTCATCTATCAGACCGAGAAGACCCTCAATGATCTGGGCGACAAGGTCGACGCGTCCGACAAGGCGAACATCGAGTCCGCGCTCAACGATCTGAAGGAGAAGAACAAGGGCACCGACGTCGCGGCGATCAAGGCGGCGACCGACGCGGTCCAGAAGGTGTTCTACGCCGCTTCCGAGAAGATCTACAAGCAGTCCGCTCCGCAGGGCGATCCCAACATGGGAGGCAACCCGAACGCGGGCGGCGCTCCCGGCGGCGACGGCTACGTCGACGCGGACTACGAGGAAGTCAAGGACTAAAACAAGCATCGCATACAGGCGGTGACATTCGTCACCGCCTGTTCAGACTGTAACGGAGCAGGACGGTTCAATTCTTCCTTTCCGTAGGGAGCGATGCCTTCATCGCTCCGCTTCCCTGATACTGCTCTGTTTCGGCGCGTGATCGCGGAGGCATCAGGGGATGCCTCCCTACGGAGAGCATTTCAGAACAGACCTGCGATGCAGTTCCCGGCAGTCTGTGTATGACATAACCGTAAAGTTGGTGAAGCCCTTTGGCAAACGAAAATAAACGAGACTACTACGAGGTACTGGGCGTCAAGAAGGACGCGACCGACGCCGAGATCAAACGCGCCTACCGCAAGCTCGCGGCGAAGTATCACCCCGACGTCAACCACGAGCCCGGCGCGGAGCAGAAGTTCAAGGAGATCAACGAGGCGAACGAGGTGCTGTCCGACGCGGACAAACGCGCCCGTTACGACCAGTTCGGCTTTGCCGGCGTCGATCCGAATTTCAATCCTGCAGCGGGCGCGGCGGGAGGAAACCCGTTCGGCGGCGGCAGTCCCGACTTGGGCGACCTGTTCGGCAGCTTCTTCGGCGGCGGCCGCTCCGCGAGCAGGCGCAGCGCCAACGCGGCGGTGCGCGGCGAGGACGTCATGGAGCGGATCGAGCTGACCTTCGAGGAGGCCGCTTTCGGCACGGAGAAGGAAGTCAGCGCCGCCCGGATCGAGGCCTGCGACCGCTGCCAGGGCAGCGGCGCGGAACCCGGCACGCAGCCGGAGACCTGCCTGCGCTGCAACGGCAGAGGCACAGTACGCGTCCAGCAGAATATCATGGGCATGGTCATGCAGTCCGAGAGCGCCTGCCCCGACTGCCGCGGCACGGGCAAGGTCATCAAGACCCCCTGCACCCGCTGCAAGGGCAAGGGCATGGTGCGCCGCAGCTTCAAGACGCGGGTCAAGATCCCCGCGGGCATTGACGACGACCAGACCCTGCGCGTGCGCGGCGAGGGCTGCGGCGGCAGAAACGGCGGCCCGAGCGGCGACCTGCTGGTCACGGTGAGCGTCCGCAGTCATCCGATCTTCACCCGTCAGGGACAGAGCGTTTACTGCGAGATGCCGATCTCCTTCACGCAGGCGGCCTGCGGCGCAGAGGTCGAAGTGCCGACGCTCGACGGCAAGGTGCGCTACACGATCGCCGAGGGCACGCAGACCGGCACGACCTTCCGCCTCAAGGGCAAGGGCATTCCCTACGTCAACAGCAAGAACCGCGGCGACGAGTTCGTCACCGTGGTGGTCGAGACGCCGGTAAAGCTCTCCCGCGAGCAGAAGGAGCTCCTGCGTAAGCTGGAGGACAACGGCAGCGCCGCGAACCTCCCGAAACGCAAGCGATTCTGCGACAGATTCAAATAAACAGAAAAAGCAGACTGAATCAAAATCAGTCTGCTTTTTTCTGCGAATGAAGACACTCGCTGCGCTCGTGAAGGAAGACGGCAACTGCGTTGCCTAATGAAGCGAAAACGCCTCATTTCTTCATCAGCGAAGCGCCTTCATTATTGCTTATTCTTCTTTCGGTTTTTCCTTCTCGGGTTCCTGCTTGTGGTGCGACCTTCGCTCGGAAGGATCTTTGGCGTTCCAGCGACGGACTTCGCGTTCCTCCCATTTCTTGCCTTCGTGCTTGCTGACCAGGTAGTAGAGACCGCCGAGGATCGCCGCTACGACGCCGCCGAGCGCGAGGCTGATGAGGATCCATTTGATCATGGACCGCTTGTTCGCCGTGTATTTACCGAGGGACACGGGCTCGAAATCCGAGTCGCTGCGCTGCCGGTCGCCGCCGGTCGGCGCAGTGTTCTGCTCGATGTTGTAGGTCTGCTCGACGTAGTTGCAGAACAGGGAGTTGACCTCCGCCAGCAGGGTGTCGCCGCCGGCATCCTCGCTGGCAAAGCAGACCAGCAGGTAGGTGTCCGGCGCGCTGACCTCGGCAAGATCGCAGATGAAGCCGTCCTGCTCGCCGCGGATGTGGACGAGGTTGTACGGGCGGTCGTAGGCGGCGAAGCCGTCGTCGGTCTGCACGAGGCTGAAGTTCTTCATCATGTCCTGATACAGCTCCGGGTAGGCGCTGACGCGCTTCAGGCAGTTCATCAGGAAGGTCGCGCTGTAGCAGTTGTCGCGGTAATAGCTGACCGGCAGATCCTCCACGGCGACGTGGCCGTACTGCTCGTTGATGAGGGCGAGATACTGATCCGGAGAGCCGAGATTGTCGCGCATCTGGCGCGAGACCTCGTCCTCGCCGTTGATAATGCTGCGGTAGCGGCATTTTTCGAGGGTCATGCCTTCGATCGTATAGATCTCGTCCGGGTGCTCAAAGTCCGGCTCGAAGTCGCCGAGCGTCTCATGCTCGTAATAGTACATGTGCAGGGGCAGGATCCAGTCGTTGCCGACCGGCAGGAAGGCGTTTTCGTTGTAAACGTATTCCTCCCGCGTCGCGGGATTGTAGAAGTAGACCGCGAAATCTTCTTCGGTCAGACCCTTCTCCTTGACGAACTGATCGCCCTTGTTTTTCAGCATGTTCGGCTCGTCGTCGGCGGACGTCGCCGCGGCCGGTACGCAGAACGCGCACAGGAGCAGACACAGGCACAGGCAGACACAGAGGACTCGTTTCACAGCAGAACGCCTCCTTTCTCATAAAATGTCATTCTAAGTATAGCAGAAAATCCGCGGAAAGAAAAGAGTTTTTTCAAGAAAATGCGAATTGACAGGCTGTTCCTGATATTCTATAATATTCCAAAAGAGATGAAGGAGGGCTTCCCATGGCGGAATTCTGCACAAATTGCGGCCGGCCCCTGCCCGAAAACGGGATCTGCCCGTGTCAGAGCGGGCGCGCGCGGACGGCTTCGCGCGGGAGAAAACGCGGCGAGATCGACAAGGCGGTGCACGCCCTCCCGTCGCTCTGGATCCGCTATCTGAAGGATCCGGTCGGCGCGAGCCGTCTGGCGCAGGAGCGGTGCGAGACCGCGAACGGGCTGACGATCCTGGCGGCGACGGTGCTTCTGAGCTTCCTCTCCGTCGTGGTCTTCGTGCTGCGCTACGCGGCGGATCACTTCGGCAGAGCGGTGCTGCGGTGGGCCGCCACGGGACTGTTCGCGCCCGTGATCGCGGCGATCCTGACCTTCGCGCTGATCTACACCCTGACCGCGCTGTCGAAAATGCGCGTCAACTTCCGCGCGGCGATCGCCGCCGTCGGCGCGATGACGGCGCTGCCGATGACGCTGCTGGCCGCGTCGATCTTCCTGTCGCTGATCCATATGACCGTTTTTACCGTCTTCTGCGCGGCGATCTTCGCGGCGTGGGCGTTGGCGGTCTTCCTGCTGATCTCGCAGGTCTTCGGCATTCGGCTGAACCTGGTCAACTGCCTGATCACGATCGGCTTTATGACCCTCGGCTACTTCGCCGTCGCCCTGCTGCGCGACTGGATGATCGCAGGGCTGTTTTAATGCGCAATGCTCAATGCGCAATGCTCAATGCGCAATGCGCAATTAGTCCTCTTAATGTCATTGCCCGGCTTGTCCGGGCAATCTTTATTTCCCGACGAGGAACCTTTTTCAAATAAGAACACGCACGAATTTTCTGTCATTGCCCGGCTTGTCCGGGCAATCTTTGCTTTCCGACGAGGAACCTTTTTCAAATAAGAACACGCACGAATTTTCTGTCATTGCCCGGCTTGTCCGGGCAATCTTTATTTCCCGATGAGGAACCTTTTTCAAATAAGAACACGCACGAATTTTCTGTCATTGCCCGGCTTGTCCGGGCAATCTTTGCTTTCCGACGAGGAACGCTCCGCCGAAAAGCGATACAGATCCCAAACCTGCGACGGACAGATTGCCCCATGCGGGGCAATGACAGAGCTGAAAGGCGCTGCGTCAAACAATACGGCTCCCAAACCTGCGGCGGACAGATTGCCCCATGCGGGGCAATGACAGAGCTGAAAGGCGCTGCGTCAAACAATACGGCTCCCAACCCTGCGGCGGACAGATTGCCCCATGCGGGGCAATGACAGAGCTGAAAGGCGCTGCGTCAAACAATACGGCTCCCAAACCTGCGACGGACAGATTGCCCCATGCGGGGCAATGACAGAGCTGAAAGGCGCTGCGTCAAACAATACGGTTCCCAACCCTGCGACGGACAGACTGCCCCATGCGGGGCAATGACAGACCTGAAAGGCGCTGCGTCAAACAATACGGCTCCCAAACCTGCGGCGGACAGATTGCCGCGGCGCGTTGCGCCTCGCAATGACACGCATGAAGTGTTGCGCCATATCATTGCGCATTGCACATTGCGCATTGTTTTTGGTTGACATTGTCTGTAAATAAGACTATAATATTTATTTAGAGTAATATATCTTCCGGAGGGAAATACAACATGAAAAACACCGAAAAAACCATGGAAAAAATCGTCGCGCTGTGCAAGAACCGCGGCTTTGTCTTTGCGGGCTCCGAGATCTACGGCGGCCTCGCCAACACCTGGGACTACGGCCCCCTCGGCGCGGAGCTGAAGAACAACATCAAGCGCGCCTGGTGGAACAAATTCGTCCAGAGCAATCCGTATAACGTCGGTCTGGACGCCGCCATCCTGATGAATCCGCAGACCTGGGTCGCCTCGGGCCATCTGGGCGGCTTCTCCGATCCTCTGATGGACTGCCGCGAGTGCCACGAGCGCTTCCGCGCGGACAAGCTCATCGAGGACTTCTGCGCCGAGACCGGCAAAGAACTCCCGAAGCCCATCGACGCCTTCTCGCAGGCGGAGATGAAGGACTTCATCGAGGAGAACGACGTCCCGTGCCCGACCTGCGGCAAGCACAACTTCACCGATATCCGTCAGTTCAACCTGATGTTCAAGACCTTCCAGGGCGTCACCGAGGACGCGAAGAACACGGTCTATCTGCGGCCCGAGACCGCGCAGGGCATTTTCGTCAACTTCGTCAACGTCCAGCGCACGACCCGCCGCAAGCTGCCCTTCGGCATCGGCCAGATCGGCAAGTCCTTCCGCAACGAGATCACCCCGGGCAACTTCATCTTCCGCGTCCGCGAGTTCGAGCAGATGGAGCTCGAATTCTTCTGCGAGCCGGGCACCGACCTGGAGTGGTTCGCCTACTGGCGCGGCTTCTGCAAGCAGTGGCTGCTGTCGCTCGGCATGAAGGAGGAGAATCTCCGCCTGCGCGACCACGACCCCGAGGAGCTCTGCTTCTACTCCAAGGCGACGACGGACTTCGAGTTCCTCTTCCCGTTCGGCTGGGGCGAGCTGTGGGGCGTGGCGGACCGCACCGACTACGACCTGACCCAGCATCAGAACACGTCCAACAAGGACCTGACCTACTACGATCAGGAGAAGAATCAGCGATATATCCCCTACGTCATCGAGCCGTCCCTCGGCGTGGAGCGCAGCTTCCTCGCGTTTTTAGTGGACGCCTATGACGAGGAGGTCGTCGGCCAGGACAAGAACGGCAACGACGACGTGCGCACCGTCCTGCACCTGCATCCGGCGCTCGCGCCCTTCAAGGCCGCCGTCCTGCCGCTTTCCAAGAAGCTCTCGCCCGCCGCGGAGGAGATCTACCGCGACCTGCAGAAGGAATTCATGGTCGATTTCGACGACGCCGGCTCCATCGGCAAGCGCTATCGCCGCGAGGATGAGATCGGCACGCCGTTCTGCGTCACCGTGGACTTCCAGACCGTCGGCGACGAAACGACCCCTGCCGACCACGCCGTCACCGTCCGTGACCGCGACACGATGGAGCAGGTGCGCATCCCGATCGCCGAGCTCAAGAATTATCTGAGAGAGAAACTGGTGTTTTAACGCGGCATGAAGTGGTTTAAGAGAAAGAAAGACGCTTCGGGAACGGAGCTCCCCGCGGAGCCTGTGCCGGAGGAGTCGGAGGAAGCGCGGGAAGAACCGCCCGCAGCGGAGAAAGCGGCCCGCGGGAAGAATCCCCGCCGCGAAATGATCCGGACGGTCGGCCTGCTGCTGCTCATGACGGCGCTGCTGACGCTGTGGTGCCTGCTGGTCGGTACGCGGAGCTATGAGAACGGATTTTCCATGGTCGGCGCGTACTTCACCGAGAACCCGATCACGCTGCTTCTGAACTTCCTGCCGGTCTTCCTCTTCACGGCGATCGTCTTCGCGCTGACCAACCGCGCGTGGGTGACGTATCTGATCTCCTCGATCTTCTTCCTGCTGATCGTCTTTGTCAACTATTTCAAGATCGACCTGCGCGGCGAGCCGTTCCTCTATGACGACCTCGCGATCGCGGGCGACGGCCTCGGCATTTTAGGCGAATACAGCCTGCACATCCCGAAATGGCTCTGGGGGTCACTGCCGGTCGTCGCCGGCGGCACCGTCCTGCTTTGGTTCTTCGCGCGCGGCAGGATCACCCGCCGCTTCTGGTGGACGCGCGTCGCCGCCGTCCTGCTGTGCGTCGGGATCGGCGTGTTCTCGTGGTTCCACTGGTACACCGACGATCGGCTGTACTATAACTCCGTCGTGCGCGTCCAGCACTCGTTCAACATCTGGCGCGACGACGGGCGCAGCGCCGCGGGCGGCCTGTTCTATTCCTTCCTGAACTCGGTCCACGAGGCCTATCCCGACGCGCCGGAGGGCTATTCCGCGGAAGCCGCCGCGCAGACGCTCGCGCAGTACCCCGACGCGGCGATCCCGGAGGACAAGAAGGTCAACCTGATCGTCACGATGATGGAGAGCTTCTCCGATCTGTCGGAGTTTGACTCCATCTCCTTCGATGTCGACCCCTACGCGGAGTTCCACGCCCTGCAGGAAGAGAGCTATCACGGCACGCTGGTCGTGGACAGCATCGGCGGCGGAACGATCAACGCCGAGCGGTCGTTCCTGACAGGCTTTGCCTACCGGCAGCCCGGCTACAACAGCAACACGAGCTCCTTCGTCTGGTACCTGCGGCAGAACGGCTACCGCACCGAGGGCGCGCACCCCGGACACGACTGGTTCTACAGCCGCCAGTCGATCGACCGCAGACTGGGCTTCGAGGACTATACGTTCCACGAAAACGGACTGAACGAGTACGTCACGGAAGAGAGTTCCTATCAGGGCTTCGCGACCGACGCGCAGCTCTTTGCCGAGCGCCGCGACGCCTATGACGCCCGCGACCCGGACACGCCGTATTTCTCCTTCACCGTCACCTATCAGGGGCACAGCCCCTACGAAAAGGAGCAGCTGCCGCGCACGCAGTACGTCAGCGGCCTTTCGGCGGAAGCGGACGTCATCGTCAACAACTACCTTACCAGCGTCGCGGACACCGGGAAGCAGATCGCGGCCTACGTCGGTTCCTTCCGCGACGATCCCGAGCCGGTCGTGCTGGTCTTCTTCGGCGACCACAAGCCGACCCTCGGCGAAGGGAACGCGTATTATAACGACCTCGGCGTCACGGGCACGACGATCGGAAACGTCGGCCGCTACCGCCTCTACTCCTCGCCCTATCTGATCTGGGCGAACGACGCGGCGAAGGAAGTCCTGGGCACGGACTTCACCGGTGAAGGCCCGACGATCTCCCCGTGCTACCTGATGAGCATGGTCTTCGACCGCTGCGGCTGGACGGGTCCCTCATGGATGCAGTTCCAGCGCACGGTGCGCGCCATCGTCCCGGTCCTGCACTTCCACGACTATATGCTCCACGGCGACGACAACCTGACCCTGTCGAAGACCGACGAGGAGCAGACCGCGTTCGACGAGTTCGAGCGGATCGAGTACTATGTGCGGCGGTCGAAGCCGACCGTCCCGTCGTCGGAAGAGGATTGAGGATGGCGCCCTGCGCAGGGAGCGATGCCCGCATCGCTCCGCCGCGTGGTCCTCGGAGGCATCAGGGGATGCCTCCCTACATTGTACATCACCGCGTTTCGGCGGTAAAATATAAGGAAAAGGAATGGTTACTATGGAAAGCAAGACCTTAGCAATCACCGCGACCAAAGCCAGACTGCTCGGCCTTGACGCCGTGCATACGGCGGCATCCGGCCACATCGGCGGCAGCCTGTCTGCCATCGATGCCATCACGACGCTGTACTTCGGCGTGATGAACGTCGACCCGAAGGACCCGAAAAACCCCGACCGCGACCGCTTCGTGCTGTCGAAAGGTCACTGCACGCCCGCCCTCTACCCGGTGCTGGCGCTGCGCGGCTTCTTCCCGATCGAGGATCTGAAGCTGTTCCGCTCCATCAAGGGGCACTATTCCGGCCACGCCGAAATGCGGCACGTGAACGGCGTCGATATGTCCACCGGCTCTCTGGGCCAGGGCATCTCCGCGGCGGTCGGCATGGCGCTGGGCGGCAAGCTCAACAAGAAGGACTACCGCGTCTACGCCGTCCTCGGCGACGGCGAGATCGCCGAAGGTCAGGTCTGGGAGGCGGCGATGTCCGCCGCGAAGTACGGTCTGGACAACCTCTGCGCGGTCGTGGACGTGAACGGCCTGCAGATCGACGGCGCGACGAAGGACGTCATGCCGTCCGAGCCGCTGGACAAGAAGTTCGAGGCGTTCAACTGGAACGTCATCAAGGTCGACGGCCACGACTACGACGCGCTGCTCAAAGCCTTTGAGGACGCGAAGGCCTGCAAGGGCAAGCCCAGCGTGGTGCTGATGAAGACCACCAAGGGCAAGGGCGTCTCCTTCATGGAGAACCAGGCCGGCTGGCACGGCAAGGCGCCCAACGACGAGCAGTACGAGCAGGCGAAGGCCGAGCTCGAAGCGAAATTAGCAGAATTGGAGGGCAAGTGATATGGCAGGCAAGATCGCAACCCGCGCCGCCTACGGTGAAGCTCTTTGCGAGCTGGCGGAAAAGTACCCGGAGCTGGTCGTTTTCGACGCCGACCTGGCAGGCGCAACGATGACCAAGGGCTTCGCGGCCAAGTATCCCGAACGCTTCTTTGACATGGGCATCGCCGAGTGCAATATGACCGGCGTGGCGGCAGGCCTTTCCACCTGCGGCTTCAAGCCCTTCACGAACACCTTCGCCATCTTTGCCTCCGGCAGAGCGTGGGAGCAGGTGCGCAACTCCATCGCCTATCCGCATCTGAACGTCAAGGTCGTCGGCTCGCACGGCGGTCTGTCCGTCGGCGAAGACGGCGCGACCCACCAGTGCATCGAGGACTTCGCGCTGATGCGCGCCGTGCCCGGCATGAAGGTCCTCTGCCCCTGCGACGGCAACGAGATGAAGCTCGCCGTCGAGGCGCTGCTGAACTATGACGGCCCGGCCTACATGCGCCTCGGCCGCAGCGCGGTGGAGATCGTCACCGACGAGATCCCCGGCTACAAGTTCGAGCTCGACAAGGGCGCGGTCCTGGCCGACGGCAAGGACGTCGCCGTGATCGCGACCGGCATCATGGTCCAGATGGCGCTCAAGGCGCGCGAGATCATGGCGGCGGAGGGCGTTTCCGTCCGCGTGATCGACATGCACACGATCAAGCCGCTGGATGAAGAATTGGTCATCAAGGCCGCGAAGGAGACCGGCTGCATCGTCACCACCGAGGAACACAACATCATCGGCGGTCTCGGCGGTGCGGTCGCCGAGTGCCTGAGCGAGAAGTGCCCGACCCCGCTGGTGCGCCACGGCGTCAACGACGAGTTCGGCCGCAGCGGCACCGCGGCGGCGGTGCTGGAAGCCTACAAGCTCACCCCGGAAGGCATCTGCGAGAAGATCCGCGAAGCGTTAGCGAAGAAATAAGTTCCATACAGGAAAGCAAAAAGGCTTCTCCTTGAGGAGAAGCTGTCAGCCGCAAGGCTGACTGATGAGGTGTCGCTGTTTCCGACACGCATGGATGTAAAAAAGTTGTGGCAGTGTTGAACACCTCATCCGTCACCGGTGCGCGCACCGGTGACACCTTCCCCTCGAGGGGAAGGCTTTGCGGGCGGCCGTTGGTCGCCCGCTTCCTGTCAGGTTTCAAATCATCTGGAGGAACCCCGTATGATCTACTTGGACAATGCCGCGACGACGAGGCCGTGCGCCGAGGCGGTGGCGGCGATCAACAAAGCGCTGACCGAGGACTGGGGCAATCCCAGCGCACAGTACCGCTTCGGCATCGACGCGGCGCGCCTGCTGCGCCAGTGCCGCCAGACGGTCGCGGAGGCGCTCGGCGCGCCGACCGACCGCGTGTATTTCACCTCCGGCGGCACGGAGGGCGACAACTGGGCGATCTTTGCCGCGGCGGAGCGCATGGGCAAGCGCGGAAAGCACATCGTCACCACGGCGGTCGAGCACCACGCCGTCCTGCACCCGATGCAGAAACTGGAAGAGCGCGGCTTCGAGGTGACCTACCTCCAACCGGACGCCCTCGGCAATATCGCGGTCGAGGCCCTGCAGGCTGCGCTGCGCTCCGATACGATCCTCGTCAGCGTGATGACGGTCAATAACGAATCCGGCGCGGTCCTGCCGATCGAGCGGATGGCGAAGCTGACGCACAGGCTTGCCCCCAACGCGCTGTTCCACACGGACGCGGTGCAGGGCTTTTTCAAGGTGCCGTTCCGCGCGGCGACCCTCGGCGCGGACATGATCTCCGTCTCGGGGCATAAGGTCCACGCGGCGAAGGGCGTCGGCGCTTTGTATCTTGCGAAATCGCTCCCGCCCCTGCTGCTCGGCGGCGGGCAGGAGAGCGGACTGCGCAGCGGGACGGAGAACCTGCCGATGATCGCGGGTTTCGCCGCCGCCTGCGCCGCGCAGATGCCGACCCGCATGGCGGACATCGCGGAGGAGAACCGGCTGAAAGCGCTCCTGCAGGAGCGCCTGCGCGCGATCGACGGGGTGACCCTGCTCGGCGCGCAGGAGGCACCGCACATCGTCAATCTGGCGGTCGCGGGCCTGCGCTCGCAGGGGCTGATCAACGCCCTGCAGGACAAGGGCTTCTGCGTCTCGGCAGGCTCCGCGTGCAGCAAGGGCCACCGCTCCCACGTCTTAGAGGCGATGGGCGTCGCGCCCGCCCTGATCGACGGCTCGATCCGCGTGTCTCTCTCCCGCGAAACGAAGGAGGACGAAGCGCTCGCCTTCGCCGCCGCCCTGCCGGAAGTCATCGGGAGTCTGAAATAGCCTGAAAAATGAACGCGAACTTGAAACAGAGGAACGCAGTATCAAGTTTGTCATTGCGAGGCGCAACGCGCCGTGGCAATCCGTCCGTATCGACGCGGGACACTTTTTCGTGATACGAGACAGAGTCCATACCTGTAACGGACAGATTGCCACGAGTGCTGACGCACTCTCGCAATGACAGAATCAGAGGTTTCTGCGATCAAGAAAACCGGATGTGCCAAACGGCACATCCGGTTTTCCATATTATGCGTCTAATGTCTCGGACAATTCCAGGCCCGGGTTGCGGCGGACGGTGAAGTCGATCGCCCAGGGGCTGGAGAAGACCAGCAGACGGTGGCCGCGGTAGTCCTCCAGCAGCTCCGCGTCGGAGGAGAGGTTGAGGTCCTTCTCGTCCACGGAGGATTTCTGTATGAAGCGGAGCACCTCGTAGGGCAGGTTCTCCATCCGCAGCTCCACGCCGTATTCCGAGAGCATGCGGTAGCGGAAGACGTCGAACTGCAGGGTGCCGACGACGCCCACGATGACCTCCTCCATGCCGGTGTTCGGCACCTTGAAGATCTGGATCGCGCCTTCCTGCGCGATCTGCTCCGTGCCCTTGATGAACTGCTTGCGCTTCATCGTGTCCTTCGGGCTGACGCGGCAGAAATGCTCCGGCGCGAAGGTCGGGATGCCGGCGAAGCGGAACTTCTGACCGGGCATGCAGACCGTGTCGCCGATCGAGAAGATGCCGGGGTCAAACACGCCGATGATGTCGCCGGCGTAGGCTTCGTCGATGATCTCGCGCTCCTGCGCCATGAGCTGCTGCGGCTGCGACAGGCGCATTTTTTTGTTGCCCTGCACGTGGTAGACCTCGCTCTCGCGCTCGTATTTGCCGGAGCAGATGCGAAGGAACGCGAGGCGGTCGCGGTGCGCCTTGTTCATGTTCGCCTGAATCTTGAAGACGAAGGCGGAGAAATCGGGGCGGAACGCGTCGATCACGCCGCAGTCGGCCTCGCGCGACAGGGGCGGCGGGGTCATCTGCAAGAAGGCCTCGAGGAAGGGCTCCACGCCGAAGTTCGTCAGCGCCGAGCCGAAGAAGACGGGGCTGAGCTGTCCGGCGCGGACCTCGTCCATGTCGAACTCCCGACCCGCGCCCAAAAGTTCCACGTCGTCCTTGAGCTGCTGCCAGCGGGACGCGCCGATGTGGTCCGCGACCGCGGGATCGTCCAGCGCGATCTCCAGTTTCTCGGCGCGTTTCTTGCCGGAAACGCCGGAGAAGAAGTTGATCTGCTGTTTCTGCCGGTCGTACACGCCCTGGAATTCCTTGCCGCAGCCGATCGGCCAGTTGACCGCGTAGGTCTCGATGCCGAGCTCGCGCTCCAGTTCGTCGAGCAGGTCGAAGGGGTCCTTCGTCTCGCGGTCGAGCTTGTTGATGAAGGTGAAGATCGGGATGTGCCGCATGGCGCAGACCTTGAAGAGCTTCCGCGTCTGCGGCTCCACGCCCTTCGCACCGTCGATGACCATGACCGCGGAGTCCGCCGCCATCAGCGTGCGGTAGGTGTCCTCGGAAAAGTCCTGGTGGCCAGGCGTGTCGAGGATGTTGATGCAGAAGCCCTCGTACTGAAACTGCATGACCGACGAGGTGACGGAGATGCCGCGCTGCTTCTCGATCTCCATCCAGTCGGAGACCGCCGCGCGGGCGTTCTTCTTGCCCTTGACCGCGCCTGCCTGCGCGATCGCGCCGCCGTAGAGCAGGAACTTCTCGGTCAGGGTCGTCTTGCCGGCGTCCGGGTGCGAGATGATCGCGAAGGTGCGGCGGCGGTTGATCTCTTGCTGTAAGGTTGACATAATATTCCTCCCCTTCCTCGGGGTAACAAATTTCGCAACATATTTTACCACAAACCGCGGGGAATTACAAGCAGACAAAATGCAATGCTCAAAGCTCAATGCTTAATGCTCAATGATTCCTGATACGCACGCACAATCTTTCAACGGTGTCATTGCGAGCCTGACAAAGTCAGGCGTGGCAATCTGTCCGTTGCAGAATTGGGAACTTCATCGTAATACACGGGCGGCCAATGGCCGCCCCTACGGTTACAGTTGTCATTTGTGAATGTAGGGGCGCACATCGGGCGCCCGCATATCACGTATCATCGTATCACGAAAAAGTGTCCCTTATCGATACGGACGGATTGCCACGGCTTGTTGCACAAGCCTCGCAATGACAGCGTTGGTTCTGCGTGCGGTTGGAATTGCTGCATTCGTGAGATGGAAGAAAGAAACAAGACGCCGCAAAAGCGGCGTCTTGTTTGTGAGGGTCGCGCGCAATTTTATGCACGCAGTTTTCGCGTTACCAGGCCCGTCAGCCAGCAGAGCAGGAAGGCCGCGACGTCGATCGCGACGATCGTGGAGCCGACCGGCGTGCCTTCCAGAATGGAGACGAGGATGCCGAGCGCGGCGCAGAGTACGGACAGCACCGCGGAGCAGATCGTCACGCCCTTGAAACTGCGGAACAGCCGCATCGCCGACAGCGCGGGGAAGATGACCAGCGCGGAGATCAGCAGCGAGCCGACCAGATTCATCGCCAGGACGATGATGACCGCGATGATGATCGCGAGCAGGAGGTTGTACGCGCCGGCCTTCGTGCCGGTCGCGCGGGCGAAGGCCTCGTCGAAGGTCACCGAGAAGATCTTGTTGTAGAAGAAGATAAACAGGATGACCACCAGCACCGAAAGCGCGGTGCACAGCCAGACCTCGAGCTGACTGAGCGTCAGGATGGAAGTCGAGCCGAAGAGCGTCGTGCAGACGTCGCCGGACAGGTTGGACGAGGTCGAAAACAGATTCATCAGCAGATAGCCGAAGGCGAGCGAGGCGACCGAGATCATCGCGACGGCGGCGTCGCCCTTGATCTTTGTGTTCTGCCCGGTGCGCAGCAGCAGGACGGCGCAGACCATCGTGATCGGCAGGATCAGCAGCATGTTGTTCGTCAGGTTCAGCACCGCGGCGATCGTCATCGCGCCGAACGCGACGTGGGAAAGACCGTCGCCGATGAAGGAGAAGCGTTTCAGCACCAGCGTCACGCCGAGCAGGGAGGAGCAGAGCGCGATCAGCACGCCGACGATCAGCGCGTAGCGCACGAAGGGGTATTGCAGGTACATCGCGAGCTTATCAAACATCACGCTTCACCGCCCTTCTCCTGCGCGAGGAAAAACTTCCCCGCGTCGCTGCGCAGGTATTCGTCCCGCGTGCCGAAAAAGACGTCTTTTCCGACGTGCAGGATATGGTCGGCGTATTGCAGGGCGGCGGCGATGTCGTGAGAGATCATAATGACCGTGACGCCGTCCTTGTTGAGCTGCTCGATCAGGCCGTACATCTCCGCAGTCACCTTCGGATCGAGACCCGCGACCGGCTCGTCGAGCAGAAGCAGCTTCTGCGTGGCGCAGAGCGCGCGCGCCAAAAGCACGCGCTGCTGCTGTCCGCCGGACAGCTCGCGGTAACAGCGCTTTGTGAGCTTTGACAGCCCCATTTTCTCGATCGCGTCCGCCGCGCGCTTCTTTTGCTCCCTGCCGTAGAAGGGGGAAAGCCCCATCTGATTCTGACAGCCGGACAGGACGACCTCCCGCACGGAAGCGGGGAAATCCTTCTGCACGACGGTCTGCTGCGGCAGATAGCCGATCTCGTTCTGCCTGAGGCCGTCGCCGGTCAGGATCTTGCCGCCGAGCGGCGCCTGCAGGCCGAGGATTGTCCGCATCAGCGTGCTTTTGCCGGAGCCGTTCTCGCCGACGATGCACAGGTAGTCGCCGGGGTTGACCTCAAAATTCAGGCCGCGGACGATCTCGTGCCCGTCGTAGCCGAGCGATACGCCTTGACAAGTGAGTAATGCCATAGAAACGCCTCCGGTCTTACAGATCGTTCATCGACTGCACGGAAAGCGTGCCGTTCGCTACCGTGCCGGTGATCTCGACGAGCGTGCCGATCGCGGGCAGACTGCCGTCCCACGTCATCGTGTTGTTCCACGAGCCGTCGTAATAGGGGTCCTGAATGGAGTTGACCGACGCGATGCGCCCATAGGCGAAATAGGTCTGTCCCTCAAAGGCCTCCGGGTGGTACATGATGTTGTACATCTGCACGCGCTCCAGCGTCGCGCTCATCGAGCGCATGTCCAGATCCGCGGTCGGGCCGGCGTATTCCGTTTCCGGCTCGAGGCTCGCGTCCTTGATCCAGTACTTGTCCAGCGCGTTGTCGTCATAGGCAAACGTGCCCGTGACGTGCACCAGCGAGCCGACCGGCGGAAGCGCCTGTCCGTCCTGCGGGACGAACTCCCACTGCCAGTCGCAGCAGCGGGTCTGGTCGTAATAGCCCCAGACGTAATAGCGCGTGCGGTCGCTGTAGGCGTCGTGGATCACGGCGAAGACGCCGTCTTTTTCCGTGGCTTTGCCGTCGTAGTCCTGCGCGTAGCCGCTGTAGAAGATGTTCTGATAGAGCATGTATTCGTCCTGGCTGAAAACCTCCTGGCGTTCCTCCGCGGCGTCCGGTTCAGACGCCGCGGGAGCGGCGGTCGTTTCCGTCGGCGCGTCGGACGGCTCGCCGCCGCAGCCGACGCAAGCGGCGAGGACCGCCAGCGCAAGAAGGAGTGCGAGCAAAGCTTTCATTTTCATAGGGGCACCTCCAAAGGTTATTGCAATGCTTTCTGTAAGACTGCAAGGTTATCTTCCATGATCGTCAGATAGGACGCGCCGTTCTGCACGTCAAGCGATGTCGTCGACTGCATCGAGTCGAGCGTCAGGATCGCTTGGTCCTTCGTTTCGGTCGTGTCGCGGATCGTTTCGGCGATCTTGCCGTTCGCGCTTTCGATCTGCATGATCGCGCGCAGACCGAGCTCGTCGACCTTGTTCGCGAGGAACAGAATGGTCTCAAAACTCGCTTCGCTTTCGGCGGAACAGCCGACGAAGGCGGCGTAGTAGTCAAGCCCGTAGTCGTCGGCGAGATAGCGGAAGGGGAACCGGTCGCCGAAGAGGAGCGTTTTGGTCTGCGCCTCGGCGACCGCCGCTTCGTATTCGCCGTCGAGGGCGTTCAGTTTTTCAAGGTAGGCGTCGGCGTTCGCCTGATAGACGTCCTTGTTCTCCGCGTCGATCTCGCAGAGCCTGTCCGCGATATACCTGCAGAGTTTGGCGGCGTTTTTCAGAGAGAGCCAGACGTGTTCGTCGTATTCGACTTCCTCTTCGCCGTCTTCTTCGGCTTCTTCCTCTTCCGCCTGCATGCCTTCTTTGACCTCTTCCTCCTTCACGTCGGAGCCGAGGACTTCCAGCAGGTTGATCACGACCATGTCCGGATTCGTCGCTTCGGCAAGCACGCCGCCGACCCATTTGCCGTCGGATTCGCCGCCGACGTAGATGAACAGATCGCAGTTGGAAACGCGGATGATGTCGTCCGCCGTGGGCTGGTAACTGTGCAGGTCCACGCCGTTATCAAGGAGCATCGCGACGTCCGCCTGCGCGGCCTTGTCGCCCAGGATCTGCATCACCCAGTCGTATTCCGGGAAGATCGTCGTGACGATGCTGAGTTTTTCGCCGCTGTCGGCGGAACTGCCGCCGCAGCCTGCGAGCAGGCCGGTCAGCATCACGGCGCACAGCAGCACAGCTGATAATTTTTTCATTGGATACCTCCGAATCAATACAAAATCGTTGAAACAGATAAAAAAAGACAAGGGACGCGGCATACGCCGACAAAGCCTGCCGCAAGGCAGACCGATCCCTTGTTGATTCGATATTAATTCAGAAGCTTGACTTTCAGCGTGATCGGGGTCTTTAAGTACGCCGGAACGCGGCGCACCGAGAGCAGGAGCGCGGCGAAGCGGCAGCACGCGAAGGCGAGCGCCGCGGCGATCAGAAGGCCGCACAGCGTCTCCAGCGTGGTCCGGCACAGCGCGATCACGGCGCAGACGGGGCAGTCTTCGCCGATACAGTCGTGGTCCGCTTCGCTGGACATGAAAAACAGCGACGTCATCAGGGCGACGAGAACGAGGACGGCAAAGATCACAGCCGCCAAACGCTTATGCTTCGTCATGATGAACACCGCCTTTCCGTTCCGAAACGGCACGGTTTTCTCCGCCCTGCCGCAAATTGACTATAGCACCGCGCCTCCCGATTGTCAAGCGAAAAGCCGGAAAACTGTCCGCTCGCCGGCGGAAAGCGGTTGCATTGCGGGCGCGGACTTGGTATAATGGCAGTAACCAAGAACGGAGGATACTGCTATGCATCGATTATTGACTGTTTTTGAAGAAGCGGCGACCGGCGCGACCGAGGCGGAGAACGGCGCGGCGACCCTCAACGACATGGGCGGTATGCTGTCGATCATCCTGCTCATCATGCTGGTCGGCAGCGGCGTCTACGCGCTCTATACCTATATCCGCCTGCACAGGACGTGCGCCCTGTTCCCCAACAAGTTCCTGTACCCCGGCAACTGCACGCCGGATAAGTGCGTCGACGTGGACGGCTTCATCGACTATATCGAGCCGCGTCTGCTGGTGCTCGGCGTCGCGATGCTCCTCTGCGGGATCGCCTACGGCCTGTATTCCATGCTCCTCAAGGGCTCGATCATCTGGGTGGACATTGCGACCATTGTGATCCCGGCGGGGATCTTCGTGTGGTATATGGTCGTGCAGCGCAAGGCGTCGAAGGAATACTGGTGATGAAGCTCGTCATTCTGGACGCCTATCCGTCGAATCCCGGCGATCAGAGCTGGGACGCGCTGCGCGCCTTCGGCGAGCTGACGGTCTACGACCGCACCGCGCCGGAGCAGGTGATCGAGCGCGTCGGCGACGCGGAGGTCGTCCTGCTCAACAAGACGCCGCTCGGCGCGGGGGTCTTCGAGGCCTGCCCGTCTCTTCGCCTCGTCAGCGTACTGGCGACCGGTTACAACATCGTCGATACGCAGGCGGCGCGGGCGCACGGCGTCACGGTCTGCAACGTGCCCGGCTATTCCACCGGCGCGGTCGCGCAGATGACCTTCGCCCTGCTGCTGGAGATCACGCAGCAGGTCGGCCTGCATTCGGCGGCGGTCTTCGCCGGCGATTGGCAGAACAACCCGGACTTCTGCTTCTGGCGCAAGCCCCTGACCGAGCTGGAAGGCAAGACGATGGGGCTGATCGGCTACGGCGCGATCGGCCGCGCGGTCGGGAACATCGCCCTCGCCTTCGGCATGAAGCTGCTCGTCACGGCGCGGCATGAGCGGCCGGTGCCGGACGGCGCGAAGTTCGTCGATTTCGATACTCTGCTGCGCGAGTCGGATATCGTCTCCCTGCACTGCCCGCAGACGGCGGAGAACCTGCACATGATCGACGCGAGCGCGATCGCGAAGACGAAGGACGGCGCGATCCTGCTCAACACCGCGCGCGGCGGCCTGCTGGACGAGCGGGCGGTCGCGGACGCGCTGCAACGCGGCAAGCTCCGCGGCTTCGGCGCGGACGTGGTCTCGAAAGAGCCGATCGCCGCGGACAATCCGCTGCTTTCCGCGCCGAACTGCTTCCTCACGCCGCACATCGCGTGGGCGCCCTTTGAGACCCGCCTGCGCCTGCACCGGATCAGCGCGGACAACGTCCGGCTGTTCCTGGAAGGCACGCCGCAGAATGTGGTGAATGCCGAGCGTCCATAGACGCTCGGCAGCGATATTTGCCCTGCGCGCAAGCGATATGCACCAAAGGTGCGCGATATGTGCCGTTGGCACGCGATATGTTCGCTTCGCGAACGCGGGCAAATATCATATCGCATCGAGCTTAAGCGAGATATATCGCAGCGGCAGATGCCGCTATATCGCGTTTTGCATTGATGCAAAACATATCGCAAATACTCCCTGCTTGCACAAACAGACGAAAAATACCGACTGAAACGGGACTTGCATCCTTTCTCAGTCGGTATTTCTTTATCGCGCCGTCAGGCGCAAGTCACTTCTGCTGAAACGCCTCCCAGCCCTGCTGGCGGGCGTAGAAGGAAGCCGAGAGGAAGCGCGAAAGCAGCGCCTGCGCGAGCGAGCCGTCCGCCGCCGGCGCGAGCAGGAGACAGTCTTTGCCGTCCTGCCGGACCAGCGCGGCGATCTCCATCTCGTTCGACATCACGGCGGCCGCGTCGGCCTCTCCCGCGACGTAGTATTTCCCGTCGAAGGTGAGGCGGAGATCGCAGACCTCCTGCCCGTCTGTTTGGAGCGAACCTTTGAAGATCGGCTCGTCCTTGCTGAACGCGTAGGTCAGGACGTCCCCCTGCAAGCGGACCGTGCAGGACGCGCTCTCTCCGTCGGGATAGAGCAGAACGCCCGGCTGTTCGGCGGAACACCCCTCCTTTTCGGGAACGAACAGGAGGATCAGGGTCAGAATGGCCGCGATCGCAAGCGTCGCGCCGAGGAGGATCTTCAGATTGCGTTTATTGGCGCGCGGCTTCGCGATCATTTCTTCGCGCTCTCCACCAGACCGGCCGCCAGACCGGCAAGGCCCTGGATCTCGGACGGAATGATGATCTTCGTCGCCTGGCCGTCCGCGATCTTCTGCATGGCCTCGAGCGCCTTGAGCTTGATGACCTGGTCGTTCGGGCAGGCCTCGTTCAGCATCCGCATCGCCTCGGCCGTCGCCTTCTGCACGGCGAGGATCGCCTCTGCCTGACCTTCAGCGCGGAGGATGGCCGCCTGCTTCTCCGCGTCGGCGCGGAGGATGGCGGATTCCTTTTCGCCCTCGGCGACGAGGATCTGCGAGTGCTTGGTGCCTTCGGCCTGGAGGATCGCCTGACGGCGGTCGCGCTCGGCCTTCATCTGCTTCTCCATGGAGTTCTGGATGTCCTGCGGCGGCAGGATGTTCTTCAGCTCCACGCGCGTGACCTTGATGCCCCACGGGTCGGTCGCCTCGTCGAGGATGGAGCGCATGTTCGTGTTGATAAGGTCGCGCGAGGTCAGCGTCTGGTCGAGCTCAAGGTCGCCGATGATGTTACGCAGGGTGGTCGCGGTCAGGTTTTCCATCGCCATCATGGGATGCTCCACGCCGTAGGTGTAGAGCTTCGGGTCGGTGATCTGGAAGTACACGACCGTGTCGATCTGCATGGTGACGTTATCCTTGGTGATGACGGGCTGGGGCGGGTAGTCGAGCACCTGCTCCTTGAGGCTGACGCGCTTGGCGATCCGCTCGATGAACGGGATCTTGAAGTGGATGCCCACCTCCCAGACGGTCGAGAACGCGCCGAGCCGCTCAATGACGAAGGCGCGGGACTGCTGGACGATCGAGATGTTTTTGATCAGGATGATGAACAGGACGACCGCGACGGCCGCGATCAGGATGATACCGGAATTGTTGCTGATAAATTCGCTCATTTTACTTCCTCCTTTACAAGTTCCACGAACACTTTCACGCCTTCGATCTTCGTGACGCGGACGACCGCGTCCTTTTCGATGGGCGTGTCGTCGGCGCTTCTCGCCGTCCATTCCACGCCGCCGATCTTCACCGCGCCTTCGCCGCGCAGGTTGTCGATCGCAGCGGTCACGACGGCGGTCTTGCCGAGGTTACTGCTGACGTTGGTCGGGACGGTGCGGGCCTTCATGTATTTTCGCGCGATCGGACGCAGCAGCAGAAGCAGCGCGGCGGAAACGACGAAAAACAGAACGACCTGGAGCCAGACCGGCAGACCGAGCAGGGCGGCGAGCATGGCGACCAGCGAGCCGCCGATGAACCACACGGACACCAGCGCGCTGGTGGACGCTTCGAGGATCGCGAACAGCACGAGCGCCGCGAGCCAGATCCATTCCATACTGGGCATAATGCCACCTCCTTTTACAGATATAGTGTGCCACAATTCGTCACGGAAGTCAAGCGGTACAGTTTGGGAATGCGATGTGTAATGCACAATGCACAATGTGATTCCATCCGTGTCATTGCGAGACCGACGAAGTCGGCCGTGGCTGCGCAGCCGTTGGCGGCTCTGCCGCCTTACGGATGCGGCGTACCCCCTGCGGGTGCAATCTGTGCGTGTCGATGAGGGACACTATTCCGCAAAACGGTGCACATGCCATACCTGCGACGGACAGATTGCCGCGGTTTGCTGCGCAAACCTCGCAATGACATAATCGAAAGAAACAGGGCTTCTGCAAGCTGCGGAAGCCCTTGTGTGTTATCTCTGCATGGCAGGAACTTCGTCCATGTCGGTGCGGAGGTTCGAGTCGGAGATCAGGTGGCGCGGGCAGATCGCCGCGCACCGGCCGCAGGAGACGCACTTGCTGTAGTCGATCACCGCCAGATTGTCGACGATGTGGATCGCGTCGTGCTCGCACTCCCTCTCGCACAGGTGGCAGCCGAGACAGCCGACGTCGCAGACCTTGCGGGTCTTTGCGCCGCGGTCATGGTTGGAGCAGGCGATGACGATGTCGGCGTCGTAGGTGACGGGGACGATGACCTTCCGCGGGCAGGCCTCCACGCACTGCATGCAGCCGGTGCACTTGTCCGCGTCCACGCGGGCGACGCCGTCGATCACGTGGATCGCGTCGAATTTGCAGACGGTCGTGCAGGTGCCGAAGCCGAGACAGCTGAACGGGCAGGCGGACGGGCCGTTGCCGGTGACGAACATCGCACTGCGGCAGTCGGCGATGCCGTCGTACCGCGCCTTGGACAGATGATGCCGGCCGCGGCACTTGACCATGGCGACCTTTTTCTCGACCTCCACGGCCTCCACCCCCATGATCGCGGACATCTGCTTCGCCGATTCCGCGCCGCCGGCGGCGCACAGGCCGATCTTTGCCTTGCCGTCGAGCACCGCCTGCGCGTAGGCCTGGCAGCCGGCGTAGCCGCAGCCGCCGCAGTTCGCGCCGGGCAGGGCCGCCGTCAGCTTCGGCAGACGCTCGTCCACCTTGACGGCGAAGATCTTGGAGGCGATCGCCAGGATCGCGCCGAACACCGCGCCGAGCGCGGCGAGGACGGCGACCGCATAAAGAACTTTATCCATACCGGCACCTCCTTAACCGAAGACCTTGAAGCCGGAGAAGCCCATAAAGGACAGCGCCAGCAGGCCGGCGGCGATCAGCGCGAGCGGGAAGCCGCGGAACGCCTTGGGGCAGTCGCAGTCTTCCAGCCGCTGCCGCACGGACGAGAACAGGACGATGGCGAGGGTGAAACCGATACCGCCGGTCACGCCGTAGATCACGGACTCAATGAACGTATAGCCGTTCTGGATGTTCAGCAGAGCCACGCCGAGGACGGCGCAGTTGGTGGTGATCAGCGGCAGGTAGATGCCGAGCGCCTGATACAGCGCGGGCAGGACCTTCTGCAGGAACATCTCGACGAACTGCACGAGGGCGGCGATCACGAGGATAAAGACCACGGTCTGCATGAATTCCAGACCCAGCGAGACGAGCAGGTACTTGTTGACGAGCCACGTCGCCGCCGAGGCGAGTCCCATGACGAAGATGACCGCCAGGCCCATGCCGAACGCGGTGTCCGTCTTCTTGGAAACGCCCATGAAGGGGCAAATGCCGAGGAACTTGACGAGGATGAAGTTTTCCGCCAGGATGGCGTTGAGGGAGATGGTGAAGAGAAGCACGAAGGTACTCATTTTGCCGCCTCCTTCTTATCTTCTTTTTCCGCGAGCCTGCGGTTGACCCACTGGGTCAGCGCGATCAGGCAGCCGAGGGTGAGGAAGCCGCCGACCGGCAGGATCACGAGCAGCGCCGGGTACTGCTCGGGCAGGATGCGGACGCCGTCCGCGCCGAGCACGCCCTTGCCGAAGGTGCCGCTGCCGAGGAATTCGCGGATGATACACATCACGACGATGGCGGCGGTGTAGCCGATGCCCTGCGTCAGGCCGTCCGCCGCGGAAGCGAGCACGCCGTGCTTGGAGGCGAAGGCTTCCGCCCGGCCGAGGATGATGCAGTTGACGACGATCAGCGGGATGAAGACGCCGAGGCTCTCGGACAGGGCCGGAACGAACGCCTTGAGCAGCAGATCGACCATCGTGACGAAGCCCGCGATGACGACGATATAGGCCGCGATGCGGATCTTGTCGGGGATGATCTTCCGCAGGGCGGAGATGACGACGTTGGAGCAGATGAGGATGATCGTGACGCTCAGGCCCATGCCGATCCCGTTGAAGAGGGTCGTGGTGATCGCCATCGCCGAGCACATGCCGAGGAGCTGGCTCAAAACGGGGTTATTGGTCAGCAGGCCTTCTTTCAGTTGCTTTTTGAAGCCCATCATCCCACCTCCTTCACGTATTCGAGCGCGAGACTGACGCCCGCCGTCACGGCGCGGGAGGTCACGGTCGCGCCGGTCAGCGCTTCGATCTCACCGCCGTCTTTCCTGACGGCGAGCGCGCCGTCTTTCCCGACGAACTGGGCGCGGAAGTCTTCCCGCACGCAGTTCGCGCCGAGGGAGGCGGTCTCGGAATGCGAGATGATGCTCACGCCGCAGACCTTGCCGTCCGTGCCGACGCCGACCATCATGTCGATCGCGCCGCCGAAGCCGCTCTCTTCCACGCGGACGACGTAACCCTTGTCGTCGGCGCGGTAGGCCTCCGTGATGCCGGCCTTTTCGTGGTCGATCTTCTCATAGTTCTGCGCGGGAAGGACTTCCTGCATCGCGCTTTCCGCCTTCTCGCGGGTCAGCGCGGCGATCTTGTCCTCCGTCAGGTAGTTGACAAGCCCCAGCAGACCCGCGACGACCGCGGTGATGAGCAGGAGGGTCAGCGTCAGGCGCAGGATATACTTGAAATTCTTCATTTCTCCGCACCGCCCTTCTTCTCCTTGACGAAGCCGAAGCGCTTCGGCACGCCGAGTTTGTCAAAGAAGCCGATACAGCAGTTCATGATCAGGATGGCGTAGGTCACGCCCTCGACGTACGCGCCGAAATAGCGGAACAGGATCGTCAGCACGCCGCAGCCGACGCCGTAGGCGATCTGACCAAGGTGGGTGACGGGGGAGGTCGCGTAGTCGGTCGCCATGAAGATCGCGCCGAGCATCAGGCCGCCGGACAGAAGCTCATAGAGCATCCAGTCGACGCAGTCGTTCCCGCCGAGCGGGAAGAGGATCGCGAGGACGGCGACCGTGCCGAGGTAGGCGAGCGGGATGCGCGGGGAGATGACTTTCCGCACGAGCAGATAGAGCCCGCCGAGCAGGAGGGCCGCCGCGCTGACTTCGCCGAGGGAGCCGCCGACCTTGCCGATCAAGAGATCGAACAGGCTGTCCGCGGGCAGAGCGCCGACGTGCAGGGACGCCATCGGCGTTGCGGTCGTCATGCCGTCCAGAGACGGAGAAAGAACGGAAATATTCGTGCCGGGCGCGACCCACTGACCGGACATCAGCGCCGGCCAGCTGAACAGGAAGGCGCGCGCCGCGAGGGCGGGGTTGACGATGTTCATGCCGATGCCGCCGAAGAGCTGCTTGACCAGCACGATGGCGAAGAAGTCGGCGATCAGGATCGTCCAGTAGGGGAGCGAGACCGGGCAGACGAAGGCGATCAGCATACCCGTGACGACGGCGGAGAGGTCTGACACGGTGCAGTCCTTCTTCATGACCTTGCGGTAGCCCCACTCGAAGAACACGCAGCCCGCGACGGAGACCAGCGTCAGCGTCAGCGCGCGCCAGCCGAAGAACCAGATCGCGGCGATCAGCGCGGGGACGAGCGCGATGCACACGTCGCGCATGATGGCGGCGGTGGAGTTTTTGCTGTGGGCGTGCGGCGAAGAGGAAACGGTCAGATTCTTTGCTTCAAGATTCATTTGCCCGCCTCCTTTGCCTTCGCGTCGCGGAGCAGCTTCTTCGCCGTGCGGAAGCTCTGCACCAGATGGATGCCCGCCGGGCAGGTGTAGGCGCAGGAGCCGCACTCGATGCAGTCCATGACGTTAAGTCTGTTCAGCGCGTCGAGGTCTTCCCGCTGGCACGCCCTGTGCATTTGCAGGGGCATGAGGCGCATCGGGCAGGCGTCGATACACTTGCCGCAGCGGATGCAGTGCGGGGTCCGGACCTCGTGGTTGTCTTCCTGCGAGAAGCAGGTCAGGGCGTTGTTGCCCTTGATCGTGCCGCAGGCGAGCGAATGCTGGGCGATGCCCATCATCGGGCCGCCGCAGAGGATCTTATACGGCTCGCAGCGGAAGCCGCCCGCCGCCTCGATCAGGTCTGCGTACAGCGTGCCGATCGGCGCGAGGAAGTTGCCGGGCCGCGCGATCGCCTTGCCCGTGACGGTCACGGCGCGGCGCACCAGCGGCATTCCCTCAAAGACCGCGTCGTAGATCGCGGCGCAGGTCGCCACGTTGAACACGGCGCAGCCGACAGCCGCGGGCAGTCCGCCGGGCGGTACGCGGCGGCCGGTCACGGTCTGGATGAGCTGTTTTTCCGCGCCCTGCGGGTAGCGCACGCGCAGCGCGAGCAGCTCGACGTCCTCCGGCAGCGCCTTGCGCATGGAGGCGATCGCTTCGGGCTTGTTGTTCTCGACACCGACCGCGGTGCGCTTCGGCTCCAGAATCTTCTGAATGATACGAATGCCGCCCGCGATCCGCTCCGGCGATTCGCGCATCAGGCGGTCGTCGGAAGTGATGTACGGCTCGCATTCCGCGCCGTTGACGATTACGGTGTCGACCTTGCCCAGGCCGGAGGAGATCTTCACGTTGGTCGGGAAGCCTGCGCCGCCCATGCCGGTAATGCCCGCCTCGCGGATGATGGCGGTCAGCTCCTCGCCGGTCAGGCCGTCGATGCTTTCCCGCTTTCGGAGATCGGGGCAGAGGGTGTTTTCTCCGTCGTTTTCAATGACGACGCACATGCCCTCCGTGCCGGACGGCGTGGGTCGCGCCTCGACCGCGACGACCTTGCCGGAGACGGACGCGTG
Organism: uncultured Oscillospiraceae bacterium; assembly: GCA_905233385.1. Classification (GTDB taxonomy): domain Bacteria; phylum Bacillota; class Clostridia; order Oscillospirales; family Oscillospiraceae; genus JAZOXB01. The sequence goes on from CAJOEH010000006.1 coordinate 67,469, forward strand.
CACGGGCACGCAGAGCCCTTCGCCGTCGCCGATTTTCTGACCGACGGTCACGCGGTCGCCGATCTTCACCAGCGGCGTGCAGGGCCTTCCGATATGCTGCGACATCGCGATGCTGACCGTCTTCGGAGACAGCGGCTCGATCGGCGCCTCACAGGACAGCGCCTTATAGCCCTTGGGATGGACGCCGCCGAAAAAAGAAGCCATAGGTTGCATCACCTCGAATTCATAATATGCAACACTACTATAGCACAGGAGGCCGCAAAAATCTACAGGCAGGACGGTCGAATTTTCGGGAAATTTCGGAAAAATCGAGAAAAATCTATACACAATGCACAGAAGCGGCGCGCCGCGGCGGGCAGGAATTTTGCAAAAGTAACGATTGCAATTCCGTTGGAATCGGATATAATAGTATTACAAAGAAATACCCGTCGAAACAGCCCGGGAAAGCGATCGTTTTGGTCCTCCGAAGGAGCAATACTCTCAGGAAAACAGACCGAGCTGCGGAGGGACTCTCTGGAGAAGCTCATCATTGAGTGCCGAAGGTGCAAGGCGAAAGCCGAATCTCTCAGGCAAAAGGACAGAGGAACGTACCGCTATCAATGCGGTATGTCTTTGCATGAGTGTATCCGGAGACGGAGCACTCATCTTTTTTATTCTCGCGACGGCAGGAACGAATGGTTCGACAAGCAGCAAGACCGTTTCACACGGGAAACGATTCGTTTTGTCATTGCGAGACCGACGAAGGAGGTCGTGGCTGCACAGCCGTTGGCGGCTCTGCCGCCTTACGGATGCGGCGTGCCCCCTGCGGGTATTGCGGGTATTGCGGGTACAATCTGTCCGTTGCAGGTATGGGAATTGCCTCGTATTACGCGAAAGTGTCCCACAACGTAACGCACGGATTGCCACGACCGACTTCGTCGGTCTCGCAATGACACGGACGTCTGCGGCGCACAGGGAACAGCCTGCGTGCCGCTCCGAAAGCCGAAGACCGCAAAATTACAATTCCCTCCCGAAAGGAGCCAATCATATGAACAACCTTCACGAGATCGCGCCCAATATCGAATACGTCAGCCGCTTCGACCCCGAGGTGGGCGAGCTGATGCAGGCCGAGCTGTTCCGCCAGCGCAGGAATCTGGAGCTGATCGCCTCGGAAAACATCGCCTCTCCCGCCGTTATCGCCTGCATGGGTACGGTGCTGACGAACAAATACGCCGAAGGCCTGCCCGCGAAACGCTATTACGGCGGCTGCGAGATCGTCGACGAGGTCGAGCGCCTCGCCATCGAACGGGCGAAGGCGCTGTTCGGCGCGGATTTCGTCAACGTCCAGCCGCACAGCGGCGCGCAGGCGAATCTGGCGGCCTACGCCGCGCTGATCCGGCCGGGCGACACCGTCCTGGGCATGAGCATGGAAAACGGCGGGCACCTGACCCACGGCGCATCCATCAACCAGTCCGGCAAGATCTATAATTTCATCCCCTACGGCGTCGACCCCGACACCGGCCGCATCGACTATGACGAGATCGCGCGCCTGACCGAGATCCACAAGCCGAAGCTGATCGTCGCCGGCGCGTCCGCCTATCCGCGCGCGATCGACTTCGCGAAGTTTGCCGACATCGCGCATTCCAACGGCGCCCTGCTGATGGTCGACATGGCGCACATCGCCGGCCTGGTCGCGGGCGGCGTCCATATGAACCCCGTGCCCTACGCCGACATCGTGACGACCACCACCCACAAGACCCTGCGCGGTCCGCGCGGCGGTATCATCATGGGCAAGGAGGAGTTCGCGAAGAAGGTCAACGGCGGCGTCTTCCCCGGCACGCAGGGCGGCCCCCTTATGCACGTGATCGCCGCGAAGGCGGTCTGCTTCAAGGAGGCCATGCAGCCCGATTTCAAGGACTACGCGCGGCAGATCGTCAAAAACGCCAAGGCGCTCGCGGACGGCCTTTTGGAGCGCGGCTTCGACCTCGTCTCCGGCGGCACGGACAACCACCTCATGCTCGCCGACCTGCGCCCCCTGCACATCACCGGCAAGGAGCTGCAGCGCCGTCTGGACGAGAACTACATCACCGTCAACAAGAACGCGATCCCGAACGACCCGGAGAAGCCCTTCGTCACGAGCGGCGTGCGCATCGGCACCCCCGCGGCGACGACCCGCGGCCTGAAGGAAGAGGACATGCGCGTGATCGCACAGTGCATCTACGACACCGCCGCCGACTTCGAGGGCACCCAGGAGAAGGTCCGCGCCGCCGTTGTCGAACTGACGACGAAGTACCCGATTTACGAGTAAAACGGATGGCACCCTCATTCCTGCCATTCCGAGCCGCCGCAGGCGGCGTGGGAATCTGTCCGTCGCAGGTATGGCACGTGTATCAAATCACGGTAAAGTGTCCCACAACGTTACGCACAGATTGCACCCGCAATACCCGCAATACCCGCAAGGGGCACGCCACATCCGTAAGGCAGCAGAGCTGCCAACGGCTGTGCAGGGGGCACGCCACATCCGTAAGGCAGCATAGCTGCCAACGGCTGTGCAGGGGGCTGTGCAGGGGGTACGCCGCATCCGTAAGGCAGCATAGCTGCCAATGGCTGTGCAGCCACGACTGACTTCGTCAGTCTCGCAATGACACAGCGTGGGAATGGTACATTTTTGGGAAAAAGGAATGAACGCCCTGCGGCGTTCATTCTTTTAGGAGAATTATGGGAAAGTTTTCAAACGTCTTTTTTGCGAGCGATTTCGACCATACGCTGACCGGGCAGGACAACGTCCTGCGCGAGCGCAATCTCGAGGCGATCCGCTATTATATGTCCGAGGGCGGCGTCTTCACCGTCGCGAGCGGCCGCAGCATCCCGCTTTTCCGCAAACGCGCCGCGCTCGTGCCGGTCAACGCGCCGTGCATCCTCTATAACGGCGGCGCGTGCTACGACTACCGCGACGAAACGCTCCACTACGCCCACCCGCTGCCGGATTTCGCCATGGACGTCGTGCGCGAGGCGCAGCGTCTCGATCCGACGCTCTGCGTCGAGATCCAGGGCGTGGACAACCATTACGTGTTCGGCTACAGCGCCCTGCGCGACGCCTTCCTGCGATCGGAGGGCTTTTCGCCCGTCTATGCGGCCGGCGCCGTGCCGAAGCCGTGGATGAAGCTCACGGTCTGCGCGGGACTGACGGCCGACCCCGACAAGCTCGTCTTCACGGCGGAGGACGCTGTGCGGTTCGCGGCGGTCGAGCAGGGGCTGAAGGACTTCTGCGCCGGACGGTGCTACGTTACGCGCTCCATGCCCTACATCATCGAGATCGGCAATCCGGCGTGCAGCAAGGGCGCGGCGGCGCGCGCGCTGGCTGACCGCTTTGAGCGAAAGATCCTCGTCTGCGCGGGCGACGCGCCGAACGACGTGTCGATGCTCGACGCGGCGGATCTCGCCTTCGTCCCGGAAGACTGCGACGAAGCACTGCGGGACAAACCGTATATCAAAGCCGCCCCCTGCGGCGACGGCGCCGTCGCCGACGCGATCGACCGTCTGGAGAAGCTGCTGTAATCCTTCTCAAACTCTATGTCACAGAAAAGATAAAGGAAGAAACCGACCTGTCATTGCCCCGCATGGGGCAATCTGTGCGTACCGATGCGGGACACTTTCTCATGATCCGCGGATTCTTTCGTTCTGTCATTGCCCGGCTTGTCCGGGCAATCTGTGCGTATCGATGCGGGGCACTTAAGCTGAGGAGAGTCGAACTCAAGCCGGTTTTCACGGGCGGCGATCCGCCAATCCTTCGCAAACCGCCTTGAAAATCCGTCAAGGATTCCCTGCGGCG
>CAJOEH010000006.1:71312-157194 GCA_905233385.1 uncultured Oscillospiraceae bacterium
GCGGACGCAGCCTTGCTGACGCAAGGCAAGGACAACAAGCCGAAAAGGACCGAAAAGAGCCGCGCAGAGACGGTTTGAGTTCGACTCTCCTCAGCTTATCCGTAATATGATGCAAATGCGAAACTTGCGACGGACAGATTCCCTTGCCTGACTTCGTCAGGCGGGAATGACAGAAATGATAGATTTTGCATACAACGATGCAAGGCGCAAACCTGCAACGGACAGATTGCACCCGCAATACCCGCAATACCCGCAATACCCGCAAGGGGCACGCCGCATCCGTAAGGCAGCAGAGCTGCCAACGGCTGTGCAGGGGGTACGCCGCATCCGTAAGGCAGCATAGCTGCCAACGGCTGTGCAGGGGGCACGCCGCATCCGTAAGGCAGCAGAGCTGCCAACGGCTGTGCAGGGGGTACGCCGCATCCGTAAGGCGGCAAAGCCGCCGACGGCTGCGCAGCCCGAACAAGTCGGGCAATGACAAAGGTGAGACTTTTCATGATTTTCGATACGTTATTCCAGTCCTGCAACGGACAGATTGCTTACAAGCTGCGCCTTCCGCGCAGCTTTTTTCATTGCACTTTTTCATCAGTTGTGGTATAATATTTCCAAATTTGCGGAAGAAAGGGAGGAAGGGCGTGAAAAAGAAAGCGTTTTGGGTCTGGCTTGTGCTGAGCGTCCTGTGGATCGGCGTGATCTTCTGGCATTCCTCCCGCGTCGCCGCGGACAGCGACGCCGAGAGCCTCGGCCTGCTGTACTACATTCAGAAGATCCTCCCGTGGATGACGAACAACCTCCTGCGCAAGTGCGGACACTTCGCGGAATTCTCGATCCTCGGCCTCCTGCTGACGGGGATGTTCCGGCAGCTGCGGAACTACCTCCTGCTCAAGCCGGTCGCCTGCGCGTTCTTCGTCGCCCTGTGCGACGAGACGCTCCAGCTCTTCGTCGAGGGCCGCAGCGGCAACGTCCGCGACCTCTGGATCGATCTCGCCGGCATCGTCTTCGGCGCGCTGATCCTCTCCCTTATTTTCCGCCTGCGGAAAAAGAAATCGTAAGGAAAGAAGGAACGTATCATGTGTGATTCCTGCAAGAAGAAATTCTATATCACGACCCCGATCTACTACCCCTCGGACAAGCTGCACATCGGCCACTCCTACTGCACCGTCGCGACCGACGTGATGGCGCGGTACAAGCGCCTGCGCGGCTACGACGTCATGTTCCTGACCGGCACGGACGAGCACGGCCAGAAGATTGAGACCAAGGCGAAGGCCGCCGGCGTCACGCCGCAGGAATTCGTCGACCGCATCGTCACCGGCGAGAAGGGCGTCATCGATCTGTGGAAGCTGATGAACATCTCCTACGACCGCTTCATCCGCACGACGGACGACTACCACGTCGCCGCGATCCAGAAGATCTTCAAGGCGATGTACGACAAGGGCGACATCTACAAGGGCAAGTATACGGGCATGTACTGCACGCCCTGCGAGTCCTTCTGGACGGACAGCCAGCTCAAGGACGGCAAGTGCCCCGACTGCGGAAGAGAATGCCAGCCGGCGGAGGAGGAAGCCTATTTCTTCCGCCTCACCAAGTACGCCGAGCCCGTGCGCAAGCTCCTGACCGAAACGGACTTCCTCGAGCCGCGCAGCCGCGTCAACGAGATGGTCAACAACTTCATCGACGCGGGTCTGGAAGACCTCTGCGTCTCCCGCACCAGCTTCACCTGGGGCGTGCCGGTGGACTTCGATCCGGGCCACGTCGTCTACGTCTGGGTCGACGCCTTGTTCAATTACACCACCGCCCTCGGCTTCATGAACGACAAGTACGACGACTACAAGGACTTCTGGCCCGCCGACGTGCATTTCGTCGGCAAGGAGATCGTCCGCTTCCACTCGATCATCTGGCCCGCCATGCTGATGAGCATGGGTATGCCGCTGCCGAAGAAGGTCTACGGCCACGGCTGGCTGCTCCTGGACGGCGGCAAGATGTCCAAGTCCAAGGGCAACGTGGTCGATCCCTACCTGCTGACGGAGCGTTACGGCACGGACGCGCTGCGCTTCTTCCTGATGCGCTCGTTCCCGTTCGGCTCGGACGGCAACTTCTCCAACGAACTGCTGATCTCCTGCATCAACACCGACCTCGCGAACGACCTCGGCAATCTGGTCTCGCGCACCGTCGCGATGGCGCAGAAGTACTTCGGCGGCAAGCTGCCTGCCGAGCAGGAGGCCGATCCCGCCCTCGACGATGCACTGATCGCCATGGCGAGCGAGCTGCACGCGAAGTATGAGGAGCAGATGGAGCGCTACGCCTTCCAGAACGCCCTGAGCGAGGTCTTCGCCGTCATCTCCCGCGCAAACAAGTATATCGACGAGACCGCGCCGTGGATCCTCGCCAAGGACGAAACCAAAAAGCCGCGCCTCGCCCGCGTGATGTACAATCTGCTCGAGACCGTCCGCATCTGCGCCGGCCTGCTGATCCCCTTCATGCCCGCGACGGCGGAGGAGATCCGCAAGCGCATCGGCGCAAGCGATTACAACTGGGACGACCTGTGCGCCTACGGAAAACTCGACCCGGAAACGACGGTCACCGCCGGACCCGCCCTCTTCCCGCGCATCGACGCGGAGAAGGAGCTCGCGGAGCTGGAGGCGCTGAAGGCCGCGCCCGAAGCGCCCGCCGAGGACCCGCTGCCCGAGCCCCTGCCGCCCGTCTCCTTCGACGAGTTCTGCAAGGTGGAGATGACGGTCGTGAAGGTCCTGACCTGCGAGAACGTCAAGAAGTCCGAGAAGCTCCTGAAGTTCACCCTGAACGACGGCACGGACACCCCGCGCCAGATCCTCTCCGGCATCGCGAAGTTCTACAAGCCGGAGGACCTGATCGGCAAGACGCTCGTCGCGGTGACGAACCTGCCGCCGCGCAAGATGATGGGACAGGAGTCCTGCGGCATGCTGCTCTCCGCCGAGCGCGGCGACAAGCTGCACCTGCTCATGCTCGACGACAAGATCCCGGCAGGAGCAAGATTGGTATAAAACTGATATAAGAAGACCGGCACCGTGCAGACACACGGTGCCGGTCTTGGCGCAAATCTTCCAATCTTGTCATTGCGAGCCGATGAAACCGGCGCGGGTGCGCAGCCGTTGGCGGCTTTGCCGCCTTACGGATGCGTCCTGCCCCCTGCGGGTACAATCTGTCCGTTGCAGGTATGGCATGTGCTCGTATTACGGTAAGCTGAGGAGAGTCGAACTCAAGCCGGTTTTCACGGGCGGCGATCCGCCAATCCTTCGCAAACCGCCTTGAAAATCCGTCAAGGATTCCCTGCGGCGTCTGCGTGAGCTATTTTTGAGGGATTTTCGGTGCGGCGGACGCAGCCATGCTGACGCAAGGCAAGGACAACAAGCCGAAAAGGACCGAAAAGAGCCGCGCAGAGACGGTTTGAGTTCGACTCTCCTCAGCTTAAAGTGTCCCATATCGATACGCACGGATTGCCACGTCGCTTCGCTCCTCGCAATGACACGGATAGGAGACTGCGTCAAAAACCGGCTGAGAACTTTTCTCAGCCGGTTTTGTTATGCACTTATCTGTTATTGTACTTCTCGATCGCCAGTTTCAGCAGGTCGAGCGCGCGCTCGAGTTCCTCCGCGCAGCGGACGTAGGCGATGCGGATCTCGCTCACGCCCGCGCCGGGCGTGGCGTAGAAGCCGCTGCCTGGCGCGAAGGTCACGGTCTCCTTGTTGTCCTCGAACTCGTTGAGCAGGAACATCTGGAAGTCCTCCGCGCTGTCCACGGGCAGCTTCGCCATCGTGTAGAACGCGCCCTTCGGCTCGGTCGTCACGACGCCGGGGATCTCCATGAGCTTGCGGTAGCAGACGTCGCGGCGGCGCTGGTATTCCTTGCGCGTCGCCTCGAAGTAGGACGGATCCACGCCGTAGAGCGCGGTCGCGCCGATCTGGTCGAGGGTCGCGACGGACAGCCGCGCCTGCGCGATCTTCGTCGCCGCTTCGATCAGGGCGCGGTTGCGGGAGATCAGCGCGCCGATCCGCGCGCCGCAGGCGCTGAACCGCTTGGAGATGCTGTCGATCAGGATCAGGTGTTCCTTCATGTCGTCGAAGCAGCCCGCAGTGGTCAGTTCGCCGCCGTCGTAGATGAACTCGCGGTAGACCTCGTCGCAGATGAAGTACAGGTCGTGCTCCTTCGCGATGTCCGCCAGCAGGCGGAGCTCCGCCGCGGTCAGGACCGTGCCGGTCGGGTTGCCGGGGTTGGTGACCAGGATCGCGCGGGTCTTTTCGTTGATGAGCGGCTCGATCTGCTCGCGCGAGGCGTAGCGGTAGCCGTCCTCCGGTCGGGTCTGTACCGGGCAGATCGCGCCGCCCGCCGCGCGGATGAAGGTGCTGTAGTTCGGATAGAACGGCTCGGGCACGATGACCTCGCAGCCTTCGTCGAGAATGCACAGCATCGTCATGAGCAGGGCTTCGCTGCCGCCGGTGGTGACGAGGATGTCTTCGGGATCGAGCTGCACGTCCAGCCGCTTGTAGTAGCCGCGGATCGCTTCAATCAGCACGGGGATGCCGGGCGACGGCGCGTAGGCCAGCACGTCTTCCCGGAACGCGGCGAGCGCGTCAAAGTAGACGGGCGGGGTCTGCACGTCCGGCTGCCCGATATTCAGCGCGTGGATCGTGACGCCGCGCTGTTCCGCAGCGACCACGTAGGGGTAGAACTTGCGGATCGGCGACAGCTCGCACAGGTCTATCTTTTTGGAGAGATTCATATGGATGGCCTCAATTCAGAGAGGATTTATGCTTTGGCAAGCAGTTTTTCGATCGCGTCCGTCTTCTCCCACGGCAGATCGAGGTCGGGACGGCCGAAGTGGCCGTAGGCGGCGGTCTGCTGGTAGATCGGGCGGCGCAGGTCGAGGGCGGAGATGATGGCGGCGGGGCGCAGGTCGAAGCATTCGCGGACGAGCTCGCTCAGGCGCAGATCGTCGAGCTTGCCGGTGCCGTAGGTCTCTACGAGGACGGAGACGGGATGCGCCACGCCGATGGCGTAGGCGAGCTCGATCTGGCAGCGCTTCGCAAGGCCGGCGGCGACGATGTTCTTCGCGACGTAGCGGGCCATGTAGGCCGCGCTGCGGTCGACCTTCGTCGGGTCTTTGCCGGAGAAGCAGCCGCCGCCGTGCGCGGCGTAGCCGCCGTAGGTGTCGACGATGATCTTTCTGCCGGTCAGGCCGGAGTCGCCGACGGGTCCGCCGATGACGAAGCGGCCGGTCGGGTTTACATAATATTTCGTATTTTGATCCAGCAGGTGCGCAGGCAGGGTCGGGCGGATGATCTCTTCGACGATCGCTTCGCGCAGGTCGGAGATGGAAATGTCGTCGGCGTGCTGGGTGGAGATGACGACGTTGTCGATGCGCTCCACGGTGCCGTCCTCGGCGTACTGCACGGAAACCTGACTCTTTCCGTCGGGGCGGAGCCACGGCAGATGGCCGTTCTTGCGCTCAGCGGCGAGCCTGCGGGTCAGGCGGTGAGCGAAGGAGATCGCGGCGGGCATCAGCTCCGGCGTTTCGTCGCAGGCGAAGCCGAACATCATGCCCTGATCGCCCGCGCCGAGGGTGTTGGGATCCTCGTAGGAGTTGTCCACGCCCATGGCGATGTCGCCGGACTGCTCGTCGATGGCGGTCAGGACGGCGCAGGTGTTGCCGTTGAAGCCGGCGGCGGGGGAGTCGTAGCCGATCCGGCAGAGGGTTTCCCGCGCGACGCGGGGGATGTCCACGTAGCACTCCGTCGAGATCTCGCCCATGACCAGCACCATGCCGGTCGTGGCGATGCACTCGCAGGCGACGCGCGCGTTTTTGTCCTTGGAGAGGATGGCGTCCAGTACGCCGTCGGAGATCTGGTCGCAGACCTTGTCGGGATGTCCTTCGGTGACGGACTCGGAGGTAAAGATTCGTTTCTGCATGGCAAGAGTTTCCTTTCTGTATTTTTCACAACCCTTGTCGATACAAAAAATACCCTGTTTTCGACAGGGTACGGTCATGTCCTCATCTGTCGATCTTCATCGCCGGAATTGGCACCTTGCGGTTTCCCGCAGGTTGTCGGGCTTCATCGGGCCGGTCCCTCCGCCACTCTCGATAAGGTTATGAAATTATAGTAATTTTAGCATAAATATTCAGAAAGTCAAGAAAAAAATCACCGCGTTTTGCGGTGATTTTTCGGTTGCCTATAATACACGACATTGTATGTGTCCACCTCATTCGGCTCGCTTGCGCTCGCCACCTTCCCCTCGAGGGGAAGGCTTGAGAGGCGCACGACCAAAGGCTTCCACTTGAGGGCAGCGAAGCGTCCGCGCGGGAGTGAATGACAGTCCTGTGGGGACGTTTGCGACCGCCGCCTGTGGCGGAGGCAAGGGAGCAAAAAGGAGTGGCAGCCGCAGACAGAGCCGTTGTTGCAACAGGACTATCAGAGCCGCGCGGTGACCGAGCCGCAGCGAGACAGCTGTCATCGACGGCGTCAGCCGGCGATGACTGATGAGGTGTTCATTCTCACGGCAGCGAGACGGCGATCTCGGGGGTATCTTCGTCGACGGTCACGCGGCACTGCGCGACGCCGTTCTCCTCCAACGTATATTCGCCGTAGGGAACGCCCTCGAACGTGCAGGTCAACACCTCGCGCGGTTCCGTGCAGCGGACGACCTCGCGCAGCCGCGTCGTCTCGTTGACGAGCGTATAGTCCACCCAGCCGCCGTCTTCCGTTGCTTCGAGGGCGGAGGACAGCCGTTCCACGGTCACGGCGCCGACCCGCTCGCTCGTCAGCCAGAGCCGCGTACCGTCGGCGCGCCCGCAGCCGCCCGTCACGCGGACGGAGCCGTCCTCGCGCAGGGTGAACGCCGTGCAGCCGCGCTCCGTCGCGGCGAAGTACGTTCCCGGCTCCAGCAGCCCGCTGACCGCCGCGCCGTTCGTCGTTTTGAGCGTCTGCGCGGGCTTGCCCTCCCGGTCGTAGAGCCGGATCTCCGCGACGGCGGGATCGGCATACAGCCGCAGCCGCGCCCAGAGATACGTCTCCTCCTGCGGCGCGGAGCTCGCGCCAGCGGACAGCGCGCTCATCAGCCCGACCGCCAGCGTCAGCGCGATGCCGAGCAGCAGGCAGGCGCTGCAAATGCGTTTTCCCGACCGTTTCATCCATCATCCCGCCTTTCCGCTTCCATGATAGCGCGGCGAAAAAGAATAATCCGTCGGAAAATTCAGGTATAAAAACATTTTTCGCTGTCGATACTGACATCGGAGGTGCTGAAAATGCAAAACAACGACAAATCCAAGGGCTTCCGCAGCTTCGTGAAGGAGAAGGGCTACTACATAGTCCTGCTGCTTTGCGCGGCGGCTGTGGGAGTATCCGGCTATTTTCTTCTGACGGCGGACAGAACGCCGTCGACCCCGATCGAAGCGGTGGAAACGGAGGCGGCGCCGACCGCGCCGACCGTCAACGCGCCGACGCAGCGCGCGGCGAACGCGGTCGCCACGCAGGGAGCGGAGCCGACCGAGCCGACCTCGCCGGTGCGGCTCGCGACGGTGCGGCCGACCGGCGGCGAGACCGTGAACTCCTTCGCGGCGGACCACCTGGCCTACAACGAGACGACGCGCGACTGGCGCACGCATGAGGGCGTGGACTTCCGCTGTGACCTCGGCCAGAGCGTGACCGCAGCGGCAGACGGAACGGTCTACACGATCTACGAGGATCAGAGCTACGGCATGACCGTCGTCCTGCAGCACGCGAACGGCTACACGACGCACTACGCCAACCTGTCCGAGGACGTTCCCGTGACGGTGGGGCAGAAGGTCCGCGCCGGCGAGGTGATCGGCACGGTCGGCAACACCGCCTGCGTCGAAACGGCGCTCGAGCCGCACCTGCACTTCGCGGTCTACAAGAACAACAGCCCCGTCGACCCGGAGGAATTCTTCTGAAACGCGGGCGGCCACCGGCCGCCCTACATATCACTTATCACTTCCTGCACACCGTTTTGAGTGATAAGCTTTGGGCTTTGAGTGATAAGCTTTGGGCTTTGAGTGATAAGCTTTTAACCCCTGCCGTGTCATTGCGAGGTCGCGCAGCGACCGTGGCAATCTGTGCGTCTCGATGCGGGACACTTTCCATATTACGACAAATGTGCCATACCTGCAACGGACAGATTCCCACGGAAGCTGACGCTTCCTCGGAATGACAATACAGAAAGACTTTCTGTCAAACGACACATCTCCCAAATCTGCAAAGGACAGAACGCACCCGGCTGCCCGCAGGCAGCCTCGCGATGACAGGATAACGCAGAACAGGCACGGCCGAAGCCGTGCCTGTTCTGCGTTCAGAGATACGGTGCTGTTCATTCCAGCGGGACGAAATTGTAGCCCTTTTCCAGCGCGAGCTCCTCCACGAAGGAGCCGCTCCAGCCGTGGACCGTCACCTTTTTCGGATCGCCGAAGGGCGAACAGTAGACCGGATTGCGGTCGTTGTCGTGGTGCGAGGCTTTCACGGCAAAGAACGGATTGACGATGTAGAGATCCGTCAGGCCGCTGGTGTCCGCGTAGCCCAGTTCCTGATCGTATTCCTCGGTGCAGAACGCCAGATCGGCGATCGAGTAGATCTGTATCGGCAGGACCAACGTCTTGATGCTCTCACAGCCGTCGAATGCGTTCTCCGAAATATGGGACAGCGCGACGGGGAACTCCACGGTTTTCAGCGACTTGCAGTTGCGGAAGAAATCGTGCGGGAGTTCTGTTAAGCCCGCCGGCAGCCGCACCTCCTCCAGCGCGGTGCAGCCGGACAGCGAACCGATTGTAGGCCCGGTCGTACTACCATAATATACGTACTCCATAATCAGTGAGTCGGGGAAGAAAATCTTTTTCAGACCGGTGCAGTCCCTAAAGCAGCCCGAAACAGCGTACACGCCCTCGGGCAGCACGACCTCCTCCAGCGCGGTACATCCGCAGAAGGCGCCCGGGTAAATCTTAAGTCCTGCCTCCGGCCAGCGAATGTTTTTCAGCGACGTGCAGTTCATAAACGCCTTTTGGCCGATATTGTGGACGCTGTCCGGCAGGATGACGGTCTCCAGATTAGGGTAGTCCCGGAACGCAGATTCGCTGACCATCTCTACACCGCCGAGGACCTTGATCGTCTTCGTCCGATCGATATACTTGCCCCACGAATCTTCGGAAGCGCCGGGTATGATGCCGCCGTCCTTGCCGAAGACCAGCGTGCCGTCCGGGAAGAACGCCCATTCGATCATCACGACGCTTTCGTCAGCCCAATGCGTGACAATCCCGCTTGCCTCCGCGCCGGTCGTGTCGAGCGGCTCATACTTCATCGAAGGATCGACGTTTTTGAGAAAGCGCATCAGGATCGCGGCGACCTGCGCGCGCGTCGCGCTGCCCTGCGGGTCGAGCAGGAGCTGATTGCCGGATCTCGAGCCGCCGATATAGCCTTCCGCGACGCACCAGCGGATCGCGTCGTTCGCCCACGCGCTGACCTTCGCCCGGTCGGCAAAGCCGCCGAGTTCGGCTCTGGCGGAAGTGTCCTCATCGATCGTGCCGGCGTAGCGGTAGAGGATCGCCGCCATCTGCTCGCGGGTGATCGTGTCGTTCGGGGCAAAGCGGCCGCCGCCGACGCCGTCGACGATGTGGTTGTGCGCCGCCCACGCGACCGCGTCCGTGTACCACTGCCCCGCCGGAACGTCGGAGAACTTGTTCGCGCCCTCCGCGGGCGAGCCGGCGTAGCGCCAGAGCACGGTCACGAGCATCGCGCGGGTCATCGTCTCGTCCGGCTTGAAGCGCGTGGGACTGACGCCGTTGAACAGGCCGCGCAGGACGGCGCCCCTGACGGAGTCGTAATACCACTGGGATTCCGGAACGTCGTGCAGCTCGTTGAAGACCGTGACCGTCAATTTTCCGATGTCGACTTTCGAGGTATAGCAGTCCGGACAGTAGTACAGCGTCGCATCGGCAGCATATTCTGTCGCATTGCGAAGGACGGTCTGCTCGGCGTGGTGGCCGTCCTTGTTGACGCAGACCTCCACGTCCAGATGGAACGAGCCGAGATTGCTGTAATTCGGCGTGATCGTCAACTGCCCCCAGCCGTACACCGACGGATAGCCGATGATCAGACCGGCATACTCAAAGAAGTTTCCGCCGACACTGCCGTCTGTGCCAAAACCAATATCCCGCACGTCCGTGGCGATCGCCGGCTCGTGCCTGATATACACGTAGATCAAATCCGAGCCGTCCGTGATGCACTTGCTCAGGCGGTTGCCGTCCTCGTCGGCAAAATAGTAGGACGTGACGGGAGCGTAATGGTCCAGCACGTAGACGTACTCCGCGCTGGCGGTGCCCTCGACCAACTCGTACCGGTTGAAGTTGAGCGCGGCGGTGCAGGTGACGGCGGTGTAGGTGCCGACGCTCGCGCTGTCGGTATCCCACCCGACGGTGCGCTCAAAGATGCCTTCCTCCAGCGGGAACGGCTCGAAAATGGTATCTACGGGTTCGCCGGCGACCTCCTTGCCTTTGAAGATCAGGATGACGGCCGCCTGATTGGGCTTGTCGGTCTGATAGCAGATGAGCGGCAGCCACATTTTGTCGCCCTTCTTCGCGGCGCAGCCTTCCATCAGCGGGCCGGGCATGACGAGGTTGTCTTCCGGCGGCTGACGGGTAAGCGGGGCTTCGATTTCTTCTTCGTCTTCCGGCAGTTCCAGCCCATGTGTCTGTTCGGGATGCGCCTGCGCGTAAGCCAGCGCGTCGCGGAGCGCCGTCTCGTCGATGACAGGCGCGTCGTCCTCCGGCACGTCTGCGGAAGCCAGCGCGTCGCGGAGCGCCGCCTCGTCGATCACGGGCGCGTCCTCCTCCGGCACGTCTGCGGAAGATGCCGCCGGGACGGCGGAAAGCAGCAGAACGAGCGCGAGGAACAGACTCAAAACTCTCTTTTTCATGCTTTGTTCTCCTTTTCTTAATTGGATAGAACGAAAAGGCTTCCCCTTGAGGGGAAGCTGTCATCGGAGGCATCAGCCGACGATGACTGATGAGGTGTTCTTTTTGAATTATGCGCTGCGTATCAGCGCCGCCGGAGGCGGCGACCACCTCATCCGCCTCGCTGACGCTCGGCACCTGCTTAATGTTGTTGCCAGTTCCGCCGGCATAGCCGTCGCAACGGCTATGAAATCCACAACAATCCCCCGGATTGTTGTGCCCCTCAAGGGGAAGGCTTATGGGGTGCCGCAGGGGCGGGAGGGGAAACCCCGCACCCTGCGGCTGCTATGGAGGCAAGGATTCGTTACGCCGGGAGGTTGGCCTCGATGTAGTCGAGCAGGCGGCAGAGCATCGCGGCGATCTCCGCGCGCGTCGCGTAGGCGCGCGGCGCGACCGTGGTCGGGCTCTTGCCGTTGATGATGCCAGCGCCGACCGCCCAGGAGATCGCGTCTTTCGCGTAGCCGGAGATCTGGTTTTGATCCGCGAACTTGCTCAGATCGCCGTCCGCTCTGCAGTCGATGCCGCAGAGCGTCGCGAAGCGGTAGAGGAAGGCGGCGAGCTGCTCTCTCGTGACGGGATCGTTCGGCGAGAAGGTCGTCGCGCTCGTGCCGTTGCAGATGCCGCCGGCATACGCCCAGATGACCGCGTTGTAATACCATTTATCGTATTCGACGTCGGTGAAGATCTTGTATTCCCCGAACGCTTGCTCATTTCCCGCGAGATTGTAGAGTACCTGCACGACCATCGCGCGGGTCGTCGTGCCGTTCGGCTCAAAGGTCGTGTCCGTGGTGCCTTTCATCAAGCCTGCCCAATAGATATCGCACACATACGGATAATACCAGGCATTCTCCTGCACGTCGGCGAAAGGCGTCTTATCAATGGGAGCAAAATTCAGTTTATGCTCCTGCGCATACGTTTCGGCATAACCGCCGCTCGTGGCATAGAGAGTGCAGGTATATTTCTTCGGGAAAAAGTCCGCAGGCAGATACTCGATGCAGTCCGGCACGTAAATCGCATTGGGCGAGAATCTTGAATCAAATGTACCGTCTTCTACAACGCGGACGTTGTCTCCGAGCACGACAGTCGGATCGTCGATCCTGCAGGATGCTGCGACGCGAGTAACGGGAGTGCCGTCGAGTTCCGCCGGAACGGCACAATTGTCCGTCAGCAGAATGATCGTGTATTCTTTCTCGTCCAAACGGTACATTCCGCTCGCGGCCATCATCAGACGTTCTTCCGGGATGCCGTCGACTGTGACAAGAAGGCCCGGATCCAAGTATTCCTTGTGCTTCTCATAGCCGACATACTTGCTTGTTAGGATCATAGAGGCTTCTTCTCTGCAT
This sequence comes from uncultured Oscillospiraceae bacterium, assembly GCA_905233385.1. Taxonomy (GTDB): domain Bacteria; phylum Bacillota; class Clostridia; order Oscillospirales; family Oscillospiraceae; genus JAZOXB01. Next base: position 83,643 of record CAJOEH010000006.1, read on the forward strand.
TCTTCCGAGAGGGAAAAGCCTTCGGGTAAAAAGCAGTAGCTGACATAGTAATTCAGCGTATACTTCTGCTGAATGGTGACCTCGTTGTTCGGCATACAGAGGAAGAGCCTTCTGCCGTACTCGTCGGAGCATATCGCATGCTCGCCGATAAAGGTGAGCGTATCCGGCAGGATAATGCCTCTGCAGTGGATATAGGACAAGGCATAGGAGACAAGCTCCGTTACGCTGCAGCCGTCCACCGTCTCCGGAAGCACCAGGATATCGTCCAACTTGTCCGGCTCGCAGCCGGCGATGATCGCCTTGTTTTCGGCCGGATAGACTTGATAATACACGCCGTCGACCTCTTTTTCATAAGAGGTCCCTTCCGCGCTGACCGCAGGAACGACGGAAAGCAGCAGAACGACCGCGAGGAAGAGGGACAGAACTCTCTTTTTCATTGGTGGTTCTCCTTTCGTGTTTCAGGGAGTGCCGCAGGGGCGGGAGAGGAAGCCCGCGCCCTGCTGCTGCTATGGAGGCAAGGATTACTTCTTTGTGATATTTTCAATAAAACGCATCAGGATCGTTGCGACCTGGGCGCGGGTCGCGTTGCCCTGCGGCAGGAGTTTGCCGTCGGAGCCTCCGATAATGCCCTCGGCGACCGTCCATGCGATCGCGTCGGTCGCATAGGCGCTGACTTTCGCCTGATCGGGGAACACGCTCAGATCGCCCTTCTTGCTCGTATCAAAGCCTTTTTTGTTCGCGTAGCGGTAGAGGATCGCCGCCATTTGCTCGCGGGTGATGTTGCCGTTCGGATCGAACTTTCCGTCGCCGACGCCGCCGACGATGCCGTTATGCGACGCCCACGCGACCGCGTCCGTGTACCACTCTCCGTCCGGCACGTCGGTAAACTCGTTCTTGCCCTCCTTCGGGCTGTTCTCATACCGCCAGAGGACGGTCACGAGCATCGCGCGGGTCATCGGACTGTTCGGCGCGAATACGAATTCACTGACGCCGTTCATCAAGCCGTTTTTCAGCGCATAGTAAACGCTCGGCGCAAACCAGTCCGTGTCATTTACATCATTCATGCCCTGCTTTTTGCCGCACACAACGCAATTGCCGTTCCATTCGGTGTACTCGTGCCCGGTTGCAGGCAGCTTCAGGACCCGCTGCCGCTCTCCGCAGGCGCAGACCGTGTCGACCCAGCCCTCAGCGTAGCAATTCGGCTCCAGGTATTCAATACAGAAGTTGTGAACGTGCGTATCTGCTTCCCAAGTCCGGATAAGGTTGCTTGGCATCTCCGTCCAGCCGGTGCTGTCCTTGCGAGTGAACAGCTTCATGCCGGGGATCGGATAGGTATCGTTCAAGATGGCAAAGCCGCCATTTTTGTCTGCGGCGACGCCGGAGCAGAAAGCGTTTTCCCCGATCGCAGGCGCGTCGCCTTCAAAGTAGACCTCCTTGAGATTGTTGCAGAAGTAGAATGCCGCCTCTCCGATACTTTTCAGCGAAGCGGGAAAACGAACCGACTGCAGATCAAGGCTTTCGTTGAACGCGTAGATCCCGATGCTTTCCAGGCCATCGTTGAAATACACGTTTTTCAAATGACTGCCAATGAACGCAAAATCTCCGATCGTCTTGAGGTTTTTCCCGAATGAAATGTACTCTAATGAGGAGAATGCACGATTACCTATCGTGATCAGGCTGTCGGGCAGATAGATCGCCTTCAGCGCAGAGCTAAGGAACGCGCCGTCCTCGATCGTTTCCACACCCTCCGGCACGGCATAAAAGGTCGGCGCCTGACCGTAAGAGTTGTCCGGCGAGAGATAACGAACGAGCGATTTCCCGTCCGCGGAAAACAAGCAGAGCCCTCTTTGCACTAAGCAAGCGTTTTCCGCTTCGGAAAAATGCACATTGCCTTTACACGTCAGCGAACCGATACTGAGATACCGCAGGGAAGCCGGCAAATATACATCGCGGATTCTGTCTTCCACAGGATTATACAGCGCAAGCGAGGCGATGCCGACGGTTCCCTCTGCGATTTGGACCACGCCCTTCGAGTCGAGAGACGGTACGACCTTTACCAGCCAATTATCTACATACCACGCCTCGTCCCGATACACGGGACACTTCCCGGCGTCGTCGAACTCGCCGAGCGTGCGAAGACTGTCGGGCAGGTCCAGCGAAGTCAGCGCGTTGCATCCCTTGAATGCAGAATCGCCGATATAAGTGACCGTTTCGGGGATCGTGACCGAGGCGAGCACTGCGCAGTCTAAAAAAGCGTATTTCAGGATTTTTGTGACCTTGACGCCCTCGATCTCCTCCGGGATCGTCACCGCAGTCACAGTTTTGTCGCAATAGATGATGGCGCCATAGTCTTTGTCAAAGTAGATCACGCCGCCTTCCGCAGGATATGTCGCGTCGTAATTGCTGAATGACGCATCGTACAACTGTCTGGCGGATGCCGCCGGGACGGCGGAAAGCAGCAGAACGAGCGCGAGGAACAGGGACAGAACTCTCTTTTTCATTCGTGGTTCTCCTTTGCTTGTTTTTGAGGATTCCCCTTGCGTAAACGATGATGAAATCCCTCGACCTTTGCAGAGCAGTGAGATCATCGCAGCCCTCTTTTGCTTAAAAGAGGGGCAGGGGAGATTTAACCTTAATCGCTCGCCGCAGGCGGTTTCAATTCATTTTGTCTGATTATACACTATTCTCCGTAATTACATAAAGAATCAAAATTTGAAGAAAGAATTGAAATGCCCTGCGGGCGGCAGAAAAGGTTAAATCATCCGCCCCGGTGCGCACACCGGGGCACCTTCTTTTGACAAAAGAAGGCTTTGGGCGCCGCCTGTCAAGCCCGTGAAACGCCGCTTTTTGTGCGGGAACGGTACGAGCTGCCAACATCGCCCATCACCTATATAGAGCCTCGAAAAACGGATCTGCAACCGATTTTGACAATATTTTTTCGTCGATTGACAAGGGGATTTTTTCATGCTATGGTAGCCCCAGATACAACTTTTGACGCAGGAGGATTTGGCATGTTTCCTCTGATCATTCTCACAATCGAGGACGAAACCAGCCGCGATTTTTTGCTCCGTTTCTATGTGAACAGCGTGACGCGGATGTATCTGGAGGCCGTGAAGTACGTCTCCGATAAGGAGGCCGCCGAGGACGTCGTCTCGGAAGCGGTCGTCAAGCTGGTGGAGAAGGCCGATCTGCTGCAGCAGCTCGATGCGGACAAGCGGCTCCCTTACGCGATCACGACCGTGCGCCACATGGCGTACCGTCATCTGCGGCAGGAGAACCGGCTGAAGCTGACGAGCTTCGAGGCGCTGGAGGAGCTGCTTCCGTCCGAAGACGGGGAAGCGACGGACGACAAGATCCTGAAAGAACAGCGCAAGGCCCGCCTGCGTGAGCTGCTCGCCGCCATTCCCACGGAGGACCGCCTGCTGCTGGAAGAAAAGTACGTTTTGCTCTGGTCGGACGAGGAGATCGCGAAGACGCTTGACATCCTGCCGAACAGCGTCCGCATGCGGCTCACCCGCGCCAAGCGACGCGTCGCCGACGCGCTGTCCGCGCAGGGCTTTCGCCTGAACGACTGGGTTTGAGACAGGAGGCGGAACGATGAAAGAAGTAATCAACAGCGAAACGCTGTATGAGCGCTATGCCGACGCGGTGACCGCGCTGGTGATGGATCGGTATGTGACCGCGCTGGCCGAATCTCTGGCGGCGGAGGACCGCGCGCCGGTCGAGATCAGCGCGGCGCTGGATCAAAAGTGCCGGCAGATCATCAAAAAGGGCTGCGCAAAACAACTGCGCCGGAGCATCGGGAAAAAGCTGCTGCACGGCGCGCGCGTGGCGATGTTCGCATTCCTGATCCTGTGCGGCGTGTTTGCGATCCTTTTCTCGACCGTCGAGGCCATCCGCGACCCGATCGTCAAGTTCTTTATCGAGCAGAAGAAAGAACCTCCCGAGGTCCCTGCCGAGGAGCAGAAGGAGTACGACCGCAGCGAGGACGTTCTCGCGGGCTTGCTGCCGGAAAGCTATGAGCCGGTGGAATGTGTACGGTCGTCCGACGGCGATCTGACGATCCGCTACGCCGACGACGGCGACGGTATCGTCTCCTATGATGAATATGTTTTGGAAAACGGGACGTATCGGAACGATACGGAGGACGCCGCGACGGAAGACGTCAACGTCGGCGGACGGGACGCGCTTCTGGTCGAAAGGGACGGATTTCAGGTCGTTTGGCACAGCGCCTCGGGCGACGCGGTGTGTTGTTTGGAGGGCAACCGGTTGAGCCGCGAGGAGATCCTCGCGATCGCCGAGGCGATTGAAAGCGGCAGAGAGGAAACCACGTCCGCCGAAAGCGACGGCGAACACGCGGAGCCGGTCCTGCCGGAGCGGAAAGCGGCGGCCGATTACGTTATCACGACGCCGTCACACGGCAAGCTTCATATCAATATCGATCAAATCGATATCAACAGCGTGGATATCAAGGACGTCGTTTCCGGAAACATCACGTACCCCGGCCTCGACGCGGCGCTGATAGAATCGGGCAGCCAATTCGTGTGGAACAGCGCAGACGGACAGCAGACGGGAAACGAGTCCGGCGGCTGGCCGGTCCTTCCCTGAGCAGAGCGGCAATCGCCGGCATACCCAAAACAGCATAAAAAAGACGGCTGCGGATGCAGCCGGCTTTTTTATGCCTCGGCGAGCAGGCGCGCGCGTTCGCGCTTCGCGGCCTGCAGCTCGACCTCATCGGTGAAGCCCCACTCGTTTTCCAGCAGATCGACGATCCTTCCGTAGGTCTCCGCGGCCTTGACGCGGTCGCCCGTGATCTCATAGATGTCGGCGATCCCCATGAGCGCGTCCTGATATCTCGGCCGCTTCGGATCGGCGGCGAAGGCGCGCTCGTAGCAGTCGATCGCTTTGCCGTAGTCGCATTTCGCGGCGTAGTACTGCGCGGCCTCGAAGAGGACGGCGTCGTTCTCCGGCTGCTCCTGCAGCAGTTCTTCGATGATCCCGTCGGCGGTCGGCGCGTCGAACCGCGCGAGCGCGATGTACGCGCGGTAGACCCGCTTCATGACGGGGTGCGCCTTTTCCAGCCTGCAATACCGCTCTAACCACAGCTCCGCCTCGTCGGCGCGGTGGTCGGCGAGCAGATTGTCGATCAGATACATGTACGGCAGGGCCACGGCGGGGTTGGCTTCCACGATCTCACGGTAGAAGTCGATCGCCTTGCTGTGATTGGCGACGTTCCAGTCCCAGACGGCGTGGCGCTCCGCCTGCGCCAGCTCCCAGTACTTGCCCTTTTCGCCCGGGGAGCGGCGAATGGCGTCCTTCGCGTAGCGGCGGACCTTCTCGGCATACGCGTTCATGCGGTGCCAGTAGAGGTAGGAGAGCAGCTCCGTCGCCCGCTTCTGATAAGCTTGCGCGGCAAGCTGTTCTTTCAGGAAGTCCTCAAACTCCCGAAATACGTCCTGCGGCAGCTCCTCCTCGACGTCCATGCGGTTTTCGATGCGGTTGAGCCGCTGCTCGACCGTCAGATCGAACAGCTCGTCGATCGTGACGCCGAAGATCTCCGCCAACAGCGGCAGCGCGGTGATGTCCGGCATCGCCACGGCGTTCTCCCATTTGGACACGGACTGCGGCGCGAGCCCAAGCTGCCCCGCGAGCTGTTCCTGCGTCAGCCCCGCCTTGCAGCGCAGCTGTTTGATTTTCTTTCCGAGTTCCATTGTATGACCTCCTTGCGGCCGTTTTGTGTTTCTGTGCTCATTATACACGGACGGCGCGAGAGATGCAATCACGCAGATCGCGAGCCCGCTCGCCTGACGGTGGAATCACATCGGGAGCGCGAATAGAATCTGACCGTAGGGAGGCATGCCCACATGCCTCCGCGAAAAACAGAGCGCGGTCGGTACCGAGACACGGAGGCGTCAGGGGACGCCTCCCTACGACCGGCCGGAACGATTTGAAACGGAGGCGGCTTCCGAAAGGAAACCGCCTCCGTTTTCAGCTTTCCATCTGCTTGCCGAGGAAGCCCGCGACCGTCTGCGCGAGCTTCTGCTCGGACTCGGTCGGCGCGCTGTCGTTCTCGTTCAGCAGGAGCATCACGCAGCCCATCAGATCGCCCTCGGCGATGATCGGCGCGGCGACGCCGAGATGATACCGCTCGACGGATTCCGCGGGCTTCAACCGCGCCTCGCCCGCGCGGTAGCGGTAGCTCTTGCGCTGCTCCATGAGCTGCTCCAGCTCCGCGGAGTTGCGCTTCTCCAGCAGGTCGCGCTTCGGCGCGCCCGCCACCGCGATGATCGAATCCCGGTCCGACACCGCCGCGATGTGCCCCGTGTTCTTCCCGATGGACTCGCAGATCTGCGCCGCGAAATCCTGCAGGTCGCCCATCGGCGAATACTTCTTGAAAATGACCTCCCCGTCCTTCTCCGTATAAATCTCCAGCGGGTCAACGTCGCTGACAACATTGGCGTCGAAAACCTTGTCCGCCGTCTTTTTGGAACGTTGGACAATGCGGCATTTTAAGCTGTTTTCGGCGCCCTCAGGAAAATTTACGGTGTCCTCAAAATCGCCGCAGCGCAGCAGCGCGTCGATGTCCGGCTTGAATTTGATTTCCAGATGATCTTCAAAGACGAGAATGCGGTCGATGAGCAGTTCGAGGTCATTGCGGTCGAGCTTTTCCTTTTCGATGATGTCCGCGAACAGCTCCAGCGCGGTCTTTGCCGTGCGGTTGACCTGAATGATCGTGTTCCGCTTGTCGGTCAGCAGATCGATCTGGTGATTGAATCCGTCGATCTTCTTCTGCAGATCCGCCTCGATCTCATCGTACATTGGCTCGACGGTTTCCGCACGCTCCGGGTACTTTGTGATCTCGCGGATGCGCTGGCGCTTGGTGACTTTCAGTTCTTCCTCCAGCCCTGCCAGAACCTCTGCGAGATGATCGGCGGACAGTTCGGTTTCCTCGACTTGCTCCTCGCCCTTTTCCAGCTCCGTGTTGAGCGGTTCCAGCATTTCGCCGCAGCGTTCCGCCAGTTTCTGAAAGTAATACTTCAGAAATTCATCCAGCGTTTTCACGTGGATGTGATGACTGGTGCAGCCCTTGCGTCCGCGGCGGTGATAAGTGCCGCAGGTGTAGGCGGGTTCGAGATCGCGGCGGCTCATGGCGAACATCGGGCTGCCGCAGTCGCCGCACTCTAAAAAACCGGAGTACACGTTGTCGTTGATCTTCACGCCGCGGTAATTGGTGCGCGACCGCTTCTCCCGCAGGGCGCGGGTGATCGCGAAGGTGCGGTAGTCGATGATCGCCTGATGGTGGTTCTCAATGACGATCTGCTCGTCCTCGTCGCGGCGAACGTCCTTGCCGTTAATTTTGACGCGGGTGTACTTCGCCTGACGGAGCGTGCCGATATAGAAGTCGTTGTCCAGAATTCCCTGGACGGTCACGATCGCCCATGCGGCTTTGGCACGCGGCTTGTAGTCTCTGCCTTCCGCGTCCTTGCGCATTTCCTCGGACATCCGCGGCGTGGGAACGCCCTCCTCGGTCAGATAATTCGCGATCCGGTTGTAGCCCCAGCCGGCGTTGTTGTACAGATCGAAGATCTTGCGGACGATCTCCGCCTCCGTGGGAACGATCTCAAACTCCTTCCGCTTGTTGATGATATAGCCGTAGGGCGCGGCGCAGAGCCATTGACCGTCCTGCTGCCGCCGTTTGATGACGTTCCGCACCTTGCGGGACGTGTCGGTCACGGGCATTTCGTTGACAAGGAACTGGAACTGGATCTTCAGCCAGTCGTCGTCGTTCGGAAAGTCGATCCCGTCGCCGACGGAAATGATGCGAACGCCGGCGTCGCGCAGGTCTTCCAGCTCGACAAGGCCGCGGCTGTTGCGGCGGGAGAAACGCGAAAAGTCCTTGACGACAAGGATGTCGAATTTGTGCGCCATCAGCCCGCGGCGCATCTCCTGATAGCCCTCGCGCTGTTCGAAGGTATAGCCGGAGCGGTCGCGGTCTTCAAAGAAGGTAAGTTTGCTGCCGGGGAAGGTACGTTTTACGTAGTCCTCGATGATCAACTTCTGGTTTTCAATGGAAACGTTCTTTTGATCCAGTTCGTCGTCCACCGAGATGCGGGCATAGCCCGCGATGTCAAAGATTTCGTTCGTTTGTGTCACCTCCTAAATATTTCCTATGCGTCTGCGCCGATTTCACTCTATACAGACGTTATTGTATCATGGAAAACAGAGAAATGCAAGAGCAATTCGGAGCAAATATGTAAAAATGACAGAATTCACAGTTGATTTTTCACGATACCGTGATATAATATAAGTGACCACATAAAGGAGGGTTCAAATATGCCGGTATTGTCCAGGTTCTATGGGATCATTATTCGTATGTACTTTCAGCAGGCGGAGCACAATCCGCCGCATATCCATGCTCTTTACGGCGAGGATATGGCCGCCATCGACATTCAGACGGGTGAAGTGCTGGAAGGCCATCTGCCGCCCAAGGCGCTCGCTATGGTCCGTGAATGGGCGTCGATTCATAAAGACGATCTTCTGCATATGTGGGAGACACAGGAGTTCAAGGCGCTTTCTCCCCTTGAGTAAGGAGTTGATACTATGTTCCATAAAGTAAAGGCGGTAAACGCTCTGCCGGACTATCGCCTGAGCGTGCAGTTTGCGGAGGGCGTAACAAAAATCTATGATGTAAAGCCCTTGTTTGCAAAATGGGCGGCGTTCAAAGCGCTGGAGAATGCTCCCGAGGTGTTTGCCGGTGTGGGGGTTGACGTGGGCGGCTACGGGATCATCTGGAATGATGACCTTGACTTGTCGTGCGACGAACTTTTTGCAAACGGCGAGACGGTCAAGACACCCTTTGACGGGCTGATCGCATTTACCGATGCCACCCAGCTTTGGGGGCTGAATGAAAGCACGCTGCGCAAGGCAATTGCCTACGGCAAACTTGTCAATGGTGTAGATGCCTGCAAATACGGAAAGCAATGGGTCGTTTCGATGAATGCAATGAAACGTGAATACGGTAATCCGAAAGAACGCTTTTGAAATAACAGACAGTATTCTGTGATGTAAGCGGCTCTATTCCACCGGACAGGTGGAATAGAGCCGCTTGTTTGTTATGAAGGAGTCCTCAGCGTTCTGCCGCCGGCTGCATTTTTGCGCGGCGGAGTTCCAACTCTGCGAGCCGTCGGCGGTTAAAGAGAAGCAGATCGCGGGTAAGCTCGTACAGATCGCCCTCGCCGGATTCAAACACCGCGACCAGATACTTCTTTGCCTTGTATTCGGCGCAGATCGGTTTCAGGCGTTCCCGGACAGCCGGATCGTTCTTCTCTGCCTTCGTCAGCCAGATCGCTACGTGCTTTTTGTCTTCGTGGACGTCAATTTCCATAGGCAACTTTCTCCTTTTCCCTCTCTATTTTCCTCATCTTTCCTGCGCTTTATACTTGGCGACGCGCTTTGCCGCATCCAGAATCTCGGGCGGGATCGCTCCCACGAGCTGCCGAAGCTCTTCCAGCTCTTTCTGCCGCGTGGCTTCTTCCAACCGGCGTGCGATACCGCCGCCTTTTGCCTCGGCAAGCTCCCGCTTCAGCGACTTTTGCTCCGCGGTCAGATCCTGCAAAGCGTTGCCGTAGCGCCGCAGCTCTGTCTGCATTTCCTCCACGCCGAGCACGTACTTGTTGATGAGCTTTTCCACCTGCGCGACCTTCTCCTTTTTGTTGAACAGATTGACGTCTTTCAGCATTTGCAGGATGCGCTCGCGCATCTTGTCCAGATGATATGCCTCCTTGAACAGCCGCGGCGGAACGTGGGCGCGGCCGGTCTTGCTCGCGCTCTCGCCGCGTTCCAGGTCGGGGTATTTCTGCACCATCGTCTTCCAGAAGCCGTCCTGCCACCGGGTCAGGTTTTTTCGGTTGCCGATGATCTCTTTTGCGCAGAGCCGCTTGTCTTCCGTCAGCGGGACAAAACAAAGGTGCATATGGGGCGTTTTCTCGTCCATATGCACCACGGCGGACAGGATCGTCTCTTTCGACTGATTCTTTTCGATGAAGCGCAGAGCGAGCTCAAAGTATTCTCTGACCTCGGCGGGCTTTTTGCCCTTGAAGAACTCCGGGCTGGCGGTGATGAGCGCTTCGACCACGCGAACGCTGTCCGAACGGGTGCGGCAGCCGGCTTCGGCGATCTGCCGTTCCGCCTCGGCGCGGTAGCTCTGCTTCGGCGTGATCAGATGAATGTTGAGGTGACTGCGGCTTTTGTCCACGTCGGGATTGCTCGCGTAGGTCTCTTTCGTGCGCTCGTTGTGCGCCTCGATGCGCCCGATCTCCGGGCCTTTGTATTTTGCGAATCGCAGGATTCCGTATTGAGGTTTCATTTTGATTTCCTTTCTAAAGTGAAAATTGTCCATCCCATCCGCCCATCCGTCACGAACGGGATGTTTGGGATGGGTGGGATAGAGAAAAACGGGCTTACAGCGTGTTTACCGCTTCGATGCCCCAGAAGCCGTTCACGCGCTTTCCGAGGGCGTTCTGGATGTGATTGTCGTGTTCCAGACCGAACTCGTCGGCGTGCTTTTTCAGCGTCATGCTGACCGTCCGCGCCGAAAGCGGCTTGCAGGCGTTGTCGCCGCACCAACGGGTGTAGATATCGTACAGGTCGGCGGACGTGATCGCTCCGTCGGCTTTCAGACGGATATATCCGTCGGAGCGCAGGAACGGCAGAACGTTGTCCGCCTCCTGCCGCGCGTCTTCACGGTTGCTTTTGGTCTGACTGCTCTCGGTGAAGCGGAAGTTGTTCGCGATCAGCCGCCGGAGTCCGTCCAGACACCACAGAAAGATCCCCTCGGCTTCCGCGCAGAGTTTGTCCGCAAGGTACGGATCGTCCTCGCGGTCTGCCGCCTTCTTTTTGACCGACAGGATAAGCTGCCGCTGGTAGAAGCCGTCCGTGTGATCGTAGAGCGATTCCAGATCTCCGTTGGAGAACGCGAGAAAGCGGACGTAGATATCGCCCTGATAGCTCTGTTCGCCCTTCCGTTCCAGGTCCATCGGCATTTCCGCAGAGATCAGCGATTTGAGATAGTGCGTGGATTTCAGCGCTTCCATCTTCATATCGTCGTCCACCATCAGCAGTTCGTCTTCCAGATCGGCGCGGGCGAACGGGCTGTGTTCGACCTTCGCGATGCAGCCGTTTTTCAGGTTGCTGCCGAGCAGCTTCTGCATCACGATGCCGATGCGGCTCTTGCCCTCGCCGCCATTGCCCTTGAGCAGCAGCATCGTCTGTCCGCGGTTCGTCGGGATCAGGCAATAGCCCAGATACTCCTGCAGGGTGAGCGCGTCTTCCGGTTCGAGCAGCTCAGACAAAAACCGCAGCCAGATTGTCGGCTGCGGCGCGTCGGGATCGTATCGGACGGGAAGACGGTTGCGGCAGAATTCCTTGTCCGGCACAAATCTGCCGTCCAGAAACAGCGTGCCGTTGGCGACGTGGAGCCGGTCCTCCTGCATGGGCAGGCCCGGCGCGTAGCATTCCAGACGGAGCAGTTCAAGCAGATTCGCGACGCGGCGGGTGAGCCCGTTCGCAAAGTGCGGACGGAGCATTTCGTAGATCTGCCTGCGCACGCCGTCCTCGCCGCTGACGCGGCCTTCCGTGGTGAAGAACCTGCCGTTGACGCAGACCATCGGATGCGCCAGCAGGAAGTCTTCGCAGAACTGCGCCTCGTTGAAGCTCTTGTCCTGCAGCCAGCGTGGTGTTTCAGCTTTCATCATCGCTCTCCGCCATGAACTGCCGGACGCGTGCCTGCATCTGTTCCAGCCGGTCGTCTTTCAGAAGCAGTTCGACCGCCTCGGCGCGTTCCGCGTCCGTGCCTTCGTCCAGCGTTTCCAGCAAGTACTCCACGGCGTCCGTCATCCTGCACGCCTCCGCAAAGCGCTCGTCCGGTACGTCGTCCGGCGACGTCGGCGCGCAGGTGTGCCGCCAGTTCTGCAGAACCTGCAGATAGTCACGCAGGACGCTTTTGCAGAGCCGTTCGTTGTTCTGCTGCGCCGTGTACCGGTGCAGCTTTCCGAGCAGGGATTCCTTTTCCTCGGCGATCCCGAAGTCCGCCGCCAGCAGTTTGGCGGCCTCCGCGACCGGAAGGTCAAAGAGCCTCGCGGCAAAGTCGATGACGTCCCCGTGCGCGCCGCAGCCGAAACAATGATAATGATCGTCGTACAGCTTCATACTCGGCGTATGATCGTCGTGGAACGGACATCGGAGCATCCCATTCTGCCCGACCGGCAGACCGTAGCGTTCCGCCGCCATCCGTGGGGTGACGGCGGATTTGATTGATTCAAAATGGATCATGGCATTTCCTCCTTTCTTGAAAATTTAACAGGTGATCGTTCTGTCGGCGGGAGTATACGGAGAAAATGCCGACAACCTGCCAAATCAGGCACAAATGCAAGAAAAAAGGAAAAGCCCGCCGGAAATCTTGCAGAAATGCAAGCCGGCGGGCTTCATATTGAATTGGCGAAGCGAATCTGATATAATGAAGGCAGATGACAAAACGCACCTCTAAGCATACGAAGGAGGAGTTGCAGATGAAAACACGAATTCTTGCGATTCTGCTGGCGGTCTTGCTGTTGTTGAGCGTACTGCCGACGGCGGCGCTGGCAGCGCCGGACGACGCAGGAGCGGACATTCTGGTCGAGGGCGATACGCCCCATCGCATCCATTGGACGATGTATCGGGACGGTACGCTCCGCCTTGAGCACACCGACAAGTATTCCTGTCTGGATCCGAATGACCGTCCTTGGGTTGCCACATTCATAGTCGACGGACATGAAATCTATGGGGATTGGCATATCCGCACACTGGTGATCGAGGACGGAATAACGTATATTCCGGAAAATATGTTCCGGGAACTTCCGGCGCTGGAAAACGTCATCGTGAACGGTTCTCTGACGGAGATCGGGGAAAACGCATTCGGAGGATGCCAGGCGCTGCGCGATGTAACGATCCACGGAAACGTGGGCGGCTTTGACGGCGACGCCTGCTGGGGCGGCGTCCGCGCGAACGCCTTTTATCTCTGCAAGTGCATGCAGGGCTTCTACGTGGACGGACGCATTGCCAACGTCGGCGAAAGCGCGTTTTCGGGCGCAGACCTGTCCGGCATTTTCCCGCTGGTTTGCGGCGACATCGGAGCAGGGGCGTTTAAGAACAACCCGTCTTTCTACACCCTTCCTCCGGTCCGCGGCAGCGTCTGCGAAGACGCATTGAAAGGCACCACTATGAAAAACGAGCCGGTTTTCGTGGTATCCTCCCATCACGGGGATCTGAGCGGATTGGAAATTACGCGAAAGGCTCCGGTATGGAGCAGCTTTACGCAAAGTGTCTTGATGGTTGATGAAGATGCTTCTCCACGCATCTATTTTACCGGCACAGAGGCGGAGTTTCAGGCGAATTTCAGCAAGTACAAACGTTCCCACGAAGTGCAGCATCTGGGCGAACACGTCACCTGGGCGCTGGACGAGGAAACCGGCGTGCTGACGATCAGCGGCTACGGCTCCTGCATCGACCTGCTGTATATGGTTGAGCAGCCGTGGCTGAACATCCCGGGCGGGACCTGGGACGAAAACCGCGAGCGGATCACAAAGGTCCGCGTGCCCTACGGTCTGCGCCTCGGCGCGCATTACCTCGATCAGTTGGAAGATCGGGTAGAGTACTACTACGACCAAAGCGGAACACTCGGGACTGTGAACTGGGGGATTTCCGCCGGCAAGCTCTTCGTGAGCGGCACGGGCGCGATCCCGAGCCTCTATGGCAGGGAGAACGACGCCTGGATGCCGTATCGGGGAGAGGCCAGCGAGGACGTCAACGGAAACGGGATCAACGAGATCATCATCGGGGACGGGATCACCGCGATCGGCTTCGGCGCGTTTATGAATTGCCCGAACCTGGAGCGGGTTACCTTTGCCGACAGCATCACGTCGGTGGAAGGCGCCGCGTTCTACGGCTGCCGGAATCTGAACAACGTTTCTCTGCCCTACCATCTCAAAACGATCGGGCGCAACGCATTCACCGACTGCACGGGCTTGCAGCGCATTTTCATTCCGGAAACCGTGGAGACGATCGGCCCGCAATGCTTCGACCGCACCGGACTGACGGATATTTTCTACGGCGGCACGACGGAGCGTTGGAACGCCTTGAACGTAAGCGGCGTGAGCGGCGCGTTCGTGTACATGTCCAGCCCCGGATTCCCGCCCGGCGCGAGCGCAGCACCGACGCACGAGCCCAATTTCTTTGAAGATGTTTCCGAGGACGCGTACTACTTTGACGCGGTACGCTGGGCGGTGCGTGAGGAGATCACCGCCGGCACAGACGAAACGCACTTCTCGCCCGATGCGATCTGCACCCGCGCCCAGATGGCGACCTTCCTCTGGCGGACGGCGGGCGAGCCGGAGCCGCAGAGTACCGAAAATCCGTTCAAGGACGTTGCGGAAACCGCCTACTATTACAAAGCCGTCCTCTGGGCGGCGGAGGTCGGCATCACGAAGGGCGTGGACGAAAGCCACTTCGCGCCCGAGGCGACCGTCACCCGCGCGCAGGCGACGACCCTCCTGTGCCGCGCCTTCGGCGGCAAGGCGGAGGGCGACAATCCCTTTGCCGACGTACCTGCAACTGCTTACTATGCGGAAGCAGTCCGCTGGGCGGCGAAGACCGGCGTGACGAACGGCACCGACGAGACGCATTTCAGCCCCGACGCGCCGTGCCTGCGCTGCCAAATCGTGACCTTCCTCTACCGCGCCGTGCAGAATCTCGAGCCCATCGAGGACGCGCCGGTTGAGTAAGCGCCTGCCGAAGACGCACCCTAATTGAAACAAAAAACGCCCTCCGGTTGCATCTGCAACCCGGAGGGCTCTTTCTATGCGATTGAAAAAGAAAAATTTAGACCGTTTTATTGGACACAAAAGATGATAGTATGTGAACAGACAATAAAAGTGTGACTTGGAGGGAGTAATATGGCATTTGCAGAGGAAAACCACTTGAAAGGCACTTGTGAGAACCAGACCGCCGCGGAATGGATCGAAGATTGGCTGAAGGAGTTTCCAGAAGACAAAGGATTGGTCCAGAGGTTGCGAGATTTAGGAGATACGGACGAACAAATTAAGGCGTTTCTTGAAGGGATTTAATCAGGAGGTGTTGCAGTAATGGAACAGACATTTTTACACGGGACGATCCGCGAGCGGCTGCAGGATCTGATGAAATCCAGAAAGGTATCGCAGGCGGAACTTGCAACGCGGATCGGCTGCACGGAGAGTATGCTGAGCCGCTTCATCAGCGGCAGGACGGATAAACTCGGCGACGAGAGCATCATCCGCATCGCGCGCGTGTTCAACGTCTCCACCGACTTTCTGCTCGGCGAAACCGACGTGCCCGACCGCGTGACCTACGACGTCTCCGAGCTCGGCCTTTCCGTACAGGCAGCGCGAAATCTCTACACGCAGAAGGTCAATCCGAAGGTGGTGAACGCCCTGTTGGAGAATCCGGAATTCGCCGAAACGACGGAGCTGATCTATGGCTATCTGAACGACGAATTTGCGAAGGGCTTCGCGCTGCAGAACGAACTATATTCGCTCGTCGGCAGGATGGTGCAGGGCGTGCCGGAAGCGGCTGCGGACGTCAGGCGGCTGGAGACGCCGCCGCATCAGTTCGACCTGACGCGGATTCAGGAATCGTTTATGGCGGCGGTCCGCTCGGTCAAAAACGAGGTCGGCTGCGACCTGAACGCCGACAACGAATTGACGGCGCAGATGATGAAACGGATCTATGCCGAGGTGGCGAAAGGGCAGCACCGGCGGCAGAAAAAAGTCTCGCCGAAGGACGTCGGCGCGGCGATCGCGAAGGCACTGCAGCTTCCGCCCGGCGAAAAAACGCAAGCGGTCATTCAGCAGTTTTTGAATCTGACCGAGGCGGTCACGAACGATGAATCGGGAAGAACTGTCCAATGAGGAACTCTGCGCGCTGGCGAAAAACGGCGACGCCGATGCGCTGGAGCAGCTCGTAAAAAACAATCTCCCGTTCATCAAAAAACGCGCGAAAGAAATCTGGGAATCGAAGCAGGCGCTGAACGAAACGCTGGGCGTCGACCGCGACGATCTGGAGCAGGAAGGCGCGATCGGATTGCTCAACTGCGTCGAAAAGTTTCAGCCCGAGCGCGGTTTCAAATTCCTGACCTATGCCGCGCCGGCGATCCGGAACGCGATGTATGATTATTTCGACGTGCAGGAAGCTGTCTTTGAAAAACGCGACGTGGATCTCGTAGATTCGCTGGATGAAATCGTGCGCGACGAGTGGACGACTCGGCACAATTTGCTTCCCGACCCGACGCGCAAAACGCCGGAACAAATCTATCTGAAGAAGGAATGGCTCGGCGAAATTCATAGCGCACTGGACGAGGTTTCCGACAGAGAAAATCAATACCTGCGTTATCGTTTTGGTTTCGAGGACGAGACTGCGCATCCGCTGATCGAAACGGCAATTCATTTTCATCTTTCAGAAAGCCGCGCGAAAATTACGGAGAGGTCTGCGCTGAAAAACGTGCGATCGGCGCTGCCGTGGTGAAAGCGAAAGCTGCGTCGCTGCGGCGGGCGTATATCCCTTTTGCGCCCTCGGTGATGCGCCGTCGCTGCGGTCTGCGACCTTCGCTTCGCCGCCTCACCTGCGCCCGAAGGGCGGGTATCCGTCAGCGTGCGCGCTTCCGAATACCCGCCCTTCTTCAGCCGCGGAAAACTTGCTGTTGTCGTCGTCACAAGCTCCGTATCGTTCGTCCTGCCGCAAGCGGCAGGACTCATTCACTCCGCTGTTCCTCCTCTCCCCACAAAACTTCGTTTTGCGGGGACCCCATCGCAGCAGCACCTTTTCCGCGTCCGCGGCCGCAAAAGGTATAACACACTAGACCTTGCAGGCAAGGTCGTGTGCCAATGGGACGCCGTCCCCTTTGGATTCCCCCGCCACGAAACCGTCCGGTTTCTTTGAATTCTTCCCCGCAGCAGAATTGTGAACGCAGTCGCCCTCGCTCACAACTCTGCTGTCCAAAAGGGCACCGCCCCTTTGCAATCCCCGCCAACGAAACCGCAGGTTTCTTTGGATTCTTCCCTGCAGCGAACGGTCGAAATGCCGTGCGTGATTGCCTTTCGCCGCTTCGCCGCCAAAGGAGCGCTTCCCCTTTGAACTCCGCCAACGAAACAAGTGTTTCTTTGGAATCTTCCCGCAAAAAATCAGAGCGAGACATTCCTCGCTCCGATACTGTTATATCCCAAAAGGGAGAAGCCCCGTTTATGCCCTAGCAAATTGCTAATTGGCCTTCTAATGCTTCTCGCTGAAATAGCGATACATTTTTCAATTACTGTCATTCAGGAATGTGGTTGCGATTGGCCAACTAATCATTGCTGATAAGATTAAATAGAATACACAAAAAGCCTTAAGGTTGAAAATTGGCGAGAATCCTGCTATATTATTTTTGAGATTTGTGATAGTGCAGAGGGGTAAAGCGAAAAGGTTTTGGACACTAACCGCCGAAGAGAATCTCCAATAGCCACTTAAAGTATAAAGCCAAGAACACTCATTTTGTAATAGTCAAACTGTTTAAAAATGGATTTTTTTGAAACATTGAAAAGCACTGCAAGAATGTGAGACGCACGATAAAGCGGTATCGTGAGATCTGTGCCAAAGAAGAACGGTGTTAGCAATCATTATTTGAGATATAAAGGAGAACAATATGAGAGAACATATCATTATTGAAAAAGCAGTAAAGTATTCCGTTCCAGATCAGAGCCCGACGCCATACGGGTGCACATATAAAACCCAAGAGGGATATTGGGTAGAAAACCTTTCAAATACTGCGATGATGAAAAGCGACAATCCCCAAAAACCAACAACAAAAAAGTGCGATATCGAAACGGGAGAAGATCAGAAAGGTGAATGATATTGAATACTTAGTTATCTCTTCCTCCATCGATTATTCTACCGATCTTGTTTGCTTTGAGTTGCACGAGCGCCAAAAGTCATATTTGCGGCTAAATCGTGATAGTTTTGGAGATTACGATATACTTTATTCGTTATCGGATCGGAGGATGGTAATAACAATTGGGGATGATGTTTATTCACTCAGGAATGATAATCTGAAAGGCATTTATTTTAGAGCGCCAGTATTCTTGCGATCTCACAAAAAATACAACATAAACGAACAATTGATTAGGAGTCAATGGAGTTCATTTATAAGAAACCTTGTCGTATTTGAAAATGCAAAATGGATTAATCATCCGGTAAATACATATAGAGCTGAAAACAAAATGTATCAACTCCACTGCGCACAATCTGCAGGACTGTTAACCCCGAAAACATATGTTGGGAATGTATTACCAAAGAATATTATTGGCACGCAAGAATATATTGTTAAACCTTTGGATACTGCGTTGTTTTATAATGAATCACAAGAATACTTTACATATGCCTCAGTTGTTGGAGGAAGCGAACTAATTGATTCAAATATTAAAGACGCACCTGTTATCTTTCAAGAATTCCTCGAAGATAAACTGGATATTAGGGTTACAGTGATTGGTAATATGGTTTTTCCTGTTAGCATTACAAAGCAAGGGAAAAACATATATGGGGATTGGAGGGTGAACCCTAAGGACTCTCTGCAGTACACAAGTATTACACTTCCAAAAGGGATTACCAATAGAATAATTGGGCTTATGAACAAACTGGATCTTACGTTTGGTGGAGTTGATTTGGCACTATCTAAGGGGAAATACTACTTTATTGAAGTTAATCCGACAGGAGAATGGGGCTGGATAAGTCCGTATTGCACAATGCCCTTAGAAATAGCTATCGTAAATGAATTAGTTGGGGAGGCATCTGATGAAAAGAGTCCTTTATGAAATAATTCCTGCAGTATCTTTATATAGAGCAAATAGGGCACTAACAGAAAAGATAAATAGCGAAGAAAGCCAAGCCAACGTTGCCTATTTAGATAATATCAATGCGATACCAATTGACAGCTTTAGGCAGAAGTATGCTGAATCGTTTGAAATGAAAAACCGATTCGAGGACAAAGCAAAAACAAATGTTTTTGGAATCACTATTGCCATTTCTGTGATTATGGGGGCAACGGGATTGACTGGCTCATTGATAAATAAATATCATTCTCCCATTCTCAATTGGATAGTGTTTTTTATCCTTCTGGCGGCGATTGTCTATCTGCTTGCTTCGGGAATAGATGCAATTAAAGTACTCTTTAAGGAGAACACCATGTCAACAGTAGCTTTATCCGATTTGTCAACAGATAGTTTTGCTACAAAAGAAAAGTACGATGATTGCATAAACAGAAATATATATCGTAATACTATTAGAAACAACTATTTGCATTCGTCTTTTTTATGCATCAGAAATTCGCTAATATGCCTGATGGTCTTATTTATCCTTGTTTCTGTTCCAATCACGGCAAAGAACTCCATAAGCACAACAGCCGTTGTCGCAACTCCATTCAGCGATTCGTCAGTTTCATATTCCTCAACTGTGATTATTCCAGATGGGCTAGTTGTTGCAAAAATCAATGAAAGCATTTTTCAAGACTTAGCAGAGCGAGACGTTATAGAAGAAAATACAGTTTACAGTTTTGTGAATATTGCGGAGAAATACTTTGTACAATACAGATGCTATAAATCGGATATTATTGTAACGGCTTTTTCTTGTTTTGATAGGGTGCATAACGAGGGTCAATAATGTGGAAAACAGCGGCAGGAAGGAATCCTGCCGCTGTGAGTTTGTTAATGCGATGAAAAGCGTCAATGATGTGTTTCTTTCTAAATGATTTGCGTTTGCAATGCCGCATTACTTCACTGGAGTTTGTTGCAGAGCAACCACAATTACTTATGAGTGTTATGCTACCCGAATTAAACTGTTATGGCAATCCCTTCGCGCTGCAAGAACATTTCACCATATTATTTCGCACATTAAACAATCGGCATTTCAAATAATTCAAACTATTCATCAATTAGCAAACGGGAGAATTCGATGTGTGGTTTTTCTTTGAAAATGTCATTATCAGATGATGATCCCTATTTGATTTCCTGCTCCAGACCATCGAACAGAGGAGAATCGAAAAACTCGCGCAGACTGATCTCCCAGCCGTCGCAAAGCTTCTTGATCGAAACGATGCCTGGATTCTGACTTTTCTCGTTCAGCATACTGTAAATCGTGGACGGAGAAACGCCGGAGATATTTGCCAGCGCGTTGATCGCCATATTCCGCTCCTTACAGATCTGGATGATTCTTTCGGCCACTGCCTCTTTGGTGTTCATATCAAACCTCCGCTTACGATATATCGCTAAAAGCATATCCAAACTTGCGATAAATCGTGTGGGATATATCGCAATTTTTCGGACTACATGCTATAATTGCGATATATCCCAAACGCGGGGGCGAATGATATGACCTGCACGTTCTTTGGACACCGCTATGTGCCAAAAGAAATAGAGCCGACCTTGCGGTCGACTCTGATTGATTTGATAGAAAACCTGGGAGTAGATCTGTTTTACGTCGGCAATCACGGAGAGTTTGACGCGATGGTTCGCCGCATGATGCGTGAACTGTCTGCCAAATACCCAATTACATACCGCGTGGTCCTGGCGTATATGCCGGGGAAGAAAGATGTTTTCGATGCTGTCGATTATTCCGACACAGTTCTCCCGGAGGGCATCGAGACCGTACCGAAACGTTTTGCGATCAACTATCGGAACAGATGGATGATCGAACAGTCGGATTTCGTCGTCACCTACGTCGTCCACGATGCCGGCTCCGGCGCAGCACAGTTTAAAAAACAGGCTGAACGGAAAGGGAAATCGGTGATTGAGCTGAGTCCGGACTAGTAATGGTTCGCATTCAGAATCATTAATGCTTAATTAACTATTTTTCGATAGTATTGAAGTGATGAATTGAGAAGGTTGCTGATACTTCAAATCACCCCAGGGCATCTTTTTATATTCAGCATATGAAAGGAAACAGAGTCTCTTGGCGCGTGTAACAGCCACATACATATTGTTTTTTTCCTGCTCCATTTCTTTGCCGCCTGCATTTACAGCTCGATAATCAGGAAATGTCCCTTGCGACAGTCCAATTATATATACCACTTCAAATTGTAGCCCTTTAGACATATGCGCTGAAAGCAAAGATACGCCGTTGTTATTATCTGTCAATTGCGTTTTTCCTAAAGATACATGGTTTCTGAAGGATACAATTGTCCGTTGTTCCGAGGTGACCTGACTTGAATACTTTTGCCAATGCTTTTTCCACATACTACAGTCATTAAGCGCCATATACTTATCGTCATCGGAGATTTCAAGATTCTGAATCAAAGTTTCCAATTTATTCAACGCGCTTTTCAATTCAAACGGCTCAATGTTGATTTTCAAAACAATGTCATGAATCGTGGCAAAAAAGTCATCGGTTGCACCTGCAACAATGCTTTCCAGTTCTCTCGAATGAAGGATATCTTTAGGGTTGGCTATAAGTCTTAACTCCAAATCAAATGCTTTAAAATAATCCGACTCGCTTTCAATACCCGATGCCGTTTTTTTGGAATAATAGGGTATTCCATGACGGCTCAGCTCTTCTTCAATTGCAGAAAATACATATTTATTTCTTGCTATGATGGCAAAGTCGTCATATTTTAACGGTCCTTCGATGTCTGGATGACCGTTTTTCATTAAGTATTCAATTGAAGAACGAATAATCTCGGCTTCTTTGTTTTCATTAAAATAAGAATTTGCTGTTAGCTCGCCTTCATAAAAGCAATTCGGAATACCGGATGATTGCTCGAGAGTATTTGCAAATTGAACAATCTTTTTTGCGGATCTGAAGTTTTCGTCTAGTCTAAAAATATGCGGATTAAAATCATTTTTAAATGCTACAGACATTAGTGTGCTGTCTGAGCCGTTGAAACCGTATATAGATTGGTTTTCGTCTCCGACCATCATTATGTTCTTGAATGATTCTCCGCATAGCGCCTTTATAACCATGTACTGAGCAAAATTCAAATCCTGAGCCTCATCAACGCAAATATATTTATATTGCGTTGTATAAAGCTTTACTATATTGGGGTTTTCAGACAGTATTCTATAGGCATAAAAAAGTATATCATCAAAATCTATTCCACCTTGTGTTAACAATTGCTCGTTGTACAGTTTGTACATCAAAGCGTTGTTATCATTGATAGTGGGATTTGACGGAGAGATGAACTTTTTTTTGTAATCTGATATCATGGCCAGACAATCCGATAGGTATGATCTCTCTTGAGCATGTCTCTTTAAGACTTCACTCAATGTGTAGTTTTGCTCAATTGCAGATAATAGTATTTTTTTCCTATCTTCAGCGCTTTCGAACAAAGACAAGTTTGAGTCAAGACCGATAAGAAATCCACGGCTTTGAACCATGTCTAAACAAAATGCGTGAATTGTGCCTATTGTGGCATTATTAATTAAATCGTCTATATTTGAATCCTCTTTTATACGATCGCGCATTTCTTCTGCCGCCATATTGCTGAATGTTAAGGCAAGAACTTTTACTCGCGGCCCCGTTTGTAACAGCCTCTTAATTCTTTCTATTACAACGCGAGTTTTTCCGCTTCCAGGGCCGGCCATAACCAATAATGCACCATCATTATAATCAACAATCTCTTGTTGAGCTTTTGAAAGTTTAATGCTCATTTATTCACCATCCCCAACGTTCAAACTCTCTTTAACTTCGTTAAACAATTCATTCAGTTTTGACGGAATGCACAGCGTCTTATCTGATATGCTAACGATTTTCTCTGCTATACATTCAGCGTATTTTGCTTTGTCTTTTTTTAGACAATCAACAATAGCGCGTTTTCTCCCGTCTTCACCATCGTATTCATATAGAATTTGTTCTTTTTTTTGCAGTCCGCAAGTTGGACAAGGTTCCCCTGTGCTTTTTTGCCCTGCTACTTTATGATTATTAGTTGCAATGAAACGATCAAAGAACTGTACCGGATCTCGTGCAGCCCCTTCCGGATCAGATTCCATCCGAAGAATATGTTCGTATTCATTGATAGCTTCAACTATATATTTACCGTAGCCGGATGATACGAGATATTGTTCATAGTATTCCCCATTATCAAGTACGATTACATTAGAAGACTGTTCTAACTCTTTCCCGGTCGCTTCAACTAATGCC
This sequence comes from uncultured Oscillospiraceae bacterium, assembly GCA_905233385.1. GTDB lineage: Bacteria > Bacillota > Clostridia > Oscillospirales > Oscillospiraceae > JAZOXB01. The sequence continues at coordinate 106,869 of CAJOEH010000006.1, forward strand.
TTATTAACTGTAGCGATGGTTTTTGTTTCACCATCGCTAAAGATAAAAAATGGAATATCGAAGTCGACAAACAACTTGAGAAAAGAGCGGTAGTTTTGTCCACCTATTCCAAGAATATTGATCCCCAGCGAACTTGGATCACATTTAAAAAACTTAGTAAAATAAATAGGTAGAGCAAGCTCCTCAGTAATGCCTTCAGCCAGAATAACTGCGCTGGAGAATAACAGGTCTCCTTTACTCTTTATAAATTCTCTTTGAATCTTGGCGAGTTCCTCAGTTTGATATTTGGTATTATCAATTCTGTGTGCAAAAGTGGACCCATCTTTTTTGTAAATATGGATAAAGTCTTTGATATCTGCCTGCGCCAATATATTTGATGAATGTGTACTTACGATTTTTTGTCCAGTAAAATTCATTATCTGCTTATATAGTTTTTTTTGAGCGCAGGAATGTAGATGAGCTTCCGGTTCCTCCATGGTTAGTACCGAAAACATCTCTGCGTCAGGATCTTGTTTTTGAATACACGTTAGTAAATGCTTAACATAAGCTCCCAAAGTCAAAAATGATACCCAACTGCGTGTTCCCATACCATGTTCTGATAAAGAAATCACTGGACCGCTTCCGTCTTGAAATTTTACATCAATGCCTTTATGTAAATCGCTGATTTTTCTGCTTAGTGGTTCAATTTGAAGTGTGCTTGCAGCTGATCCGATAAGATTTCCTATCTCAGATAATTGAACTTCAGCTTCCCTAAGTGTCGGAGTGTTATCAACTATTTCTTTATTAATTTCATCCAACTGCTGTTCCAGTTTTTCAACAATTTCGGAAGGAATCTCACTGTTAGAAGTCGCTCTGCCAAAATACGATTTCTTATCTCTAATATCTTCCGTGATATCTCGATGAGCATCCATATAAAAGCAGGAAATATACTTCATCATATCTTGAGTGAAGCTTTGTTTCTTGCAATCGGCATTGTCAGCACTTTCGCCCCACTGTTTTATTACATATTTTGAACATCTGTAGTTATCAAACTCAATGTCATATTGTATTATTGTCCTAATGCCTACAAAATCATTTGAATTGTCATCTGTAAAAATCCATTTTTCAGAAAAAACAGTTGTCCAAAAAGCCGAAAATGAATTTCTACCACTCTCGTCTTCGCCCGGGGAAATCATGACATCGATTATTGCAGCTTTATCTTTTTTCAGAGCTTCGCCGTTTTTTACAAATATGTCTTGTTCCGACACAAAATAAGTAGTATTAAGTGCCACGTTAATAGCTCTTAGTATATTTGACTTTCCGGCATTGTTTTGTCCGAAAATCAAATTGTTGTCGCCTAAAACAATCTCCAGTGACTCGATAGATCTAAAATTTTTGATACGCAATCGAGAAATCTTTAGTCCCATTGTTTTACAATCTCCTTTGTATAACCTGCTAAATAGGCCCCAAACACTCTGTTTTCTTCTGAGACCGTTATGACAAAACAACCGTCTACGTTCTTTTATACAAAGATTAACAAGCTAATAGTTCACCAATTTCGAATTATGATACTCTATCATTTCTTTTGAAGGAAGAAACTTGCCGGGAAGAGCAATGCGCTTGCCCTCATACTTTTCAAAAAAGTCATAAAACACGTCGGAAGAATACTTTTCTTTTGCCGCCTTTGAAATCAGGATATTGTAATCTGTATCAATGGTAAAAATGCCTTCATCAAAGGCTCTGTGGTGCAGGTAGTTGAGGCATAGTCCGTTTGTGGGGTTGTTCCGTTCGGTTGCCGGATCGCTCGCCGACCAGGATTTGATATGGCTTGCCTGAAGCAGTTTCGGGATGTCGATTCCGGTAATACAGCAGGTGTTATTATATGCTGAAAGAACGGTGCTCCGGAAAAACGCTTGTCCGCGACGAGAAGATCCTCTCGTTTCCACATTAACGCCTTCCGGGATAATCAGCTCTGTTTGCTCGTCCGAGGTCAAGAGGATATCGCTTGAAGCAACGGCTCTCTCTGCTTCGTTATACAGACGTTCCATATCCTGATGAAATTCGTCCCATATCGCTTGATCCAGCTTGCTCCCATGCTGAAGCCCTTTGACGCCGCGGCTGGAGAGTTCGGGGTCGAAACGCCCGAAGTTGCACATCTTCATGGAAAGAGCAGAGGGGTTTCTTCCCATAGATGCAGCCAGTTTTTGTATTTGGGGGTTTGATTTGCTGATGCGCCCGAATGGGATTTTGCAGTACAATGCGAGCGCAAGAATTGTTTCTTCTCTTGTCCAATTTCGTCGTTCCATGTTTCACCCCATAAAAACTAAAGATTCTGACCGGCCCTAATCTGTTCGGCAAGATGGTTCAGTGTTTCTTCTGCTGTATCCGCTTTCAACTGACATTCCCAAACCGTTAACACTCTCCAGCCGAGGCCGTTGAGCAGCTTTGCATTCTCTGTATCACGCTCGGCGTTTTTTTGTATTTTGGGAATCCAGTATTCTGTGTTTGACGAAGGCCAGACAAAACGCGGACAATCGTGTTTGTGCCAAAAGCAACCATTGACAAAAACAACTGTTTTATACTTTGGGAGCACAATATCCGGCTTGCCGGGCAGATCCTTGGCATTCTTTCTGTACCGAAACCCATTGGAGAATAAATACTTGCGCACCAGTTCTTCTGGCTTGGTATTTTTGCTTCGGATGCGTGACATATTCATGCTGCGAATCTCTTTTGAATGGTTATCTGCCATAGAAATCACCCCAAGAGAAGCCCGATTCTCTCCGCAATTCTTCTAACAACAGGGACACAAACTGAATTGCCGATCTGTTTATATGCGTCGTCAAGTGAAATGGTATTCGGGAAAAAGAAACTTTGCGGGAAACCTTGAAAATCAAGGCATTCCCGCAGTGTCAGCTTCCGTATTCCGAAATCATCCCAAACTATGGGAACTCGATCAGGATACGTGCCCATATTTGCTGTCAGCGTCGGACACATGCGGTTTTTCGTTAAGCGCACTTCATTATCTGTTGGGCGATATATTGCTGACTTGTCAAACATTTTGCCTGCAAAATAGGAAAACAAATCATTTCCGTTATAATAATAGATTTCATTCTGCCGCACATCTCTGTGAATGATATCCGATGACTGTACGGTCAAAGCAATCGGCTCAGGATGGCTGTAACCTTTGCTTACGCTGTCGTGAACAGCGGTTATGTAAATACGCTTTCTTATATGAGGAAGATTACCATATTCATTGGCATACATCACTTTGTAATAAACCACATAACCGAACTGCGCTAAAGAGTTGAATATAACGAGAAATGTTCTTCCGTTGTCGTGCTCAACAAGATTTGCAACATTTTCAAGGAATACCACTTTGGGACGCTTCGCATCGACAATTCTTGTGATCTCAAAGAACAGATTGCCTCGCTTGTCGCCAAACCCTTTCTGCTTTCCTGCTATGGAGAAAGGCTGACATGGGAATCCGGCTGCCAGAACATCAAAATCAGGGATATCGTCAGCCTTGACTTTACGAATATCCTTTTCGACAAGCTGCTTCTCGCCAAAGTTGCGGCGATATGTTTCGCAGGCGGCGGCATCTTTTTCGTTAGCCCAAACGATATCGAACCCGGCTTGTGAAAAGGCAAGATCAATTCCGCCGATACCTGCAAAAAGACTGCATACACTCAGCATCAAACCCAAACTCGCTCAATAACTATATCTGTTGGGCTTGTCCAAGTAACCCGAACAACAGTTCCGACTTCTGCTGCAATAGAATCATACCAGGTCTTTAATGCGCGCAGATTTTTGTTTACTGAAAACTGTTTGGCGAAAATATCTCCTTTTTTAGAACTGCCTTGTGCTTTAAATACTGCTGCAAATGATCCATCCTTTGACGTACAGTTAAAAATATTCTGCCCCAAAATATCCATTCCGCCGGTAGCATTTGAATTGAAAATTTGAAAACTGGTTGCTGCGGTTCTGGGAATTGGCAAATATCTTTCTCCTTCAATGTGGGGGCGTGTGTCCGTATATCGATGCGTTCCCCAACCCAAATGTGAAGCTTTCAATTCTACGGTGTACGTATCACCTGTATTCGCCATTATTTGTTCTCCTTTATATGTCTGATATTCTTACCTTGCGGTTTACGGAAAACAGATTCCTAATCTGCGCATGGGAGTAGGGTACACTCTGCTGTTTTTCAACCATCTGGATCACATTAGAAACAGTTACAGCGCTCCCATTGACACCTGTTTCGTTGACAATTCTCATCAGCTGACTATCAATATTTGAGCCAAATCCGCCTGCGATATATGAAAAGAAAGACAAGGGAATATGCGCAGGGCAGTAATTGTGAAAGCCCTCAATATAGTTATGAACCATTCGGTTGTGATGATCATTGCTGATGGTATATTTACTGTATGCTTTGTTATCGATTATACCCGCATATCCTTCAGAATCAGATAGGAGCAGTACATCAGGAGTTAATCCTATGGGCCCGACGTGATGCGTTTCAAAGCCGAATACTTCGCGGAAAAGCGTCACAGTTGCCTTTTCAAACTCAGTAGCTTCATCTCTTCCTTTGAATGCCATGTCGAAATACTCTGTCATAAAGGAGCCGATTGCACCGTGAGGATATAATTTCAACAGAGCCTCTTCGACAAAGTGGCCATCGAGCCCGGTCTGCTGAACGATCTTGTCGATCAGTTCAGAAGTAATTCTGGTGATTGGTGTTTTAAGTGATTCAGCAACGAAGGCCTGTTTTACTTTCTGCTCAGCAATCATTTTGGCGGTGATTGTCTGCGTTTGGGATAGATTGCGGGTGTCTTTTTGATGCTTTGGGTCCAAGCCGTATTTGCGCTGGAAATACTCATGCTGCTGGGGCCGGTCAATAAATGAAGGAACGACAGAAAGGATATGCCTAATCTCATCAGCCTTTTCTGGGATGACTCGCAGAAGACGATCTTCTTCGGAGCGCTTAGCAAGCTGTGTGTATTCGAGCCAGTTAATAAATGTATTAGCGATGTCCGTCAAATGACTGAAAGGATGATCTGGATTAACTTTGCCGGTTTTTGGCGCATATTTTTCGGTAAAGCCTTCTTCTAAAACTCGATCCCCGTAATGTCGGAAAGCAAGCAGCTTGTTGACAACTGCTTCATAACACTCTTTCGTTTCGTTTTCGGCGTCGGTAATGATGATCTTTGCCAGTTCTTCTTCCGAAAGATGCTCAACACGTTCGTCCATCAGCAATTTCAGCATGAATCTGAAAGGCCTGATTTTGAAACGTGACGAAACATCGACTCCCCTGCTCAGTGAAAAAGAGGACGGAAACTGATATTTTAATACCTGGCTCTTTAAAACAGCAACTGGAGAGTCACCATTCATGATTGCTTCGCCGGCCAGAGTAAGCTTCAGCTGGCCTGTCGATTCTTGAGTGAAAACCAAACCGAGACTTGATATCCAAGCGAGATATGTTCTTGCGCCGCCGCCTGTTTGATCTCTTCTTTCACCAACACGCTTCAGGCCGGCTTCTTCAAGTGCTTCCTCAAGGGAGAGATGTGTATCACGCTGTCCTCGCCATTCCTGGTCCAGTGACATTTCAGCAACAGCGGCAAGGACTTCTGGAACAGAGTTTAGTTTTCTCTTCGGACGTGTAGCCCACCATGTATTTATCATGAATCAGACTCCTCTTTCAGCGAAGGCTCAATGCTCTCATATTCAATGCCTGCAAAGGTTTTTAGAATTGCTTCAAATATGATTTCTGCGCCCTTGCACGGAACGGCCATACCGATTTGCTTTCGAACTGATTCTTTAGAACCCTCAAAAACAAAGTCATCTGGGAACGTCTGAAGTCTGGCGCGCTCTCTGTTTGTTAATGCTCTCGGCTCGCTCCAATGGTAGATGTGTGTCCCGCCGCCGCCGGAACCAGTAACGGTATACGCGGGTTTCGCTGGATCAAGCCTTTTATATATCTGGCTGATTTTTGCACCATGAACATTTAGTTTCAGCTCATCCGGAAGATCGGCGTTAAATGCGTTTTGTCCTGGTTTAATATATTTCAAACGTTCGACAACAACTGGTGACTGCTTTGTCTGCTCGTTATTAGGTGCATCGGGCAGAATAGGGGGGTTCTCTATTGCATTTCGGCACGAAACATCCGCATTAACATATGGCGCATAACTTGGGATTTTGAATTCAAAAGGCAGATCGTTTCTTATTCCAACGATAATGACTCGGTGCCGAGCTTGAGGAACACCATATTTTTCAAAGCAGTATAGATTTGGATAGATTCTGTAGCCTGCGTCTTTTAAGTCCGCAAGGATCTTCTCAAACGCATTTCCTTCGTTAGCACTTCTGAGACCGCCGACATTTTCGGCTAAAAACCAATCTGGCTTGTGCGTTTTCAGCACTTGAACGCCATAGGTATACAGCGGGCCATATGTACCGTCAAAGCCCTTTTGTTCTCCAACAACGGAGAAATCGTTGCAGGGGAAACCAAAAGCCAACGCATCTATTGGGGGCAATGCGGTTAAGTCAAGCTTTCTTACGTCGCCGCAGATAACGCTTTCGGGATCATTTGGGCAAATGTTTTTGATATATGTCCTGCAGGTATCTGGGTCATAATCATTGGCCCACTGATGAATAATTCTATAGTTATCGGCGGGTCCAACGACTGCATTCATCGCACCCCAAGCCAAGCCGCCGGGACCGCAGAATAACTCGCCTAATCTAAATCTAACTAACATACTGACACCTCATTCTTCCGTTTGTCTCTTTATCTTGTTGATTTACATTCCCATGAACAGCTCGCTGAGGGAAACGCCGAGACCGTCGGCGATCTTTTTGATGTTGATAATGGAGATGTTGCGCCTGCCGGCTTCCACGGAAGCGAAGTAGGTACGATCCATCTCGATCTTCAAGGCGAACTTTTCCTGAGAAAGCCCGGTGCGCTCTTTTCTGAGCTCTTGTATCCGCTTTCCCAAATCTTTTGTAATCATGGCAAACATCCTCCGACAAATATCTACAGATATCTAATTAGAATTGTAGCCGTCCACGGGTTATGATACAACGGATTATAAGCAACATGGCGCGTTTATTGATCCACTTTTACACGGAGATCATTTCAACATGGAGGATACTAATTGGCAGAGCAATAATAGACAACACGAAAGTGCTGTGGTATAATAATATTCTATTAATTAGGTTGCTGAATACGGCATAAAACCACAATTCGAGAAATTTGCAATTCTGCATCAAAACGGCAGAGATATCTTAGAGTAAATAGCAAAACAATACTTGGAAATAAAAAGCGCTCAATTTGCGATATTGCTGCAAAGCGTTGATAGGCGTGCATGATTAATAGGACATTTTAGCGTAAGGAGCAATAGAATGAACAGCTTAGTACTTGATCTTCAAAAAGAAGTCATAAAACCGGACTGCGATATTGTGAATGTGTTACGTAAGGCGCACTTGATAGCGGTTAAACTTGACCTCAAAGAATTTGACAAGTGGATTACCTGTGAACTCTATGGGTATGGGAAAAATGACACCGTTCCAAACTACCGTGAAGTTATGGGGGAATTAGAGGCGCTCAATCCATACCGTGGTTGGGATGCAGTATTAATTAGGTCTACGCAAACCCAAAATAGTATTTGCAGACGCAAGATTCGTATCTCAATTTCCGAAATCAAGGAACTTTATAAAAAGAGCAATAATACAGTAGTTCTTTCGCTGTCAGGAGATCAGCAGGCAGAATTAAACCGTATATCTTCTTTCCCATTAGAAACACAGTACAGGATTGAATTTTCAATTACTGCAGTTGGAAATATAATGGAAATGGTTAAGAACACCATTTTGGAATGGACGATAAAGCTCGAAGCGGAAGGAATTCTTGGCGAAGAAATGCAGTTTGACGCAACAGAAATAGAAACTGCAAAGAAAATGCCACAAACAATTATCAACTATTATGGCAATACTAACGTGATCAATGCGCCAATGGAGCGTTCTGCTGTTATTGCAGGTAATGATAATTCTGTTGAGTTAACAAATGATAGAGCAAAAGACATAATTGCAGAGGTTGAAACTTCGTTGAAAGAGGAAGATATTCCCTCCGAGGATCGAGAGAACGCGATGGAAATGTTAGAAGAAATCAAAGTAAAGGTTTCTGAAAAGAAAAAAGCTCGCGTGATTAAGGCGGCACTTGTGGGGCTAAAAGATTACTTAATCGGCCTTGGTGCCAGCGCAACCGTCGCTCTGATACAAGCAAAAATGCAGGGCCTTTTATAGGTGCTACTTTCGCACTTTTCGAGAAACGATTCTGAAACAGCCGACTACATATAGCCGCTTAACTGACGACAATGACTTATCAAAGAGCCATTAAGACGTCGCTTTATAGCAATAGATAGTTGCCATAAAGCCGATTTATTATGCTAAACGGCTGTAATTACAAGTATCTCTAATTTGGCAGATGTTACGCTTGCTGAAACTGCAGTATTTATGCAATTGAAAACCAAAAACGCGTTATCGGCATTTGCCGATAACGCGTTTTTGATAAGTGTTGATTTCTTATATCATTAAGTAACATAATAAGAAGCGGGTGCAAAAAGATATTTAATACTCCGCTACGTATCCTTCCTGAGAATATCCAGATACTCATCATAGGTAAAAACGAGCGATTTTCCGGATTTGGCGGAGTATTGCAGGATGCCCTTATCGCGGAGGATCGTAATATAGTTCGCAGTGCCATTTCTGGAAAACCCGAGCGCAGCGGCTGTTTTGACTGTTTCGATGATCGGGTTTTGCTCAATATAGGTGAACAGATCCAGGATGCGCTGGCGTGAGCGGGTCGGAACATCTGCCAGCTTTGCTTCGTTCTTCTGGTGCAGCGCATTCAGACGGTCGATGGTTTCCGTTGCATCTTCGGCAGTTTCAGCGATCCCGCGCAGGAAGAATTTTACCCATTGCTCGTAATTGCCGCTCTTGCGAATCTCGCTCATTCTGTCATAATACTCGATCCGGTTCAACTTAAGATAGCAAGATAGGTACAGCACGGGAGAGGATAAAACGTTCGCGCCCATCAGGAACAAGGTGATCAACAGCCTGCCAACACGCCCGTTGCCGTCAAGGAAGGGATGGATCGTTTCAAACTGGTAATGAAGCAGCGCTGCTTTGATCAGCGGGTCCATCGCGTCGTCGTCATTCATAAATCTTTCAAAGTCCGCCATACACTCGGCCATATCCTGCGGATTGGGCGGAATATAGCGGGCGTTTTTCAGCGTGCTACCGGGAGGACCGATCCAGTTCTGCGATACACGGAATTCTCCCGGCGTTTTATCACTGCCGCGTACACTGTGCATCAGCACTTCGTGTGTTTCCCGAATCAGACGGTTGCACAGAGGCAGTTCCTCCAGCCGTCGGATAGCATAATTGATCGCACGGACATAATTCACGACGTCGGAAACATCAGCGTTTGCGTTCTCGTCGATCTCCGGGTCCAGTACGTCTTCCAGTGTGCATTGCGTTCCTTCGATCTGCGAGGAGACCAGCGCTTCCTTCCGGACGTACATGGAGATAAACAGATCCTTATTCGGAATGCGGTCAGATAAGCCGTTGAGCAGCGCCAGTTTCCTGTGCGCATCGACCAGGAGCTGTTGCATCTCGGTATCGATCTCAATATTCGGCTCCGGTGGCAGCGGCTGTGGATAGAATGAAGTATACTGCAGTTCGCCGCTGAGGTTCTGTACCGTTGTTCCCGCACGATTCTTCATTGCGAAACCTCCAATTTGCGTTTTCTGCCGGTAGTATAGCATAGAAAACGCACAAAATCAATAGTTTGTGAGTTTTCCAAAGATAATTGTTTTAGAAAACGCAAAAAATCGACAGTTTGTGAGTTCGTCTAAAGCGGACAGAAAAGAGCGTTTCTTTCCGAGGAAAGAAGCGCTCTTTTGGGATATAGAGATAGAAACTTGTGATAAATCCGGAGAGCTATCATATCGTCAATGTACTGTTTTTTGCCCCAATGTACTGTTCTTTCAGCTCGCCGCTGATGTGCATTGTCCGGTTGTGCAGCGGGTTGTTTTCGCCGAGCAGGAGATTTCTCATAAACAATTCAAGGTATCATATTATTAGTGATTAGCAATTGAACGTTGCATATGGTTTGCGTCTGAATACGGCGCAGAAATAAGCAGCACTAATTTTTCTGGAGAAGATGCGGCTCAAAAATTAGCGTTGCTAATTTTTCGGCAGATGCGGCAGATAGTTTACTTGAATTCTGATGAATCAGAAATATAACATCACCTTGACAAAAGGGGATAAAAAAGGGGGATAATACGGCGTAAAAAGGCTGGAAAAACGATGCCGGGGTAATACTGCCGCTGCCTGCAATCAATGATTACGCGTTTCGGTTGCGTTTCGGCGGCTTCGGCGGTATAATCAGTACAGAACGAACGCTTCGCAGAGGAAAAGCATCCCGGCAGATCGGGATTTGTGGTGGCAAAAAATGCAGAAACGAATACGCATAATCACAGGATTTCTTGCTGGTGTAATAGTTATTTCGCTGGCCGCTTGTTCTGCAAGCAAAGAGGAATCAGTGTTCGACGAGATCAAAGAGAGTCAAGCTGCAAAGATGGAATCATATGAAGCGACGCTGTCTGATCTCCCGGTGTACAGTTACACCTGGAGGATGGCAGAAGCCCTCGATGATTCATCTTATGATGAATACATGCATGATGACGGTCAGCGGTTTCATAGTCTTATGTCATTTTCTGAAAAGTTGCGGTCCTCGGAAGAACTTACATTTACACCTTATACAAGCAATCTAGTGGAGCTGCTCAATCTCACGATTCCGGATCAATGCATGGTAAACTACGGAACAGAGTTCGCCGGAGAGTCTGTTTATGAAATAGAGGGCGAACCTGCGGTAGCGGCAGAGGCTGTACAGGTGACAGAAAACTTCTTTGATCTGTTTCCTTTGCAGGTTGCAGAAGGTCGTGGATTCACCGACGATGATTATGACTACCTGGGTAAAGGGAGGATTCCTGTAATTCTCGGAACGACATACAAAGAAACATTTTCAATTGGTGATACGTTTGAAGGATATTACATTTTTGAACGTTTCACCTTTGAAGTAATAGGTTTTGCGGAAGGCGGAAGAGCTTTTTACAGCAGCGGCGACCGTATGCCTGTATCATACGATCGTTATATCATTATGCCTTTTGCTTCCATTTCCGAAGATTCTGAAATCAGCCGGATCATACTACTGCAGCAAATCTGTGGATTGATTACAGATGGGGACGGAAGACAGGAAGCGCTGAATCAAGTTAATGAATTGCTCGCAGAAACCGGTCTGAAGGATTGGATTGGTCAAATCTATATTACGGACGACAGCTTAAGGACGATTATTCAATATTACTTGAACTAACCTTCTCAAACAATCTCGGATGTTTAACAAATTCCGGTTTACAGAGGCAGGCAAATCATAAACGATCCCGGCAAATCGGGATTGCGGAGGTAAAGAAAATGAAAGACGGAAAGACGCCTGATCCGAATATAATACATCCGATTGCAGGATACGATAAAGAAATATATGTGAAACCGACGATAAAGAATCCGAATATCGTTGTCGGCGACTTTACCTATATCGCCGATTCGGATTTTGAAAGCCACGTGACGCACTTCTACGAATGGAACGGCGACAAGCTGATCATCGGCAAGTTCTGCCAGATCGCAGCGGGTGTGGAGTTTGTGATGAACGGCGCCAATCATCAGATGAACGCGGTTTCGACTTTCCCGTTTTATACGCTTGCGGGTTGGGATATGGCGCCGCCTGCCCCGTCGGATATGCCGCTGAAGGGCGACACGGTGATCGGCAATGACGTATGGATCGGACAAAACGCCGTTATCCTTCCGGGCGTTCACATAGGCGACGGCGCGATCATCGGCGCAAACAGCGTGGTCGGAAGCGACGTTGAGCCGTACTCGATCGTGGTCGGCAATCCCGCAAAGTTCTTGCGAAAACGTTTTGGCGACGAATTGATCGAGTTGCTGCTCAGATTCAGATGGTGGGATAAAAGCGTTGAAGAAATTAACGATTTGATCCCGATACTGACAAACAGCAATTTGGAGAAGGTTGAACAGGAACTGAGGACGAGAATATGATAATTCTAATTGCCGGTGCATCCCATACCGGGAAAACGCTTCTGGCACAGAAGATGCTTGAAAAGTATAACTATCCGTATCTGTCAATAGATCATCTGAAAATGGGTCTGATCCGCAGCGGCATTACCGGTCTGACACCGGAGGATGACGATGCTCTGACAGAGTACCTGTGGCCTATCGTCCGTGAGATCGTAAAGACGGCGATTGAGAATCGGCAAAATCTTATCGTTGAAGGCTGCTATATTCCGTTTTGCTGGAGGCGGGATTTTGACGAGCGCTATTTACCGTCGATCCGATTCATCTGCCTCGCCATGACCGGGAACTATATTGAGAATCATTTTGTTGAGATCATCGGCCATGAATCGGAAATAGAAGTCAGATTTGCAGATACGAATTGCACAAAGGAAGTGCTGAAAGCAGAAAACAGGCGTACGGTTGACGGATTTGAAAGTGCCGGAGAGCAGGTTTTGCTGATCGATTCCAACTATGAACAGGCAATAGAAAGAATACTGGACTGAAAAAATCGGTTTACAGAGGCAGTAAATGACAAGCGATGCGGTAAATGTATGCATGCAAAGAAACATACTTCGCCGAACGGCTAATAAACACACTTTGGTTAAAAATCACGCCGTACGGCGAAGTCAGGTGAAAAAGAACAGATTTGCTTCAAAAAAGCTGTGCCCGCCGATGATGAATCGGCGGGCACGGTTTATGTATCGGTGACTAATCCATCAATCGGTGTTCGTGGTTGCCTTTCATAGCGTTCTGCACCGCAGCACTCACCGCATCAGGCGACAATTATTTTGACCATCTCTACGGTTTTTTCTGGCGTGGTTAGCCGCAGTTTATTCTTGTTATTGCTTTTTCCCACAGTATTTGATAGAATAATAGCGCCAAACAAACCCAAGTGCATATCGTTACAAGCTTGCGCTTTTCTCAGGTAAAAACGCAGGCTCTAATCCGCATGCTTGTAATGGTATGATGGGTTTGTTTGGCGACAGTGGAGCTGTGCGTTTTTCGGTGCGCAGCTTTGGCTGCGCACTTTTTGTTTGTGGGAGGAAGAGAAATGAGTGACAACAACCCCATGACTGGCTATCCGTCTGTCGACAAACCATGGCTAAAGTACTACAGTGAAGAAGCGATTAATGCTCCGTTGCCAGAATGCACGGTCTATGAGTATCTCTATGAAAATAACAAAGCATATCCGGATGATATAGCTATTATCTATCTTGGAAAGAAAATCAACTATCGTGAACTATTTTGGAAGATTGACCAATGCGCAAGCGCGCTGATTGCATTGGGCGTTCGTGAAAAAGACATTGTAACAATCGCCCTGCCCAGCATTCCAGAAGCACTGTATCTGGTCTATGCGCTCAACATGATTGGCGCAGTCTCTAATATGGTCCATCCGCTTGCTGGAGAACAGGAACTGCTCAACTATCTGAACGAAGTAGAGAGCAAGGTTGCGTTTCTGTTTGACGGCACATATCAGATTATTAAGGACGCCATTCGGGAAACCGCCGTTGAGAGGGCAGTTGTCATTACAGCAGGAGAATCGTTGCCGCTCGGCTTAAAACAGCTATACTTTCTAAAGAATAAGCGGATTCGTTTCAACACTACTGTGTTTCAAGATTGGAAAACATTTCTTCGGAACGGCAACGCCACAGAAGCGCCCCAGGTGTCAAAGGATGCGCATACTCTGGCGTTGATTTCCCATACCGGTGGCACCACCGGAGAACCCAAGGGCGTAATGTGCTCGGATTATAACATCAATTCGTTGATTTATCAGTCTTATTGCTGCTTTAAGCATGAAGAACGTCAGCATGTAGCAGTTGTAGTTCTTCCACCGTTTGTGAATTACAGTTTAATTCAGTCAATGCTGGAAATGCTTTACCTCGGGTACAAAGTAGTTCTTCTGCCAAAATATGAACCAAATAAAATATGGGATTACTTTGGGAAGTATCAGCCTAATGTTGTTCTGTCAATACCTGCTTATTGGAAGATGCTGATAAATGACAAGCCAAAAAAAAGAGTGGATCTGTCTTGTTTTGAGCAAATCTATTATGGCGGAGAAGCAATGAGCGAGGAGGCAGAGAAGGCCGTCAATGAAATACTAAGAAATAGTGGGTCGAACTTGGATTTGCTAAAGGGATTAGGAAGTACAGAATTGATGGCGGTAGCTTCGCAAACATATCCGTGGTGTAATGACATAGGAAGTGTTGGCATTCCTCTTGTAAGAATGAATTGCAAAATCGTTGAAATAGGAACATCTGAGGAAGTAACATATTTTGAACAAGGAGAAATCTGCTTTTCGGGCCCAACGGTTATGATGGGTTATTACCAAAACCAGGAGGCAACCGACCAGATTATTCGCATACATAAAGACGGACTAAGATGGCTACATACCGGTGATCTCGGATATATGACTAATGACGGCGTTTTGTTTGTTACCGGGCGGATCAAGCGAATCATCATGACGAAGGGAAAGGATCAACAGGTAACAAAACTATTTCCAGATAGGATTGAGAAGGTGCTTAATGCACACCCGGCAGTTCGAGTGTGCTGCGTGATTGGTGTTCCCGATGAGCATCGGATTCATTTGGCAAAAGCTATTGTTGAATTAAATGACGGCTTTGCCCCCTCGGACAAACTGGTGGCGGAGATTCGCACGTTCTGCCAGGGAAAACTTCCTGAGTATCAAATCCCTGATGAGATTTCCTTTATGGCTGTACTCCCAAGAACAGACCGCGGAAAAATTGATTACCGTGCGTTAGAAAAAGACGATTCGGCAAAATAGAACTCCATCTCTGCTGAGGAAATGTAGAGCGAATTCTCAGCGAATACTCGTTGAAAGCGAGTGAATAAGCGAAAGTGCCCGCCGATGATGAGTCGGCGGGCACGGTTTATGTATCGGTGACTAATCCATCAATCGGTGTTCGTGATTGCCTTTCAGGTAGTCGGGGACGCTGCCGTTGAGAACGTGGTAGGCGTACTCCAACGGATTGTTGTAGATCAGCCAGTCCAGCTCGGACCGGTTGGCGATGCTGATGTCATAGAGTTCCTCGACGGCTTCGCAGTCGATCGCGAGCATAATGCCGTCGGAAAACGCGGTTTCCACGCAGTTTGTGTCCATATTGTACGCGCAGGAAATGATGCGCTTCATGGTTTTTGCTCCTTTCATAACTTTTTGCAGATAAAACACTGGGCAGAAATGGAAAGCACAAGTTTTTCGGCGGGATTTTTCGGTGCCGTTGCTGAAAACATTGAGAGAGTGAGAAATCGGCGCAAAGCGTTGCGGCGCAAGGGCTTGCGAGGGTTTTCACGCGGCGAAGCACCCCTCGCGGATACGTACGGAACATGAGCCGTCGATCGGCACTATGTACAATTACCAGCCCTCGCGCTTGGCTAAATCTAACAAAGAGAAACAGAAAATCTCGGCGTTTTTCAATGTTGTCAGGTGCGGGTCACCCTCGCGGATACGCAGGGTGCGGCGGATCTCCTTGGGGATCACGACACGGCCTAAGTCGTCAATGCGCCTGACAATTCCGGTTGCTTTCATATCTCAAACTCTCCTTTCTGATCTTTCTTGCGTTTCTATTGTCTGCAAACAAAGGGGAATTATGCAACCGCACGGCGTTTTCGGAAAAAGCGCACGAGGCGCTTTCGCGCCTCGTTTTTCGCGCGGGAGAATAGTTTGGAATGTTTACAAGTATTGCACCGCACCGCGCAGCTTCAGCAAGGAAATTGCCAATATAATACTATAATAAAGTGTACAGCAATCATCGAATTGCCATCAAAATCTGATCGTTCAATGCAGGGGATATGTCAATAACTAACGAAGTTTTGCCGGATATCTAAACGGATTTCGGTCATTTTTTCTATCGACAGAGGCGCAAAAGCTGTGGTAAAATATGCCATTATAATACTGCTGATTTGGAGGCAATTATGGGATATATTGATGATGTTCTGGCGTTCCACCGCCGGAGAGATTTTAACGAAAAAGAGTTCCTGCAAGCGCTGGAGGAAGTGCTGACTTCGATCCGTCCGGTGATCGAGAAGGACGAGGAGACCTACCGCAACGTCGCGCTTTTGGAGCGTCTGACCGAGCCGGAGCGCATCCTGCGTTTCCGCGTGCCGTGGATCGACGACACCGGCAAGGTGCACGTCAACCGCGGCTACCGCGTGCAGTTCAATTCCGCGATCGGCCCCTACAAGGGCGGCCTGCGCCTGCACCCGAGCGTCAACCTCGGCGTGATCAAGTTCCTCGGCTTCGAGCAGATCTTCAAGAACTCCCTGACCGGCCTGCCCATCGGCGGCGGCAAGGGCGGCTCTGACTTCGATCCTAAGGGCAAGTCCAACCGCGAGATCATGATGTTCTGTCAGAGCTTTATGACCGAGCTTTGCAAGATCATCGGCGAAAACACCGACGTTCCCGCGGGCGACATCGGCACCGGAGCGCGGGAGATCGGCTACATGTTCGGCCAGTACAAGCGCATCTGCGGCCGCTACGAGGGCGCGCTGACAGGCAAGGGCCTGTCCTTCGGCGGCTCGCTGACCCGCACTGAGGCGACCGGCTACGGTCTGCTGTATCTCGTCGAAGAGATGCTCCGCTGCCATAACATGGATATGAGCGGCAAGACCGTCTGCGTGTCCGGCTCCGGCAACGTCGCGATCTACGCCGTGGAAAAGGCGCAGCAGATGGGCGCGAAGGTGCTCACCGTGTCGGACTCCACCGGCTGGGTCTATGATCCGGACGGGATCAACGTCGATTTGTTGAAGCAGGTCAAGGAACGCGAGCACGGCCGCGTTTCGGATTACGCCGCCCGCAGACCGCGCGCGGAGTACCACGAAGGCCGCGGCGTCTGGGTCATCCCCTGCGAGATCGCGCTGCCCTGCGCGACGCAGAACGAGCTGGATCTCGAGGACGCGAAAGTCCTCGTGAAAAACGGCGTGATCGCCGTTGCGGAGGGCGCGAACATGCCGACGACCCCGGAGGCGACGAAGTACTTCCGGGAGCACGGCGTGCTGTTTGTCCCCGGCAAGGCTGCCAACGCCGGCGGCGTGGCGGCCTCCACGCTCGAGATGGCGCAGAACAGCGCCCACGTCTACTGGAGCTTTGAGAAGGTCGACCGCAAACTGCAGAATATCATGGTCAATATTTTCCACAACATCGACGAAGCCTCCCGCCGCTACGGCATGGAGGGCAACTACGTTGCCGGCGCGAACATCGCGGGCTTCGAGAAGGTCGCCGACGCCATGATGGCGCAGGGTATCGTTTAAAAATTTGGATTATCAAAAACTCCGGCATTGAGAAATGCCGGAGTTTTTGATATAATAAATTGATAAATTATGCGGAGGGGATCCTATGCTCTATCAATCCTTACAGGAACGGCTGTCTTCCGGCATATTGCAGGAAGACGGCCTTTCGCAGCGTTCCTTGAAGCGCCTGCTGAAGGAAACGGAGTTCTTCGCCAACCTGCCGAAGCAGCTGCCGCAGACGCGGACGGTCTGCGCCGAGGTGCTTGCATGGTGCCTGCCGGTAATGGATCGACTCTGGCCCGCGCCGGAACAGGGCTGGCTGCGCGAATGCTATGACGAGCTTTCACACCGCCTCTATCCCGACCCGCAGCGTGCCGCGATGCCGAAAGCGCAGCGGCAGGCGCTGGATTTCTTCGTCACGGTGCTGTCGTGGTTCCTTGAAAAGGAAGCGGATCGGTTCCCCTACGATCCGCTGACGGACGTCCCCTCCGTGACCGAAACAGAACTGGCCGACAGCCTGATCGGCGAGGAATACCGCCGCTGGCAGGACGCGATCCGAACGGCGCATTTCGTCGCCCTCATGCGGATCGGGCGGGAGATCATGCCCTTCGATCCCGCCTCGCATACGATCGGCGTGCACCATCTGGCGCTCCATATCGCGCGGCAGGCGGCGCAGGCCGGTCTGCCGGTGGATATCCCGATGGTCGGCGCGGCATCGCTCAGCCACGATATCGGCAAATTCGGCTGCCGCGGCGACGACGCCCGGCGCATTCCGTATCTGCATTACTACTACACCTATCAATGGCTGGAGCGGCAGGGCCTGCCGAAGATCGCCCATATCGCGGCGAATCACTCCACCTGGGATCTGGAATTTGAGAATCTGACGCTGGAATCGCTGCTGCTCATCTACGCGGACTTCCGCGTCCGCGGGACGCGGGAAAACGGCGTCGAGACCGTGAAGATCTACACGCTGGCGGAGTCCTACGACATGATCCTTTCCAAGCTATTCGACGTGACGCCGGAAAAGAAGCGCCGCTATCAGACGGTCTATACCAAGCTGGCGGACTTCGAGCGGATGCTGCTCAGCCACGGCGTCTGCACCGCGCCGGACAGCGCAGAGATGCTGCCCGCCGCGCCGCAGCACCCCGCGCTGCTCGGCGAGAACGAACTGCCCGGCGCTCTGTCGGACCGGATGTTCGAGAACAACATCCGCCTGATGTACATGATCACGAAGGACGTGACCTTCGGTCAGATGCTCGAGCAGGCGCGCGGCGAGAAGAACCTGCACCGCATCCGCACCTATCTGCGCGTGTTCGAGGAGTACAATACCTACATGACCGGCCAGAACAAGCGCCGGACGCTCGCGCTGCTCTATGAACTGTTGACGCATCATCAGGGCGACGTGCGCCGCCGCAGCGCCATGATCATGGGACAGATCCTCGCGAACAGCGGCCCCAAGTACCGCAAGGAGCTGCCCGCTTCCGCGCCCGTCACCGCCATGGTGCCGGCGACCGCGGCGTTTCTGGAGGAGGCCATGCAGCTCTGGGAACGGTATATGGATATGTGCCTGCACCCCGATCACAAGATCGCCGCCAAGCACGCCCTGCGCATCTCCAATTCCCTGAAAATCATCGTCGCGAGTCTCGTGAAGAACTGCGACGCCCACGAGGTGCAGCACTTCCTCGACCCCCTGTTCGACCGTCTGCCGGATGCGAAAGGGGAGGCGCTGTTCGCCCTCGTGGACACGTTCCATTATATCCCGCCGGAGTTTCTGAACGGTGAGCGGATCGGGACGCTGCTGACGCAGTTCATCCGTCTCCTGCCTGCGGAGGAGCCGCTGGCGGTCTTAGTTCTGCGGCGGCTGGACAAGCTTGCGCCGTATCTGAACGAAGAACAGACGGCGCAGCTCCGCACGGCTGTGGAGACCCTGCCGGATAGGAAGAGCTTCGCGGCGGATTTCGTCGAAAACCGTATTCGCCGCCGGCTGGGTCTGCAAACCAAGCCGCTTGCGATGTCCGTGGCGCAGATCTACCTCTCCAACCTGAAAAACGCCGTGCACTGGATGGTCAAACTCACGCAGATCGACGCGCTGACGGACGATCTGACCGAGCACCCGGAGCACGCCTTCCATACCGCGATGCACCTGTCGAACCTCTTGTGCGTCAGCGAGCACCTGCCGGTGCGCGAGCGCGCCGGACGCGCCCTGCTGCAGATGCAGGACCGGCTGACCGTCGAGGAGCAGAACGAGATCATCGTCGACCTCCTGCGCGAGCTGGAGACCGGACAGGACGAGATTTCCGCCTACATCCCGCGCTATCTCGGCGTGATGATCGCGCGGCTGCCCGCGAAGGAGCTCAACGAGTGCCTCGAATTCTTAGAGGGGCATATCCGCCAGTCCTCCGCGCGGACGGCGGCCGCGTGCCTGTCCACGGTGAGCCGCCTGCTGGAGGCGCTGTCAGAGCCGTCCTGCGAGCAGACCGACCGTCTTCTGGGTCTGCTGCTCGCCGGCGTGAGCCACTATGACGACACGATCCACGACACCGCGCTGACCGTCCTCTGCGAGGACGTGCTGGCGAACGAGCGGATCCCGAAGGAGATTCGGCGCGGCTACTATTTCCGTGCCGGAAAGAAGCTCCTGACCCTGCTCTCCGAGCCGCGCGACGGCCGCTTCACCTTCTTCACCATGGCGGCGATGCTCAATCGCGTCTACCGCTTCTTAGTCGAGTGCCGCGTCGACGGAACGAGCTTCCTCCTGCCGGAGGCGAAGCCCGTGGCCTTCTTCCCGGGCACCTTCGATCCCTTCTCCGCGGGGCATAAGCGCGTCGTGGAGGAGATCCTCGCGCGCGGCTTCGAGGTCTATCTCGCGATCGACGAGTTCTCCTGGAGCAAGCTGGCGATCCCGAAGCTCCTGCGGCGGCAGATCGCCTCCATGAGCGTGGCGGACCGCATGGACGTCTATCTGTTCCCGGACGAGATCCCGATCAACATCGCCTATCCGTCCGATCTTAAGCAGCTTCGCGCCCTGTTCTCGAACCGCGAACTCTGGCTCGTGACCGGCAGCGACGTGATCGAAAAGGCTTCCGCCTACCGCGACCCCGCTCCCGGCAGCGCGGCGGATTTCGACCATATCATCTTCCTGCGCGACAGCTCCGTCCGCAGAGAAGAACTGGAATCACGCATTCGCGGCAGGCGGATCGTGCTCACCCTGCCGGAGTTCTATGAAACGGTCAGCTCCACCCGGATCCGCGACTACGTGGACAAAAATATGGACGTGTCCATGCTGGTCGACCCGATGGTGCAGAGCTATATCTACGAAAAGAACCTCTATCTCCGCGCGCCGCAGTTCAAGCAGGCGATGCGGAAGCAGTCCTTCACGCTCGATTTTGCATGGAGCGGCCTGTGCTGCACGGCGACCCTCTGCCGCGCGGAGGACGGAAGAATCCTCGCGCGCGCGGACGGCAGGACGATCCGCAGCACGGAGCTTTACGGCGTGCTGGGCTCCCTGCCCGGCGCGGAATACCTGCGCCGCCACAGCTCCGGCAGAATGCTCCTGATCGAGACAGTGGTCCTTGAACCGGACGCGGACGCGGACTGCGCGCGTCTCGTCCTGACCGAGCTGCTGGCGCGGAGCCTGCCGGAGGATCACACCTACGCGCTCTGCCCGACGGCGGGCAAGGAATGGCTGACGGAGACCCTGCGGGAGCTGGGCTTCATGGCGCTGCCGGAGCAGCCGGACGTGCTGGCGGTGGATATGCGCACGCCGGTCATCCTGGTGCAGGATGTCCTGCGCCGCTTCAAGGAGCCGCACCGCAGCGACGACAAGGTGCGCGCCGCCGTGCTGGCCTCCCGGCCGCGCCTGCGGCGGACGATCTGCGACCTCTTCCCCGGCAAGCTCCTGCTCAGTTTTGACGCGGAGCTCCTGGACGCGGCGGTCATGGAGCGCGTGCGCTTCGCTGCGGGCGTGCGGCAGGCGCAGGAAGCAAAGACGCTCGGCAAGAGCATGTGCGTACCCTACGGCAGCATCCTCTCCGGCGAGATCGTCCCGAACGTCGTCACCAAGAGCCTGCACGTGGACAAGGCCTACGAAAACGACATCTATCATTTCCAAATCCGCGCTTTCCCGGGCTATTCCGACCTGCCGGGGCAGGTGCGCACCATCCGCGCCTTCCACCGGCCTGTCATTCTGGTCGACGACTTCCTGCACAAGGGCTACCGCATCGAAAAACTTGACCGCATTTTCCGGCAGGAACAGCTGGATATCCAGCGAATCGTGGTCGGCATCCTGTCCGGCCGCGGCCGCGACCTCATGCAGCTCGAGCAGCGGGAGGTCGACTGCGAATACTTCATCCCGAATCTGCGCTATTGGTTCACCGAAAGCCTGCTGTATCCGTTTATCGGCGGCGACAGCGTCACCCGCGGCGACTCCATCGGCGGTTTGCTCCCGACGGCGAATCTGATCCTGCCGTACTGTATGCCGGACTTCCTGCGCGGCGTGGACGAGCAGTCCGTGCTGGAACTGTCCGAGACCTGCCTGCGCAACGCGCACGCGATCCTGCTTGCTTTGGAGCAGTGCCACCAGCGCAGCTTCGGCACCCAACTCACGCTCGGGCGTATGGCGGAAGCCCTGATCCGGCCGCGCGCGCCCTATCGCGGCAGACATCTGCAATACGATTTGAGCGCTCTGCCGTCCGGTTACGTCGCGGACGATATCGAGGCGTTTCGCCGCCTGCGGAGGACGCAGCTATGACGAAGAACGGATCGCTGTACCCCGGTCGGACCGGCCTGCGGCTGACCCTCGTGGGGCTGGGCGACGTCGGCGGCACCCTGCTGACCGCCCTGAAGCTGCTTGGCGACGAGATTGACGAGATCGGTATTTATGACCCCTATGAGCCGCTGATCGACCGCTACTGCATGGAGCTCGGGCAGGTGCTCGAGCGCCCGTCGCCGAAGATCGTGCGCCGCGCGCCGGAAGCCCTGTTCGACTGCAACGTCTTCCTCTTCGCCGCCTCGCAGGGCGTTCCGCCGGTCGGCGCGGAGGGCGACGTGCGCATGGCGCAGTTTGCAGGCAACCGCGAGCTTCTGAAAAAGTATACAAGACAGGCGAGAGATACCGAATTTTCCGGCCTGTTCTGTCAGGTCTCCGACCCGGTCGACCTGCTCTGTCAGTGCGTCTATTGGCAGTCGAATTCGGACGAAAACGGCGCGTTTGACGGGCGCGGCCTGCGCAGGGAGCAGATCGTCGGTTTCGGTCTCGGCGTGATGGCGGCGCGGGCGCAGTACTACGCGCGGCAGCGGGGGCTTGATCCGGAAAAGATCGCCGCCTTCGGCCCGCACGGCGCGGGGCTCGTGGTCGCGAACGATCTTGAAAACTATGACGACGAATTATCCCGTGCGCTGACGGCGCAGACCGTGGAAGCCAACAGGGAAGTGCGCGCGCTTGGCTTCAAACCCTATATCGCGCCCGCGCTGTCCTCCGCGTGCATCAGCCTTTTGAACCTGATGCGCGGGCGGCCGTTTTACGGCGCGATCCCGACGGACGGCGTTTGGTTCGGTACGTCGGCAAAGTGGACGGAGCGCGGCGCCGCGCCGCTGTACGACGTTTCGGCGCTGCCGCCGCTGCTGCGCGGCAGAATCGAGGCCGCCATTCGGGAATTGAAGGAGTGGGAACCGCAATGCAAAACCTGACGATCCTCTCCTGCGGTCGTAACGACCGTTTAGAGCGGCTGCTTTCCGACATTCCCGCACTCAACGGTGCGGAACGAATCGACGCGGCCGCGATCGGCGCGCACGACCTGCGCGGCAGACGACTGCTCTTCACCGTCGCGGTCGACGCTTACGGCGAGGACGCGGCGCTGTGCGAACTGCTCCGCTTCCTGCGGTCACACCCCGACTGCCTGCACGGGGCGACGGCCGCCGTGATCATCGACGGCGCGACCGAGCTGGACACAAAGGACATCGCGCGGCGGCTGATCTTCGCCGCGAATTTCGCCGGCTGCGCCTTTCCGGGGAAACCCCTCGTGGAGGCGACCGGCTCCCTGCAAAACCTTGCCGTCCTGCAAAAGAAGAACGGCCTGCCGGGCCTGGACGAGACCTATCGCTTCGCCGTTTCTGCCCTGCTGGAGCGGCTGCTTTCGGAAGAACCGGTCAAAAAAGACCGCCCGAAGCTGCTGGTGCTGCACGCCTCGGACCGCGAGACCTCCAACACCCTCGCGCTGGGCGAACTCGTCACACGGCAGCTTCCGGACTTCGAGATCGAAACGATCTCCCTTCGCAACGGCACGATCCACGACTGCCGCGGCTGTTCGTACACGATCTGCTCGCATTTCGCGGCGCAGAGCAGCTGCTTTTACGGCGGCGCGATGGTGGACGAGGTCATCCCCGCTGTGCTGAACGCGGACGCGCTGCTCCTGCTCTGCCCGAACTACAACGACGCGGTCGGCGCGAATATCACGGCGTTCATCAACCGCCTGACCGGACTGACCGTCAGCAACGCCCTCTACGGGCGCAGTCTGTACGCCGTCGTCGTCTCCGGCTATTCCGGCGGCGATCTGGTGGCGCAGCAGCTTTTAGGCGCGCTGTGTCTCAACAAGGCGCTGTCCCTGCCGCCGCGCTTCTGCCTGATCAAGACCGCGAACGATCCCGGTACGGCACTGCAGCTCCCGGGCATTGCAGAGGAAACGCAGGCCTTCGCCGCCGCGATCCGCGCCAGACTGAAATGTGCTGCCATGAACCAAAACTGCTGACAATTTGGAGTTGGAAGAACGCTATATTCTTTACGGAAATCCGACATTTCTTGATAAGTATACTCAATTCCTCGAAACGCTGCATAAACACCGCCGTTTCTTTGAACTCCTGACGCGAGCCGATGAACTGTAACGCTTATCGGCTCGTTTTTGTCGTTCAAAGATCGTCAATGATTGAGCAAACAATAGTGCAGTATGGGTCAATGCGCCGCACGATTCCGGTTGCTTTCATATCGTAAACTCTCCTTTGCTGATCTTTCTTGCGTTTCTATTGTCTGCAAACAAAGGGGAATTATGCAGCCGCGCGAGGATGGGATGATGAGATGGAGCGGCGCCGCTGATTTCTTCGGCAAATGCGGCAGCAGATGATGCGCTGAAATGATTCGGCAGACGAAGATTCGGATTTGCGATCAAAAGCAGCGGCGATTGCATTTTCACGGGGCTGGCAGTATAATCAGTACAGAGCAGCTGCTTCGCAGAGGAAAAACAACACGACATATCGGGCTTTAGAGGAGAAAGAGTCAATGGATTTGAACAAAACGATCGCAAAAGTCGGCGCGGGGATCGTAACGGCGACAGTTTTTCTGTTTGCGCTGTTTTTGATCATCAACGATCCTGCGGGATACTACTATGTGTGCCTGATCCTGCCGCTCGGGTTTCTTATGATGACGGCAGGCCTTCACAACGAATGCAAAAACGACCGCAAGGTCGCCGCGAATATCGGTTTGATCCTTGCGGCGGTGTACGGTACGTTTGCTATGCTGGTCTACTTTACACAACTGACCACAGTACACAACGAACAGCTGACCGAACAGGCGGCAAAGCTGTTGGAATTCGGCAGGTTCGGGCTGATCTTCAACTATGACCTGCTCGGCTACGGTATCATGGCGCTTTCGACTTTCTTCACAGGGCTTTCGATGAAGGCAAAGAACAAAGCGGACAAGTGGCTCAAAGCGCTTATGATGATACACGGAGCGTTCTTCTTCAGCTGTACGTTTATGCCGATGACGGGAATGTTCTCAAAGATGTCGTCCGGCGGCGACGGCCTCGGCGGAAGGCTCGCGCTTGTTGCGTGGTGCGTGTATTTTCTCCCTGTCGGAATCCTGTCTTTTCTTCATTTCAGAAAAAGATGAAATAAAGCGGATGAATAAGGCGTGAGGTTTTCGGATGGAGAAACTGACAGAGAATATGATCCGTTGGGCTGAAAGCAAACTTGGCAGCCCAGAGTATGCAGGCTGGTGTCTTGCGTTTATCGAGGACGCGCTTGAAATCAGCAATCAAATCGAAATATTCGGCGGAGATTCCGCGAAGGAATCCTGCGAGATGTACAAGGACGCGCTGCGGGACGGCGTTCCGGAGCGAGGCGCGTTCGTATTCTACGACTGCCTGTGTCCGGGCGAAAACGGCCCGGTCAACTGGGGGCATTGCGGCGTCAGTCTCGGGGACGGCCGGGTGATCCACGCGTGGGACAAAGTCCGGATCGACGACTATCCGGCGATCGAAAAGCTGACGGCCCTGACCGGAGATCATCCGAAATACCTTGGCTGGGTGCCGCTTGAACGCGTATTAAATCAAAAACCGAGCGTGTAATTTCACAAATCGATATTTATAGGGGGCGAGCATGATGTTGGAATTACTGAAAGTGAGATTTTCAGAACAAAAGAAACTTCATCCGGATTTGGAATGGTCTGAGGTGGAGCAGAGGCTGCGCGAGGTTCCTGCTGCCATCACGATTTTGCAAAAAATGGAGGAAAGCGGCGGTGAGCCTGACACCATAGGGTATGACGAAAAGACGGGGAAACTCATTTTCTGTGACTGTGCAAAGGAATCGCCCGTCGGGCGCAGGAGCCTGTGCTATGACGAAAAGGCGTTGCATAGCCGCGCTAAAAACCCGCCGTCAAGCAGCGCCGAACGGAAAGCGAAAGAGATCGGCATATCGATGATGACAGAGGAACTCTATCGTCGACTGCAAAGTCTCGGCTCATTTGATCTGAAAACGTCAAGCTGGATCGCTACGCCGGAGGATATCCGCAGCAAGGGCGGCGCGTTGTTCTGCGAACGGCGCTATGATACCGTTTTTACTTTTCACATGTCTGAACACCGGACTCAACGATAAAACTCCTGCAATTTATGGGACTGAAACATTGACAAATTCCGGTTTGCAGAGATGAATGGAAAGAAGCGGGCTGTGTGAAATCACATTGAAAAGGACGATGCTCCGGCGGAGCGTCGTCCTTTTGCGTATCTTGGCGGAAATATCTCTTGTAATTCCTGCGGTTTTTCGGTATGATAACAATAGTATAATGCACGATTATGGCCCTGCGCAAACCGCCGCGGCCGGACGCTGCGACGATATTTCAGAATGGAGACACAGCCCATGAAAAAGCGACTTCTTTCCATCCTCCTTGCGCTCGCCCTCTTCGCCACCCTCCTTCCTGCGGTGACGCTGCGGGGCGCTGCCGACACGATTGTCGGATACCACAGCACAGACGGCCAGACCTGGACGTCGTATACCAACACGACTTCTCTGATCAATACGATCCAGAAGCAAAACGGCACGCACTACGTGCGAATGGAAGCGGACTGGAATCTGAAATCGACGATCAGTGACCGCATCACCATCAATTCCTCCGCCGACGTCACGATCTATATGCAGGGGCACGTCATCGACCGCGGACTGACCAGCCAAGGCGCTTACGGAAACGTATTTCTCGTCGAAGCAGGCGCAGCTCTCGTCCTGGACGGCGGAACAGCGGCGGAACAAGAGACGCGGCATCTGGATGGCAGCAATCAGCCCACGGTCAAGGGCTACAACGTCAGCACCGCCAGTCCCGGCACGCTGACGACGCTGACCGGCGCGAATGAGGTCAAAGGCGCGGTCCTCACCGGCGCCTACACGAAGCAGGACGGCGGCTTGTTCGGAGCAGGCGCGTCCTATTACGGCGGTGCGATCCAGATGCTCGGGGAAGACACCTCGGTCAGGCTGATCAACGTGACGGTCGTCGGCAACCGGACGAATTTCGGCGGCGGCGCGATCAACGTGGACAACACGGGAAACACGGTCACGCTGGAAAACAGCAGGCTGATCTATAACTACGCCGGCGAACACGGCGGCGGCATCCGTATGAACGGCACCCAGTTCGACAGCATTCTGAACGCCTACACCTGCACCCTGAACATGACGAACAGCGCCATCAGCAACAACTACTCCGGGCGAAACGGCGGCGGCGTCGAAACGGACGCCGTGTTGACGCTGAAAGGCGACGGAAACAGTTATATTTCCGACAACGTCTGCGCCGGGTACAACAACGGCAGCAATTACGGCGGCGGCGGAGGCATCGACGTTTATAAAGGCGCGGCCTCGATCAGCGGCGTCATCATCGACAACAACAAGACGAACAGCTATCAGGGCGGCGGCATTCTGCTCGAAGGCTCCGCCGACAGCGAGATCAAAAACTGCATAATTACAAACAATACGGCTGCGGGCAGTTACGGCAAGGGCGGCGGCGTGTTCCTGAAATACGGCGGCAGCACGATCTCGGATTGCACGATTACCGGCAACAGCGCCGGTACGGGCGGCGGCGTGTATCTCGACAGCGCGGACACCGACGCGACCGTGAATCTCGGCGGCATGCTGAACATCTCCGGAAACACGACCTCGAATCTCTATCTCTCCGCCGGTACCTATCTCAGCCCGAGCCAGAACGGCTCGTCCGTCATCGGCATCACCGCGGCAGGCATCAGCGGCGACCGGCAGCTAAGCAAGGACGCCGGGACCTATCCCACTTCCCCCTACGTCTACGACGGCGGCGGATACGGCTTTCAATGGTTCAACGATCCGACGGACGCGCGGTATCGCTACCTTTATATCGTTACCTCCGGGGCGGACACGATGCCCGCAGAACAGTCGATTGCGCTCGATTATGCGGAGGAAGTCAGCGGCGGGTACAACAACGGCGCGTACAAGCTCATCAAGGCGGCGTATTCCACCTCCTCGGCGGCGGATTCCCTGAACGAAAACGACGCGGTCTGTTTCTATTCCGACGGCTATTTCTTCGACGATCCCACGGCGTACAACGAGCATCTTGCTTCCATGTCCATGGCGCTGGTGACCGCCGGCTTTACGACCAACTGGGGCGGCCTGAATACGCAGTATTATACCGGGACTACGCCGGACGACCCGCTGACCGCGGTGCGCTACAACAACAAGCACGCCCATATTCGCCAGCTTCTTTCCAACCTCGGCTTCGCCGACGCGGCTTTCTACGCCAGTGAGATGGAGCTCTCCGAGCCCATGATGGACACGATCGGCGTGGCGATCTCCCATAAGGCGCTGAAAACCGCCGACGATACGGACACCGGGAAGATCCTCGTGCCGGTCGTGGTGCGAAGCAACGGCTATGAGGATGAATGGGCGAGCAACTTTACGCTCGGCGCGGGTGGTGAAATGGCGGGAGGGGAATCCCTCGGCTTTGCGATGGCGGCCAACATGGTCTACAGCGAGATTCTGGACTATCTCGGCCATTACGGTCTGACCGACGCGGCGCAGCAGGGCAGGCTGATCTTCTGGGTCGTGGGATATTCCCGCGGCGGCGCGACGGCCAACCTCGCGGCAAGACGGCTGCTCGACGGCGCGAGCCCGACGATCGACGTCAGCGCGGTACTGTCCGACACGAACGCCGGCACAGCCCTCTCAAATTATGTCACGGGCAGCTCTATGGCGGGCCGTGCCTTTGCCATCGGCGATAACCAAGTCATCAGCTACACCTTCGAGGCGCCGCAGGGCGGCACCGACGCGGCGCAGGCCTACCTCGCCACGCCGGAGAAGTATTTCACCCTGCATAACGTCATCAGCGCGATCGACCCCGTGCCTTACGTCGCGATGACCGCGTTCGGCTTCAAGCGTTACGGCGTCGACCACTATGCGCCCGGCCTGACCACCCTGACGCCGACCGCGTCAGAAAGCGCGTACACCTTTACCCATGCGGATCACACCCATACCGTTGCAGTGAAGACCATCACTGCGGGCGGCAGGACCGTCACGACGTACCGCGACAACGACTGCTTTGTCGTGCCGGTCGACCTGACGGCCAACAGCGCGGAAACCACCGCGTATCTGCCGCTGCGGACGGAGCTGCTGCGGCAATATCAACTGTTGAACCCTTATATGATCTACGACGATTATTTTGAATTCGCGGAGATCAACTATTCCAGCGCGGTCTTCGGCAGCGGGTTCAATCCCACGGTGACCTGTTCCATGTCCCGCGAGGAGTACACGGCCTATCTCATTCAGAAAGTCGTGGAATGGAAAGTGAGCAGTCGAACGGTATACACAAGCGCCTTCGTTCTGAACAACAAATCGCACAGCTCCTATCAGGGGGCGATCCGCGACGTTTTCAATACCATCTACGGCCTGACGCCGCAGCAGACCGAGGCGTTCAGCGACGCACTGCGCACGACGATGGGCGGCGCGGGCCTCTTCGGGAGCAACGTCGGCCTGTTCGGCAGCGCGATCAACCTGACGGATATCGGAACGATTATCAATACGCTCCAAAACTACGGCGGTTTAAATGAGGCCGAGAAAGAGCAGAATCTGGAGGATCTCTGGTCGAAGCTGGAAAAACTGGGTCTGCTGGACGCCGTTCCGGCGGCCGCGGCGGCAAGGCTGAAAGAGGACTGGTACACCCTCGGCGATCTGCTTCTGACCCTGCTCTATCAGGATCGGAACGACTCCGACGTAGCGGCCAAAATGGGCGACAACCGCCGTGTGCTGGGCACCGCGCTTTACAATTACAGCCGCATGTTCCTCAACCACTATTCCGAAACGGTCATGGCCTGGCTGCGGACGTATGACGACTATTACGCGAATGAGACCGTCCACTACGTCGTCACCCGGCCGACTGCCGTCGCGCTGCCTGCGGGCGAAGCGGTGAACGCGAACGGCTACGCTTTGGCGGTGACGGCGGACGCGGCGGCGACGGAGGTGGCCGGCACGAGCGCGACGCTGTATCTGGATATTGAAAACCTCGGCGGCGAGGCGATCTATTACACGGTCGGCGCCTCCGGGGAGCAGACCTACAGCGGTCATGACGGGATCGCCCTCAGCGGCAGCGTCGACGAGACCGTGACCGTCAACGCCTACGCGATGTCCTACGGCGTCAAGAGCCCGGTCGGCGCCTATCAAATCACGTTCACGACCTGCCGGCACGCAATCACCACGCTGAGCGGCTTTGCTGCCGCGACCTGCACCGGGGCGGGCTTCTCCGGCAATTATGTTTGCGATATCTGCGGCGAAACCGTCACGGCAGGCGCCGCCGTTCCCGCCCTCGGGCACGCATATCAGTCCGTCGTGACCGCGCCGACCTGCACGAGCGCCGGCTACACCACCTACACCTGCACCCGCTGTGGAGATTCCTACAACGGTGACGAAGCTGCGGCGCTGGGTCACACCCCGGTCTACACCGACAACGGCGACGGCACACATGACGCGACCTGCTCCGTCTGCAACACCCTCGTAGTGAACGACGAAGCGCACGCCTACTTTGGCGGCGTCTGCACGCTTTGCGGCGCGGAAGAGCCCACGCCGAAGATCCTCTCCGCTGCGCTCGTCCTGAACGGCAAGATCGACGTCGCCTACACCGTCAAGATCCCCGAGGGCTGCACGAGCCCCTACATGACCTTCACGTTCAACGGCGTGACCACGACCGTTACAGACTGCACGGTTTCCGGCGACAATTACGTCTTCACGTTCACCGGCATCAACCCGCAGTGTATGGGCGACAACATCAGCGCGACCCTCACCGCGACAAAGAACGGCGTCGAGCACAGCGATACGCAGAGCACATATTCCGTTCGTCAGTACTGCGTGAACATGCTGGATGACAACACCATTTCCTTGAATCTGCGCACCCTGCTGTCCGATATGCTGGCATACGGCGCGGCGGCACAGACCTTCATGAACTACAAGACGAACGATAAGGTCAACGAAAATATTGACAGCGAACTGCTGACGACCAGCGACTTCTCCGCCCCATCCGGTCTCGGCGCGAGTTTCGACGGCGACGCGGATGAAAACGTCTTTTGGCTCTCCGCAGGCCTGACCCTGACGAGCAGCGTCGCGATGAACTTCCGCTTCTATGCCGAAAGCGCCGCGGACCTGTCCGTCACGGTCTCCGTCAACGGCAGATCGCAGACCTTCACGAGCTTTACCGCGATCGGCGACGGTATCTACGAGGTCTCCTTCACCGGCATCGAGGCCGACGAGTTCGCAGAGAACGTGACCGCGAGCTTCGCGAGAAGCGGCGCGCCGGTCGGCAACACCCTGACCTACAGCGTCAACGCCTACGTGCAGTCCAAGCAGAACGACAGCCTTGCCGCGCTGCAAGCGCTTGTCAAAGCCCTGTACAACTACGGCGCAGCCGCCGCCGCGTACGCTCCGGCAAGCGAGGCGTGATCCGGATCGGGATTTGTCGGGCTGCGCCCGACAGCGATATAAATTCCTGACGGAATTTGCGATATACCCTTTCGGGCGCGATATGTGCTTCGCACGCGATATGCCCTGCGGGGCATGAAGGAATTTATATCATATCGCATTGCGCGCAAGCGCAATATATCGCATCACCGCAGGCGATATATCGCGTTTGCGTCAGCAAACATATCGCCAAAATCCGGTTTGCAGAGGCAAATGATAGGACGAACGAATTCCAGAATAAACACAGCGCCCGCCGAAAAGCGGGCGCTGTGCTTGTGTGTGATGAGAAATCAGTTTGTCGAGGATTGTGCCACAAACGGCTTGATCTCCTGCTCCAAGAGGCGGAAGACGTTCGCGACGAGATAGCCGTCGGCGATCGCGTGATTCAGACGGACCGTCACGGGCATCATAAGCCTGCCGTTTTCCTCTCTGTATCTGCCCCAGTTGACGATCGGCGCGAAATACAGATAGCCGTCGGGCAGCTCCAGATGCAGGGAATCATAGGAAAGCCACGAGATATACGACGCGTCGAACCAGTTGGGATGATTCGCCGGATCGAGCAGGTATTCCCGCGTTTTCTTCGCTTCCTCGAGGTCGCGCAGAGCGGCGGCGTAGAACGTTTCGTAGTCCGGATCGTATTCGGAATACACAGGTGTGCAGGTCTCCGTGTCCTCATGGAAAACGTACTGCGTCGGGTGGATCACGTCGTAGCAGATCAGTTCGTCGGTCTGCCAGAGGTAGCCCATCCGGTAGTCCTCGCGGGAGTTCAGGACCTTCGAGAGGAGATACAGAAAGTTCAGATAGAACTTCGTTCCCATCCGTTTGGAATACGCGGCGAGGTCCGTGACGTCGAGCCGCGCCGTCATGGAGGTCGAGCACTTACAGTCCTCCGTAAAATGACGGAACACGCCTTTTCGGTAATACGTTTCTTTGTCGATGATCTTGAAGTACATTTGCGGCCTCTTGTATGTTATTCATATTCTGTCCGGATCGTGAACTGCTCCGGCAGGTGGAAAATCTCTGTTTTCAGGAACGCCGGATAGAAATACGCATCCCGCAGGCACTCAAACGGCAGCCATTCGAAGCTGTTTACGTGATGTCGTTCGCGGAGCGTGAAGCGTTCGCCCTTTTCGAGCAGACCGGTATCGGATACGTCCATTAAAAAGTAGATGCAGAGTTCGTGGTATTGGAGGCGGTCGAGGTCTTCCTTGAAAAAGCTCTGATTGAGCCACAGCGGACGGACGATTTTCGGCGTGACGTTCAGTTCTTCCTCCACTTCGCGGACGACTGCGTGTTCGGCGGTTTCGCCCATTCGGACTCTGCCGCCGGGCAGAAAGAAGTAGGGAGAGCGCTCGTCGTGCATCGCCAGAATTTTGTTGTCCGACAGGATCACGGCGCAGACTCTGTAATTGAACTTTTCCTGCCCGGAAACGTAAGAAATGTCCATTTTCTCACCTTAAATATCAAATATCGAAAAACCGTAGGGAGGCATGCCCACATGCCTCCGGGAGAATTGTGCGTCTGCAATCAGAACACGGAGGCGTCAGGGGACGCCTCCCTACAACGGATGATCTGCCTGCTTTTCTTAATCAGAAAGATTTAATGAAGATGTCGGCGTCGCCGACGAATGAAGTTGCTCGCTTTGCTCGCGAATGAAGACGGGCTTCGCCCTAATGAAGAGAAGACGCCTGCCGAAAGAAACATCTTTTTCTGATTTCTTCATTAGCGAAGCGTCTTCATTCCTTCATTCGCCGCCGCGCGGGCGTCTTCATTTTGCGATGCGGTAGAGGAAGGTCACGACCTGCGCGCGGGTGCAGGTGAGCAGGGGGCTGAACGTCGACGGGCCGGTGCCCTGCGTGACGTCGTTTTCCGCCGCCCAGAGGACTGCTTTGTAATAGTAATCCATGGGGCTCACGTCGGTGAGCGCGCACTCGAGGACCGTCGGCTCCGGCTTGCCCTCGTAGCGCCAGAGGAAGGTCACGATCTGCGCGCGGGTGCAGGTGTCGTCCGGGCTGAATTTATCGGCGGCGGTACCGGCAGTGACGTTGTTTTCGACCGCCCAGAGGACGGCTTTATAGTAGTATGCGTTTTCCGTTACGTCACGGAAAGGATTCTTGCTTTCGGCGGGCTCCGGCGAGCCGGCGGCTCTCCAGAGGAAGGTCACGACCTGCGCGCGCGTGCAGCCCTCGTTCGGGCCGAAGGTCGTCGCGCTCGTGCCGGCGGTCACGCCGTGGACGAACGCCCAGTCGATCGCGTCGTGCGCCCAGTCGCCCTTCGCGGGCATGTCGGCAAACACGCTGCCGGGGCAGCTTTCGCCGCCGTCGCAGGGCAGGCCGTCGTCCAGCTTCGGCAGGGCGGCCGTGACGGTCTGCGTCGCGAACGCCGGATCCGTGAAGGTCGCGGTATAGGTGATCTCGCCCGCGGTGTTGATCGTCGGCTCGCGCGTTACCTCGGAGGTGATCGCGCCGTCCTCGGTCTCGACGTGGCTTTCGTCGTTCTTGCAGGTGCGGATCGCGATCACGGCGGAATAGTCCACCGCCCAGGTATAGACCGGCTCGTTCCAGTCGTGGCCGAGGGGTGCGGTTTCCTCTGCGGTGTAACTGTCGCCGCAGCGGGCGCAGGTGTAGGTCGTGAAGCCGCCCTCGGTGCAGGTCGGCGCGGTCACTTCCGGCTGATAGTCGTGGCCGAGCGCGTCGACGTAGTCGTCAACGTAGCTGTCGCCGCACTTTGCGCAGGTGTAGGTCGTGAAGCCGCCTTCCGTGCAGGTAGGCTCCGTCACGACGGCGACGTAGTCGTGCTCGCAGGCGGCAAGCTCGGTGGTGTAGTGCGCCGTGCCGTCCGAGGCGCGGTACAGCGTGAGGTTCATCGTTGTCACGCCGCCGCAGCAGAACGCGGCTTCGGCCGTATCGTACTGCAGATATTTCTGGGTCACGGCGGAATTCTTGATGGCCGCGACGTCGCCGACCCAAATCGCCTGCCAGTTCGAGTTATACGGCATCACGGTCCCGGAAGCGAACAGGGGAGTGCCTTTTTTGCAGCTCAGATAGTTCTCGCTGCCCTTCATCCGGATCGTGTAGGTGCCTTCGATGGTTGCCGAGGGTTCAAATACGTAAATGCAGTCGTTCGGGACGTTCAGAAGCCGGTCGCCGTCCAGCGTCATACCGGTGTCGGCGAAGGCGATCGCGGCATCGGAAGAGCCGAGCTGTTCGCCGGTAAATGCGCCGCTGGCGTCGAGGACGACCTCGCTGTTGTAGGTGATGACGTATTCGCCGCTCCAGTCCGCGGGCTTGCTGTCCAGGCGGGTGAATTCGACGTTGCTGTCGTCCACGTAGGTATAGAGCGCGTAGAAGACCGCTTCTTCCGCGTCGACCGTCCAGCCTGCGCCCGCAGGTTTGTATTCTGGCTTCTCGGTCGTATCCTCCACGGGCTGCTTCGTCCAGCCGAGGAACTTGCAGTTCTGTGCGGCAGTCGGCGCGCCGGCGGGCGCAGGGAGGACGATCTCGTCGCCGAGATAGGTCGCGATTGCATCGCAGGTCACGCCGTCCGGCGTGATAAACGTGACGGTCGCGGGCGTCTTGGGAGCGAAGTCGATCCGCACGGTGCAGTCGCTCTGCGCCGTGACAATGAAGGTGTTGCCGTTCTGCACGACCGTGGCCGTGCCGCTGAGGACCTCATAGCCCGAGGCGTAGTAGCCCTCGGCAGGGGAGGCGATGATCGACCCGCCGACGACCGACACCGTACCCCAGTCCTCGTTGCCGGACACGGCGGTGACGGTGTAGTGCTGCTCCAGCGTCCAGCCCGACAGGACGGTCTGGATGTTGCACGCGCCGTAGGCGGGGTCATTGTTCTGGTTGGCGCTGCTGTCGTTGGCGTTTTTCGGGTTCACCGTGCGGTGGCCCTGATAGGCGTCCTCGGAGGACACGACGTTCGGGAAGGCGATGAAGTTATATCTTGCCTTCGCGAGAGAATAGCTGCCGGGGTAGGCGGGATCCCAGTCGGCGCCTGCCTGAGTTTTCATATACGCGAAGGATTCGCCGACCGTAAAGCCGTCGATCATATGATCCCAGAAATACTCTTCATATTCGTAGTCGCCGTCGAAGGAGACGGACTGCGAATAGCCGTAGACGGCCTCGACGCCCTTCTCGCGAACGGGCATCCACATACCGTCGGTCGCCATACCGAGACAGATGGCCATCCACAGAAGATTGTTGCAGGCGGGGCCTTGCATATGGTTGGCGATCGCGGTGCCGTCGACACAGTAATACTTCATACTGCCGTAGCCGCCGGCATAATAGGCGTGGTAATAGGTGCCGTAGGGGCCCTGCGCGAGCTGCTGGTCCTCGGCGGTCCAGCCCGCGTTGGTCTGCATACAGAGATAGGACGTGTTCGCCTTCGTGACGTAATCGTCCGAATTGCTCGGGTTGGCGTAGTCGGTGTCGCCGTGGGAGTCGAAAATGACGACCGCGCAGGTCTCCAACGACTCCGCGATCTTGTCGATCGTACCGGCGCTCGTTTTGTAGGTCGTACTGGTGCCGCCGAGCTCCTGCGCGATGGCCTTGCCCTCGTCGGAATAGGTCGTCTTGAACGAGGAGTCCAGGCCGTAGTACGGCTGGAAGACCGCGACGTCGACGCTGCCGGGAATGCCGCCCTTCGTCGCGTAACTTGCGGTCTCAACGCCGCTGAACGCTTCGGGATCGGCGTCCGTGTCCACGCTCGAGGCGCGCATCTTCGCGCGCAGCGCGGGAGAATATCCGCAGACCTCGCCGGACGCGGAGGTCCAGTAGAAGAAGCTGCCGTGGCGGATGATCGAGCCGGGCGTGAAGTCGCCGGAGTTCACGACGAGCCGCTCCACGTCCTCCGACAGCGCGGCAAAGTCCGCCGCGGTCGGTTCCCCGTCCGCGCGGGCGCGCCTTGCGAGCGCGTCGTCCTCGAGCGCGGTGATCTGCGCCCAGATGTCGTCCGTGTCGATTCCCGCCGCGCCCGCGGAATCGGCGGGCAGCAGGGTAACGACCAGCAGCAGCGCAAGCAATAATGCGAGCAATCGTTTGAAAGTCATAATGGGTTCCTCCCTGAATGAACGCGGAACGGCGGTGTTCTGCGTTTGATTTCTTTGAACATCATATACCTTAACGCGGCGATAGTCAAACACTATTTGCCGGACGACAGGCCAATCATTCCTCCTCGGCGTTGTTTTGCAGGGAATATCAAATAAAACAGCGGTCAGCGAAGGGCTGACCGCTGTCTTCTATGAGCGCGATTATTCCGCGCTGCCCTCCGGCTCCTGCGGAGCGGGCGCGTTCGGCTGCTCTGCCGCGGGCGCGGCGGGCGGCTCCGGCGTCTTCACGTCCGGCTGCTGCGGGACGAAAGGCTTCGGCTGCTGCGGCGCATAGGCGTTGGGCTGCTGCGGGGCATAAGCGTTCTGCGGACGCGGGGCGTAAGCGTTGGGCTGCTGCGGCGCGTAGGCGTTCTGCGGACGCGGCGCGTAAGCGTTGGGCTGCTGCGGGGCATAGGCGTTCTGCGGACGCGGGGCGTAAGCGTTGGGCTGCTGCGGCGCATAGGCGTTGGGCTGCTGCGGCGCATAGGCGTTGGGCTGCTGCGGCGCATAGGCGTTGGGCTGCTGCGGCGCATAAGCGCGCGGCTGCTGCTGCGCGTAAGCATTCGGCTGCTGCGGGGCGTAGGCGTTGGGCTGCTGCGGCGCGTAGGCGTTCTGCTGATACGGCGCGTAGCCGTTCTGCTGATACGGCGCATAGCCGTTCTGCTGGTACGGGGCGTAGCCGTACGGCTGATACGGCGCGCGGGTAACGGAGACTTCTCCCTTCAGCCACAGGCCGGCGAACAGGAGCGCGACGATCTCGATCACGGTCAGCGTAATGGTCTCCCAAACGTATTCAAAGTAGGAGAAATACTCGTAGGTGATCCAGTTGATCAGATTGCCGAGGAAGAGCAGTACGCAGGGAAGGAACCACAGGTACTTCACGGCAGGCACGCCGTTGGCTGCCATGATGGCGAGCGCGAGGAGCGACAGATAGGCCAGAATGCCGAACAGATTCGGCAGGCTGATATCGCCTTCGGCACGCGCAATGAGATAGATGAAGAACAGCACTAACGCGCCGGAAATGCAGGCGACGGCGATCTTGCCGCGCGCGAACAGCGCGACCGCCATGGCGACCAGAAGCAAGCAGCTGAGGATCAGATAGACCAGATACTCGCCCGATAACCACGGATAGTCAGATATGGTAATAATCGCATCGATTATCGACCACACGGCAGCCACTGCGTAAAGAACGGCAGCGAGCATTGCAAACACTTTTGCGTTGTTTGATTTTGTCATGACGCACCTCTCATTTTTATATTATCCGGAAGAAATCCCACTGGACAAATTCATCATAACATAGATTTCGGCGGTTGGCAATAGCCGAAACCCCGGAAAATGGATTTTTCGCCGCGCGGCCCGCTGAAAGAAATCGTTGCAAATGCGGCCGGTTTCTGTTATGCTGAGAAGGAACGGGGCATACTACCTGTAATACGAATACGGAGGTTATGACATGGCGACAAAATACGCGGGCACGCAGACGGAAGACAATCTGAAAGCGGCCTTCGCCGGGGAATCCCAGGCGAGAAACAAGTACACCTACTACGCGTCCAAGGCGAAGAAGGAAGGCTTCGAGCAGATCGCGGCGCTCTTTCTGAAGACCGCCGAGAACGAGAAGGAGCATGCGAAGATGTGGTTCAAGGAATTGAACGGCATCGGCTCCACCGCGGAGAATTTGGCTGCGGCGGCGGACGGCGAGAACTTCGAGTGGACGGACATGTACGCCGGCTTCGCCGAGACCGCCGAGAAGGAAGGCTTTCCGGAGCTCGCGGAGAAGTTCCGTCTGGTCGCGGCGATCGAGAAGCACCACGAGGAACGCTACCGCGCCCTGCTGCACAACGTCGAGGCGCAGGAGGTCTTCGCCAAGAGCGAGGTCAAGGTCTGGGAGTGCCGCAACTGCGGCCATATCGTCGTCGGCGAGAAAGCGCCGGAGATCTGCCCGACCTGCGCCCACCCGCAGGCGTACTTCGAGATCAACGCGGAGAATTATTGAGAGCGGCGCAGCCGTCAGTTCATCGAGCGAACAAAAGCTTGTCATTGCCCCGCATGGGGCAATCTGTCCGCAGCAGGCATGGCACGTGCGCCGTGCTACGGTAATGCGTCCCTTGTCGGCAGGCACAGATTGCCCGCGTAAAGCGGGCAATGACAGGCGAAGGGAAACAGAAAAACCCGGAGCAGAGGCGTGCCCTCTGCTCCGGTTCTTTTTGCGCGGAAACGTTTGATCCTGTCATTCCGAGCAGCCGAGGCTGCGGGTGGAATCTGTCCGTCGCAGGGATGGGAATTGTATCGTATGTTGGAGACCCGCCGTAGGGAGGCGTCCCTTGACGCCTCCGTGTTCAGTTCCGATGCGTGTTGTTGTTCCCGGAGGCATGTGGGCATGCCTCCCTACGGAGAAATGTTTTTGGTAAAGTGTCCCGCATCGAGAGACACGGATTGCCACGACCAGTGTGCGCACTGGTCTTGCAATGACAGAATTGAAAGTCTTTCGCAGGCAACGATACAGCGCAAGATCCTGATAAGCACAGATTGCCCGCGTAAAGCGGGCAATGACAGGCGAAGGGAAACAGAAAAACCCGGAGCAGAGGCTTGCCCTCTGCTCCGGGTTTTGTTATTGTCATCATTCCACCGTGACGGATTTCGCCAGGTTGCGGGGCTTGTCGACGTCGCAGCCGCGGGCGAGCGCCATGTAGTAGGAGAAGATCTGCAGCGGGACGACGTTCAGGCTCGGCTGCAGCAGCGGGTGGGTCTTCGGCACCAGCAGATAGCGGTCGACGGTCTTTTGGATCTCGTCTTCGAGATCGGCGGTGGTCAGGCCGAGCACGTCCGCGCCGCGCGCCTTGACTTCCTTGACGTTCGACATCGTCTTTTCAAACAGCTCCGGCACGCCGGCGACCGCGACAACGAGGGTCTTGTCCTCGATCAGGGAGATCGGGCCGTGCTTCAATTCGCCGGCGGCGTACGCCTCGGAGTGCACGTAGGCGATCTCCTTGAGCTTCAGGCTGCCCTCGAGGCAGGTCGCGCTGTCGAGGTTTCTGCCGATGAAGAAGACGTCGTGATTCCCGTGCAGCTCGTCGGTGAGCGCCTTGATATGCGCCAGATAGTCCTCCGTGAGGATGGTCGAGAGCAGGTCGGGCAGCGCGTTGAGGCTGTGCAGGATCGCTTCGTACTCCTCAGGCGACACGGTGCCGAGCAGGTCGCCGATGTACAGGGCGAGCAGGTAGAGGACGGCGAGCTGGGTGGAGAAGGCCTTGGTCGTCGCGACGGCGATCTCCGGGCCGGCCCAGGTGTAGATGACGTCGTGCGCCGCCTTGGAGATGGCGCTGCCGACGACGTTGACGATGGCGAGGGTGTGCGCGCCGAGCTCGTTCGCCTCGCGCAGAGCGGCGAGGGTGTCGGCGGTCTCGCCGGACTGGCTGATGATGATGACCAACGTGTCGTCACCGAGGACGGGCTCGGAGTAGCGGAACTCGGAGGCGAGGATCGCTTCGACGGGGATGCGGCAGGTCTTCTCGAGGATGTACTTGCCGTGGCAGCCGACGTAGTACGCCGAGCCGCAGGCGACGATATAGATACGGCGGATGCCGCGCAGGTAATCGGGGCTCAGGCGGACACTGCCGAGGTCGACTCTGCCGCCGCGCACACGGTCGGAGATCGTGTCGTGCAGCGCCTTGGGCTGTTCAAAGATCTCTTTCAGCATGAAGTGGGGATAGCCGCCCTTTTCCGCCGCGGACATCTCCCAGGAGATGTGCTCGGGAATCTTCTCGACTTCCTCGCCGAGCTTGTTGAAGAAGCGCGCGTCGGCGCCGCGGAACAGCACCATGTCGCCGTCGTTGAGGTAGACGACCTCGCGGGTGTATTTCAGGATGGCGGGAACGTCCGAGGCGATGAAGTTCTCGTCGTGGCCGAAGCCGACGATCAGCGGGCTGTCCTTCTTGACCGCCAGCAGGGTATCGGGACAGTCGGCGCAGAGGATGCCGAACGCGTAGCTGCCGGAGAGCTTCTCCACCGCGCGGCGCGCGGCGGCGAGAAGATCGCCCTCGATCTCGTAGTAGTATTCCAGCAGGTTCGCGGCGACCTCGGTGTCCGTGTCGGAGGCGAAGGTCTTGCCGTGCGCGATCAGGTATTCTTTCAGGATCAGATAGTTCTCGATGATGCCGTTGTGCACCACGCTGATTTTGCCGTTGGAGGAAACATGGGGATGGGAGTTGCGCTCCGAGGGAGCGCCGTGGGTCGCCCAGCGGGTGTGGCCGATACCGAGGCTGCCGCGCAGGGCCGCGCCGCCGCCGATCTTCTCGCTCAGGCCGGCGAGCCTGCCCTTGACCTTCGCGACGTCGAAGCCGTCGCTGCCGAAGACGCACACGCCCGCGGAGTCATAGCCGCGGTATTCCAGCTTGGCAAGACCGTCCAGCAGAATGGGAGCCGCCTGCTTCTTTCCGATGTAACCAACGATTCCGCACATAAAAAATAACCTCCGTAAGCTTCATACAGTGTCACTTACGGAGATTATACCTGAAAAATTTATCAAAATCAACCCAAAATTTATACTTTTCTCTGATTTCGGGAAAGTCAATCGAAAATGGATAACTGATAGGACAGCAGATCGGACAGCGGCGGGAGGGGCTCTTCCACCGGGATCGCGCCGAGTTCGCACAGGGCGTTCGCGCCGTCGGAGCCGTCGCTGAGCACGTAAACGTCAGAAAGTCCGTGCCTGAGATTGTACGACGTGCCCGCCCACGTGCCGCCGGACGTGCCCGGGCACTGGGCGACGAAGACCTTCTCGCCGAGCGCGTGGATCAGTTGATTGCGGTAAAGGGCGCGGGCCGCCGAGAAGGGCAGATCGTAGCCGTTGGTGCTGCAGTAGAGGACGTTTTCCCGCGCGGCGTACTGCGTCAGCTCGTCGGGCACGAAGCAGATCACGCGCCCGCCGGCGTTCAGGCAGGCCTCCTGCGCGGCGGTGTCCGCGCCGGCGGCGTTGCCGGAGACCAGCGTGAAGCCCTCGCCGGCGGCGATCCTGCCGATCTCCTGCGCGAATTTCCGGCCGCGCGCGAAGAGCATCCGCGAGCCGACCGCGGCGATGCAGCGGGCGCGCAGCAGGGAAAGGTCTCCCTTGCAGAACAGAACGGCGGGACAGTCGCCGCCGAGCCTGCGCAGACGCTGCGGGAACCGCGCTTCGTCCAGCCGCGTGACCGCGGCGATGTCCTTATACGCGGAGAGATAGTCGTGCAGCACCCGCGGGCGGTCGAGCAGAGAGACGACGCGCCTGCTCATCTCCTCGCTGAAGCCCAGCGCGGCGAGCTGCTGCGGCGTGATCCTGCCGGGGTCGCCCTGCGCGCA
Organism: uncultured Oscillospiraceae bacterium; assembly: GCA_905233385.1. Classification (GTDB taxonomy): domain Bacteria; phylum Bacillota; class Clostridia; order Oscillospirales; family Oscillospiraceae; genus JAZOXB01. The sequence goes on from CAJOEH010000006.1 coordinate 148,903, forward strand.
TGTCGGCGTCTTCGCGGCGACGTAGGCCTCCATCTGCCGGTACTCCGCAGGAGTCAGCGGCTTGACGGGCTGACCGAGCTTGCAGCAGAGCAGGAGCAGGCCTTCCTCCGCGCCGCGCATCAGAATTTTCGCGGCGGCGTGCGCTTCTCCTCCGCGGGCGCGGGGATCAGGCAGCCGTATTCGTCAAAGATCATGGGCTGGATCGTGAACTCGCAGAATTTCGCAATCTCGTCCAGCTTCGCCTTCTCGGGGAAGGAGCCGATCAGGGTGAAGGAGATGCCCTTCTTGCGGGCGCGGCCCGTCCTGCCGATCCGGTGGACGTAGTATTCGTTCTCGTCCGGCACGTCGTAGTTGATGACGCCGTCCACGTCGTCGACGTCGATGCCGCGCGAGGCGACGTCCGTCGCGATCAGGACGGGGAGTTTGCCCTTGCGGAAGGCCGCCATCGTGCGCTCGCGGGTCGCCTGCTTGATGTCGCCGTGCAGGCAGTCGGCCTGAATGCCGGCGCGGCGCAGGTCGTCGGACAGCCGCTGGCACATGACCTTGGTGTTGCAGAAGACGATCACGCGCTCGAACGCGCCGGAGCGCAGGATGCGGAGCATGGCCTCTTCCTTCTCCAGACGGGGAACGGTGATGGAGTACTGGTCGATGTCCGGCTTGCTCTCCATCGTGGGAGCGACGGTGATCTCCACCTCGTCGCGCTGGTACATCCAGCTCACGGTCATGACCTCCTGCGAGATCGTCGCGGAGAACAGACCGAGGTTGACGCGGTTTTTGATCTTGTTGAGGATCTTCGTCACGTCGTCGAAGAAGCCCATGTCGAGCATGCGGTCGGCCTCGTCGAGGATGACGGTCTTGATCTTGTCGAGCCGCAGGTTCTTGCGGTTGTAGTGGTCCATCAGGCGGCCGGGCGTCGCCACGACGATGTGCGGGTGTTTTTCCAACGCCTTGATCTGCGCCTGCATCCCCGTGCCGCCGTAGACCACGGTCACGCGGATGTCCGGGTAGAAGGCGAGCAGGCCGTTCATCTCGTCGCAGATCTGGAGGGCGAGCTCTCTCGTCGGCGCGAGGATCAGCGCCTGCAGATCGTCGCTCTCGGGGTCGATGTGCTGGATCATCGGGATGCCGAAGGCGAAGGTCTTGCCCGTGCCGGTCGGCGCCTTGGCGATGACGTCCTTCCACGCCATGAGCGGCGGGATCGCCTCCTCCTGCACCTTCGTCGGCGCGGTGACGCCCTGCTTCTCCAGCGCGCGCCGGATCTCCTCGCTGACGCCGAGCTCCGCGAATGTTTTCGTTGTTTCCATACGGTTTCCTCTTTCAAAACTGCCGATATTCCGCAGTATACTTTTCTTCACTATAGCAGAAACCGCGCCGTTTTGCAATCCTTTTGACATTCGAGGGATTTTGTGCTATACTCCGTCATAGATATACACCGAAAAGAGGTTTGACCGTATGGCGTTTTTTGATTGGCTGAAGATCGTGTTTCTCGGCATCGTCGAGGGCATCACAGAATGGCTTCCGATCAGCAGTACCGGGCACATGATCCTGGTCGACGGACTGTGGAAGTCGAACAACGACGTGATGACGAAGGACTTTATGGAAATGTTTCTGGTCGTCATCCAGTTCGGCGCGATCCTCGCCGTTATCGTCCTGTTCTTCAAAAAGCTCTGGCCGTTCCACACCAAAAAGCTGCGCCCGCAGCGGTCGTGGTTCGCGGAGCACAGCGATAACAAGGCGGTCGGCGCGGTGCAGGACTTCTGCGACAACTACTGCTTCATGGATAAGATCGTCATGTGGCTGAAGATCTTTGTCTCCTGCCTGCCCGCCATCATCATCGGCCTGCCGCTGGACGACTGGCTGGACGAACATCTGTACACGCCCGTGGTCGTGGCGCTGATGCTGATCGTCTACGGCGTCGCCTTCCTGTTCATCGAGCAGTACAACAAGAAGCGCACCCCGCGCATCAACGAGATCGCGGAGCTGACGTGGAAGGACGCGGCGCTGATCGGCCTGTTCCAGGTGCTCGCGCTGATCCCCGGCACCTCCCGCTCCGGCGCGACCATCCTCGGCGGCATCCTGATCGGCGCCTCGCGCGGCTTGGCGGCGGAATACACCTTCTTCCTCGCTGTGCCCGTGATGTTCGGCGCGTCGCTGCTGAAGATCGTCAAGTTCGGCTTCGCCTTCACCGGCACGCAGGCAGCCGTGCTCCTGCTCGGTATGACGATCGCCTTCGCCGTGTCGATCGTTGCGATCAAGTTCTTGATCGGCTATATCAAGAAGCACGATTTCTCGGCCTTCGGCTGGTACCGCATCGGCCTCGGCACTCTCGTGCTGCTCTACGCGATCATCAGCAAATAGCAGCGAAAGGCTTCCCCTTGAGGGGAAGGCTGAAGATCCTGCCGCGTTTCAGGTAAAGCGCAGCAGGATCTTTTCATTTTCTGCGTCTGCGGTCACGGCGGGCGAGGGGCGCTCGGACAGCAGATTCGCCGCGAGAGGCGCTTCCAGCTCCGACTGGATCAGACTGCGGAGCGCCCTTGCGCCGCTTTTTCGCCCTGCGGCGCGCTCTGCAAGGAGGCGCGGAAGCCCCTCCGCGAAAGTGAAGGCGAGCCGCTGTTTCGCGGCGCGGACGGCGAGGGCGTCCAGCTCCTTCCGCGCGATCGCGGTCAGGGCGGGTCCGTCCAGCGGACGAAAGACCGCGATGCAGTCGATGCGCCCCAAAAACTCCGGCGGGAACTGCTCGCGCAGGGAGCACAGGACGGAATTGTCCGCCGTCCTGCCGAAGCCGAGACCGCCCCTTCCGGCGGCGGAGCCGCCGAGGTTGGTCGTCATGACCAGCAGCGTGTTGCGGAAGTCGACCTGCCTGCCGTTAGAGTCGGTCAGAATGCCGTCCTCCATGATTTGCAGCAGCAGACCGCAGACGTCGCGGTGCGCCTTTTCCAGCTCGTCGAGCAGGACGAGGGAATAGGGCCTGCGGCGCACCTTTTCCGACAGTTCGCCGCCGTCCTCGTGGCCGACGTAGCCGGGCGGCGCGCCGATCAGGCGCGAGACGGAAAACTTCTCCATGTATTCCGACATATCCACGCGGATCATCGCGTTTTCGCTGCCGTAGACCGCCTCCGCCAGCGCCTTGCACAGCTCCGTCTTGCCCACGCCGGTCGGCCCGGAAAAGAGCATGGCGGCGGCGGGCCGCTTCTGCGCGGCGAGGCCCGACCTGCCGCGGCGCACCGCCTCGGCGGCGGCGCGCACCGCGTCCTCCTGCCCGATCACGCGGGCGGAGAGCGTCTTCTCGAGGTCGCGCAGCCGCTGCTTTTCCGACAGGCTGACCGCGCCGACGGGGATCCCCGTGCGGCTCGAGACGGCGGCGGCGATATCCCGCGCTTCGACTGTGCGGGTCGCGGGCGACGCGCGCTGTTCCCTGTGAATGCGGTCGCGCAGGCGCGCCGCCTGCTCGTACGCGCCGCTTCGCACCGCGTCGCGGAGCTGCTGTTCCAGTTCGCCGTCCGCCGCGCTGCCGAGCGACCGGCGCATGGCGGCGTGCGCCGCGCCTTCGTCCAGCAGATCGACCGCCTTGTCCGGCAGATATTTGTCCGTGAGGTAGCGGCAGGAGAGCTCGACCGCCGCGCGGATCGCCGCCTCGGTGATGACGATCCTGTGGTGCGCCTCCAAAGAGGGCCGAAGACCCTCCAGGATCTCCTGCGTCTCCTCGCGGCTCGGCTCGCGGATCTGCACCGGCCGGAAGCGGCGCTCCAGCGCGGCGTCCTTTTCGATGCATTTGCGATATTCGGTCAGGGTCGTCGCGCCGATGAGCTGCACCTCGCCGCGTCCGAGGGCGGGCTTAAGCAGGTTGGCCGCGTCGATCGCGCCCTCCGCCGCGCCTGCGCCGGTCAGCGTGTGCATTTCGTCGACGAACAGGATCACGTTCTGCACGCGGCGCACCTCCGCCAAAATGTCGCGGATGCGCTCCTCGAACTCGCCGCGGTACTTCGTGCCGGCGATGAGGCTCGCCATGTCCAGCGCGAACAGGCGCTTGCCGCGCAGCGGCTCCGGCACGCGGCCTGCGGCGATCTGCTGCGCGACCCCTTCGACGACGGCGGTCTTGCCGACGCCCGGCTCGCCGATCAGCGCGGGATTGTTCTTCTGCCGGCGCGACAGGATCTGCAGGACCGTCTCGATCTCGCGCTGTCTGCCGACGATGAGCTCCGTCTGATCGGCGCGTTCCGTCAGATCGACGCCGAACTGGTCCAGCAGGCGGGTGTTTTGCATAGCGGAAAATTGCTCCTTTCGGGCGCAGGCGCCCTCGTACAGATTGGAAAAGAGAAGCGCGGGGCTGACGCCGCACCGCGCGAGCAGGAGGGCCGCGCCGCTCCCGCCGTCGCGCAGGATCGCGGTCAGCACGGTCTCCGGGCGAAGCGCACCGTCCTCGCGGGCGGCGCAGGCGATCGCGCGGCGGGCGCGCGGGGTCAGTCCCTGCGAGGAGCTGCCCGGTCAGCTCCTGCGCCGTCAGCCCCTGCCATTGCAGTTCGCGGCAGGCGTGACACTGCGGGCACAGGGCGATCCCGATCAGAACGTGCTCCGTGCCGACGCAGCTGTGGCCGAGCACGCAGGCGACGCTCCACGCCTGTTTCAGCACCTGCCGCATCTGCCCGTCCTGCTTTCCCACGCGCCTTCGCCTCCCTCCGGAAGAGTCTTGCCGCCCGCGCGGCGTTTCATACCTGCGAAAATTTTTTTGATTTCTGATAATTTCCATTGCTTTTTTCAAAAAACATGATAGAATGAGGGTGCAAACCAATAAAGACAGGAGGCAATACGATGGCATATTTCATTACTGACGCCTGCGCAAAGTGCGGCACCTGTGCGGACACCTGCCCGCTCGGCATCATTACCGAAGGCGAAGACAAGTACGTGATCGACGCGGATCAGTGCGTGGAGTGCGGCTCCTGTGCCGCTGCCTGCCCGCTGGAAGCGATCGAGCAGCAGTAAAAAGTGAAAAAAGCAACCGGTCGAATAGCAAAAGCGCATAAGAAAGCATGAAAAGAATACCGGCTGAAGCAAGAAACAATGCATCTTGTTTCAGCCGGTATCGTCATAGTTCAGCGCAAGCAACGAAATGAGATGGGCGCATTTCCGGTGAAATCTTTTGCCTGACGGCAAAAGGTGAAATCAAAGGCTGACGCCTTTGGTGAAATCGAATGGTTGACGCATTCGGTGAAATGAAATCCACCCACGCGACGTCGATGCGCATTTCACTGCCCACAGGGCAATTTCACCGCCGCAGGCGATTTCACCCACCCTGCAAGGGTGGATTTCGTTGCGGACTGTCCTGATGGACAGTCCGCTAAAAGGCCGGTTGTTTTTCATGGAACGTGGAAATGAAAAACGCGGAAACACTGTGGAACGGCATTACAATGATACAGCCGGAGCGCGGCTTCCGTCTTGGGACGGACTCGGTGCTGCTGGCGCGGTTTCTCTCCCTGCCGAAGCGGGCGAAGGTCACGGACCTCGGCTCGGGCAGCGGCGCGCTGGGCCTGCTCCTGTGCGCGTTCGACGAGACCTGCGCCGTGACCGGCGTTGAGATCGACGAAACGGCGCACCGCCTTGCGCTGGAGAATATCGCGCGCAACGGACTGGAGGGAAGACTGTCTTCCGTCCTCGGCGACGTGCGGCAGATCCGCGCCCTGCTGCCCGCGGGAAGCTTTTCCTGCGTGATCTCCAATCCGCCGTATTTTGCGGCGGGGAGCGGGAAGGTCAGCGCGGAAAACGCCGCGGCGCGGTCGGAGGAGAGGCTCTCCCTGCGCGAGCTTTGCGCGGCGGCGGCCTGGCTCCTGCCGAGCGGCGGCAGGTTTGCCCTCGTGCACCGGCCGGAGCGGCTGTGCGATCTTATCTGCGCCATGCGCGAAAACGCGATCGAGCCGAAGCGCATCCAATTCGTCCGCCACAGCGCGGACAGCCCCGTCTGTCTCGTGCTTTTGGAGGGACGGCGCGGCGGCAGACCCGGCCTGACCTACCTGCCGGACTTCTGCGAATTTACACCCGACGGCGCGGAGACGGACGAATACCGCGCCGCCTATCACAGAGGAGAACAGCCATGAGCGGAACTCTGACCCTTGTGCCGACGCCGATCGGCAATCTCTCCGATATTTCGCCCCGGTGCCGCCAGGCGCTCGAGGAGGCGGATTTCATCGCCGCGGAGGACACCCGCGTGACCCTGAAACTGCTGAATCATCTGGGGATCAAAAAACCGCTGGTCAGCTACTACGAGCACAACAAGGAGGCCAGCGGCAAGAAGATCGTCGAGCGCATTCTGGCAGGGGAGAACTGCGCGCAGGTCTCGGACGCGGGCACGCCCGCGATCTCCGACCCCGGCGAGGACCTTGTGCGCCTGTGCGCGGAAAGCGGCGTTCCCGTCGTCGCCGTGCCCGGCCCCTGCGCCGCGATCACCGCGCTGAGCGTGTCCGGCCTGCCGACGGGCAGATTCACCTTCGAGGGCTTCCTCTCCACGACGAAGAAAAACCGCGCCGCCCATCTGCAATCTTTGCAGAAGGAGCAGCGCACGATGATCTTCTACGAGGCGCCGCACAAGCTTGCCGCCACGCTGAAAGACCTGGAGAACGCGTTCGGCGAGGCGCGGCGCATCGCCCTCTGCCGCGAGCTGACGAAGCTCCACGAGGAAGTCCTGCGCATGACCCTCGGCGAGGCGGTCGCGTATTACGCGGAAACCGCGCCGCGTGGGGAATACGTCCTGATCGTGGAGGGCGCGCCGGAGGAGAAGGAGGAAGGCGTTTCCTTAGAGACCGCGTTGGAGAAGATCGCCGCCCTCACGGAGCGCGGCGTCAGCAAAAAGGACGCGGTCAAGCAGGTCGCGCAGGAGACGGGCTTGCCGAAGAACGCCCTGTACGACGCGGCAATAAAATGAAATAACGGCACGACACACAGGTCGTGCCCTACGTAAACAGCGGAGCGCTGCAATGCAGCGCTCCGCTGTTTATGGTTGTAGATTTACTTGATAAACGCGTTAAAGAAGCGCACCATGATGGAGGCGGCCTGCGCGCGGGTCGCGGTGCCCTGCGGGTTCAGGCAGAGCTTGCCGTTCTGCTCCATGCCGCGGAACAGGTCGCAGCCGACGGCCCAGTACATCGCGTCTTCGGCGTAGTCGGAGAGCTTGTTCCGGTCAGTGAAGACGCTCAGTTTGCCGCGGGCGGAGAGGTCGTAGCCCTTCCACTCGGCGTAGCGGTAGAGGAAGGCGGCGAACTGCTCGCGCGTGACGGGATCGTTCGGGGCGAACACGTTGTCTGAAATACCCTTGGCGATGCCGACGTTCGACGCCCAGAGGACGGCGTCGCTGTACCAGCGGTCTTCCGGAACGTCGGAGAAGGTGCGTCCGTACTTGACCTCCGGCTCACCCTCCATGCGGTAGAGCACGGTCACGACCATGGCGCGGCTGACTGCGCCGTTCGGATCGAAGTGGCGGTAGCTGATGCCGTTGAACAGGCCGATCTGCGCGGAACGGTTCACTTCCTCGTAGCACCACATGTTCTCCGGCACGTCAAGGAAGTCTTCGACGTTGTGGAGCGGGATCCTGGTGTACTGCGCGAAGTAGGTGGCGTTCTTCGTGACCTTTTCGATGGCGGGCGACCAGCCGGCGAAGCAGTAGATGTACTTGTCGTCGTCGGGCTTGTCGGTCGAGCCGTGGAAGACGGGCATCTCACCCTTCGCGCACTGCTCACGGTAGGCCTTGCCTTCCACGTACCAGGTGATCGTGTTGTAGACCGTCGCGGTCGGATCGACAGGACCGGTGGTCGGCTCGGTCGGCGCCGTCGTCGGTTCGGTCGGCGCGGTGGTCGGCTCGGTCGGCGTGATCGCGTCCTTCTTCACGAAGAACTGGAATCCGAAGTCCTTGGCCTTCGCCGTGGGATCGCTCGTGGAGTAGCCGGAGATATTGGTCTTGTCCTTGCTGGAGTTGTAGTAGCACTCGATATAGGCAGGACCGTAGCTGTTGGAGAAGGTGGCGTGCTGGATGTAGGCCAAGCCGTCCGTCCAGCTCACCTTCCACTTGCCGTCCGCGCCCGCGTAGGTCGGGTCGTTCGTCATCTCGAAGTAGTTGCCGGAGACCCACATCACGATCTGATCGGCGCCGTTCTTGAAGCTGAACGTACCGTCGCCGTTATCCACGACCGTCCAGACGAGGGAGGCGTCCGGGTCGTAGATCTTGTTGCCGGTCGGCGTGATCGCCTGCGCGACGAGATACCAGTTGTTGTCGTTCTCGTCCTTGATCGCCATGCCGTGGCCCGGGCT